>SLTJ01000025.1:87226-93066 GCA_004347685.1 Clostridia bacterium
GGCGTCTATTACGTAACCTTGAATGTTGCCCCGGGCTATACTGCTCAGGGCCAGGGCTATATTCAAGTTAAGCGTCTGCCCCTGCTGCAGCGGGAAATCTCCGGTGCTGCGGCTTCGATAGCCGTCCCGGGACGCCGTCAGGTTGTAAGTGCCTGCCGGAATGTCGGCAAAGATGTACCTCCCGTCATCACCGGTGGTGTACACGTAAGAACCCACCGTCACCGTCGCCCCGGACACAGGTTCCCCTGTAGCCGCATCCTTCACCAGGCCGGTGATGGTGCCGGTGGTCACGGCCTGGGCCTGGTAGGCGGCAAGGCCGGTATCATTTCCCGCTCCTTCCACCTCGTAAACAGCAGCGCCGGCGGCCTCATTCCCTTCCCCGGCAGAAGCCACCGCTTCCTCCCCAGCCGCCACCCGGCCTCCTTCCTCCGCCAGGGCCGGCAGGGCCAGACCCAGCACGGTCAGCAGAACCAGGATGAATATCCCGGCCTGCCATAACTGTCTTCTCGCCATAAATCTCCCTCCCCCGATCTTAGTGGAGCCGGGGTGATGCCCCGGCTCCCGGTGTCCTCGCTTTACCAACTTGCTTACTCTAACTTCTCCAGCAGCCTCTTCATAAGCACCGCCGCTTCGGCCCGGGTGCTGCTCGCCCTCGGGTTTAGCGTAGTAGAAGTGCGGCCCTTCACCAGACCGGTCTCCACCCCAACGGCCGAAGCTTCCCAGGCCCAGGCCGATAGCTCATCCAGGTCGGCGAACCCGGACAGGGTGGCCTGCACCTGCTGGGAAGTCAGCTTGGGCGCCTTCCCTTCCCTGGCCATGGCCCGCACGACCATGGTGACCACCTGCTCGCGGGTGATGCGGTCATTGGGGCCGAACCTCCCTTCGCCGTAACCCTGCACCAGTCCGGCGTTATAGGCGGCCATGACCTCGGCGAAGAACCACTGGCCCGGCTGTGCGTCACTGAAGACCGCCGTAGCGTTGGCCGGAGCCGCGATACCCATGGCCCGCACCAGCATGGCCGCGAACTCGGCCCGGGTGACGTTGCCCTCGGGGTTAAACCGCTCCTCATCAACGCCCTTCACCACCCAACGGCTGGCCATGAGCTCGATCTCCGGCTTCGCCCAGTGGCTGGCGATGTCGGCAAAGGTCTTGCTGTACTCCATGACCGTGTACTTGCTGAAGTGGTCGGTGGTGAACTCCACTACCTTGTTAGCCGTATCTACCTTGCTGCGGATATAGTTCCAGGCCTTAGCCACCTCGTCATAGCGGTAGGCGCCCAGCCTGGCTTCATTCACTCCTGCGGTGCTGTAGCTCAGCCGCACCTTGACCGGCTGGCTGAACCTGGCCACCGCCTGCCTGGTCTGGCCCTTGGCGGTCTCCACTGTGATGTCCACCACCGAGCCCGCCGACCTAAGGGGCCCGGCTGCCGGCAGGATCTGCTGGGCTTCCGCGCTGGCCACCGCCTGGGCCTTCACCCGCAGTTCCGCGCCCGTGTCCGGCACCACCAGGGCGGCGGCGGGGATTTCTACTAGGGCGCCGGCCGTCTTCACCTGCAACGGCACCCTGGCCGCCACCAGGGCCTGCACTGCGTCGCGGTTCAGGGCCACGGAATGTTCGGCAGCCGTGGCCGGCACTTCCGCCACTACCACCTTGGCTCCGGCGCCTAGCTGGCGCTGGACCTCGACCTTATCCACGGCCACGCCGGCAGGAGCAGCCGGGGCTGTAGGTGCGGCTCCACCCCCACCGCCACCAGCGCCGGTGGGGGCTGCGCTCACCGTGAAGGTCAGCGCATTGCTGGTAACGCCTTCCACAGTGGCCGTTACCTGGGTCGTCCCGGCGCCTACCGCCGTCAGCGTGCTGCCGCTCACCGTGGCCACCGCCGTGTTGCTGCTGTGCCAGGTTACGGTCTTACCCGCCAGGTCGTAGTGGTCGCTGTTCTGGTCGTAACCACTCAGGCTTAGGGTATTGAGGTTAAAGGTGCTCCCTACTGTAAAGCTGGCGGGAGGTGTACCCTGCAAGGTGAGGCTGGCCAGCCTGGCCCCTTCCAGGGCCACCAGCCCGATGTTCAGTTCGGTTTCCGGCGGCGGCACAACTACCTCCCCGCTGGTATAGGTCTCATAGCCGTCCTTGCTGAATATCACCCGGTAGGTGCCGGCCGGTACATCCCAGCCGTAACGTCCCTGTTCGTCGGTCAACTGCGGATTGATCTGGCCGAACCTGGCCGCGTCCCAGTTGCGCCAGGTGTCGTCTGCCTGCTTCTGCTGCACCACCGCCGTTACCCCGGCGAGCCGGCTGTTGGTGGCCTCGTCGTACACGTACCCGCTGGGGTCTATCAGGATGGTCAACTCGGCGATGGTCGTCTCGTAGCTGTTTCCAGATGCATCCCGGTAGAGGAGCTTTACCGGCACGTCGCCAAAGGCGGTGGTGGGGACGGTGAAGCTGCCAGCATATACCTTGTTACTTCCGGCCATGCTGACAGGCGATGACAGGAAACTGGCGCTTACCTGCTGGGGCTCGCCGCCATCCGCGACAAACTGCACCTCAATGTCCACCTGCGTTCCCTGCCATACGGCCATGGCCGGCACGCTGGTGTACGGGTTGCTGGTAACTTCATTCCCACCGGACCGCACCTTGGCCTGCTCCACCACCGGTACGGTATCGCTCACCACCAGGGTAATCTCGTCAGAAGCGCCGGAACTGCGCCCGCCAACGCTGGCTACCGCGTAAAGGGTGTAGGTTCCGGCTCCCAACTGTGGAGCGCTGAAGTCCACCGTGGCCGTCCACCACCGGCCCTGCACGCTGGTGCGCTTCAGCACCTGCGGCGCGCCGCCGTCTTTCTTAGCGTATACGGTCACCAGAGCGTCCTGGGAGCACTCGCCGTAGAGCTTCACCTGCTCGGTGGGGGTACCCGTTGCCGGGCCGTTGATGGTGGCGTGGAGCACCTCCACCACGGCCACGCCCAGGCTGTCGCTCAGGTCCTGGCCACCGGTTCCCTGCTCGAAGTTTACGGCGGCCCCGGCCGTCAATTCCGTAGCGGTAGCGGACTGGCTCACCCGGGCCTGGAAGAGGACAATCCCACCGGCCCCGGCAGCCACGTCGCCCAGGGCTACCTCAAGGCCGCTGGCCGTAGCTGATACCGGCCTGGAACTGGACCCGTCCACATAGGCGAGGTCAGCCGGCAGGGTCACCGCCAGCCTGGCGTTGCTGGCCGCAACGACGCTGTTATTCCGGTAGCTCGCCCGGAAGGTAACTGTGTCCCCCGGAGCGGCAATACGCTGTAGCGCTTGGAAAGAGTTGCCGTCACCGTAGAAGGCTTGCAAGGCCTCATCTTCCCGGAGCAAGGTGAAGGGTGACCCGGCAATCTGCTGCTCAGTGCCCTCCTGGGCGCTGCGGTTCTCCAGCTCGACACCCTGGTAGCCGGCCTTCCAGATATAGAGATAGAAATCGCCGGCCGTCTTCAGGCCTCTCAAGGTGAAATTGCCGCCTGCGTCAGTAGTGGCGCCGGCCCAACTACCGCTGCCTTCACTAGCGCTATAAATGGAAATACGGGCCCCTTCGATGCCGGTATTTTGGCTGTCCACTACCCGGCCGGTCAGGCGACCGCCTTCCGCGAGGGTGAGGTCCCGGGTAACGTCACCATCATAGACGGCCACATCTTCTACCGTCTGGTCGAGGTAGAACTTGTTGTTGTAGGTGGACAGGTGGTAAGCCCCGGAGCGCAGGTTCTCCAGGGTGTAGGCGCCGTCCGTGCCGGTGCGGGCCCAGGCCCAGCCGCCTTCGTCGCTCCAGGCCGAAACTTCCACTCCCTCCAGGGGAATAACCGGGCCCTCGCCAATGGGGTCACCGTACACTGCGCCGGTAATGCTGTAGCCCAACTCGATAACCAGGTCCTGGCCGGTCAGGGTCTCGCCGGCGGCCAGGGAGAGATTATCCCCCGAAGCCGATACGTAGCTGTTACCCACCTGGCCCCAAGCGTAAAGGCTATAGCCGCCGCCGGGCAGGAGGCCGGTCAACTCGTATTGCCCCTGGGCATCGGTGGTATCGCTGGCCCAGGAGCCGGTCTCGGTGCTCCAGGCCTCCACGTAGATGTTCTCCAGGCCATTACCATCCTGATCCTTGACGGTACCCCGGATGCCGGCCCACTGGCTGGCCGCGCTCTGCAGTTGGACAGTGCCCAGGTCGGTCTTCTGTCCATGGGTCACCGGGATATCCGTAAGTGTTTCGTCAACATAGCCCTGGTTGTTCCAGGTAGTCAGGACATAATCGCCGGCAGTGCGTAAACCATCCAGCCAGAAGGTGCCGTCCGCGCCGGTAACGGCGTAGGCTATGTAGCCCTGTTCTCCGGAGTGGCCGGCGCTGTCAATGGTGATTTCGATGCCTTCCAGGGGGTTGCCGCTCGTATCGGTAACCGTTCCGGTAATCGTTCCGCCCTTCAGGAGGTCAAAGTCACACTGAGCCGTCTGCCCGCCGGTCACCGTCACGGCTTTCTCCTGCCGGGTGAAGCCCTGCTGGGCCACTACCGTCACCTGGTAAGAGCCGGGAGATAGATCGGCAAAGCTATATCTGCCCTCATTGTCTGTCACTGTGCTGCGCGAGATGGCGCTGATGACCACCCTCACGTCGGCCTGGGGCTGGCCCCGGTAGGTCACGGTGCCGCTGATGGCTCCGGTGGCCGGAGCCACTACGGTGAAGGTCAGGGGATTGCTGATGACGCCTTCCACGGTGGCCGTCACCTGGGTCGTCCCGGCGGCCACGGCCGCGAGGGTGCTGCCGCTCACCGTGGCCACGGCCGTGTTGCTGCTGGCCCAGGTAACGGTCTTGCCCGCCAGGTCATAGGGCTGCCCGTTCTGATCCGTGGCCGTGAGGGTCAGGCTGCTCAGATCAAAGGTATCGCCCACCTTGAAGCCTGCCGGCGGCGTGCCACCTAAGGTAAGGGTGGTCAATACCGGCACCGCCGGCGGCGTCACCGCGGCCTGCACGGCAAAGGTGGCCGTGGCCTGTGATGTCCTCCCGCCCCAACTGGCCCGGGCCCAGATGGTATATGTGCCCGGTTCAACCTTGCTGACCGGGGTATCTACCAGCCTATAGGTCATAACGGCCTGGCCGCTGGCACCTGTGGCCAACTGATCCACATACTTGACGTGCCCTTCCTGGTCCCGGATCTCAAAGGCCACCTGAGCCCCCGAAACCGGGGCGCCGTCTACCGTCGCCGTGGCCGTAACCTGCACTGTATCTCCGATGTCATAGGTTTCCGCACCGGTTCCAACCTGTAGGCTCATGTCAGCGGGGCTGGCCTGCACCAGGGCCGGGGCCGGGACAAGGCCCAGCCCGGTCGCCAGAAACCCAAAGAGTACTGCCAGCACAACGACTTTTTGCTTCCTGATGTTCCTCAACCACATGGCCGCCACCTCACTGCCCCACCGTGAAGGTAACTTCGCCGGCCGGAGCTAGTGGTTCACCGCCCTGGGATAGCCAGTTGCTCCACACCATTACCTTGGCCTTGTAAGTGCCTGTGGCCGCGTCTACCGGCAGGGCCGGCCCAATGGTAACGGTAGCCGTGCTGTTAGACTGCAGTGTTACCTTGGCGGTGCCGGTGTACTGCGGGGCTCCCGGAAGGTCGCTGCGCTCGATCCTGACTATGGCCATCGGCGTCAGGGTTTGTTCGCTCACATTGGTCATGGTGAGCTCCACCTGGTACAGATCGCCAGGGGCAAAGTTGCTTACCGGATTACCGTCCTGGTCGAGGGTGCGAACGTCGGACACCTCCACCGGCCAAGAGACAGGGGCAGTTACCGTGAAGGTCAGGGCATTGCTGGTAACGTCTTCCACAGTAGCCGTCA
>SLTJ01000026.1:0-78502 GCA_004347685.1 Clostridia bacterium
TTACCTCAAACTGCTCCTGGCCCGCTTCTTCCCGGCCGTCAATAAACAGGTTGCATGTTTGGATCTCTGGCATGGAATCACCACCCTTATTCCTGAAGCTCAACCAGGTAAACACAATACCTTACCTGAGTTGGCGAAAAATGTACCGTGCTCTACTAACCGCCAGGAAACACCCTGACTTACACCATGGCCATGCCGCCATCAACAATGATCGTCTGCCCGGTGATGAAATCGGCTTCATCAGAGGCCAGGAATACAGCCGCTCCTACCAGGTCTTCCGGCTGCTGGCTGCGTTTGAAGCATTGGTGGGCCGCTACCGCCTCCTTTATGCCCGGAGGAGAATTGGGCATCTGGAGGCTGGCCTCGCTCATGGTGAAACCAGGGGCAATGCAGTTGACATTGATCCCGTAGTCACCGAGTTCCCTGGCCAGACACCGGGTGAGGGCAATTACCGCTCCCTTGCTGCCCACATACGGCAAGAGCATGGGCTGGCCGGTGTGGAAGGTAGTCGAAGATATATTGATTATCTTCCCCTTACCCTGGGCCTTCATCTGGCCGGCCACGGCCTTAACGCACAGCCAGATACCCTTGACATTCACGGCAAAAATCTTGTCCCACTCTTCCTCGTCCCAGCTATCCCACGGGCGGAACCCGATCCCGTAGTAAACGGCGGCATTGTTGAGGAGGATGTCAATCCGCCCGTAAGTTTCCACCGCCTTCCTGGCCATCTCCATGGTGCTGTTGGCATCCGATACGTCTGTCTGTAAGGCCATGGCTTCGCCGCCACGTGTCTTGATCTCATCAGCAACCTTCTGGGCGTTGATGGGATTGACCTCGGCGATTACCACCCGCGCTCCTTCCCCGGCAAAGCCGTGGGCATAGGCTCGGCCAATTCCTTGTCCGGCACCAGTAATAATCGCTACTTTTCCCTGAAGCTGCATTCGCGCCTCCCCCGCACCCCGTTTAGAATTAGCACCTCATTGACCAATATCCAACAAGCACCCTCGACCCCACCAGAGGCAACCGGCCCTGCCGAACCTTATTTCACCCCCCTCCCCTTTTTTAGCTCAAGCACCTGCGGCCGGACGCTGCCAGAAAGGTCACCAAAAGCAGGGCATTGGATGTTGTTGGGGTATATTATTACACACATCGTAAAACCGGTAAATTAGTAACAAACCTGATTAATTAATACCGGCATTCCCTTCCCCTTCCCTACGGGAAATCCCTGAATTTACAGCCATAGGCATGTCGTACTTGACACAGTTAACATGCAATGATATAGTCTTAAATAATCACATGATTTTGGAGGTATGTATATTGCCTGCCGAAGCCATGCCCTGTAACTACCTGGATTACCAGCGCACCGTCGGTATCAAACAGCTTAGCGTCTTCTACGAGATTTCCCGGTATTTCAATACTGCCCACTCACTGCTTGCGGCGGTGGAGTTCCTTCTTTATAAGGCCGCGGAGATATCCCAAACATCGCAGGGAGCTATTTTCCAGTGGCAGCAACAGCGCTTTTACCTGCGCGCCTCCCTGGGCCTTACGGAGGCAGAAAAGGCCGGGATAGCGGAACTCGATCCGCAGCAGACGGCACTTACCCAGGTCGTGGTGCAGCAGAAGCCTGTCACCGGACATACCGCAAACCCCCGTAACGGCACCGACCTGCTGACAGAGGTTATGCCACAGTGGTTTGCCGTACCCATCAGGGCCAGGAACCGGGTTACCGGCGCTATTGTCCTTAACACCAACTGCTTTCGCAGCCCTGGCTGGAATCTGCCGTTCCTGGTGAGCCTCGGGGAGGAATTTGGCGAGGCTATCAACGCCTTCTGCCTGCGGGAAAAGTTGCGGCAGCAGAACGAGCGTCTGCGCCAGGTGAGCCTGGAGCTGTTGCACGCCCGGGAACAGGAAAGGAGCCGGCTGGCGCGCGACCTGCATGACCAACTGGGGCAAGATCTGCGGGCCATAGCCCTGCTGCTGGAGATGTTGCAGCTGGCTACGGCTGATCCCAGCCTTGGGTCGGTGGTACGGGATTGCCAGGAAATAGTTGCGCGGGCGAGCCAGGAGCTGAAAAGGATTATTACGGATCTCGAACCCCTTCCCCTGCAGGGAAAGGACTTCCGCACCAGCCTGGCCCAGTATTTAGAAGGGATAGGCCGCCAGTTAAGGGTGAAATGGCATCTGGAATGGGGTGTCCTGCACGGTACCCACCTGGATTCTACCCGGCAGGTTGCCGTTTTCAGAATAACTCAAGAGGCCATTACCAATGCGGTCAGGCACGGCCGGGCAACTGAGGTGGCGGTGAGCCTGAGCGGACAGGAGGGGTATATTAATCTCAGCATCGTTGATAACGGTAAAGGCTTTGATCCTGTAAGACCTGGGGAAACTGGCGGCAGGGGGCTTGGAATCATGCAGGAAAGAGTATCCCTCCTGGGTGGCAGGGTATCCCTGGAAAGCTTCCCGGGGAAAGGCTGCACCGTGACCGCCTGGATTCCCCTCAATGGGCAGGCTGCCCGATAAGGCCGGTGTGCGGAAACCTGAAACTACACATAGGGCGTCAGGACGGAGGAAAAAGCCATGCAGTGGAAAATGCTTCTGGTTGATGACCACATCCTGTTCCGGCAGACCCTGGAACTCGCGTTGCGGCTGGCTCCGGATTTTCAGGTCGTGGGCGCGGCCGGGAACCTCCATGAGGCGTTGCAACTGGCCGGCCAGCACCAGCCAGATATCGCCCTGGTAGACCTGAACCTGGACGGAACCCTGGAGGGGTACGAATTTATCCGCCTGGCCAGAACCAGACAGCTGGCGATGCAATACCTGGTAGTGACCATGTACGACCACGACGAATACGTTCTCCACGCGGCCATGGCCGGAGCCACCGGCTTTATCACCAAGAATATGCCCTACGAAGACCTGCTAAACGCTGCCCGTAAGGTTTGCCAGGGGAAAACTTATTTTGCCACGCCCAGGGCGCGGGAAATATGGAATCAAGTGCCGGGGCGCCACCCCCTCCTTAGCCAGCGGGAACTGGAGGTTCTCCATTTGCTGGTGGAAGGGGAAAAGGACCAGGAAATCGCCGAAAAGTTATTCCTCTCCGTTAAGACGATTGAAGTGCACAAGAGCAATATCAAGAAAAAGCTGGGTATTGCCAGCACCCGGCAGGCCATTAAATTTGCCCTCGAAAACAAATTATAGACCTTCATGTCGCCTGCGCAGCGTTACCGCCTCGATCTAAAGGGTGAAAACGACGGGCAGGTTGAAGGTCTGAGTTTTTTCCTGCCATTCCGGCCCGGGATGCGGTGTCACTTCACCATCTCCTCCGCTGCTCTCTGCATATCCTCGAGGTCCTTGCCGGCCACGAGGTAGATGTACGGCTCGTCTGAGCGGCGGACGTAGTAGTCTTCCCCGGCCCTGGCGCCGATTTCGGCCACCAGCTCCTTAGGTTCGGCCTTCTGGTGGATGACAATGCGGCCCTGGGGCGAGGTGAAGCCGAAACGGGACAGATCGGCTTCCGCCGGATAATCCTTGACGAATTCCTTTGGTTCCAGGAAAGTAGCTTTATCCAGAAATGAAGTCACTTTATCCAAGTCTACCGGGCGGGATTCCGGTCTGGTGAGCTGCCATTCGGTCCCTTCGAGCCTGGCAGCAACATCCAGGTCTCCCCATCTGACGGCAAAATCCTCAACGTCGGCCAGGGAGAACTTGAAAAAGTACAGGTTGCGGAAGTCGTTTCTGCCCGCCTGGAACATCTGCACCGTGGACTCGCTCAGGGTATAGACCGCGGGGGAGTTTTCCTTCTGCACGTAGTACTCGCCTTCTCCCTGGTCTGTCTTGACCGGGGTGGCCGCTCCCACCAGGAGGGTGGCGCTCTTGCCGTCCTTTAACTGTACCTTTACCCGGTAGGCCGGCCTATCCAAGCCGTAGGTGGCCAGATTGGCGCCGGTCTCGACGATCACCCGGCCGGCCGTGAGGCCGGCCAGGGTGCGGGCCAGGGTATCAATGCGCAGGTTGTTCCCCTTGAGGTGCCCTGGCATGACCCACCAGGCGTCTCCTTCGCGCGCCAGCTCAATTTGCTCCTGATCGTGGGAGATATTTATTCGGGCAATATCACTCTCAGCCAGGGAGAAAATCTCCGGCTGCTCCTTATTCGCTGTCGTGTCTTCCTTTGGCGGCCGGTCGAACAGGGTAAAGGCCAGGAGCCCGAGGAAAATAACCAGCACACTCAACGGAAGTATCCATTTCTTCAAGATCAATACCCCCATGCCGCTTAGGATGCCAGCAGTAAGGACAAAAATGGCGATGGTATGGCAACGATCTCCTCCGCTGTAGTATCTCCAGTTTCTATCCTGTAACCCTGTAACCTGCTTACAGCGTGCGGCGCCGGAACCAGACAAAAGCTCCCAGCCCCAGGATAATTAGCGGCACTACCACTGTGGTACCGTAGAAGATTCCCTGAGCCGCTCCGGGGGTAAGCTCCACGACCCGCGGCCCGGCTTCTTTGGGCCGGATGGAGATCAACCCTTCTTCGCCGAGCAGCCAGTTCACCGAGTTTACCAGGAAATCAGCGTTGCCCTGGAAGCCGATGGCTTGGGCCCGGACAAAGGCCGAGTTGCCGATGAGCACAGCCACCGGGCGAGAGGCAGGCGTATCCGGCCCGCCCTGGCCCCCGGCCTTTTCCGCAGCCGGGGCGGGTTCTTCTTTACTCACCGCCACTGCCAAGGTCAGGGGGCCGGGGATGTCCTCAGGGTCCTTGGCTGCCCGCTGGGCCGGAAACTTGGTCTCGCCCCAGGCCTTGTTACTGGTGGTGAGCAACTGCTGCACCTGGTATTCGCTCTTTTTCTCCACGGCCAGGCTCTGCGCCTCGGGCATTACCAGCCCCAGATTCTGGCTGATCAGCTTGTCAGTGATCGCATGGGAAGCGATTACCGGCACCGGGCTCAGGGCATCCATGAAGAAGGCCCTTTCCGGGTCCACCACCAAAGTGGGCTGGGCCTGAACCCCCAGGCGACCCATTAACCTCTGCAGCTCCGGCAGGGTCTGGCCCGGCACCGGGTCCAGCATGACCAGGAGCCGCCCACCGCCAGCCACATATGTGGCCAACTGCTCGCTTTCCTGCGGGCTCAGATCCCTCCTGGGGCCGGCAATCACCACCAGGCGGGCATCCTGAGGCACCTGGCCGCTGGTGGGGAGGTCCAGGGTCTTGGCCGTATACCCTTCCCCCTGCAGATACCCGGTCAGTTGGCCAAAATCACCCGTAAGGCTGCCCTCGCCGTGGCCAGAAAGAAAGTAAAGGTTGGCTCCGGACTGGCGGTTAAGTTCCAGGATGGCCCGGGTCACCGCCTGTTCGCCGCGAAATTCCAGGGAGTACTGGTCCGGGCCGGGGCTGAACAGGTTATATGGCTCAACCCGCCGCTGCCGCTGGGCCATGGTAAGGATCAAAGTATTGTAATACTCGATCTGGTATTCCCTGGCCACCGAGGGCTTGGCCACTGGGTCCACAATCTCTACCTGCACCTTATCCCCGCCGGCATAGCGGTAGGAGTCCAGCAGGTCCCGTACCTTTTGTGATTCCTCGCTGCCCTCCTGCAGGAAGGCCATGATCTTTACGGGCTCCTGGAGCTGGGCCAGGGCGGTCCGCGACTGGTCGGAGAGGCTGAAAAGCTTTTCCGCAGTCAGATCCCAGTGCTGGGGATACCTGACACTTAAGACGTTGACAACGATGAGGAGGCCAATGACGGCTACTATCAGGACGCTCCGGCGTGCGTATCGCTCCAACTCAATCCCCCCATATCCGCCGCTGCAGGTTCTGTACACTTAAGAACAGGAAGGTGACAATCAGGCTGCCATAATATACCAGGTGGGTGCTATTGAGAATACCCTTAAGGAAATCGTCAAACTGGTTCAGCACGGAAAGGTAGTCAGTCACCTGTCCCACGCCGGGGCCCAGGGCGCTGGACAGCCAGCCCACGATCCAAAAAAGGAGTAAAATGCCTATGCCGGTTACCCCTGCCAGTACCTGACTGGAGGTGAGGGAGGAAGCGAAAAACCCCACCGCCAGGTAAGTGGCCCCCAGCAAGATGAAGCCGAGATAGGCGCTGATGATCGGACCCCAGTCCGGCTCCCCGTATAGGCCGAGAATGAGGGGATAAAGCAGGGAAATGCCTATTGCCAAGAGATAGACCACTAGGGCGGCCAGGTATTTCCCGGCAACGATGCCGGCCATGGTGACCGGGGAAGTGAGCAGGAGTTCGGCCGTACCCTTCTGCTCCTCCTCGGACCACAGACGCATGGTCAGCAAAGGCGCGATGAACATGGCCACCAGAGCCATATTGGCAAAATACCCGCCCAGATCCGCCACCCTGGTGGAGAGGAGGATAACACTGAAAAAGTAACTGCCCAGGCCCACGAAGACAGCCACCAGGACGTAGGCCAGAGGTGAAAACAGATAGCTGCGCAGTTCGCGCTTAAATATAGCCAGCAATTATCGTACCCCCCACATGCTCCTAACTTCACCGGCTGAGACCTACCCCACCACCCGTATCAATAGGGATAGGTGAGTATTGTCGAAAGCCGTCTGTCCGACGGCAGGGCTGGCGCCTGGCCCCGGGGTTTTACAACCTGCTGCTAGTTCGCCGCGGGCTCTTCCACCACCAGTTGCATGAATACCTCCTCAAGGGAAAGCTGTTCCGCGCTCAGGGCAAGCAGCGGTAGACCGGCCGCGGCCAGGGCAAAAAACATGTCTTCCCGCACCCGGAAGGGGTCTGCCCCCGGCGCCAGGCCCAGGGTCACGGCGGATATCGCCTGGGCAGCATCTTCCTCCCCGGGCCCGGAGGCCGCGGCGCCCGCCGCCCGGCCGGGAACCTCCTCTCCTACGCTCACCTCAGCCACCCCAGGCACTTTTTCCAGGGCCGCCCTTATTTCCTCCGGCCGGCCTTTGATCTCGGCCTCGAGCCTCTGCGCCCGCCCGAGCGCGCGGGCCAGGTTCTCCGGCGTGTCCTGGGCCACCAGATGGCCGCGGTTGATAATGGCCACCCGCTGGCAGAGCTGGCTGACTTCAGGCAGGATATGAGAACTGAGAATTACCGTGCGCTCTCCGGCCAGATCACGAATAAGTTCGCGGATTTCAATTATCTGCCGCGGATCCAGCCCGACCGTGGGCTCGTCCAGAATCAGGACCTGCGGATCTCCCAGCAGGGCCTGGGCCAGCCCCACCCGCTGCCGGTAGCCGCGGGAAAGGTTACCCACCAGCCGGTCGGCCACATCCAAAGTAACGGTTTCCTCCATGGCCCGGGCCACGTCCCGGCTCCTTTCGGCCCGGGGGAGGCCCTTTATCTCGGCTACAAAGGCCAGTTGCTCCCTGACGGTGAGCTCGGCGTACAAGGGCGGAGTCTCCGGCAGGTAGCCGATTGCTTTTTTCACCGCCACCGGATTCTGGGGTACCGGGACATCGGCCACCCGCACCGTTCCGGCCGTGGGCGGGAGATAACCGGTAATAATGCGCATGGTGGTGGTCTTGCCGGCGCCGTTGGGCCCCAGCAGGCCCAGGATCTCTCCCCTCTCAACTCGCAGACTGAGATCGTCAACCGCGACTTTGGCTCCAAATCTTTTGGTTACGCCTGCTAGCTCTATCACCCGCATACCCCCAATCGCCCTATATTCTAATACATCTCGGAAAAATAGTCTACTGGCAAAATAACTCCTGCCCCGCCCAGCCGGTGCCGTAAGATGGCGCTAGCCGGCGCGGGAGCGCAACATCTGATAGAACCAGTTGAGCCAGGCGTAGGCCACCCCGCGGGTAACGTAGGCCCCACCTTCCTCCCAGTGCTCCAGCACTACCGGGGGCATGGCCCCGGCCTCCCAGGCCCGGTCCAACAGTCTTATTACCGCCTCCCCTGGGTCGGCGGGCCGGTTATGCATGCGCAGAACCAGGGCCAGGGCCTGGCCCTTGGTCAAAGGCGCATTTGCGCCCAGGGGTTCTATTGCGGCCCGGTCCGGGAGGTTTTCCGGCGCATACCGCCGTACCAGCTCCCAGAGGAGGTCGCGAAACTCCCGCGCTGTCACCGGCCGGTCCAGCTCCAGGCTGGCCGCGTACCCCTGGCTGACCAGGCCAGTCTCCCGCAGGGAGCGCACCGCCGGGTAGGCCCAGTGGCCGGCGTCAGGGTTGGGAAAATGGAAATGCTCCAGGTAAGCCCCTTGCGCGACTAGCCGCCGCCTCAGCTCGGTTACGGCCTGTTCGTCACCGGCCATCTGGCGAAAGCCCATCTTGGTTTCCAGGGACATGGCCGCCGCCACCCCGGCTGCCTGGCCCGTGGCCATGCCCACGGGGATGGTCCGGGCGCTGCCGGCGGCCAGGGAGGTGAAGGAAGCGGCCCGGCCAACCACCAGCAGGTTTTCTACCTCCCGAGGCACAAGGCAGCGGAAGGGGATGCCGTACTGGATGGGGTCACCCAGGATGTACCCCCAGTTATCCGGGGAGGTAGGCTGGATGTCCACCGGGTAGGAGCCGATAGCAATGGTATCCGGGAAATCGCGGTTCTCCAGCAGGTCATTGATGGTCAACTGGTATTCGCCAATAACATGCCGGGTTTCCCGTACGTATAGTTCCGGAGCCGTGCCGATCAGGTACGCCTGGCTGAAGCCAGGAATCCGCTGCCGCAGGTAGGCGACGATGCGCGGGGCCTCGGCCTGACCCCGCCGCATCCCGTCCTGGTAAGACGCCGGAATCAGGCCGTCCACGCCAAAAATCTGCAGGGCGTTGATGAGGACGGTGCCGTCCTTCTGCCGCCCAATATTCAGGCCGCGCAGGCGCAGACCTTGCTCCTGCGGCTGATAGCCGCGGGCCTCTTTTAAGAAACCCCAAGCGCTGAAGTTGCTGGCGCCGGTACCCTTGTCCGCATCAGTATTTAGTGCCTGCCGGATGGCCGCCCAATCCACCCCGCCCACATGCAGCATCAGGGTGGCCACCATCTTTTCTCCCGGCAGATCGCGGTCCTCAGCCCCTACGGTATAGGGCACGCCGCTGGCCGCGGCCAGGTCCGCGTCCTGGGTGGCATCAATGAAACGGCGGCCGTAATAAGTGCGCTTTTTCGGCCCCAGCAGGGTTTGTTCCTCTACCTCCACCCCCACCAGGGTCTGGCCCGCCAAGACCGGGGCGACAAACCTGGCCCCCAGCTTCACTTGCAGGTGGGCTTCCTTCCCAACCAGGCGGGCAAAAAAGTCCTTGGCCTCGCCCACGTCAAAGGCCTCACCACTCATGGCCTGGTAAAACTCGGTGAAGAGGCCCCTGGTTACCACCTTCCCCTGCGGGTCGCGGTTCATGTCAATGGTATTTAACATGCCGTAGGTCATCAGCCCGCCCAGACCATCCCGGCGCTCCAGGAGCAGGGTTTCCGCGCCGGCGCGGCTGGCGGCCACGGCTGCGGCCACCCCCTCGGGTTCGCCGCCAACGACAATCACGTCAAACGGTTGGCCGGCCGTCCCGGCCCCTGTCCCTGGCCCGGCATACCAGAAAACCAGCGCCGCAGCTACAGCCGCCACCCCAAGCAGCAGCCGCAACCAGAAACGGCGCCCTTTCTTTTTTACCCTTCCCCGCGCATACCCGGAACCCATTTCTCCTTCCCCCAACTTGTGAAAACCACTTGCTGCTCCCTTCACCCAGCGTTACCGGCGGAATGCCGTCCCCGGGTCCGCACCGCCTGCGCCGCCACCCGGATAAAAATAAAACTAGACGAGGGGGCGCAGACGTGTAGATAGGGAGACAGCCGCACGTACAAATTCAGGCCGCGGTTTTCAGGACTTTTCCCCCAGGGTTAACCCTAGCGCCAGACGATCTTCGCCTCTAATCACCGTCAACTGCACCCGGTCTCCCGGCCGGTGGCGCTCAAGGAACTTCTGCAGGTCACCGGCCCGGGCCACCTTCTGTCCCTCAGCCTCCACCAGCACGTCCTCGACCTTCATACCCGCCTTGTCCGCCGGACTACCGGGCAGGACCTCGCTGATAAACAGGCCGGCCGGCATGCCGGACCAACGGGATACCTGCGGCGTTACCTCCTGGAAACTTATCCCCAGAAAGGGGCGGCGCACCCGGCCCTGGCTGATAAGCTGCTCGATAACCGGGCGGGCATCGTTGATGGGGATGGCAAAACCCATACCCTCCACCTCGGGGGCCGCTATCTTGACGCTGTTGATCCCCACCACCTCACCCCGGCTGTTGGCCAGGGCGCCGCCGCTGTTGCCCGGATTAATGGCCGCATCTGTCTGCAGCACCCGCAGGGTTACTTCCTGGCCCGGCCGGCTCGAGACCGTTATCTCCCGGTTCAGGGCGCTGACCACCCCGGCCGTTACCGTGCGGGCAAACTCCGGCCCCAAGGGGTTACCCACGGCCACAACCAGTTCCCCTACCTGCAAGGCCGCCGAATCCCCCAGGACCGCCTCCTTAAGTCCCCGGGCATCCACCTGCACTACAGCCAGGTCGGTATCCGGGTCCCCGCCCACCAGCCGGGCTTCGTACTCCCTTTCCCCGTCTACTGTCACCGCCAGGCGACGGTAACCTTCAATCACGTGGTAGTTGGTGACAATATCTCCCCGCCCGGCGTCAATAACTATGCCCGATCCTGACTTCACCTCGCCGCCGGCAAAGACATCCCGCCGGCTGTAGTTGGTGATGCCGACCACACTCGGACCTATCCGCCTGGCGATGTCTATCACCGGAGCCTGTCCCGCCGGGAGGCTTACCAGCGGGGCCGGAGAGGGAACGGCGCTGGTGTCTTCCCGCCCGGGACTGCGGGTAGGCGGCGGGAAGAGGCCCCCGGCCAGGGCGATTACCGCGGCCCCTAATAGCATTCCCGCCAGCAACCAGCCCAGGTAACGCCACCTGGACCGCCGGGGATAGTAAAAGTTACGGCTGAAGTAACTCAAAGAGATTCCTCCCTCTGGCATGGGTTTTGTCGCGGCCCGCAGCGCGCTGCGGACCCGACAGCCCCTCCCCCTGCGGTTACAGGTGTGATAATTTATCCGGGTGCATGCCCGGCCGAGCCGGGCCGGATGTCCGGATTAGGAAACCTCCGATACTATCTCTGCCCCCAGGGCCTGCATCTTAGCCAGGCAATCTTCATAGCCGCGGTTAATGCCTTCCACCCCCGTCAGGCGGCTTTCCCCCTCGGCCGCCAGGGCGGCCAGCAGCAGGGCCGCGCCCCCACGCAACTCGGGTACCCGCACTTCGGCCCCCCAGAGTTTGGGCTGGCCAATGACTACCGCCGTCTGCCCCTCAATCTTTATCTGCGCCCCCATACGCTGCAGCTCCTCGGCTACCTGGTAGCGGTTTTCAAATACCGTTTCCACCACTACGCCCGTCCCCGCGGCCAGGGCCAGCACCGCCAGCATGGGCGACTGCAGGTCGGTAGGGAAGCCCGGGTAAGGCATGGTCTTGACATTGACCGCCCGGACCCGCTCCGGCCCGGTGATGGTTAGTGTCTCGCCAGCCTCCTCCACCCTGGCCCCCAGCTCCTGGATCTTGGCGGTTACTGGCTGCAGGTGCAGGGGAATCACGTTTTCCACCGTTACCCGGCCCCGGGTAATCACCGCCGCCAGCATGTAGGTTCCGGCTTCAATGCGGTCGGGAATCACCGTGTGGCGCGCCGGCCCGAGTTCAAAGCCCCCTTCCACCCGGATCACGTCGGTGCCCGCGCCCCGCACGTGTGCGCCCATGGCATTGAGAAAACTGGCCAGGTCTACTATCTCCGGCTCCTTGGCCGCGTTTTCAATAATGGTCTGACCAGGGACCCGGCAGGCCGCCAGCACCAGATTCTCGGTAGCGCCCACGCTGGGGAAATCCAAATATATCTTGGCCGGGTGCAGGTCATGTCCTGAGGCCAGAACCTGCCCACCTGCAATCCTCGCCGCGGCGCCCATAGCCGCCAGACCCTTGAGGTGCAGGTCCAGGGGGCGCAGGCCGATATTGCATCCCCCGGGCAGGGGAATATGGGCCTCGCCTTTCTTGGCCAGCAGGGCTCCCAGCAACAAGCTGGAGGCCCTTATCCTCCGTGCCTCGGCAAAGGGGATACTCCCGGCAATTTTTTCCGGCACCTCCAGCCTGAGTAAACCGGCCTCCTCCCAGTGGCCGCCCACCCCCAGGCTATGCAAGATATTGAGCGTCACTTCAACATCCTGGACCCGGGGAATATTCTCCAACACCACCGGACCAGTGGCCAGCACGCTGGCCGCCAGCACGGCCAGGGCGGCATTTTTGCTGCCGCTGATGCGCACCCGCCCTATCAGTTGTCTGCCACCCCGGACCTTCCAGGAGGCCATCTCCCTACCCCCAACACTGATTCTTTCTTCCCTTATTTCGGCCCTGCTAATAGTATTCCTGCTGCGGCCCGAACATTTGACAGCGGAGACGATTTTCTGCTATAAACTTCTGGGGAGGTCGAAAGATGGAGAGAAGCGCACAGCAAATAACGCGGGCCATCCTCGAGGAGCCATTGAGCCTGTGGGAGCTCCTCCCCCTGACTGGCAATGACGCCACCGCGTGCGTATCGGCTCTACAAAACTTGCTGACGTCCGGCCTGGTGACCCGGCAGGGAAACAAGTTCGCCCTGACCCCTGCCGGCCGGGAACGGGCCAGAGAAATGAAACTCACGTCTACGCCGGATCTCACCTGCCCCGCCTGTGAAGGCAAGGGCCTGGTGCCGCAGGTTTTTTTCTCCCAGGTGGAAACAGAGCTGGCAGAACTGGCCCACCGCCGGCCGGACATGAAAGCCGAGTTTGACCAGGGCTGCGTCCGGGTGGCCGACAGCCTGGGACGCGTGCTCGTCATGTACCGGCAGGGCGACCTGGAAGGAAGGGAGATACTGTTTCTAGGAGATGACGACCTGACCAGTCTGGCGGCGGCCCTAACCGGGTTGCCGGCCGGCATTACGGTGCTGGAAATTGACCCGCAACTGGTGGCCTTCCTCCGCACTGTAGCTCAAGAGCGCGGTTGGGAAAACCTGCGGGTAAGGGAATATGACGTTCGCAACCCCTGGCCGGAAGATCTGCACGGGCAATTTGACGTGGCGGTGACCGACCCGGTAGAAACCAGGGCTGGTTTTACCCTCTTTCTTTCCCGGGCCACCGAGGGGCTGCGCGGCCCGGGCACCGCCCTGTACTTCGGCCTGACCCGGCTGGAATCCGACCTGGCCCGGTGGGGATACTTCCAGCAGACGCTGCTGCAAATGGGCTGGGTCATCACCGAGATCCTACCTTCGTTCCACCGCTACCACCTGCCCGGGTGGCAGTTCGTCCTCGAGGAGTGTCCGGGGGCCGTGGAGTTGGATCCCGGGGCTCCGTCACCAGGGGCTTCTTGGTATACCTCCAGCCTGGTCCGCCTGGAAGCTCCAGGCGAGCTCCGGCCCGCCCATACCGGCGAAGTTCGGCTGGGAGCGGAGCTTTACGTAGACGGGCATTAAAATTCTCCCAGCCTATTTTCAGCCCCCAAGTAATATGCTATAATAAGTCTAATTTGAACCACGGAGGGTGGTGAAAAAGTGAAGGAAAAGGTGGAAGCAATCCTGGGCAAAATCCGCCCGTCCCTGCAGGCTGACGGGGGTGACGTGGAACTTGTCGGCGTGAATGAAGATAATGGGGTGGTGACCGTACACCTGACAGGAGCCTGCGGCGGCTGCCCCATGGCTACCATGACCCTGAAACAGGGTATTGAGCAGTCCCTGAAGGAGGAGATCCCGGGGGTTAGCCAGGTAATAGCCGTCTAGGCCCTTACTTCTAACAGCGGCGGTGATAGGCGGTGGCCTGAGTAGACACTCATGCCGCCGGTGGTGTCACCAACAGAGGATGAAAACGGGGCGGTGGCACAGACGGGAGTTAAGATCAGGAACCTGGCACTCAACTAGTAGCCTCACCATACCTTATCATCCCCAAAGCGGTACCCCGAGGGGGCATTTTGGCGAACGAACAACGGGTTGAGTGCCAGGTTCCTACGAGTGTCCCACCTCCCACTTCCCACCTCTCACTTCTCATTTTCAGGGCAGCTTTAAGCCCGGCCTTACCGGCCGGGCTTTTTTTAATAAAAACCGGAACGCGCGCCAAGACTCGCCGTGTAACCTGTAGAAGATACGATGCCCGGACTCGAGTCCAAGGCTCCTCGGTTCATTGTAACTGCTCCGCCTGCCTGCCGGGTACGTGGCTCCGCCAATCGTGGGCTCGGCTTGCCATGATCAACGCCGGCCGCGACCTGGAGCACTGACCGCCCGACATAGACAGAGCCTAAGTAGCTACGGTTCATTTATAATTAGTGCTAAAAGAGCTGCTTCTGGCTGTTATTTAGTGCTGGTCTGCTGCTTCTGCCCGCCAAAGAAGGTCACCAGGAAGCCGAAAATCACTACCAGAATGCCGAGAACGACACTGCCCCACATGGCCAGGGCATTGGCCCCCATCCCGGCTACGAACGGGAGGATGATCACCAGGATACCCAGGATCAAGTTTATCCACTTAGTCCACTGCATAGCACTGCCCCCTTTCCTTACCAGGTCGCGCGTCCGGTTTTTGCCGGCTGGGACAGCACTTCGGGTTGCATCCCGGTTCTGATACCAGTCTAAGTTTATAACCCCAAATGATGGAAAGTCAAAGGCCAAAATCCAGCCTTTAACGCCGCCGTGGTCCTTAACTAATAATATGTGCCCGCAGGGTAAAAAATGCACGGTCTCACGACCGCGCACGTGGATAAGTACCGAAATTCTCTTTATTTTAAGTCTGCCTCTGGCCGCGGTCCAGGGCCGGGAGCCTCCCCCGTCCAACCGGTCACTTTGGAGGTCAATACTTGTGGCGCAGGGCCGCCAGCGGGTCCAGCCGGGCGGCGCGCCAGGCCGGGTAACCGCTGGCGGCCAGGCTGGTGCCCAGGGCCAGAAGCAAAGCTGATACCAACAGACGGAAACCCACGGCAAAACTCGTACCCGGACCCAAGATAAAGGGAACCGCCAGCCGGGCGGCCACCGTACCCACCAGGTAGCCCCCAAGTCCCCCGGCCAGGGCGAGAATAACCGCCTCGCCCACCAGGATAAACAGGATATGCTTCTGACGGTAGCCGATGGTCCGCAGCAGCCCGATTTCGGCCGTCCTTTCCTGCACGGCTCCGGTCTCGGTGGTAAAAACGATCACGCCGGCAATGACGAGGAGCAGCCAGGAAATGAAGCGGGCCAAACCGGCAAAGCGGGCTTCTGCTTCCTGCCGCTGGCGGGCCGCCGCCTCCCCCTGCAGTGCGGCGGTGACCCCCGGTGGCAGGATGGCCGCCAGGGCCGCGATGAAGGCCTGCGCCTGGGGCTGGCTGTCAGTTTCCAACACCACCTGGATGGTGCTGAGGCCCGATGACCGGGGGGCGAGGGCCTGTACCGCCTCCAGGGGGGCAAAGAGGAGCCGGTCATCAATGCTGCCGGTAGCCTCAAGAAGGCCGGACACCTGAAACACCTTCCCCGCCAGGGCGAGCTGGTCCCCGGGCCGGACCGCAAGCTGCTCGGCCGCCGCCCTACCCAGCAGAACCTGCCGGGCCCGCGGATAGCTCCCCTCCACCCGCCAGTACGGCCGTCGCTTCTGTTCCGCCGTGAAGTCGCTCCCCACCAGGAGGAAGCTTTGCCCCTTGGCCTCCACCGGCCGCACCAGCTCCGGCACCACCGCCACTACCGGATAGCCCGCCGCCGCCCGCCGTACTGCCTGGGCGAGCTCCGCCTTCAGGTAGCGGGTCTGGGCCGTACCGGCAGTGGCCACGGTAAGGCCCTGGTAGGAAAGGCTGTACTCCTCCCGCACCGGCGTTACCACTACCACCTGACTGACTTCGCCGGCCCCGGCCCGCCGTTCCAGGGGCAGGGCCATGGAACTCAAGGCCACGTAAGCCCCGATGCCGGTAAGGATGCCGAGAAACAGGAAAAGAGCCCGGGTCCGGCTGGTGAGGATATGCCGGTAGATCAGGTGACTCAACCGCAAAGGCAGGCCTCCCGCCCGTCAACCACCGCGCCGTCACGGATGGTCAGGACCCGGTTGGCATACTCCAGGTTCTGCAGGTTGTGGGTGACCATGATTATGGTCAACCCTTGCGAATTGAGCTCCTTGAAAAGCTCCATGATCTCGTTCCCGGTCTGGCTGTCCAGGCTGCCAGTGGGCTCGTCAGCCAGAATCAGGGGCGGGTGGTTGACAATAGCCCGGGCAATGGCCACCCTTTCCTGCTCTCCGCCGGAAAGCTGGGACGGCAGCCGGCGGCCCTTGCCGGCCAACCCCACCCTCCCTAGGGCTTCCATGGCCATGGCCTCCTGGCGGCTGTGGCTGTAATTGAGGATGGCCAGCGGCAGGAGGACGTTTTCCAGCGCCGTCAGGTAGGGCAGTAACTCGTGCTCCTGGAAAACAAAGCCGATGTAAGTGCTGCGCAGGTCTGCCTGCCGCTCCACGGGCAGGCGGTAGACATCAATATCGTCAATGAGCACCTGCCCGCGCGACGGCGGGTTGAGGCCGCCCACCAGGCCCAGGATGGTGCTCTTGCCCGAGCCGGAAGGCCCCACCAGGGCCACAAACTCGCCGGCCGCCACCTCCAGACGTACGTCCCGCACGGCGTGGACTTCTTCCGCCCCGTTGCGGTAGACCTTGCTCACTTGCTCCAACTTTACCAGCGCCATATTATCCTCGCACCTTTCGGCTGGAGAAATAGCCTGGGAGACTGCCGGTAACTCCGCCTGACTTTGTCGGGCGAGCCGGCAGCTAAATAAACCTCAGGGCCCGGGCCGGGTCGAGCCTGGCCGCCTGCACCGCGGGGTACGCCCCGGCCAACACCCCGATGCCGGCGGTGATCAGCACCGTCATCCCGCCGAGAAGCGGATCCCAGTTAGCCCCCAGGCTTACTCCGGTCACCCCCGGGCCCAGCCACCCGGCCAGCCAGGTGCCTCCTAGATAGGCCATCGCCCCGCCGGCCAAGCCCACCAGCAAAACCTCGGTGAGAATTATCTCCAGAATGTGGGCCCGGCGGTAGCCCATGGCCCGGTAGAGTCCGATCTCCCGGGTGCGTTCCTTGACTGCCGCCATTACCAGCAGCAGCACCACCAGGCCGCCCACCACCGCCACCGTTACCCCCACAGCTACTGCCAGGCGGTTAAAGCCGTCCACCACTGCTTGCCGGGCCCGCACCGCGTCCGCCAAGGCCGTCACCCTGGCGCCGGGCAATTTTTCCCTGATTTGCGCCATGATCTGCTCGATAGGGCAGGTGGTGCAATAGGCGGCTACCTCGATCAGGCTTAGCCGGCCCTGGCGGCCCAGTACTTCCTGGACGGCCAGGAGTTGGGCGAAGATGGCCTCGTCATCTTCATTGCCCTGGGACGCCAGCACCCCAGCCACCCGGAACTCCCGGCCCTGGAGGGTGAGACGCTTGCCTGGAGTTAAGCCCAGGTCCGCCGCCACCTTCGCGCCCACCAGGAGATCATCCACTGCCTCCGGCTCGCGCCCGGACAGCCGCCACCATTTTTTCAGGGCCAGCTCGGCCGGAAAATCCACCCCCACCAGCAACACCTGCTGGGAAATGGCGGTCGGGGGTTGCCGCGCCGGCGGCATGGACCCCGGCGGGAAATCCACCCGGGCCATCCCGATAACCTTGGGGGCGATATAGGCGACGTTCTTCCGGTTGGGGATGCTGTTGATGGCAATGACGTCGTCATTACGCAGGTAGGCTTCCGCATCGCCGGCCACGGCCACCCCGCCGTAAGCCAGGCTCTGGTTCCCAGCGGGAAAAACCACGATGTTGGCCCCTACGGCGTCAAAGGCATTGGCCAGCTCCTGGTTCATGGCCGTGGCCACGATATATAAGAAAAGCAGGGTCCCCACCGTGACCGCCAGGGTAAACAACAGCCACAGGGTCCGGGCCTTTTTGCGCTTCAGCCCTAGCCAGGCCAGCGTGTCAAGCCGCATCTACATCTCTCCTGAGGCCTAGTTCCGGCCGCTTACCTGGGTCCCTACTTCAGCCCGGGGTGACCAGTCCTTTAACAGCGAGGTCTGAACCTTTACCCCACCGTCTTCCACTTCATACGGCAGTTCTTCCGGCGGGTACTGGGGACAGCCGCCGGAAATACCCTGCAGGTCGTTCAGGTACCAGCGGGTGCCGCAGGTATCGCAGACCAAAATGTTGTCGTCAATGTGAAAGCGCTGGGAGCGGCAGGGTTCGCACATAGCCACCCCCACCACCAACCTACCGGCCGGACTGATGTAGGCCACCAGGGCATCTACCGGACCGGCTCCGGGAATATCAGTGTAAACGATGCTGTTCTTCTTGACTTCTTCCAGGGAAAAACTAATGACACCGCTGTCAGACCGGCTGGGGATGTCGGTCATGGAGATTACCTTGCCCTTGTAGTTCGGCTGGTACCCCACGTTGTAACTTCCACCTTGCCAGCGGCGAGGGACCTCCTCGCTCCTGGTAGCAGCATATACCGCCCCCACCAAGACTACGGCGGCCAGGACGAAAACCAGGAGAACAATACGGTTGGGGCCGCGATAGCGCGTACTTTCACTGAGAAATTCCTGCTTTTTGTTCTGGGTATCCATCCTGGTCCCTCCTACCAAGGATCATCCTGCCAAACCCCATGGGGGTATCCACAGGTATTTTACCCGGACAGGTTATCAATGTCAAGAAGGAATGGCGCGGCCGCGGAGATCCAGGCGGAAGTACGGCTCCAGGCTCAAGTATCTTTCCCCCGTATCCGGCAGGATGGTGAGTACCAGTTGGCCGGGGGCCAGGGAAGCGGCCACGCGGCGGGCCGCATACAGGGCCGCGCCGGAGGAGATGCCCACCAGCAGCCCTTCCTCTCTCCCCACCTCCATGGCCGCCCGGTACGCGTCGGCGTCGGACACGGTAATTATCTCATCAATCAGGGAACGGTTCAGTACCGGCGGTACAAACCCGGCCCCGATGCCCTGGATTTTGTGGGGGCCGGGCCGGCCGCCCGAGAGGACAGGGGAGGCCGCCGGCTCCACGGCCACGATTCTTACGCCCGGGAACTTCTCCCGCAGTATTTCCCCCACCCCGGTAATTGTGCCGCCGGTACCCACCCCGGCCACGAAGGCCCCTGGCGGCCCGGGAAGCTGGCGCAGGATCTCCGGCCCGGTGGTAAGGCGGTGGGTCTCGGGATTGGCCGGGTTCTCAAACTGCCGCGGCATGAACCAGCCCGGGTTTTGCTCCAGCAGCCTTTCGGCCAGCTCCACCGAGCCGGCCATGCCCTTGTCCCCCGGGGTAAGATGCACCGTGGCCCCACCGGCCCGCAGAAGACTGATCCGCTCCTGGCTCATGGTTTCCGGCATTACCAGCACCAGGTGATAGCCCCTGGCGGCCGCCACCAGGGCCAGGCCGATCCCGGTATTACCACTGGTGGCCTCGATAATGGTGCCCCCAGCGGGAATCCTTCCTTCCCTTTCCGCCACCTCCACCATGTGCCGGGCTATCCGGTCTTTCACGCTCCGGCCGGGGTTGAGAAATTCCAGCTTGGCCAGGATCCTCGCCCTACCCGGCGGGGAGAACCGGCCCAGTTTTACCATGGGAGTGGCGCCAATAGTGCCGCTGATGTCGCTCGCTTGCACCAACCCCGCAACCGGCCGGCCCCCGGCAGGATCCCCTTCTCCAACCACCGCTCTTACCACCCCCCGCCCATAAAGAGAATGACTTCCACCCTGTCTCCCTCGGCCAGGCTACATGTTCCTAGAGCCTGTTTATCAAGGTACCGCTCGTTCACGGTTACGGTGACAATCTCGGGATTGAGCTCGAGCTTCTCCAGCAGGGCCCGCACCGTAGACCCGGCCGTTATCTCTTCCGGCTGCCCGTTTAGGACTACCTGCACGATAAACCCTCCTTGTGAACCTGCATGCCCGCCGGCAGCGCACCCCCAGCAGAAAGAGATAAACGCGGGGTGGCGGCGGGATTTCGCTCTGGCTTCCATGCGTTTTCTCCCTGCTGATACGGCCGCTCCGGCCGGCGACACTCACTCCCTGGAGATGCCGCATTCTATCAGCAGGCGGTACTGATTGTCGCCCAGGTTTTCCACCTTGAATATCCGGTGGCCTTCAGCCTTGACACTGCGGGGGACGTTCTGCAGCGGTTCACCGCCAGTCAGAAGGACTTCCAGCACCTCCCCGGCCTGCATTTGCTCCAGCTTGAGCTTGGTTTTCACAAAAGTGATAGGGCAGGTATCCTGCCGGATGTCCAGCACCTCATGTATGGTTCCCGTGGCCACTGGTTTCACCTCTTTCTATCAGATGCCACGCCGGGTGGATTCCACCATAGGTCGCTATGCCGCCCGCGGCGGCACCGGAGCCTACAGCTTTCAGCCTCAGACCTGCATGCTATACCTCGCCGTAATGCGGGAAAGCGTCTGCCGCTCCGGCCCAGAAGACGCTGCGCCAGCGCTGCCGGCGGATATGGTGCTGCTGCAGGAGATGGGGACCGATCAGGGGCTTTAGCACCCGGCGCAGGCGGTCAATACCCACCCGGTCAACGGTGAGGCCGATACGCTCCCCAGGCCGGCCGTTTTCCCGGTACCAGGCCATCACTGCTTCCGCTACCGGGAAGATTTCCCCCTCCGGCACCAGCTCGGCCACGGGGTAGGCCACGTGGGGGTGGCGGCCGTGCTTGCCGCCTACATAGACAGCCACTCCGGTCCGGCCGGCCACCAGGGCGTCGTTGGGGCATATCTTGAGGCAATCCCCGCAGAGCAGGCAGCGCTCCACGTCGCGCACCGGCAGGCCGGCTACCATGGTCAGGGCCCTTTCCGGACAGATCTCGGCGCACAACTCGCAGCCTGAGCACGCTTCGGCGACAAGTTCCGGCTCCACCTGGCCCTGGAAGCCCAGGTCACTTTCCCGGGCCCGGGTGCAGTCTATGGGGCAGCCGCTGAAGGCAGTCTTAAACTTGTGGTAGTGGTCCTGGCCGAAATAGCGGCGGTTGAACTCCAGGGCCAGGCCCTGGGTATCAACCAGCCCGTTCGGGTTGTACTCGCACCCGCCGCAGGCCGTTGGCACCCGCACCCTTTTGCCGCAGGAAGCGATCTCCTGCCCCACCTTGGCCAGCTCTTCCTTAACCAGGGGGTAATCCTGCAGGGAAACGTAGAGGATCTCCGGCGACATCCGCACCGAAAGATGCACTTCCCCGGAGCCGTACTTTTCCGCCACCTCGGCGATCTTGTGCAGCCGCGCGGCTGTTATCCGTCCGCCCGGGGCCATGCACCGGATTACCACTTTGTCATTCTGCCGCTGGGGAATAATGCCCCCGGCCTTGAGATCTTCCGGCGTCAGCCCCGCCGGCAGGGTCTCTGCCAGTGTGTCCGTGTCCATTCTTGCCCCTCCCCCATAACCAGAATCAAGCACAAACTTTGTCTGAACCCATATATAAGTAAGTTGGTCTACTTACTATACTATGGATTATAAGCCATCGCCCCGGTAAAGTCAAGCCGTATTTATTGACAGGTGCCATCTTGCGGCTCCATAATGACTTTACGGCATAACCGTAAATCCGCGGGCTGTAATACTGCTATTCAGTTAAACGGAAAAGAGGGAAAACAGCGGGGATAGCGGCCATATCGCCGTTGTAATTACGGGCCGGCGGGCTGGCCGCGACGACCACCCCGGCCACAACCACGGCTCCCAGAAAAACAATAAGTGCAACCAACAAACGCCGCAAATTGTTTGCCTCTCCTTGAATTTATGAATATAACCTTGGCGCACCTGTTCACACCTTTCCCGTAGCCAGGCCCTGATGGTAGGCGGCCAGGTTCTGCTCCTGCCGTGGCCCGGAGATCCGTTCCCTGAGGATTTCTTCCATATCTTCCGGGCCAATCTTTCCTGTCAGGGCGGTAATTATTCCCAGGCTCAGGACCGAAACAAAAATCTCATCCCCGATCTCCCGGGCCGCCCGCAACAGATTGTAGCCCTTGTACTCCACGGCCTGGCCTCCACGAGTACCTACCCGCACCGCTTCCTGGTCGTAAACAACCAGGCCCCCGCGCATTAGCGGGTAGTTCCGCTCATAACCCCGCTGGCTGAGCGCCAGGAGCAAATCCGGCTGTTCCACGAAAGGATAGAGGATTTCCTGGGAACTGATAATTACCGTGGACTGGCTGCAGCCCCCGCGGGCCCTGGCCCCGTAACTTTGTGTTTGTACCGCATACAGGCCCCTCTGCAGTCCGGCCGCCCGGGCCAGCAATTCGCCGGCCAGGCCAAGTCCGTGGCCCCCGTTACCGCTCAAGACTACCTGCCAGTACACCTAGCCCGCCCCCTTTAACCGGCTCAGGAAGTCCGGTGCCTCCCGGTCCACCAGGCGGCCGCGCCACCAGTACCGGGCCTCGTCACCGGACATTTGCCGGTACCTGGCCAGCGGAATGACGCTCCGGTTCAGCCATTCCAGCATCTGCGCGGCCTCCCCCAGGGCGTTATAGCGCCCGTAGTAAGTCGGGCAGGGGGTGAGCACCTCCAGCAGGGAAAATCCCTTTTTCAAAATAGCTTCCTGGAGGAACTTCTGCATTTCCGTGACGTGGTAGACGGTGGTGCGGGCTACGTAGCTGGCCCCGGCTACCACGGCCAGGTGGCAAATATCGAAGGCCGGCTCGGCTTTGCCTTGACGTGAAGTGCTGCTGATGCTGGCTGGCGGCGTAAGGGGAGAAAACTGGCCGCCGGTCATCCCGTAGTTCAGGTTGTTGGGCACGATGGCCGTCAGGTCTACGTTGCGCCGGGCAGCATGAATCAGGTGATTGCCGCCAATGGCGGCCGCGTCGCCATCGCCCATGACGCAGATGACTTTCACCTCCGGCCGGGCCAGGTGGATGCCGGTGGCGAAGGCCAGGGTACGGCCGTGAGTCCCCTGGAACCTGTGGGTGGTGACATAATCGCCGATGCGGCCGCTACAGCCGATGCCGCTGGCCACTACTACCTTGTCCGGAGGTACCTCCAGAGCCGCCAGCGCCAGAGTCAAAGCCTTGAGAATCACCCCGTGCCCGCACCCGGCACACCACAGGTGGGGCAGGCGTTCCCAGGCCAGGTAGTCGCGATAACTGGCCATAGCCCTACTCCTTTAGCTTTTAGTTAGCGCGGCCAGGATTTCTCCCGACGTAACGACTTCAGCGTCATAGCGGTTCACTCCCGATACCCGGCACCGGCCGGCCACCGCCAGCTCTACCTCGCGCCGCAACTGCCCGTAGTTCATCTCCACGACCAGGACGGCCCGCACCCTTCGGGCCCAGTCACCTATGACCGCCTCCGGGAAGGGCCAGAGGGCGCGCAGCCGCAGGCAGCCCACCCGGTGGCCCCAGGCCTGGGCCCGCTGCGCCGCAGCCTGGGCCGCCCGGACGCTGATGCCGTAAGAGACCAGCAGGATCTCCGGCTCCTCCGGGCCGGTATAAACAGGTGAGGGTAATTCGTCCTGGTAAAGCAGGATTTTTTCCTGCAGCCGCCGCACCAGGCCGGCAGCCACCGCGGGCGCGCTGCTCGAGTAACCCTGCTCGTCGTGCACCAGCCCGGTGACCCTTTGAATATAACAGTCCCCGAAGGCGGCCATGGCCGGGATCAGGTCCGGCCCGGGAGCATAGGGCCGGTATAGAGCAGAATCGCCCTCTGGCTGCGGCCGGCAATGCCGCGGCGGGGGAGTATCGCTTACAGTTACCGTTTCCCGCAGGTGGGCCAGGGCGGCGTCGGTCAGCAAAATAACCGGGCTGCGGAATCTTTCCGCCAG
This sequence comes from Clostridia bacterium, assembly GCA_004347685.1. Taxonomy (GTDB): domain Bacteria; phylum Bacillota; class DSM-521; order Neomoorellales; family SLTJ01; genus SLTJ01. Next base: position 23,732 of record SLTJ01000026.1, read on the forward strand.
GTTAAAAGCCGCGACAGTCAGGTCGTAACATTCCTGTACCGAGCTGGGAGACAGGACCAGCATCTGGTAGTCGCCGTGGGTGCCCCAGCGGGCCTGCATCACGTCGGCCTGGGCCGGGGCGGTAGCGATGCCTGTGGCCGGTCCAAAGCGCTGGGCGTGGATAATGACGCACGGCACCTCAGCCATCACGGCAAAGCCGAGATTCTCCTGCATTAACGAAAACCCCGGCCCGCTGGTAGCCGTGAAGGCGCGCATACCGCCCACGCTGGCGCCGATAACCGCGGCCAGGCTGGCTATCTCGTCTTCCATCTGCACGTAAATCCCCTCCCGCTCGGGGAGCAGGCGGCTGCACAACTCGGCGATCTCCGAGGAGGGGCTGATGGGATAGCCGGCAAAGAAGCGCGCTCCGGCAGCCATGGCCCCGTAGGCGCAAGCCTCATTACCCTGCCAGAAAAAAGTCGCCACTATTTATCTACCTCTACTTCCACCGCGAAGTCCGGGCAGCGATAAAAACATAACTGGCAGCCGGTGCATTTTTCTGTGGCTGCCACTACCGGGTATCCGTCGTCACCGGTAACAAAGACCCCTTGTGGGCAGAAGGCTACGCAGATACCGCAGCGCTTGCACAGGTTGTGATCCAGATGGATGGCGATGTGGCGTTGTTTCCCTGTCTTCGCTGGCAAGATTAAAATCACCATCTATTACTTCTACGGCTACCACATATTTTCCTGCCGGCCTCATACGCAGCATTTCCCCGCTGATCGCCGCCATCTTCTCGACTAGCCGCTGCGGCGCGAGGGAGGTGCGGTAAACTAGCCCCGCAGGGGCTCCACGAAAACATCCATCAGCCCGCCGCAAATCATGCCTTCGTCTTCGGCCAGGTCCCTGGTGAGATTCAGGCTGACCATGCGGGGCTGCCCGCTCCGGATCACGTTCATGGCGGCCAGACGCACCTCTGCCTCCCCGCACCCGCCCCCTACCGAGCCAAAAATCTGCCCGCCGGCCAGCACCAGCATGCGCGCCCCCGCCTGGCGGGGTGCAGAACCGCGCACGCGAACAACGGTAGCGATCGCCGCCGGCTCCTCTACCGCCACCACTTTTTGCAGCCAGGTCGGGTCGAGCCTCTCGCCGCGCGTCTGATTGTTGACAGCAATAATCTCGGCGGCAATGCTGACGGCGATTTCCTCCGGCGCCTGGGCGCCAATGTCCAGCCCGATGGGCGCGTGTACGCTGGAGAGCTTTTCTTTCGCCACCCCTTCTTCCTCCAGGGCCTGGAAGACGGCGTTCACTTTACGCCTGCTGCCGATCATGCCGATGTAACCGGCCGGCTTGTCGATCACCGCCTGCAGGCAGGTGTAGTCGTGCCGGTGTCCCCTGGTGACAATCACCACAAAGGTGTTTCCCGTAAAAGGATAATGAGCAAGAACCTCACGGAAGTCGTCGCAGATTACCCGGGCGGCGGTGGGAAAAATCGTCTGATTGGCGAACTCCGGCCGGTCATCCACGACCGTGGTTTCGTACCGCAGGATGGCCAGCACTTTGGCCAGCGCCTGGGACACGTGGCCGCCGCCCAGAATTAACACGTGCGGACCCAGCCCTACGGGTTCGACGTAGACCCTACCCACTTCCTTCACCTCAACCAGGGACGGCTCCCGCGGAGGGGAATCGCGCAAGATGCCGGCGAGTTTCTCCGCCAAAGCAGCCGAATCCGGCTGCCACCGTACTTGGCCCCTGGCGTCGCAGTACATCTTCTCAGCCACGTAAGCGGGATTCTCAGAGGCGACTACTGTTGCCGCCACACCACCCCAGCCCTCTTGAAGCGCCTGCAACAAGCACTGGTAGTAACCACGCATGCCCTTGCCACCCCTCGTAATAGACTTTTTCTGGCCAGAATACTACCTGATCACCCAGAATCCTTTCAAAATCGCTCACATCCTGCCGCTCTCGCGGCCCCAAAGGAAGTGGCAGATGGCCTCCAGGACGCCGCCACCGACGGCCCTGGCCTTGTCGGAAATGGTGAAACAGAGGCTTTTGTCGGCCCGGGGATCCACGTCGCCCACCTTCATGCCCGGCCGAACCTCCAGGCCGCCGCGGAGGAGGCCGCGCACCACCCCGGCAATGCGGCTTTGCACCTCCCTGCCGCCGGCATAGGCCACCGTCTGCCCGGCCGCCACCAGGTCGCCGATGGCAATCAGCGGCTCCCAAGGTCCCGCCGCATCCGCCGGTATGCGCAATACCCTCTCCTCGGTATATCCCATTACCTCGCCCGGAACGCCCGTATCGGGAGCCGCGGCGCCGTCCAAGATAACCATGCCCAGGTGGTGGCCCCGCTGGGTTTCCACTACGGCGTCCACGTCTTCGCCAGCGGTAAAACCGGGACCGACCCCGATAACCACCGGCGCCATGCCGCGCCTGGTGCCGGGATTTCTCTTGGCAATGATGGCGTCCACCAGCACCACCGGCCGGAGTCCGGCAACACTCCTGGCCTCGGGGTCAACCAGAACCGGTACTTTACGGTCTTTCAACACTGCCAGCGCCTCGGCCACGTCAGCCACCAGGCGGCCGTGCATTCCTTCAACGGTGGCTTCACCGGCGTAGACCGCCTCGGCCAGGGCCACCGTGCGCCTGACTACCGTGGGCTGTGCTACCTCCAGCATCACCACCGGAAAACCGCTGCGCCACAGCCGGTGAGCTATGCCGGTGGCCAGGTCCCCTGCCCCGCGGATGACAACTAGTTCTTCGCGCATCGGATCACCCTCCCCTGCTCTCCCATAACTGTCTGGCCAGCTCGTAATCGGCCGGCGTGTCTATGTCAAGCAATATCCCCGGATCGGTAACGGGCACGGCCACACAAGAACCTGCCAGCCCGGCCAGTGCCCGGAAGTTCCCTGAGGGCCTGGAGGTCGTAGGCAGGCTGCCCAGCGGGCAGCCCCCTTTATTTCCCAAAGGAACACGCAGGGTAGGTGCAGGTGGCGCACTGGCGGCAGAGCCCGCCCACCCCGCGCGTAATAATTTCTTCCCTGGTTACCTTCTCTCTGGCCAAGAGCCGCGGTAAGACCAGGTCGAAGACGGTGGTGGGATCGTGCAGGACACAGGCTGGTAAACCCAGCACCGGCACCTCGCCCAAATAGGCCAGCATGAACATGGCGCCGGGAAAGATCGGCGTCCCCCGGACCACCACGGCCGCCCCGCTCTGGGATATCCCGGCCGGCGTAGTGTCGTCGGCATCTACCGACATGCCGCCGCAGACCAGCACCATTTCCATGCCCTGGGCGACCATTTCCTTGATGGCCGCCGCAATGCCGGCGGCGCCGTCAGGAAGGTAGAGGAGCCGGCCGATACTGCTGCCGAACTGGTCCAGCTTCTCCCGCACCCGGGGCGCAAAGACATCGTGGATGCGGCCGCTGAAGACCTCGTTGCCGGTAACGATCACCCCGACCTCGAGATTCTTAAAGGCCTTGACCTCTAGGGCCGGCCCCTTTTCGGCGGCGATTTGTTCGACTGCTGTCACGGTAGCTTCCGGCACCACCAGGGGTATGACCCTGACACCGGCCACCACCTGTCCTTCCGCCACCGGCTGGGCGTCGTGGAGGGTGGCCACTACCGTATCCTCCTGAGAGTTAACCAAATCCACTACCCGGCGGTAGGCCCGCAAAAGGCCGGGCCGGGCGGCGACAAGGCTAACCTTTCCTTCCTTGGGCTCGGCCCATTTTAGGCCCTCACCGGCCAGGGCCGTGGCCAGGCGCAAAGCAGCCTCGTCCTCATGCACCTCGCCGGCGCCGGGCTCATAGACGTAAATGTGCTCCTTGCCCATGTCCAGCAACTGAGGTATGTCCTCGGCGCGAATTTTATGGCCCTTGCGAAAGGCCGCCCCCTTGAATTCGCCCGGTACTACCTTGGTAACGTCGTGGCCTAGAATGAGGCCTACGCTTTCCCTCACCGGCACCTTTTTCAGCACCTTCCTCCGGCCCCCTAGCGCAATTCCTTCGCGCCCCGGCCGTCCCCTCCCTTCCCAAAAGTAGCTGACAAATCCATAGCTCCAAGCCGGCCCCTACCGGGGGTGACAAGGAGAAACACCCTGAATTTCCCGGACCACGCCCTCGTCGTCCACCGGTACTGCCGCCACCTGGTGCCGGTAGCGGCGCACCACTTCCCGCCCTCCTCGCCTGACCTTTTGCAAGGCCGGCAGCAGGGAGGAGTCAAAGACAACGGGATGTCCGGCCTGTTGCTGGTAAAGGGGGAGGACCACCGGTGGCCGGGACTCCCGGTAGCGCAGCAAAAGCCTTTCCACCGAGGAAGGAGCTATAAAGGGCCGGTCGGCCAGGGCCACCAGGACCGCTGAGGCATCTTGCGCCAGACGCAGGCCACAGCGTAAGGAAGTCGCCAGGCCGTTTCGGTAATGCGGGTTTACCACTACCTCGGTGCCGGAAAGATCGGCCTTGGCCTTTACTGTCTCTGCCGCGTAACCCAGGACAACGATAATTTCGTTTACCCCCGCTGCCTGCAAGGTACGGGTCACACCGGTGATGAGGGGCTGCCCGTGAAGCGGGGCCAGCGGTAGCGGCAAGCCCTGGTATTCCGCGGGACCGGCTGCCAGAACCAGGCCCACGACCTTATCCTCTCCGGCCCCATGACCAAGGGACGTGCCTTGCCAGCGCAGGGCCAGGATCTCGAGCCACTCCCCGGGGCGGTAAATAACGTCTAGGTCCGGCTCAAGGGCGTACAGGTAAAACGGAGAAAGAGGGCCAACCAGGGGCACGCCGTGTACCGGGCCCGCAGTCAACAGTTCCAGCGCGGCCCTTGCCTTTTCCCGCAGGCGCGGGGGTAAAGAATCCCAGGTGGCCGCCGCCTGGGGGCTCAACCAGATCTTACGGCTCATCAAGCCACTGCCCCTTGCCTCGCGCAAGATCTTGCACTGCTTGGGCCAGGTCGCCGGCCAGTTTCTGGTCGGCTAAAAGCTGTGCCGTCTCCTCAAGCCGCCGGTATTCCTCATAACCCAGGAGAACGGCCACCGGCCTTCCGTGTTTGGTTAGCACGTAGCGGCCAAGACCCTTTTCAGCCCTCTGCACCAGTTGAAGAAAAGCTTGTCTGGCCTGCGTGAGGGGTATTACCTCCAGCATGGTCTCTCTCCTTTGCCGGCATCCCCATCCGGGTGCGCACCGGCCTCTATTGGCTAATGAGGATCTGGCCGCCCTGGCTACGCGAAGAATGTACATTTTAATGTACATGTTATTATAATTTTACCAAGAAGCGCGGTAGATGTCAAGGGGAGCCGCGCATTTTGCCAGTCAGCACCCAAGATGTCTGATCTTCTTGCACGGGCAGCCGGCGGATTAGTACCGGCTATTTGGTCAGGACTACTTGTACTATGGATAAGTGGAGCAGCAGCGAAGGAGAACCGGAGGGGTTAGCGAAGGCCGTAGCGAAAGGTCAAATTTTCTTGCTCAACGTCAACCTCGAGCCCTCGCGCCGGATGCTCGACCTCGCCGGGCGCCAGCAGACACCTCAATTGCCCCGCTTGCTCGCCGCGATCGCGTACGGGTCTCAGCCTGAAGGCAGCGGGCTCCCCCTCTTCACCAGTGGGTAAAACGCCAGGCCAACCTCCCCAATCTCCTCGGAGAGCATCAAGCGCCTGATCTCCGAACTGGTAGCCAGTAAGGACTCTCTACCTTAATTCCTCGCTGCATCTCAGTCCCTCTGACAATGCAAACGGCTCCGCCTGAGGTATCTCCACTTTGTAGGGCCACCTCGCCCCAGGCGAGTGAATTTTGACGACCTGTTAGCAGGATTAGGTTGCGCGAAGGCGGAGGCAAACCCGAAAGCAGGGGGCCGGGGGGCGGCCGTTTGAGGCAAGGTCTAATGCCGGAGAGAAGATATTATTCAGGATGCTGAACTTTTTCCCGAACGCCGATCCCGGGCTGCCGGTCTGTGCCACCTGCCTTTTACGCATCCAGGCGGTACCTGGGTACGGTGAATACCACCCGCCGGGAGGTGGCCCGCAGGGTGCTGGAGCGCCTGGACGACGTAGAGGCTTACGGCGGCAAGAAGCATAAGCTGCGGGCTATCATCCAGCAGCAGGCCCGGCTGGTGGCCGGCTTTGTGCGGGGAGAAGCCAGGTACCGGCCCTTCATCGGGAAGTGGTGAGGGATGCGTACCCTGGTGGTTTACGACATTCCCGACGACCGCCTGCGTACCAAAATCTTTGAGGCCTGCAAGGACTACGGCCTTACCCACATCCAGTATTCCGCCTTCCTGGGCGACCTGAACCAGAACCGGCGGCAGGAACTGGGCCTGCGCCTGCGCCGCACCCTGGGCGACAACGAGGGCAAGATCCTCATCTGTCCTGTGTGCGATAAGGACTGGGCTCTGGTGCTGGAAATCGTGGTGGGCGGGAAGGAGACCGGGACGGAGGCGAAGGGCCCGGCGGGCCCGCTGATTTACTGAGCTGGAAGTTAGACCCTGTACCGCTCTCCTACTTCCCACCCCTCATTTTCACGGTAGCTCTTGCCCAGTGCCCGGACACAGCGGGGCCTCGCCGGGAGCGTTTGGATCGGGTTTCCGATTTGTTACAAGGGACAGGGTGACTTTTCATGCTCCTTAAGGTCAGTGACATCAAGCAGTATTTGTACTGCCCCCGCATCATCTACTTTACCTACGTGCTCCCGGTGGAGAAGAAGACGACCACCAAGATGGCCACCGGCAAGGAGGAGCACGTCACCGTGGCCCGCAAGGAGGCCCGGCGGCGGCTGCGTTTATATGGCCTGGAGGAAGCCGCCCGGTACTTCAATGTGTGGCTCCGCTCTGAGCGGTTGCAACTGGAAGGCGTGCTGGACACTTATTGCCCCACCGGCCGGGACGTATACCTGCGGCGGGTGGCCAAGGTAAAGGCTCCTCCAAATCTGGCCATGGTAGAAGGGACTATTCTCCACGCTGCGGTGGCCGATGTGCTGGTGGCAGCCAAGAAGGTGATTTATAGCTGCGGGGTAGGGGACTACTGCCGCATCGTTGAGAATATCGAGCGGCACCCCCTGCTTGACCTGGGGCCATGGGAGGCGCAGCTCGGCCCGGAGGAGAGGGCTGCAGTCAAGGATAGGGTGGAACTGGTCACTACCTTTGAAAAGACCCGTATCCTCGCCCGCCTGCAGGAAACCCTCTCCCGGCAGCCCTATATCGGCGAAGATTCCCTGGTCAACCTCACTGTGCCCGTGGTGGTGGAGCAGAAACTCGACGGCTCCTTCGTGGGTCTAAGTTCTTACCTCAGCACCGACGCTTATATCTTCACCGAACCCATGGTCCTCGACCTCAAGTTCGGCGAGCGGCGAGATTTCCACCGCCTCACTACCACCGGCTACGGCATGGTGATGGAAAGTGTGTGGGAGTTCCCCGTCAATCTGGGCTGCATCGTCTACGTAGAGTTCCGGAACGACCGCCTGCTGGTGACCCGGGACATCCATGTCATCAGCGACGAACTCCGGCAGCAATTCATTGATGCCCGGGACGAAAAGAGCCGGATGGTGGAGGAAGAGATTGACCCGGGTGTGGCCGGGGAATGCTACGCCACGTGTCCCTACTACAGCGTGTGCCACCAGTAGCGGAGGGCGAATTGCCTCCGGGCCGCTCCAAGAATGTCGGAACGCGAGCAGGAAAACTGGCCCTGGCGACGAATAGTAAATGTCGAAGGAGAGGGCGGTTTTCGTGCAGAAACTGCTCCTTCGAGAAAAGGGTCTACCTGCCCGGTTATCTATCGGCCCAAAACCCTTGAAGCGCAAGTCATTCAGCCATTATAACGTGGCTGGTTGCACCTATTGCCCCGACGAAAAGGGGACTTAAACAATTAAGTTAGACTGGCCCCCTATCTCCCAAGGGGGCCAAGGTTTTCTAACCCAAAGTGTTAAGGGATTATGTGAGGTGGCAGCGCTCATTTGTGGCTGTAAATAACACGCATTTGTATCTTGCGCTGATCAGACTGTTCATGTATAATAGCTACATGAAGTATAAAGGATGATGTTCATGAGAAAGATCCCGCTTCAAGTATACCTGGACGAAGCCCTCCACCAGCAGCTGCGGCTGGTGGCCGAAAGGGAAAAAATTGCTCAGTCAGAATTAGTGCGCCGGTACCTGCGGGAAGGGATAGCCAGGGATCTGGATGCCCAGGACCCCGCCCTGGAAATCATTGGGTTGGGAGAAGGCAGCACGCCCGATCTGGCGGCAAGGCACGACCATTATCTGGCACAACACAAAAGGAGAGCTAACGAAGCTGGACGCCTTATTCGTTGATACCTCGGCGTGGGTAGCCGTGGTGGACCGCCGCGACCAATACCACGCGGCAGCCGCCACTTTTTACCAGGCAGCCTTAAAAGAGTACCCTCAACTCATCACCACCAACCTGACGGCTGCCGAAACTTATATATTGCTGCGTTTGGACTGCGGGGTTGACGTAGGGACCAGACCTTCTCCCTGACCGACGCAGTCTCCTTCGTCGTGATGAAGCAGGCCGGTATTAAAGCAGCTTTCGCCTTCGATGAACATTTCTCCACCGCCGGATTTACCAGACTTCCCGCTTAAGCATCTTTTTGCCACATACCTGTCATGTACAGCCGTTTGTGTTAGTGCAGGTTTCCATTGCCCGGGTACTCATGGTAAAATACATGGGAGAGAATACCGGTTAGGGGTTATGGCTACCTTGGCTGCCGCTCCCCCGGCCATACCCTTTTTGATTACCGGATCCAGCGATACCCTGGAAATCAGCGTGCGAAACGGTTCTGCGGCTGCCATACTGCAGGCGGTGAGCGGCGACCTGGTGACTGCGGAGTGGTGTCTGGAAAACCCAGAAAATAGAGGTTGGGGGCAAGTGGCGCCCCGGCGACACGGGTTTCTGTCCAAGCCTGGTGGGGACGGTGCCGCTAACCGGCCCGTAGTGCCTAAGTACGAAGGTGGTAGCAACGCCCCGGCGGCCTGGTATCAGACGGCCAACCGGCCATGTAGCGCCCATGCACCTGCTAGATAAGCTATCAAGTTTGCAATTTCGTCCCGCCTGGCAGGAATCTGGCAGGTTATGGCGAAAATTTGCAACTAAGTTCTTTCTGCTAACGCACAGCTTCAACCCCGGTGGTGCAGGATCTCCGGAAAACGGGCTACACTCAACCTTGAAGGTGGAAACTGGAGGATGCAGCTCGCGTGCCCGGCTGGTTTTACCCTGGCCAGCTATCAAGTAGTCATTGCTGCCGGGCCCAGAGGACTGGTACTGCCGCCCTACAAGGGGTCTACCTTGCGGGGCGGCTTTGCCGGTACCTTCAGGCGCCTGGCCTGCGCTGCCCGGCAAGACGACTGCCGGGGGTGCTCCCTGAAAGATGCCTGCCCGTACCACGTCGTCTTTGAAACTTCGCCGCCGCCCGTTTCCCAGGCCCTGCGCAATCTGGCAGATATCCCCCGTCCCTTTGTCCTGGAGCCCCCCCCGGAAGATAAGACTGATTACACCCCCGGTGAGTGCCTGGCCTTCAATCTCATTCTCACCGGCCAGGCCATTCCCCTTGTCCCGAGTTCGGCTGCCAGGTCTACCCTGGAGTGGAGTTGGTTGCAGTGCCGGTGACCCGTTCGGGCGGCCCGGTGGAAGACTTTCGCGCCGACGCGGACTTAACGGCTCATGCGTACCCTGTACCAGGAGGTGCGGGAAGCCAAGGTGCAGCGGCAGGTGGTGAACCTCTGCATCTCCGGCGGCCGCAAGGTCATGGGCATCATGGGCATGGTGGTGGCCCAGCTTCTCTTCGGCCCTGACGATAAGGTATGGCACCTGGTCTCCGAGGGATGGCACCCGGGCGGGGAGCGCCACCTGCACCGGAGGCCGGACGAGCCCACCTGGCTGGTACCGGTGCCGGTACTGCGCTGGTCCGAGGCGGCCACTTTGCTCCAGGCCGTGGCCCGGCTGGACGACCCCCAGGAGGTCCTGCGCTGGCAGGAAAAGCTGGCCGCCGCAGAAGAAATGCGGAGGCGCCGCGACTTTGTCGAGCGCTGGCTCACCCCGGCCGAACGGGAGGTGGTGGAGCTGGCCTGCCAGGGCCTGGACAACGCCAGCATCGCCAGCCGGCTGCACAAGCAGGAGCAGACCGTTGCCAACCAGTTGACGCAGGTTTACGCCAAGCTCGAGGAATGGCTCGGTTTCCCGCCCTTCAAGCCCGACCGCAGCATGCTCATTGCCGAATTTGCGCCGTACTTCGTGCTGCGGCGGGAGCGGGAATAGGAAGAAATTACTGCTTTGAGTGGTAGCCAACAAGGAAGATAAGAGGCGCGTCACCTGGTACGATAATTTCTGTGTGGCATATGCGAGATACAATGTGTGGTTCTAGGGGAACACCCGCGCCGAAAGGGGTGAAATAGTGAGCAGGCTAAAGGAATATGCCACAGATCACTTACTTCTCCTGGTAGGGGAAAACCCTCTGCCGAATTATGTTGTAGCCAGGTTGTTGGGTAAGAAGTACGGAAAAGTTCACCTGATACATACCGCACGGACGGCGGAGAATGCCCGGCGGATAGCAGCCAGTCTGCAACGGTGCGAGCTGCGCTGCGAGCCGCCTTTACAGGTTCATGAGAGCTATGCCCCTGACATTGAAGAGAAAATATACTCCAGATTGAAGGAAATTGGAAGCCAAGAAAAGATAGGGCTCAACTATACCGGCGGAACGAAGGCTATGGCAGTCCACGCTTACCAGGCCGTCAAGAGCTATCGGTCCGATGCTATCTGCAGTTATCTTGATGCACGCACATTGGAATTGATGATTGATAATGATGGTTATCACGAGAAGGTCAATTTCCTGGTAACCCTTTCCTTGAAAGACATGTGGGGACTGCATGCCATAGCATTGAACGAGCGGAATATCCGGCGTCAACCTACGGCCATGGGACTGGTGCACGCCATAGTGGACCTAAACATGTCCAAAGGAGGAACTGAGGCCTGGCGAGACTACCTGAAGAACATGACTGGTCTGCCTCCCTTTAACAATATCAGGGACGCCATGCGGGAGATCTGTGGCGGGGAGTTGTCACCGGAACGCGTGGCCCGGGCCCTGGGCTTTGCCCAGTGGCAAGCCTGCAGCAAATGGCTTAACGCCGAATGGATGGAGAACTACGTGCTAGAGGCCCTTATCAAAGCAATTGGCAAGTACAGAGGAATCGCCGACTACGGAATGAGCTTGAAACGGGCAGGTGGTAACGTGCGTGAGTTTGAGTTGGATGTGGCGGCCGTAATCGGTTATCAATTATTTGCCATATCCTGCGCAGCTACTGATAACACGAGTTACTGCAAGCAGCACCTTTTTGAGGCCTTCATTCGGGCGCAGCAGATAGGTGGAGAAGAGGCACGGGTGGCGTTAGTTTGTCTCAATGATAACCCGCAAGCCTTACAGGACGATGTCGAGCGCCCCTGGGGAGCTGTGGGGAAAATCCGCGTTTTTGGCCGCAGCCACTTGCCACAACTTGACTGTTACCTTTCTGACTGGATAGATAGGGAGACTGCGGGGTGTGATTGGTAATGCCTGTGTTGAGTGTGGTAGATGTAAGACGGATCCAGCGCTACGTGTTCGGCAGCAATATCTTGAGACATAATGTAGGTGCCTCGGCCCTGGTGGAGCAGGCTGTCAGTGATTGGGTGTTCGATAGCTTGCGAGAACCCCATAACGTGCGGGACGGTAATATTGTCGATCTGCGAATGGAGCGGGATAGCCTGGCGGCGGAAGTAATTTATTCCGGTGGTGGCAACGCTGCCGTTATCTTTGCCGATATGGAGGAGGCCCGGCAGTTTGCCCGGCGATATACTGCCAAGGTTCTCCTAGAGGCACCCGGTCTGGAAGTTACCCTGGCCCACAGCGACCCTTTTATCTGGGAGACGGAAAGTCTTGCCCGTGTGCTTGATAAGATCATGCAGCGGGTGGCGGTAAAAAAACTGGCGGTTACCGGCCCAACTCCCTTACTGGGACTGAGCGTTACTGCTGCATGCGACTTTACCGGGCTTCCTGCGGTCGGAACAGATGAGGAGGACAAACTTGTCTCTGCCGAAGTGGAGGCCAAAACTGAGGCTGCCCTCAAGGGTAGACCGAAATTTGAACAGAAATTGAACCGGGAACTTGAGTCACAGGGTTACACTATGGCTCGGGATTTTGACCACTTTGGGCGCTCCAAGGGTGAGTCCAGTTACATTGGGATCATCCACACAGACGGCAACGGCATGAGCCGGCGTAAAAAACGGATTGGAGAGCAGTTTTCTGCGTGCGACAAAAACCGGGAGTATATCTTGGCCATGCGCAGATTCTCCAGGTCGGTGGCAAAGGCTGTTGACGACGCCCTGTTGGCCACGCTCCAAGCTATCCTCAGTGTCGTCGAGAGAATCTCCATAGACGGTACCTCAAGAGAGGTAATCGCTGGCACGGTGGAGATCCGCGATAAAAGGATCCCCTTCCGGCCGATTGTAGTCGGGGGCGACGACGTTACCCTGGTGGTAGACGGACGGCTGGCCCTCAGCGTAGCTGCTTTCTACCTGGAGCGTTTTTCGTCCAGTACGTTGGCTGATGGCAAACCTGCCTATGCCCGGGCCGGAGTAGCTATCGTAAAGACCCATTATCCTTTTGCTCGGGCCTATGCCCTGGCTGAGGAGTTGTGTGCCAGCGCCAAAAAATGTATCCAGGAACGCTGTGACCCCCCTTATAACGAAGAGGGGCTTTCCGCTCTCGACTGGCATATTGCCACCACGGGTTTCCTTGGCTCCCTGGAGGAAATGCGGGAGCGGTCTGGAGAGGGGAAACTTCATCTGCGCCCTCTACGCTTAACTTCCCCTGACAAGGACTGGCGTTCCTGGCGAGCTTTTACGGAGGTGGTCGAGGATTTTCAGAAAGGGCCATCGTGGGCCGGGCGGCGGAATAAGGTCAAAGCCTTACGAGATGCCTTACGGGACCGCGGTGATGCGGTCAAGGACTTCCTGCGCAACTATCAGTGTTCGTTGCACTTGCCGGAGGACTGGCCTCCCAGTTTGGCGGAAACCGGCTGGTATGGTGACACCTGCGGGTACTTTGACGCGATAGAAGCCATGGACTTCTACACTCCGTTAGCGAAGGGTGACATGGTGTGAACACCTACCTCATTAGATTAAAGTTGCTGAGTGATACTACCTTCGGACGGGGCGACGGTGTAAGCGGGTTGCTGGACAGCGAGGTACAGCACGATGCGGATGGTTTGCCTTATCTGGGTGGGCGTACCCTTAAGGGGCTGCTAAGAAATGAGTGCATCAAGATCATGGGGGCCTTAAGATCCCAGGGCCTCTCCCAGTGCTTCGAGCCAAGCGCCTCGCGCCTTTTCGGTTCTCCGGGGACAACCGAGGACCCGTCGGGTATTATGCACGTGGGCAATGCCCGTCTCCCGGAGGATCTGTGTCGTGCCGTGCATAAAGATGTCCGACGTGGCACATTGAAACCCTGGGAAGTTCTTGATTCCCTTACGACAATCCGCCGGCAAACTGCAATTGATCCTGTCTCGGGTGCGCCGCAAGAGAATACCCTGCGATCCGTACGGGTGATTATCCGGGGTCTACCATTTACTGCTCAGGTTTCCTTTGCCGTCGCCCCTTCAGTTCATGACCTAGCGCTGCTTGCCGCTTGCGTTAAAGCTCTGCGACGGGTCGGTGAGGGGCGCAATCGTGGCCGGGGTTTGGTGGAATGTCGTCTGCTGGACGGAGCGGCTGTAGATTGTACTGATCATTATTTCGCAGAATTCAGGAGGGCTATAACGGGATGCTAGCTTTAGTTTTTGACATTTACCTGGAAGAGCCGTTACTGGTGGGTGAGCCGGCGGCCGGTGACCCTAACAGCCTGCGGAGTTTGGACTTTATCCCCGGAAGCACCCTCCGCGGAGCACTTATCGAAGCATTCCTTCGTAAGCGCGGTCTCGCCGATCCCCTGGCAGATTCCGAAACCAGGAATCTCTTCTTCGAGGGCGGGCTCACCTTCCTGCACGCTTACCCAGTGGATCAGCGTGGCCACCGGACATTACCCGTCCCGCTGTCCTGGTTTACCCCAAAGGATCTTCCGGACCCGATTTACGATTTTGCCGCAGGTGAGGCTGATGTAGAAGACGTCAAGCAAATGGCAGAGCCCTTCTGCTCACTTGAGGCAAGGGACGATAGGACCTGTGCCGAGTTGGTGACCCCGCGTAAGACCGTTGTGGTTCACATCAACCGGGGAGGTTCTGGCGTCGGCAACAAGACGGTTTTTCAATACGTATCCCTGGCGGCAGACCAGGCGTTCCAAGCCGTCGTGCTAGCGGAGAAGCAGAGGTATTTAGAAATTATGGCCGACCTGCTGGGAGAAGCCAAACTGCGACTCGGCCGATCGCGGTCGGCTGGCTACGGCAGCGTGGTGGTGGAGAATTTACATAATGACGATAATTGGAGCGAGTACCAGGAAAACAACCCTTTCTCCAGCCTGATTATTGTAACTGCATTGAGCGATATTTTACTGCGGGACGAAAACGGTGCCTACACCACTGACCTAGACGGCGTGGTAGGCGTTCACCACCAAGCAGCTTATGTGGGGACACGGATTGTGGGTGGGTTCAATCGCAAGTGGGGATTGCCCCTTCCCCAAGCTACGGCCATCAAGGCGGGAAGTGTCTATGTATATGCAAGCAGCGAAGCCCTTTTAGCTAAGTTGCGGGAATTGCAGCAGTACGGCGTGGGCGAGCGCAGGGAGGAGGGGTATGGGCGGATCGCGGTTAACTGGCATGGGGCGCAGGAAGTTACCAGGGCCGTCGTCGGCGAAGAAACTCCTTTACCAGAGGCGCTGAAAGGGGGAAGTGCGGCCATTGCCGCCCGGATGGCAGAGCGATTGTTGCGCGCTCGTCTTGATAGGGCTCTTGTTATGGCTATCAATCGTATTGATGTGATTTCTTCTCCGTCACCAGCCCAACTAGCCCACCTGCGCGTCCAGGCACGGCGGGCCATGATCACTGGAAACCTGGGGTTATTGGTCAATTACTTGCAAAAAATGAAAAGGCCGGCGTGGGAGCAATTTAACCTGGCCAGGATGGGCGGGGGGCAGTTTTTCTCCGGCCAGCCCTTGTACGGCTGGCTACTCGATCTTGTTCGACGGCCCGAAACAGTATGGGAGATACTCGGGGTCTATGCGCAGCAGAGACCGGTGCCTGCGATAGGCCAGCAAGAAGCTGCCTTAACTCAGGCGCTGGCCATCGAGTATGTGGTCCGCCTAATTGACGGGCTGGCGCGCAAGCTGAGTCGGGAGAAAACCAGTGCAGGGGGTGAACGGGCCGGTGAACGGAGTTAGAGGAATAACGAAGGTTTACGTAGTAGAGGGTGATCTCGTACTTGAGAGCCCCGCCTGCCCTGGTAGCGGTGACCGGGAAGGGCTGACCGATATCCAGCTACAACTCGATCCCCTGGAGGGCCGGGCTTTAATTACCGGGGCTTCCCTGGCCGGTGCCCTGCGCAGTTATCTGCGCGAGCGGGAGTATGGTTACCGCCAGCCGGAACGCCCTGACGGCCTGGCGTCACGCCTTTTTGGGTTCCAGGGGCCGGAAGGGCTGGCCAACAGGGACCAAGCAGAAATGGAGGAGAGTTACCTTATAGTAAACGATGCCTTGAGTCTGTCGCTACAAGCTCCAGGGGGGCGGCCTGGGACAGAAATCCGGGATGGGGTGGCCATTGACCCGGCCACCCGGACGGCCAAAGAAGACCACAAGTTTGAGTTGGAGTTGCTCGAGGCCGGCACGAGCTTCCCACTTCATTTTGAGCTCCACGTGGACCGGGAAAACGAAGCAGACCTCGTGCGAGCCCTGGCCGTGGCGCTTCAGGGGCTGGAGAGGGGCGAGATTGCCCTGGGGGCCAGGAAGTCCAGGGGATTCGGTCGCTGCCGGGTGCGTTGCTGGCGGGCTTGTACTTACGATCTGGCTACCCCCGATGGGCTTATCCAATGGCTAGAAGGAATACATAATTGGGAAAAAGGTCAGCCTATTGACCTTATCCTAGGTGCGACAGGTACAGACTTTGACCGCCGTCAATTGGCCACCCTTATAGCAAAATTTCGCGTCAACGGTTCGGTAATGATTCGCGCGGCAACTGCTGACCCGGGCGCGCCGGATGCCGTGCACCTGCAATCGAATCGAAGGGGATCGCCCCGACCTGTGATCAGCGGGACGAGTCTGGCAGGGGCTTTGCGGGCCCGGGCCACCCGGATCGCTCTTACTATGGCCCAGGGCCCCGAGGGTGAAGACCGGGCGAGGCAATTAGTGGAGGACCTTTTCGGGCCACCCACTGAGGCCAGGGTGAGGAAGGCCAGCCGGGTGATCACCGAAGAAACTGAACTCAAGAACGGCCGGTGCCTGGTGCAGCGCCGCATCAAGATCGACCGTTTCACCGGCGGCACCTATCCTGGCGCTCTTTTTGCCGAACAGCCTGTATTCGGTACAGCCGCCGCCGAAGTGACATTACAGCTTGCTGTGCTGCAGCCGGGCGAGGCAGATCTGGGTCTGCTCCTGCTCTTATTGAAGGATTTATGGACTGGTGATTTGCCTATCGGGGGTGGCGTTGGCGTGGGGCGAGGAAGGCTAGAGGGTATAGAAGCTGTCCTGCAGCATGGCGATGTGAAGTGCACATTCAGACAAGAGAGAACGGCGTTAACCGTTGATGGAACCGACAGAAATATCCTTGAGGGGTACCTGCAAGCGTTTCTGCGGGAGGTGGGGCATCAATGAGAGAGAAACGTGTGGTTCACCTGCAGGTGAAGCGCCTGTCAGTCTCGTCGGAAGGGGGTAGTGACATCTGTGCCTGGCTGGAGGAAACGGCCGCGCAATTTGGGCTACCGTGGGTGCTAGCTCATACACTTGGGGGTGTTGTTTGGGGTGAATATCGCCAGGGTAGATTGGTACTGGCCGGTGATATTTTCCCCGGAACGGCGCCCCCCTTGTACGATCATACATTGCAGCAGGCGCGGCTGTTCGGCCCAGGCGGCGAGTTGTTACTCTGGAAAAACGGTGAAGAATGGAAATCTCGGGTGGTCATTGAGGGTGTGGGCCAGCCGGAAGATGTATTCGACGAAGTCGAGCTCCTGTGGGGCGGTCCGGGTGGCACCATCAAGGATGGCTTTACTTGGCTTGCGCCTAACTCCCGCGGTCTACGGCAAGTCGTACCTGTGGCGGTGCCCGGGCGGGTTGGGGTTATTGTCCGTCACGTCGTGAGGTACCGGGAGGATGACGGGACGGCGTATATCGCTCTGAGCCGACTGGTTGGCTTTCATCAGCTTCGTTAAAGGTCTAGGAGGAGGGATTGGTTTGGTAGTAAAACACCAAAACCCCACGCAGAACGGGCGCATTGCCTGCGCGCCTTATAATTTTGTCCCCCTGCCGGAAAAGATCGTAACCATTTGTGAACCTCCAGACCAGGACAGATACCACGACCTCAACACCGGTTTCGTTGACTGCAAGCTAGTCACCGAGACCCCCCTTTACACCCGGTGTGCCCTTACACCGACACAGTTCGCGGCTGAGGAAGAAATGGCGGAGGACGAGAGAAAATGGATGCAGGCCGACTTCTTCCACATTGACGATTTAGAGACGCCGGTAATACCGGGTAGTTCCCTGCGGGGGATGGTTCGCAGCCTGGTGGAGATAATCAGCTTCAGCAAGGTCCAGTGGGTAACGAAGGAAAGGTTCTCTTACCGCGGGATGGCTGATGTTCAGTCTCTCCGGCAATATTATGGCCATATGCTTTCACCACAGAAAGTGCGGGCCGGCTATATCTACCAGAAACAGCATGCTTGGGTGATTGTTCCTGCCGGACCTTTGGGAGGTGCGCCCTTTGCCAGGATACGGGACGCACTTGTCAAAAGTGCGGCTTTGAAGCAGAATGCCTGGCGCGGTTGCCGCAACGCCTGGTCCATCTATATCGAAAAGCCTTCAAGCGGGGATGGCTCCGCTCCTCTTATTACGCTGGCCCAACCTTCGCCTGGCCCGCACCTGGACGAAGCAGTTCTGGTGGAAACGGGACCAATGCAAGGTAAGAAAAAGAGCTTTGTTTTCGGCCCGCCCAGCTCGGACCCTGGATACCTCATCGCGGATGAGTTGATTAGAAGCTATCTGGCACAGCTTACCCAAGCCCAGCGAGATCTGCTGGGTAATCAAAACGGTGTCCTGCGCGACGGTCAGCCTGTCTTCTACATTGCGGACGACAATAACAAGTTGGTGTTTTTTGGCCATTGCATGATGTTTCGTCTCTTGTATACGAATAGCCCCTTGGATTTAGTCCCTGAGGAACTGCGCTGCGAGCGAGATCTTGACATGGCTGAGGCCATTTTTGGCTACACTAAGGGATCTGATATCGAGTACGGCAAAAGCAGAGCTTATGCCGGCCGAGTATTCTTCACTGACGCCAGGCTGGAAGGCCTTGGGGGTGACGTATGGCTTACAGAGGAACCGGTGGTGCCGCGGATCCTTGGGTCCCCTAAACCGACGACCTTTCAACACTATCTTACCCAGCAGGAGCCGGACCACAAGGACCGCCTGGATCATTACGATAGCCCCCCGCCTCACCCGACCAGTATCCGAGGCCACAAGCAGTACTGGCACAAAAGGGACTTGCAACCATACGATTTCATTGAATATGAAAAGCCGCTGCCTGCTGTCTTGAAGGATACGCAGCACACCTTAATGAAACCAGTTAAGCCCGGCGTCACCTTTAGATTTAAGGTTTTCTTTGAAAATCTGCGTAACGAAGAACTGGGCGCCTTGCTTTGGGCATTGGTGTTGCCGGCAGGGGATAATTACCGCCACAAGCTGGGTATGGGTAAGCCTTTGGGTCTCGGCAGCGTACGGATAGAACCGCGGCTTGTGCTCAGTAGCCGGAAGGACCGCTATGCCCACCTTTTTGATGGCGGCGGATGGTACGAAGCTTGTCAGGAAGCCAGCGCCGATCAATTTATCTCCGCTTTCGAAGGCTTTGTCTTGAACCAGGTTGACAAGGGCAAGAGGAGACTGGCTGAGCTCGAACGTATCCAGATGCTTCTCAAGATGTTAGAGTATCCTGGACCACCAAAGGAGTGGACAAGATACTTAGAGATCGAACGGCCCGATCCTACTAGTAGTAAGGGGAAACGTAACGAATACAGGTACCGTCCCGTGTTACCTGACCCACTGAACATTAAGGCACCCTCGACGCAGGTTTCAGCGCCGCCTGCCAAGAACTCGAAATCATCGCGCGGCATAGGTGGTAGGGGGCACCAATGATCCTCCTTAATTTCTCCCATCCCTTGACTAGGCCGCAGGTGGAGCAGGTGAAGGCGCTGGCACGGCAAGAGGTGAGCCAGGTCATTGATGTGCCAAGCCAGATTGATCCGGAGCAGCCCCTGGTGCCCCAGGTGCAGGCCATGCTGGATAACGTGCCCTTGACCCCGGAGGAATGGCAGACGGCCCCGCTGCTGGTCAACCTGCCTTCCCTGAACTACAGCGCGGCCGTGGTGCTGGCGGAGCTGCACGGACGGATGGGCTACTTCCCCGCCATCCTGCGGCTCAAGCCGGAGCCGGATAGCCTGCCGCCCCGGTTTACCGTAGCCGAGATCATCAACCTGCAAGCGGTGCGGGAAAAGGCCCGCCGGCAGCGGACCTGAGCCTAGACTCGAGCCCAGGGCTAGGGCGCCATCGCGGCGAGCGGCATGGGTATTAGCTTGCATGGTGGCGGGGGCCGGGGCAGTTGTGGCCCGGCGAGCGGCAAGCTCACCGGCCTGCCACTGGCCCGGCCCCCCGGGTCGGTCGCAATGATCTTTATTGGCCTGGTGGGCCTTATCTTCTAAGAACGGCCCGTCCAGCAAGCAGTTGGCCTGGATATTCCCTGTAGATAAACTGCCGGGGTTACTCGGAAGGAACGGTTTAATTGAAAGGGCAGGAGGAGCTAGAAGCGACGGAAACTAAGGGGAGGGCAGGAATCCACTGCCGGGTGTCGAATGCCAACAATGGTAAGTGCCATTCTTTACCTTCCGGGTAGGCTCTAGGCTGTCGAAGGAGAGGGCGGCTTGCGTGCAGGGGCAAGTGGAGAGCGAAAGGGGCGAGCAATTGGGCTTTAGTGATGCCTTACGGGGTTATGGGTACCCTATACATGAGCGGGACGGTTTCCGGTGTGTCTACTGCGGTCTCGACGGAACCCAGTGGCCCAACTGGCTTTTCCTCTCCTGGGATCACCTGTTGCCGAAAGGCCACCCCTTGCGGGATGATCCCAGGTACATCGTCACCGCCTGCCGTTTCTGCAATGAAGCCTGCAACCGCACCCAGTTCTCGGTGGACGGAAGAACCCCCGAGGAGATCATCGAGATCAAAAAGAAGGCCATTGCCGGTGTCCGGGACGCGTATTATCGTTTCTGGGAAGAAAAGGTGGCCCGGCGAAATGGGTGACCCGAAGAAGCCATTACAGGCCCCAGACTCTGGTCTTGGGGAATTAGGAGTATACCCGGGAGGAGGCTCTGGCCTGTTTGGCCGGGGTAGTTGACAAAGAAGTTAAGTCGGAGCTATGAAAGCAGGTATTATGGATGGAAAGCGTGAGTGTTGGATGGGATCCGGTAAATTTACCCCTGTAGTAGAGAAAGCGCGCAGCGTGCTGGAGCCGGTCCGGGCGATCAGGCTAGCTTTTCTCTTCGGTTCGGCAGCCAGGGGAAGGCTGCGCCAGGATTCCGATATTGATGTCGCTGTGCTTTGGGAAGGCAGGCCTACAGAAAAACAAAAAGAAAGGCTTTGGGCAGTCCTGGAGGAGGCCCTGGGCGTACCTGTGGACCTGGTAAGTCTTAACGATTGCCCTCCCACCATCGCCTGGGAGGCCCTGCGGGGGATACCCCTCGTAGTCCGCGACAGGCGTTCTTACTTGGAGTACATGCTCGCCGTTTCCAGGGAGGCCGAGGATTTTCAGGAGTTCGTACTGGATTTCTGGCGCTGGCGCAGGCGGCTGAGGGCAGGTGGGCAGCCCTGAGCCCTTTAGAATTATCCCAGAAAGAAAGCATAATTCGTCGCCTTAGCTTTATCGAAGTAGAGCTAGCGGATCTTCAGGATTTCGCTGGCCTAACCTACCAGGTATATGTGAACGACCGGCATAAGCGGCGGGAAATAGAGCGGCTGGTGGAAAACCTGGCTAACGCGGCTTCAGATATCGCCAAGATTATCCTGGCCGGAGAAGGGATGGAAGTTCCGGCTACCTACCAGCAGGTTTTTGCGCAACTGGCCCGGGCTAATATCATCCCCGCATCGGTGGCCAGGGAACTCGGAGAGCTGGCACGGCTGCGCAACGTCCTGGCGCACCAGTATCTTGACCTAAAGTGGGATAAGTTGAAGAAGTTTATTGACCGTGGGCCGCAACTCTTTAGGAAATTCACTGCCGCCGTAGAGAAGGTAATGGAGGAAACGCCCTCGGTAGACGAGTGAATAGCATTGCGGCCGGCATACCCGGGCCTTCCGCCAGCATGTGCCCATCCTTACCGGCGAGGGGATGAGTAGTGCCACTAACCACCCTCACCACGCTCCCAGCGCTTTAGTCTGGCCTGGCATTCCTGTTTGGGTAACCGCCTTCCGGAACTCAACATTCTCCTCAGGGCTACGGCAGCTTCTCGAGGTAAGATAATCCGGTGAGTTATCAGTTTATCAAGTGCCCACAGAGTACCGTGGACAGTAACACCTTCCGTCTCGGCCGCCTTGCGCAAAAGCTGGTCGCCTGTAAGCAAAAAGCCGTCGTATAGCCGTAAGGCCGGGGAGAAAAAACGGCGGGGTTTTGGCCCCGCCGCCGGGTCCGGACTGTTCGCCGGCAGAAGGAGCCGGCCGCGTCGCCCGGTAAGGTTTTCTCCCGCCGCCGGGTCCAGACTGATCCCGGCCGGTATACCTACTCGGTCTTTGTCGGCTCCCCCTCCGTGGGCGGGAGGGCCCCTTGTTGCGTGGCTTCTGGAATCGGCAGTTCTTCGGCTTTCAGGGCTTCCGGCGGCAACTCGATCACGATATTGTCGCCGTACCTGTAGTCCCCGGCCTGCATATGCATTTCCATGATCTCAAATGGGAAGGCCTCACCCATGAACTTTTCGCCGAAGCCTATCACCGCCCGGAATTCTTCACCGTAGGTAAGGTAGTCGTCAACGCCGACGTAGCTCGTGCCCCAGTAGGTCATCGTCCGGATCAGGTCGTTCATGCTGCCCATACCTTCCGCCACCTGCGGGTCCAGGACCATCTCCTGCATGTTTTCCGGCAGGGCGGCCTTCATGAAGGCCGTGAAATCGTCAATCCGGCCGTAGGAAACGACCTTGTACACCTGCCGGCCGTCAAGTTCCGTGGTCCCCAGCAGCCGGTAGTGGAGGTAGGGCCGCAGTTCCTCGGGAATGGCCTGCTGGTAGAATTCGTTCTTCTGGACGGCCTCCATCAAGGCCTCCATATCCGGGGTAGCTTGCTCCGGCAAGCGCATCCACCGGGCCTCGCCGGTTGTGGGGTCAGTGACCTTCTGGTACATTACCCCGTCCACCAGGTACTGCTCGAAATCCATGGGCGGGATGGCTGGCACTTCCGGCCCGAGGATTTCCGGCGGTAGATTTAGCTCCATTTGCATGGCCTGGTGCAGGGTGGCCGGGAGCAGAACCTCGGTGGTAACCCGGGCGTGCATCTGGAGTGCCTTCAATTGCTCCGGCCAGTCCGGTATACCGGCCCGGGGCCGCATGGTCATGGCCATGTCGCCGGTAAAGCTGACCCCGCCGGTTTCTTTTTGCACCTGCTGGGCCTTTTCGATAATGGCCTCGGCCTCCGGATCGCTGCCGAACACCTGGGCCAGGAACTTCACCGCTTCGCCCACCAGCATCTCCCCGGCCGGGTCGGCGTCCGGGGCAACGAGCCCCCAGGTAAAAAGCCAGCTATAAGGGACGTAGGCCCAGTTGGAATCCTCCAGGCCCGGCACCTGTCCGGCCGCGGCAGCCCCGTCCGGCAGCCCCAGGACCCGGGAGACCAGGACCACCGCTTCCAGGCGGCTCACTGGTGCTTCCGGCCTGAGCGTGCCGTCCGGGTAGCCCCGCAAGATACCCTCCCGGTAGAGGGTATTTATGTAGGGCGCATACCACACGTCTGCAGCTACATCCCCGGGCAGGGGCACCTGGTACCCGTCCAGAGGCATATTGGCCGCCTTCACCAGCAGGGCGGCATATTCCCCGCGGGAGACCTCGGCCTGATCGCCGGGGTATTCCGGGAAGACGCTGACCAGTTCCCCGGCGTCCAGGGCCTGGGCGCCAGCCACGGGGGCCAGCACTGCCCCGCCGGCCAGGGCAATGATCCCCAGCAGCGTTAAGAAGAGTAAGATTTTACGCATGTGCTTCCCTCCAGTAGGTTTCTCTCCTTTGGGTCACCGGTTACAACTTATCCAGTTAAGGTGATAAGGGTCTAGGTGTCCTACTGTCTGCCAGTACGCTCCTCGACTACGATTTTTGCTCCGCTAGCCGGCATCACCCCCTTCATTAATCTTTCTCCACCCCGCCCCCAAATCCTCCGCCGGGAATTAGAAGTTAGAGGTTAGAGTACCTTACGGCAGCTCCCGCCGGGCAAAGTCCGCCTGTCAGGCGGCACACATTCCACGTCCAGGGTATCCCGGTAGCGGCACAGCCGGCCAGGAAAAGCCCTACCGCCAGCAGGAGCGCCGCTACAACCTTTAACTTCATGCTTTTCCCCTTCCCTCTCGCCGGGGTTAGATAGCTACTCAGGTTAACGATTGCCTTCTTCATGCTCCGGGAGCTACTGTACCAGCCGCCGCACCCGGGTCTGCTCCACGTGTCTCATAGGGAAGCACGCCTGGCTGCACCCGAACTCTCACGCGCCGGTCGTCCCGGCTCCCCCGTCCAACCCGGCAGTATTTACCGCCAGGCCGGCCCGGGCCAGAATGCCGTCCATCTTGGAAGCCAGAAGCGCCCACTCGACAGCGAGGTTGTGGAGATATTCCCTGCCAGTGGGAGTCAAGTGATAATACTTGCGGGGGACGCCGCGGGGTTCGGTTTCCCAGTAGCTGACAATACAGCCTGCGTCCTCCAGCCGGTGCAGGAGGGGATAAAGCGTGCCCTCCTTGACGGCCAGGCAGCCGTCACTTTCCGCGGCCAGCATGGAGGCCAGCTCGTAGCCGTAAATGTCACCACGGGCCAGGATGGCCAGAATGGCCAGTTCCAGGGTGCCTCGCTTGAGTTCCTTGTTCAAGGTCTTATCCTCCTGCAAGAAGGGTAAAATTATCTGCTGGAGCCTTCCTTATAGACCAGAATCCGGCCGGGGGTGGAAACAATGAGTTCGTCCTGGCCGTCCAGGTCCACGTCGGCCCGCTGCAGGGAGCTGAAACCGGCGCTAAGAAGCTCGCTTAACTCCCGGTCTTCCACCATTAGCTCTCCCTCCGGTCCCAGGCGCAGGAAACTGAGCACCGGTCCCATGCTGTTGTACTTCTGGCCGGCCACCATCCACTGGCCGGGCCGGAAGTAACCGGAAGTGGACAACGGCGACTGGGGGTAGAGGAGGGGGCGGCGGCCGCCGTAGCTTTGGGGCTGCCCGTACTCCTGCCAGTCGCCGCCCTCCGGCGGCGCCGCCTGCGCCACCTCCCAAGGTAAAAGCCAGTTGTTGGTGCGGTCCTGTATCCAGGTAGTCACAAAAAGCAGGGCCCGTTCACGACCGGCGGCCAGGGCTTGGGCCTGCCACACAGAGGAGGCCCCGTCAACGAGCCTGCAGGGCAGGGGAGGAGAGATAGCGGACACACTTAGACTTTGTCCGTCAAAGGTGAGGATCTCTAGGCGAGGCACCCGGGCTTCAGCGGAGGGCGGGTCTGGCACCGCGACCAGGATGGCCGGGCTTCCGCCCGGCCCCAAGGGAGCCAGGCTATACCGCAGGACCGGTTTCTCCGGCCAGTTAGCCAGGGGCAACGGGCCGTCCTCTTCCCAGCGGGCCACGACGAGCCCTTCCTGGTCCAGGTACACGAATTCTTCCCTTCCGTCCCCGTTCAGGTCGTAGTGGGCGGCAAGCCTGGAGGCCGAGGCGGCCAGGGCCGCATCGCGGCGGGCAAACCGGTAGCGACCCTCCTGCCTGGTGAAAACGTCACCGGCAGAGGTTATTAGTTCGGGGTGGGGATCCCCTTCCAGGTCAAAGGCGGTCGCGACTTCGGCGTGCCGGAAGTCCAGACCCCGCCAGGCAGGCCGCCAGCCGGCCCGGGGCTGGTTCCCGCCAGCCACGTAGGAGTAAACCCAGGTGCCCTGGGGGCTGCCCAGGGCCAGCAGGTCGGCCTGCCCGGCTCCCCGGCGGAGAACGGTGGCCCCGCTTATCCCGCGCCAGCCGGCATTGGGCAGTGCAGCCTGCTCGATAACCTCGCCGGAGGCGTCGAGCAGGGTTACCTGCAGCCCTCCGGCTTCGGCCCTGACCAGGGCGATTTCCTGGCGGCCGTCGGCGTTGAAGTCGCCGGTAAGGACTGTCCGGTTGATACCCGGGACCGGTGCCGGCAGCTCCCAGAGCACGGACCATTTCTTATCCTTCCAGGCGGCGAGTTCCAGCTTTTCCCTGCCATTACTGGTAAACGTCCAGCGCAGGAGTTCGCTCTCGCCGTCGCCGTCCAGGTCTACCAGGTCCCCGCCTTCATTCCGGTACTCGGCCACCAGTTCCATGGTCACCGGGTCAAAGAGGCGGTAAAGGCTGTAGTTGCTTTCCACCGAGGCGGCCGAATAGCTGACGAAGTTGGCCGCAATCACCGGCCGGCGCTCCTCTCCCACGCGGCCCCACCGGGCGGGGGGGACGGTGCTCGCGGAAACCGGCTCGCTCTCTGCCAGCCGCACCAGCTTCTGGCCTTCTAGGCGCCAGCGTTGCAGGGAGTAGCCCCCCTCCGGGTCATAAACCGCGATGAAAATATCGTTTCTCCCCCGGCCCTCCGGGTCAAGGAGGCTCAGGCCAGGGGAAACCTCCAGGGGCAGGGTGGCTGTCCACTGGTAGTGGTCGCCGTGCCAGAGGGCCACCTGTAGTTCCTGTACAGGCCGGCCGCGGTCGTTGAATTCGGCCAGGACCACCAGGTCGTCGTGACCATCGCCGTTCAAATCGCCGGCAGCGGCATCCCGGATGATGTACCCGGGGTCTCCGGCCAGGGCCACAGCATTTCCCTGCCATATCCGGACGTAGCTGCCGTCGGCCTGCCTGGCCGCCAGCCAGGCACCCTGGTTATCTAGGCCGAGTAGCTCTCCAACGCCGTCGCCCGTAACGTCAGCCGCGAGCAGCTTCTCCGCGCCAAAAGAATCCTCAGGAACCTCTATCTCCTCCAGGAGCTGCCAGTTAAGGGGCCGGGTGATTTCGGCCCAGCCCGCGGCCAGGAGATTTGCCTCCTGCTCCCTTGGGGTTACCCACATGAGGAAAAGGATAACCAGGCCCGCGGCTACCCCGCCGGCAACCGCCAGGCGCCACGGGCCACGGACGGCAATTTCCTGCCGGCCCAGCTCCTCGTTGAAGGCCCGGGCCACCTCTTCCGGCTCCCCCAGGCGCGATAGGATCGTCGCCAAATCCTCGTTTTCCATCCCGTCGGCAATATGGGTCCGTAGTTCCCGGGCGATACGTTCCTTTTCCCGGCGGCTGGCGTTGACGAGCTTCAATACTTGGCGAATATACTCTGCACCAGGCTCAGGTATGTAGGGCCTGCTGCCGGAGTTCCTGAATTTAATTTCCATGCCGATCCCCCCTGGCAGGTACCTGGTAGATCCATATACATAGTACCACTATGCTATAAGAAAGTCAACGGTATGGTAACGTTGGGAGAAGGCATGTGCTGGTGAGAGTGACGGGCATAGGGCTGGAGGAAAAAGGGTTCGGTACGACAGCTAGGGAGAATAGCCAGAGGGGGATTACCGGTCCCTTAGTATGCAGGATAATGGGTCTGGAAAGGCGAACTTTTTAGCCGGTGACGATCATACCTGCCGGGCCGGCCGGGTTCTCCTTCCTAAGCGAGCGTATTTTTATTGCCGGCCGGAGGTGCCAGAACTCGACATAAAATGTTTCGGGAGGTATCCTTACGCCTATGTCTTCCGTGCCAGAAAACCACACACCAAAGCTCATGCCCTGGTGGTGGGAATTGCTGCCCGTGGCCCTGGTTTTGCTCTCCGTGGGTTATACGTGGATGGTTTATCCTGACCTGCCGGAGCGTGTCCCAACCCACTACGGGGCCAGCGGCATGCCGGACGCCTGGGGCGGCAAGGGTGCGGTGCTGGTTCTCCCGTTTCTCCAGACAGGCATTTACGCCCTGGACGCAGGCCTTTACCTTTGGATGGCCAGGGTTAAGGACCCGCGGCGGTTGATCGCGCATTCCGCTAACTGGACGGAGAAGCAAAAGGCGGCTTTTACTACCAAGGATCTGGAATCGCTCCGGGCGTTTTTGGTCCGGAGCCTGTGGCTGCTCAACCTGGTACTTATGCTGATGTTCACCCACCTGAACGTCGGCGACCTGCAAACAGCCCTGGGGTTGAGGCATGGTCTGGGACTGGTCATCTGGGTGTATTTTGCGGCCATCATGGGGATCTGCTTCTGGATGACGGTTAAGATCCTGTCGTTCCGCCCGGGGAAGCCGGACGTAAAATAGGTCCAAGGCCGGCCAGAGAATAGCCCCCGGGCCGCCGGCCGCGCCGGGGTTCGTCCCGGCGTCGCGTAAATTCTATCACAGCAGGACTGAGAGGGAAAGCCGTCACCGCGGGTCAAAAGGGGAGAGCCGGGGTTTTCCCGGGGGCCGGTTTCTGGGATAATACGAGGTGGAGGAGATAGCCATGGCCGTTTGTCTTCTGGCCCCCGGCCGGGACAAGAGGGTACGGGCCGGGCACCCCTGGGTCTACCGCACTGAGATCGCCGAGGTCCGGGGGGAATTTACCCCGGGGGATACCGTGACCGTAGTGGACGCCAGGGGACGCTTCCTGGGCCGGGGGTACATCAATCCCCGCTCCCAGATTGCCGTGCGGCTGGTAACCCGGGTGGACGAGCCGGTGGATGCCTCCCTTTTCCGCCGCCGGCTGGAAGAAGCCCTGGCCTACCGGCAGGTGGTGGCTCCGGAGGCCGAGGCCTGCCGCCTGGTTTTCGCGGAGTCCGACCGGCTGCCCGGGCTCATCGTGGATCGCTTCGGCCCCTACCTGGTGCTCCAGTCCCTCACCCTGGGCATGGAGCGATGGCAGGAGACGGTGGTCGGGCTGCTGGTGGAGCTAACCGGGGTGGAAGGCGTTTACGCCCGCAACGACGTGCCGGTGCGGGAGCTGGAAGGCCTGGAGCAAAATACGGGATACCTCTGGGGCGGCTTTGACCCTCTGGTCACCATAAGGGAGAACCAGGTTCTCCTGGCCGTAGACCTGGCCCGGGGCCAGAAATCCGGGCACTTCCTGGACCAGCGGGAAAACCGGGCCGCCCTCAGGCCCTACGTGGCCGGAGCCCGCGTTCTTGACTGTTTCTGCCACACCGGGGGGTTTGCCCTGCACGCCACCATTTACGGCGCCGGAAGCGTCCTGGGTCTGGACATTTCGGAGACGGCAGTGGCACAAGCCCGGCACAACGCCACCCTCAACGGCCTGGAAGACCGGTGCGAGTTTAGGGTAGCCAACGTCTTCGACGCCCTCCGCGAGATGGATGCCAGTGGCCAGCGCTTCGACGTGATAATCCTCGACCCGCCGGCCTTTGTTAAGAACCGGCAGGCCCTAGAGGGGGCCATCCGCGGGTATAAGGAGATCAACCTTCGGGCCATGAAGTTGCTCCCCCCGGGAGGGTTCTTATTCACCGCCTCCTGTTCCTACCACCTGGCCGAGGAGTTGTTTCAAGAAGTGCTGGCGGAGGCGGCCGCAGACGTGCGCCGCACCCTGAGAGTCATTGAGATCCGGCACCAGGCCCGCGACCACCCGGTACTCCTGCCCTACCGGGAATCATGTTACCTCAAGTTTTTCATCTGCCAGGTGCTGTAAAACCCGTGGCGAAGTAGCCCCGTACCGGACTTCCTATCCTGCCGCCGTTCCATCCCGGCCGCCACTTCCCAGGGTATTTTTGGGCTTGACGGTGTATTAATACGGTGGTAAAATGACTGTAGAGTGTATTAATACAATCTGGTGGTGCCATAAATTGTGGTTTCGAGTGGACCCGGCGGCGGGAACGCCGCTCTACCAGCAGATTATAGAGGAGATCAAGACCGCCATCCAGCGGGGAGCCCTGGCCCCGGGCGAGCGCCTGCCCTCCGTAAGGCAACTCTCCCTGGACCTGACGGTCAATCCCAACACCGTGGCCCGGGCCTATCTGGAACTGGAGCGGGAGGGGTTCATCACCACGGCCAGGGGGACGGGAACCTTCGTGGCCGACCACCCGCCGGTGCCGGAAGAAGATCCCGCGGCTACCCTCAGGACAGCCCTGCGGCGGGCCCTCGCCGAAGCCCTCAGGGCCGGATTAAGCCGGGAGGAGGTGCTTAAAGTAATCTCCAGCGAAATCCAACAATGGCTAGACACCCGTGCCGATAAAGCGGCACCAGCAGAAGAATGAAAACGGTATTTTAAGGAGGTCGCCAGGTTTGAGCCGGGAAGTTGAGGTCGCCGCCCCTCCGGCGGTGGAATTGAAGGGATTGCGCAAGGTGTACCGGCACCGTGGCCGGCAGAGCGAGGCGGTGGCCGGGGTGGACCTCACCGTGCCCGCCGGCTCCGTCATGGGGCTTTTGGGACCTAACGGCGCGGGGAAAACTACTACCTTGAAGATGCTGCTGGGCCTGGTGCACGCAAGCGCCGGTGAAGCCAGGGTCTTCGGTTATAGAACCGGCCCAGACGGAGTGGGCATCCGGCAGCGGGTGGGTTACGTGCCGGAGAACCCGGTGCTCTATCCCTCCCTGAGCGGGAAAGCCCTGGCCTCGTTTTGCCGCCCCCTGTACCCGCGCTGGGACGGGGAGGCGTTTCGCCGGTGCGCTGCCGCCCTCAAGTTACCTCTGGACATACCCGCGGGGAAGCTTTCCCGCGGCCAGCGGGCGGCCCTGGCCCTGGCGCTGGCCCTGGCCCCCCGGCCGGACTTGCTGGTGCTCGATGAGCCCACCGCCGGTTTTGATCCCTATGCCCGCCGGGAATTTTTGAGCCTCATCCTGGACATGGTGGCTTCTACCGGGTGCACGGTACTCCTTTCCTCCCACGACGTGGACGAGGTGCAACGGGTGGCCGACCAGGTGGCAATCATGGCCGGGGGCCGCATCCGCCTGGTGAAGCCGGCCGACGAGCTGCGGGCCAGCGAGAAGCGGGTGCGGGTGGCCTTCCAGGCCCAACCCCCGCCGCAGGTGCTGGAAGACCCGGTAATCAGGCGGGTGGAGCGGGAGGGCAACCGCTACGTCTTCACCGTTTCCGGTGACACCGCGGCCTTCCTGGAAAAGGTAGCCGTGGTGCCCCATTTCGTACTGGAAATGCTGGATCTAAGCCTGGAAGAAATCTTCTTCGAATATACGCGGCCGGCCCCGGGAGGTGATCTCCATGCGTAGCGGCTTCTGGACCCTGACCGGCCGGGAGTTTTCCGCAGCCTGGATAAAAGGGGTGGTCTGCCTGGCCATCGCCCTGGCCACGGCCATATCTATACCCCTGCTGTTTGACTGGCTGGCCGGCGCCTCCCTGCCCGGCCTGCCTGCGACCGCGGAGCGGGCCCTGGCGGCCCAGGTCGCCGACTACCACCTGTACCTGTGGGCCAACTGGTACGGCAAGAACCTGTTGCAGTTTATGCTGGTGTTCGCCCTGATCTTTGGGGCCCCGGCCCTGGCCGGCGAGGCGGCCAGCGGCAGCATGGGCTTTACCCTCTCCCTGCCGTTTGCCCGCCGGCAGGTGCTGGGGGCCAAGTTCCTGGCCGGGGCCATCTGGCTGGCCATGATAGCCTTAATTTCTACCCTGGCCCTGCCTTTAACGTCGGACCTGGTGGGGAAACCGGTGAGCCTGGCTTTGCTGCTGCGCGGCCTGCCGGGAACCCTGGCCGGAGCCTTCCTGGCCTACGCCATAGCCATGGCCCTCTCTGCCGTCACCAACGATATGGTAAAGGCGGGGGTGGTCGCCGCCGGTATCCTGGTGCTGCTGGCGGTGCCGGGCCTTATTCCAGGAGGATCACCTTATTCCTTCCTTACCTATATGGCGGCTGCCGGCCCCTTGGTGCCGCCCTCCTGGGTATGGTGGGGCACGCTGGCCGTGTCCCTGGCCATCATGCCGGTTTACCTGCTGGCCCGGTGGCTGTTTTTGCGCCGGGACTATTAATAAAGGCGGAGGCCGCTAATTTCACCGCCTGCCGGCGACGCCGCCGGCGTCATGGCCGTCTGGTTACCCATGCGTTGCTCTGGGCGACGTGGCCGGCAAGAAAGCTGTTTTAAGAGAGGTCGAAAAAGACACCAAGAATTGTCCCAAAGTAACAAGAAAGAAGGGGGTCAGCCATGTTACTGGCTACCGGAGATCTGCGTACGGATTATGAGGTGCTGGGCCTGGTACATGGGTCTTCCATGCGGGCGGTAAATCTGGGGAAAGACTTCATGGCCTTTCTGCGCAAGCTGGTAGGCGGCAACGTGAAAGAGTACGCCGCCCTGCTCGAAGACGCCCGCCGGGAAGCGCTGGAAAGGATGGTGCAGCGAGCCGAGGACCTGGGGGCCAACGCCGTCATTTATGTACGGTTTTCTTCCAGCACCATCACCACCGGAGCGGCGGAAATCATCGCCTACGGCACGGCGGTTAAGATCTAGGCCCAATGACTGGCAGGATTTCCAGCCTAATTGGCGAAATGCTTCCGTGTACTGAGATAGGGGCGAAAACGCCTCCCCAATGGCCGTGAGGAAGTTAGGGGTGAGTATAAGTGCCCGGCCCTAAACTGGTACCCTGTCCCGAGAAGATCAGCGACGCGTTCCCAGCCCTCCCGGAAGGAGCGCCCTTTACGGCTA
The DNA here is from genome assembly GCA_004347685.1 of Clostridia bacterium. Classification (GTDB taxonomy): domain Bacteria; phylum Bacillota; class DSM-521; order Neomoorellales; family SLTJ01; genus SLTJ01. Next base: position 55,662 of record SLTJ01000026.1, read on the forward strand.
AAGAAAAACAATACCTAGCCGGCCGCATGTTGAAGGCGGTCTACCTGAATTTCGCTCCCGGAGCAGAAGGGCTTCTGGCCACAAAACTTGGCGGCACGCCGTTCCTCCCGGCGGGGGAGACCTATCCCTCCTGCCCCGCCTGTGGCCGCCCCATGCACTGCCTCTTCCAGGCAAACTTCCAGGAGGCCGGCTACCGTCTGGTGCCGGGCTGCGACCTCCTGGTTTTCTACTTCTGCTTTCACTGCAACCCCCTTAACTACGAGGAACCCGGCTGGGAGATCCGCACCTACCGGGAGCCGGAGAAGCTGGAACCCCCGGCGGTACAGCCGCCTCCCCTGCCGGACCAGCAGGAAGTAAAAGGTTTCATCGTCCCGGTGACTGGTGCCTGCCTTACGGCCGCCTATCGCCCCGGCTTTGACCTGCCCCAGCGTTTCGATGCCGGCGTGCAAAAACAGGTGGCCCGCAACCCGCTGGCCAGGCAGCGCTATACGGACTACCTGCAGGAATTACGCGGAGGTCTGGCGGCTTCCAAGATCGGCGGCTGGCTGGAATGCGAGCAAGACCCGCTTTATACCGCCTGCGCCTGCGGGGCGGAACTGGCCCATATCGTCACCATTTCTACCAGCAACTATACCCCCTGGGTGGTGGCCGACATCGGCTCCCTCTACCTGGCCGGCTGTCCGGCACCGGATTGCCAGGAGGGGAGCAGCGTCTACTGGTGGGTTGACTGGTCGTAAGGAGGTTACACCATGCCCGGGATACCGCGATCACTAATAGAGACTATCCAGGAACGTTTGCCTTTCCCGGCCACCTGGGAGCCGGAGAAAACCCGCTTAGAGACCTGGACTTCGGGCCGGAAGGTGTGGAAGGTAAGCTGGCAGGCTGCCGCCGGTGGCAGCCAGGTGCATCTGTGGACCGACGTGGATGCTGCCACCGAAGAGATCATCGGCCTGACGCAGTTTGGTGAGGGAGAGGGCGTGACCGCGCCGCCCAGGGGCCGCTGTACCCGGGAGGAAGCCCTGGCCCAGGCACGGGAGACTCTCACCCGGGTGTACCCGGCTAAAGCGCTCCAGGTGGAGCTGGCCGGAGCCGCGACGGGCGATGATGGCTACCGCTTCTTCTTCCGCCGCCTGGTCAACGGCATCCCTTTCGACCCTGACGGCTTCGAGGTCACCGTAGAGGGGACCAGCGGCCTGGTGCGAGAGGTACAACTGGAGTGGAGTAATACTGTTTTTCCCTCACCGGACAACATCATCACCCTCGAGGAAGCCAGCCAGTGTTTCCTGGAACGGTTCCCCCTGCAGCTTATGTATTGCGTGCCGGTAAAGATGGGCGTGCGCAGCATGGGCTTAGATGATAACGACGAATTGGAAATCCAATGGTCGCCCCACCCCCTGCCGGGCGAACGTAGCCGCCGGGCCTTGCGGGTATATGCGCCGGCGTACAGTTTCCTGTTCAGCCAGGAGCCCTTCTGGCAGCTTGACGCTTTCACCGGCCGGTTGATTGACACCGGCGGCCGGCCCGTAGACCACGCGGCCATTAAGCGCCGCCTGCTCCACCCGGCAAAGGGAGTGCCGGCCAACCCAAAGGCTAAGAAGAAACTGAACCGGGAGGAGGCTCTCCGCCGGGTGCAGCCTGTCCTGGACTTCCTGGGGGGAGAATACGAGGTCGTTAAGGCCCAGAAAACCAGAATGTCCGGCGACCAGAACGAGATTTGGGAACTGCAACTGGCCGGCGAAGCAGGGGACGTACAGGTCCGCCTGGATCGCCTCACCGGGGAGATATGGTCTCTGGAAAATTGTGCTAACCAGGCCCCGGAAAATATCTCCTCGCCCCCGGCCGTCTCCAGGATGCAGGCTGCGGCCCGCCGGCTCCTGGAACTCTGCCTGCCGGAGCGCTACGCGCAGCTGGTAGCCGCGGATTATGTCCTGCCAGAAGACTACCGGGAATTCCTGTACGGCTTCCGCCCCTCGCCGGGCGAAGCCTGGGGCCAGGCCTTTACCTTCGTGGAAACGGTAAATGGCCTCCCGGTGACCAATAACCTGGCCACCGTTATCCTGGCGGGTCATACCGGGCAGATCCAGTCATTTGGCTTCTCCCGGGTACCGGAAGGTACAGAGTTTCCCGACCCGGACACGGCCATGCCGCCGGAAGCAGCCGTCCGGCGCTACCTGGAAGCCACGGGCATCGAGCTGGCCTATGTGCGCGACTGGTGGGGAGAGCCCGGGGAGCCCCCGGCGGCCCGCCTGGTCTACCGCGTCAAACCCTCCCCTTCACGGAACTTTTCCATCTTTGAGCCATCCAATATCCTGTTTCTTGATGCCTGCACGGGCGAGCCCATAAAACTTTAATCCCCGCAAAATGCATTTTTAACCTTGGGCGGAACATTACTATCCAGGAAAGCCTGAGTAAGCGCGCCCCTTGGTTGTCACTACGCCATTGTGTTTTGTTCTTGGTGGCATTTGTTCGGGCGCTATCCTTTTATAATGCGTTTACAATACGTTGAGCACATAATGCAACACGTACCACCCGGCACCCGTAAAGACCGGTAACCACCAGTACCACTTCCGGCTGGCTTTGCAGGTCATCCCCGGACCCGAACCCCTTTCCCAGGTACGACATAAGAAAACGCCGGGGCGCACAGGCGAGGCAGGCTCCTTTACCGCCGTGCAGGCAAAGTATGTTTGCGGCAGCGTGTTAAAGGATTTTTGGCAGTTCATAGAATCTTTTCCTTATCCCTTCGACATACTGGGGATTTATCTCGATCATGATAAAATTACGGCCCAGGGCCCAGGCCGCATAGCCGGTAGCTCCCACCCCGGCCACCGGGTCCAGGGTTGGGCATGGGATTCGTCTTCAAGAGGACGTCGTTAAGTATCCAGTACCCAAGGTCTTGCACAATCTTGCCGATCCGGAAAATACTGTGGTAGGTGGCGATAACCCAGAGGGTGGCCCGGGGCTTCATCACTCTCTTGACTTCTTCCAGCAGCCGGCCAATGAATGCATCGTACTCGGCGAAGGAGCCGAACTTGTCCCAGTCATCCCCTACGCCTTCCACCACCGTCTTGACCGTCCATCTCCTCAGTTCTTTCTTGGGCAACTGGAGAAAATATGGCGGGTCCGTAAAGACCATATCCACCGATGCAGGGGGTAGTTTCCCCAGCACCTCCAGGGCATTGCCCAGGATTACCCTGTTCAATACCTCGGGAAGGAATAACCCTCCCTGCGCTGGTCATCCACCAAAACGAGTTCTGTTGTGGCACCGCCGGACACCTGGCTCGCTGACATGGATTTCACTTTTACCTCTGTTCCCGGGCAGACCTTCAACCGCCTCCGGCATCACCGCCATACATTATAACCGCTGTCCTGCCTCCAGGCCATACCCGGCTAGCCTTACCGGGCAGCGACCGGGACAGTGCACGCTGTGCCCTCTACCCGGCGGCCAGTTTTTCTCGCCCTTGCACATTTTTCAGGCCCCGGGCATATACCGGATCAAGGAAATAATGGGGGGAGGGTCCCGCGTGCACTACCTGCTGCAGCCTAATGAGAACCTGGAGGTGGTGGCCTTTCGCTTTGGCGCGCGCCTGGAAGAGTTGCGGGCGGCCAACCCGGTGCTGCCGGGCGGAGAGGCCTACCCGGGCATGATTATCGAGGTACCGGGGTACCGGCAGCCGGACCTGCCGCCGGAAGGTTATATCCCCTATGTGGTGCAGCCGGGAGACACCCTGTTCCGCATCTCCCGGCGGTTCAACATTGACCTGGACCGGCTGGTGACTCAGAACCCGCAAATCGTCAACCCGGACCTCATCTGGCCCGGGCAGATCATCTACCTCATTTATCTGGGGTATTAGCCCGGATCGTCCCAGCCAAGGGGGCATACTCGGACCCAACCCCCGGCCTATTTAGTTAAGAGAGGCAAGCTCAGGCTTTGCCTTCTTCCGTGCCAACTCCCATTCGGATAAAAGAGAAAACAGCCGCGAGAACTAGCACCCAAACGACGCAAAAAGTATGATTGACAGTATGAATGTAAGTATGATACCATCGTATGGGGGTGATCGTGTGCCAGGTGTTGCGAAATTCACCATCAGTCTTCCCGAGGAACTGGCCAGGTTTTTGGATGAATGCGCTAAACGCTGGGCGACGAATAGGAGCGGCGCAGTCCAAAGGCTGATTCAGCGGCAAAAGGAAGGGGAAATCGCCGAGTTAATGGCGGAAGGCTACCGGGTAATGGGTGAAGAAAACAGGCGCGAAACCGAGGAAAGCCTCCCAGCCCAGGCAGAGGTAGTTCTCCATGACCTGTAAACGCGGGGATATTTATCTTGTCGATTGGTCGCCGGGGCGTGGCAGCGAGCAAACAGGAATCCGCCCGGCTTTAATTATCCAGAACGACCTGGGAAACAAGTTCAGCCCCACAGTTATCGTCGCCACCATAAGTACCAAAAGCAAAAAGGCGTATCCTTTTCACGTGATTGTCAACGCAGAGGAAAGTGGCCTGCCAGAAGATAGCATAATTAAACTGGAGCAAATAATGACTATAGACAAAGGACGGCTAATAAAAAAAGTCGGCTCTTTGACTGATAAGAAGATGGAAGAAGTTGAAGTTGCGATTCATAGAAGCTTGGGACTAAAATTATAAAGACTTCCCGGGGCGAAAAGCCCCTCTTTTTTCTAGCCAACTTCCACCTCTCCCTAACTAAGGGAGAAGTTCACCCGGGCATGATTATCGAGGTACCGGGGTACCGGCAGATGGACCAGCCGCCGGAAGGTTATATCCCCTATGTGGTGCAGCCGGGAGATACCCTGTTTCGCATCTCCCGGCGGTTCAACATTGACTTGGACCGGCTGGTGGCCCAGGACCCGCAGATCGTCCACCCGGACCTCATCTGGCCCGGGCAGATCATCTACCTGATCTACCTGGGGTACTGATGCCCCCTTACACCTCCACCCACCGCCGCAACAGCCAGGCGGTCAGCTCGAGGGCCAGGGCCGCCAGAACCAGGCTCACCACCACCAGGGCCAGCAAGGGGGTCTCCATGGCCGGCGTGCCCAGGCTGAGCATCATGTTACCGCTGCCAAAGGCTATGGGTTCAGGCACCGGCAACATTCCGGGAAGGAAGTCCAAGATGTCCAGCAGCCACGCGCCCAGGCGCTCCATCCCCCAGAGGGTGAGCACGAACCCGGCCATTTGGGTCAACCCGCCGCCCCAGCGCACGGCCCGTTCCACCACGACGGCCAGGAAGCCCGCCGTGGCCACCGGCAGGGCGCCTGCCAGAAAGGCAAAGTATACGGTCACATAGGCGGTCGTCCAGGGTAAAGGAACGGCCGTACGGGCGACTAGGAAGTATATGCCGGTCACGGCCGGCAGGGAAATCAAGAACAGCCGGGTTATTACGGCCAGAAGCTTGGCGGCCAGTGTCACTTCTTCCCGCACCGGCAGGCTGAGTAGCCAGTAGGAAGTATGGTCCGCCCACTCCTCGTTCAGGCCGGCAAAGGAAGCCGCAATGAGCCAGATGGGAATACCCACCATCGGGCCAACTACACCCGGAATAAAGGACCACGACTCACCAAAGTAGATATGGGCCGTTATTTCCCCGGCGGCTACCAGGATGACGATAATGATTAACTCCACCAGGTGCGCCCGCATTTCCTTCGCGTAAAGCTTCCCCAGTCCCATTACCGGTACTCCTCCCTGAAGATCTGCTCGATGGACTTCCCGTGCCGTTGCCGCAATTCCTCCGCCTCGCCGGCCAGGAAAATCTCCCCCCGGGAGAGGAACACTACCCGGTCAAAAAGCTTCTCGGCCTCTCCCACCAGGTGGGTGCTGATCACCATGGTTCGGTCCTCCCGGTAGGCCATAAGCAAGCCCTGGAGGACGCGCTCCCGGGAAGGCGGGTCAATACCTGAGAAGGGTTCGTCCAGGAGCACCAGCCGGGCGTCCCGGCCCAGGGCCAGCACCAGTTTCAACCGCGCTCTCTGCCCCTTGGAAAGGCTACTCACCGGGGACGCCTGGTCGAGCCCCATGAACTCCAGCAGTTCCCGGGCCCGGGCAGGCTGGAAGTCCGCAAAGAAATTTTCCTGGAACTTCAGGGCATCGGCCACCCGCATCCAGCGGTAAATATGCTCCACCTCCGGGACAAAGGCCACCCGGGCCTTGGTAGCCCGCCCGGGAGCCTGGCCCAGCACCCGCACCTCGCCGGACGTAGGATGGCCAACTCCGGCCAGGATACGGAGCAGGGTGGACTTACCGCTGCCGTTGGGCCCCAACAATCCCAGTACCCTGCCCTCCTCCACCTGGAGGTCAAGGCCCCGCAATGCCCAAGTACGGCCGTAGCGCTTGCGCAGGGCCCTCACTTCAATAACGTCCAAGTTCAGACACCCCTCTCGGCAATCTTTACCCTCTCCTGCAGCGCCGCTAACGCCTCGGCCGGGGAAAAACCGGCCTCCCCCATCTCGGCCAGGTAGCGCTCCGCCGCCCGCCCGGCCAGTTCCTGCCGCAGCCTGTCTACCAGTTGCGGGTCCTCGCTGAGGAAGGTACCTTCCCCCCGGCGGGTAAAGGTGAGGCCCCGCCGTTCTAGTTCCTGGTAGGCGTGCTGCACCGTATTGGGGTTCACCTCGAGTTCCAGGGCCGGGTCCCGCAGGGACGGCAGCCGGGCCCCCGGCGGCAGCTCCCCGCGGGCCACGCGGCGACAGATATTATCCACGATTTGCAGGTAAATGGGGCGGGTCAAATCAAACGGCACCCTTTACCACATCCTTTTAGTAGTGCACTATATGTATAGTACACTACACCAATAAAAATGTCAAGTGGTAACATAGTCGTTTCCGCTCTAGATCTGAAGTAGCCGAATTTACGCTGGATCCTATGCCTGTGGAGTAAGTTGGCCCGCCCGCGGAACCTGGAAATTGTCCCTTTACCGTGCCACAAACTACCTGCAGCTTAGTCTGGCCCCATGTGCTATAATGAGCGGCGTAAAGCTCGCCATTTAACATGAGGAGGCCTGATTATGCGTCTTAAGAGTTTGGGCAGGGCCCTGGCGTTGCTCCTGGCTGTGCTTATACTGGCCACGGCGGTACCGGCTCTGGCCGCGCCCGCGGACAACGTTCCTACCCGCATCTGGATCAACCCCCGGGAAGTGGACAAGCAGGAACTGGTACCCCTGGACATGGTAACCACGGCCCTGAAGGCCAACCCGGACCTGGAGGCAGAACTGAACTACCTGTACTACATTGACGGCGAGTGGTACATCCCGGTCTGGGCCCTGGCCGCCGGGCTGGACGCCCAGGTTTCCTGGGATGCCGCCAGGCACCAACTAGTTATTTGGCGGCAGGTGGGCAATACCGGGAACCCGGTCAAGAAGGATCCCCGGGACGTGCTGCAGTACTACACTTACTACGACCGCCAGGCACGTGACCAGGTGCTGGTGGTCTCTAATCCCACGAACAGGCCGGTAACTCTGCAGTTTGCCTCCGCCCAAACCCACGACTTCGTGGTGACCAGGAACGGCCGGACAGTCTGGCAGGCTTCGGCGGGCAAGGATTTTGCCCAGGTATGGCGCCAGGAAATCCTGGAGCCCGGAGCTTCCCGGGTGTACCGCAGCCGCCTACCGCGCCTGGCGGCCGGCACCTACCAGGTAAAGGCCTACTTCAAGGGCGGCAAAACCACCGGGCCGGTGGCCAGCACTACCTTGAAAATTGACCGCTGGCAGAGCCCTCTGTACTACGGCCTGAGCTACGGGGACGGCCGACTGCGCTTCAGCATTGAGAACCCCACGGGCGAAACCGTGCGACAGGTATACTCTACCGCGGCCACCTTCGATATTGAGGTGCAGGGAGATAACGCCTATACTTGGCGCTATTCAGACGGCAAGACCTACAGGCCCTGGCTGCACGTGAATGAAATGGGGCCGGGAGCTGCTTCCTACAAGTTCATCTACCTCCCGGACCTGCCGGCCGGCCGGTACGTGGCCAATGCCTACGACCTGGCGGTTTCCAGCACCCAACCCGTGGCCAGCACAGTTTTCTACGTTTACTAGACTGCCCGGTCTGGATAGCAAGAGAACGGCCCGGGAGCTAATACCGGGCCACAGAAGGTGGCGGGGTTTCGGCCCCGCCATTTAATTAGCTCCGGTCCGGCCGGCTTCCTCCAGCCGGTGGCCATGCCCGGGTTTCCCGACGGCCGAGGGGGCCTTGAGGGTGCCGGGGAACGGACACAACTGGCCCAAGGGGCACGCCCCACAGCGGGGCTGCTGGTTCAGACAGAGGTGGTGGCCCAGGGCGTCGATCTGGGCGTGGTACTCGTTGTACAGGGGCACATCCGGTGGCAGGGCGCCTTGGAAGAAGGCCCGGAGGTCCTCGTAGGAGATATCGGGAGGCACCACCCCCAGGCGGCTGAAAACGCGCCGGGTGTAGGCGTCCACCACGAAGGTGGGCTTCTCCCCGGCGTAGAGCAGGATGGAGTCCACCGTCTCCGGCCCCAGCCCCCAAACCTTCAGGAGCCGGGGCCGCAGGACGGCCAGGTCATCGGCGAACATGGTTTCCAGGGAGCCGTAGTTTTCCGCTATGAAGCGTACAAAGGCCGCCAGCTTCCTGGCCTTGGTTTTATAAAACCGCGTGGGGACGATCAGGGGCTCGATCTCCGTTTCCGCGGCCCGCGCCAGGTTGTCCCACACCAAAAGGCCCTGCTCCTTGAGGTTGGCGATGGCCCTTTCCACGTTGCGCCAGGCCACGTTTTGGGTGAGGATGGCCCCCACGCATACCTCCAGGGGGGTGTCGGCCGGCCACCAGTGCCGCAGCCCGAAGTGGTCTAAGAGCCGGCGGTAAACCTCCAGGAGGAAGGCCCGGCAATTTTTCTCAGGTCCTGTCACGCTTTCACCTCCGGTTTTCCCACTCCTATTTTAACACACCGGCCAGGCGGCACAAGCCCGGAGCTACCACCAGCTCGGCTGGCGTTTACATCCGCTCTGGGGTGTTATATAATTGGTGCGCGGTAAATATAAGACTCCTCCCGGCCGGTGGCCCTGGTAGAGGATGAACCGGGGGTGACCCTGGTTGACGCCGCACTTCAGGAGGTTTGTGCTCGCCCTGGCCCAAGAGGCAGAGGGGCGTATCCTACCGGCGACCCGGAGATCCGCCGGGCGGCAGGGGAACTGGGGGTTGCAGTAACCTGGATGGGGAAGGAGCAGCCGCATTATAGAGCATAGAGGTGAGGAGCTTGCCTGAAACCGCTAGTCTGGGCGCCGACCCACGGGAGTTGCGGCGTCTGTTTGAAGAAAGGGTTACCACGGAGAGCCTCAGGAGCCACAGCCTGGAGACCGAGGCCATCATGCGCCACCTGGCCGAGAGGCTGGGGGAGGACGAAGACCTCTGGGGCTGGGCCGGCCTTTTGCACGACCTGGACTTTGAGGAGACCAAGGACCAGCCCCACCGCCACGGTCTGATGACGGCCCAGGTGCTGGAGCAACTGGGCGTCAACCCCCAGATCGTCCGCGCCATCAAGGCCCACAACGCCGAGGCCCTGGGCCTCGCCCGGGAGACCTCCCTGGACTGCGCCCTGACCTGTGCCGAAACCGTGACCGGGCTCATCAGCGCCACCGCCCTGGTGCAGCCGGACAAAAAACTGGCCGGCGTGCAGGTCAATTCCCTGCGCAAGAAGATGAAGGACAAGGCCTTCGCCAGGAACGTCAACCGTGAGCTGATCCTGCTCTGTGAAAACCTGGGCCTGGAGCAGGACGAGTTTTTGGCTTTGAGCCTTTTAGCCATGAAGGAAATCGCCGGCCATGTGGGGCTGTAGACCGGGGCTGCTAGCGGCAGCCGGACCTGTCGCCGGAAGGTTATAAATATGAGATTTTCCAACGCTTCAATATGGAGGGGCCGGCCCCTCCATTAGTCTAGGTTGAGGCTGAGGTCCAGGGCCCTGACGCTGTGTGTCAGGGCGCCGACGGAAATGATGTCCACCCCGGTTTCGGCCACGGCCCGCACCGTCTCCAGGGTGATGCCGCCGGAAGCCTCGAGGAGAACCCGACCCTGGGCCAGTTCCACGGCCTGGCGCATTTCCGCCCAGGTCATATTGTCCAGCAGCACGGCCTGTACCCCGCATTCCATGGCTTCCTGGAGCTGTCCCAGACTGGTAACCTCTACCTCCACCTGCAGAGTGAAAGGAGCCCCGGACCGGCGCAGGGCCGCCACTGCCGGCCGGATGCCGCCGCAGGCGACGATGTGGTTGTCCTTGATCAGCACGGCATCGTCCAGGCCCATCCGGTGGTTGGTGCCGCCGCCAACCCGGACGGCGTACTTGTCCAGGAGCCGCAGCCCGGGGACGGTCTTGCGGGTATCGGCAATACGAGCTTTCGTCCCGGCTACCGCGGCCACGTATTGGGCCGTAAGGGTGGCGATCCCGGAGGCGCGCTGAAGGAAATTCAAAGCCACCCGCTCCCCCTGGAGAATGGAAACGATGCGGCCGCGCACTTCGGCCACGTCCAACCCCTTTATCACCTCCGCCCCCTCAGACACCAAGGGTTGCCAGACCAAGCCGGAATCCAACTCGCGGAAAACGGCCTCGGCCACGGGCAGCCCGGCAATGCGGCCGGCAGCCTTGGCAGTAATAACGGCCCGCCCCAGCGCGTCCAGCGGGACAATGCTCGTAGTCCAGTCTCCCCGGCCGATATCTTCAGCCAGGGCCCGCCGCACGATTTCTTTCAGCCCAAACACAGTTTACATACCTCCGCTCCCCTATCCTTTTGCCAGACAATATGGGCCAGCCACTCCGGGCGAGCCTGGGGAAAATCGGAGCGATAGTGGGCGCCCCGGCTTTCCTCCCGCAGCCATGCCGCCTCTATCACCAGCCGGGCCACCGTAAGGCTGTTCTGCCACTCCCACCAATCCCGGCCGGCAAACCCCGATCCGGCCAGGCCGGCCATCCGCGCCAGCAGCCCCTTGGCTTGGGCCAGCCCCTCACGGCTCCGGACAATGCCGGCATATTCCTGCATGATCGCAGACAGGTGCCGCGCCGCCTCGCGGGCCGGCTCGTCCTGTCCAGCCGGCGGCACGAACCTCTTGGTGGCCGGGCCCGGATCCGCCACGGACCGCCGGGCCATCCCGGCGGCCAGACCGCCAAAGGCCCGCCCCGGCTCTACGCGACGCCCGGCCAGCCATTCCCGGCCGCGGCCGGGCTGCGCCGCCGGCACCTCCACCCGGTCACCCTGGCCGCCCTGCAGATATTCCCTCCCCTGGGTTACCGCCCGGTAAGCAAAGACCAGGCCCTCCAGCAAGGAGTTGGAAGCCAGGCGATTGGCCCCATGTACCCCGGTGCAGGCCACCTCCCCGCAGGCGTACAGGCCGGCGATGCCGGTGGCCGCATCCAGCCCAGTCTTTACCCCGCCCATGAGGTAATGGGCCGCCGGGGCTACCGGCAGGTAATCGCGGGCCATGTCTAGTCCCAACTCCAGGCAGGTGCAGTAAATGGTGGGAAAACGCTCCTTAAGAAAATCCCGGCCCAGGTGGGTAACGTCGAGATAGACGTGGTCGGCTCCAGCCTTCTGCATCTCGGTAAAAATGGCCCGACTGACCACGTCCCGGGGAGCCAGTTCGGCCTGGGGATGGTAGGCGGACATAAACCTCCGACCGTGGAGGTCCCGAAGATAGCCGCCTTCACCACGTACCGCCTCGGAGATGAGAAAGGCCTGTCCCGGGCCGGCAGCCAGGACAGTGGGGTGAAACTGGATAAACTCCAAGTCCTGTAGCTCGCACCCGGCCCGGAAGGCCATGGCCAGCCCGTCTCCGGTGGCCACTTCGGGATTGGTGGTCCGGGTGTACAGCCTGCCGGCCCCGCCGCTGGCCAGCACGGTCACCGGAGCCCGTACCGCCAGCAGTTCCCCATCCGGCCCAGATACCAGGGCCCCGGAACAGACACTGTCTGCCACCAGCAGGTCCAGGACAAAGAAATGGTCCCACAGGTCAACCCCGGCCGCTACGGCCTTCTCTACCAATGTCTCCCATATGACCTGGCCGGTGGCATCCCCGCCGGCATGGAGCACCCGCCTGACGCGGTGGGCGCCTTCGCGGGTAAAGGCGAGTTGGCCTCCCTGCCGGTCAAAGGCCACCCCCATTTCCATGAGTTCCCGCACGCGCTGTGGCCCCTCGGTGACCAGCACGGCGACTGCTTCCCGGTCGGCCAAACCGGCTCCTGCGGCCAGGGTATCTTCCAGGTGGGCCTCCCAATTGTCCCCCGGTGCCAGGGCAGCAGCGATCCCGCCCTGGGCATACTCGGTGTTACAGTCCCCCAGGCCTTCCTTGGTAACCAGGATTACCCGGTAGCCGTGTTGGCGGGCCTGGATGGCCGCATAGAGGCCGGCGATACCGCTGCCGATGATGAGGAAATCGGCCCTGGTTTGGGTCACCGTGGCCGGATCAAAAGCGACCAGGTACGACATGGCCTTAGCCCTTCTCTCTCAGGATAGTTCTCTTGGCCGGCTCAGGGTTCCGGCTTGCTTCCGCGGGCGTTATCACGCTATTTCCAGCATCCGGGCCAGGCTGGCGTAGGCCTGCCGGCGGGTATCCTCGGGCACCCTGACCACGTTGCTCATGGTTTCCAGCACCCGCACCACCTTTTCGAGGGTGGTCATCTTCATGTTGCGGCATACCAGGCCGGGTGAGAGGAAGAAAAACTTCTTGTCCGGGCATTCCCGCTCCAGGCGGTAGAGGATCCCCATCTCAGTACCGACAATTATCTCCAGTGCCGTGGTCTCGCCGGCGAAGCGGATAATGCCCGAAGTGCTGGCCACGTGGTCGGCCAGCGCCACCACCTCCGGCCGGCACTCCGGGTGCACCACCACCACGGCCTCAGGCCTGGCCGCGCGCGCCTTACGTACGTCCTCGGCCGTTACCCGGTAGTGAGTGATGCAATGCCCGTTCCAGGGAATGATCTTTTTCCGTGTCCTTTTGGCCACGTAGTCGGCCAGATTGGCATCGGGGACAAAGAGGATCTCCTCGGCGTCCAGGGCTTCCACCACCTGCACGGCGTTGCTGGAGGTACAGCAAACATCGCTCTCGGCCTTGACCGCGGCTGAGGAATTCACATAGCAGACGACCTTGGCCTGGGGGTACGCGGCCTTTTTTTCCCGCAGGGATTCCGGGGTGATGGTATCAGCCAGGGGGCAGCCGGCGCGCGCCTCGGGCAGGAGCACCGTCTTCCCCGGCGACAGGATGGCGGCGCTTTCCGCCATGAACTGGACCCCGCAAAAAACGACGACCTCGGCGTCGGTGGCCGCGGCCTTACGGCTGAGTTCAAAGGAATCTCCCACAAAATCGGCGTGAGCCTGCACCTCGTCTATCTGGTAGTTATGGGCCAAGATGACGGCGTTGCGCTCCTGTTTCAACTCCTCTAACCTGGTAACCAGATCCATGCCCTTCCTCCTGTCATATCACTGTCTTGTCACCTGGGCCATAAAAAAACCGTAGCCCTCGCCGGCGGCGGGAAAAAGCAGCCCTTCCCTCTCCAGGGCCGCCTCCATGGTGTTCAGATCTTCTTCGGTGGCGGCCTCCACCGTATGCACATGCACGCCCCGGGTCAAGGCGAGCAGGGGCTGGGCGCCGCTGGCTAAAAGCCGGGCGGTAAAGCGTTTAACTTCCTCCGGGGTGGACAGCATCAAAAGACCCCGCAGTTCGCCGTAGACGGGGTGCTCCACCACCACGTCCAGCACCCGCCCGTTGTGGCGCACTATGAGCATAAGTTCCTTCTCCAGATCCCCCAGCCCGTGGCGACAGATGAAGGTACGCACGCACCCTTTTATCCTGGCGTATTCTGGGGTAGTATACCCGGAGGCCGTAGCCAGGATATCTTGACCCCGGGCCCGCAGGATGGCCACGTCCTGTACGATCACCTGACGGCTCACCCCGAGGCGCCGGGAGAGCTCGGCCCCGGTAACCGGGCCCTGCGCAGTGATGATCTCTAAAATCTGGCGGCGCCGACCTTCGGTATCCATCAAGGGTGTTCCCCCTATTCGTACAGCCAATCCTCTCCGGCCCGGGAGTAGGTCACCATTTCCTTAGCCCGAAAAAACAATTCTATTTCCCTGGCGGCGCTGGCTTCGCTGTCGGAGCCGTGCACCAGGTTCCGGCCGGTTTCTATGGCCAGATCGCCACGGATCGTACCGGGCCCGGCCTCAGCCGGGTTGGTGGCCCCCATCAACCGCCGTACTCCTTGAATCACGCCCTTGCCTTCCCAGACCATGGCCACCAGCGGCGCAGAGGTGATATACTCCACCAAGCCGGGGAAAAAGCCCTTGCCTTGGTGTTCGGCATAATGTTCCTCAGCCAGTTCCCGCGACATCTGCAGTAGCTTCAATCCTACCAGTCTGTATCCTTTTTTCTCCAGCCGCCCGATGATCTCACCCACCAGGCCGCGTTGCACCCCGTCTGGTTTCACCAGTACCAGCGTTCTCTCCACCTGTCTATCCCGGTCCCGGCCACGCGGGCCGGGCCGGACCCACTCCTTTCTTAACCTGAACTGGTAACTACTCAGCCTCCAGGCCGGATGAAAATGATCCGACTCCCGAGCCCAGCCGGCGGCCCAGACTCCCCGCCTTCCTGCCTAAGGCTTTCCCGCTACCTGACAAAAAGTGAATTTTATTTTGGGCTCGGCCTTGCGCCGCGGCAGTTCCTCCGCCGCCGACCTGTCGGCCATGGCCATGGCGGCCGCGTTATCCCTTTCCTCGCTGTGGCTAAACCCATCCACCAGGGACTCAAACTCGGCGGCCTCCAGGGTCTCCTTCTCCATCAGCGTCGTGGCCACCAGATGCAACTGGCTCATATGCTCCTGCAGGATTTCCCGGGCGTTCCGGTAACATTCGTCTACGATGCGCCGGGCTTCCTTGTCAATGGAAAAGGCCACCGCCTCGCTGTAATTCCGGTCACGGGCAATATCGCGACCAAGGAACACCTGGTCAGAACGGTGCCCGAAGGTAAGGGGCCCGAGTTCCTCCGACATACCGTACTCGGTGATCATCTTGCGTACCAACTCCGTAGCCCGCTCCAGGTCGTTCTGCGCCCCGGTACTGATTTCCTTCAACACCAGATCTTCAGCCACCCGACCGCCCAGAAGCATGGTCACCTGGTCCAGGATCTGCGACTTAGTCATGTAGCGCCGGTCTTCCTTGGGCAGGAGGAGGGTGTAGCCCCCAGCCCGCCCCCGGGGGATGATGGACACCTTATGCAAGGGGTCGGTATGGGGCAGGAAGTGCCCGAGCAGGGCGTGCCCGGTCTCGTGATAAGACACCAGGCGCTTTTCAAAATCGCTGATCACCCGTGATTTTTTCTCCGGCCCGGCAATCACCCGCTCGATGGAATCCTCCAGTTCCTCCATGCTGACGCGCTTCTTGCCGTGCCGGGCCGCCAGCAGGGCCCCTTCGTTAAACAGGTTGGCCAGGTCGGCGCCGGTAAACCCCGGAGTGCGGCGGGCGAGGACGCCGATATTCACGTCGTCGGCCAGGGGCTTACCCCGAGCATGCACCTTGAGGATCTCCTCCCGGCCGACCACATCCGGCAAATCGACCACGATCTGGCGGTCAAACCGCCCCGGCCGCAGCAGAGCCGGGTCGAGGATGTCCGGGCGGTTGGTGGCGGCAATGATTATTATCCCCTCGTTCATTCCAAATCCATCCATCTCGACCAATAACTGGTTCAGAGTCTGTTCCCGCTCGTCATGACCGCCGCCTAGGCCGGCGCCGCGGTGGCGACCAACCGCATCTATCTCGTCAATGAACACAATGCAGGGAGCGTTTTTCTTGGCCTGCTCAAAGAGGTCCCTTACGCGGGCCGCCCCCACGCCGACAAACATTTCCACAAAATCGGAGCCGCTGATACTGAAAAAGGGAACCCCGGCTTCCCCAGCCACGGCCCGGGCCAGCAAGGTCTTGCCCGTACCCGGAGGGCCGAAGAGGAGAACCCCCTTGGGGATGCGTGCCCCCACCTCGCTAAACTTCCGGGGATTCTTAAGAAAGTCAACTATCTCGGCCAGTTCTTCCTTGGCCTCGTCCACCCCGGCAACATCGTTGAAGGTTACCCGCTTTTTCTCGTCCGTGGCCAGCCTGGCCCGGCTGCGGCCGAACTGCATCACCCGGTTGCCGCCCCCCTGGGTCTGCTGCATCATAAAGACAAAAAGGCCTGCCAAAAGCAAAATAGGCAGCAGGGTACCGATCAGGTTGGTCCACCAGGGGGCCTGCGGGGCCGGTTCCATGGTCCACTCGACTTTATTCGCCCTCAAGGTGGTGACCAGACTTTCCACCGGGGGCGCGTAGAGGGTGAAACGCTCACCGTCCATAAAACTGCCGTCAATACGATAGACTTCCCGCTCGCTGGTGATGGTTACTTCTTTTACCCGGCCAGCTTCCACTGCGTTGTAAAACTCGGTTACGCTCAGTTGCTCCACCTTGGGCTGGGGAGGGCTGGCCAGGCGAATCAAGGAAATAGCCATCAGCACCATGAGAAGGTAAATGGCTATATTCCGAAAAGCCCTGTTCAAAAAACTTCCCCCTCTCATTATCGCGTTGCCTTGCCAGGTTGCCCACAAGCCTTTAACCGCCCTGGCAGAGCCTATGGCCAGCATATTCCAGGTCTGACCAACCGCTGGTAAAAAGCTCGTTTTCCGGCCGCTGCGGTTAACATCTCATGATAAATCCTAAGGCCTCATTATATCACAATTACGGCTGGTTGACAATGAATCTAAAATGCACAGCGCAGCTTGTCTCCGCCCTGACCTGCCATCTGGCGTCCAGGCGCAGCCCGGCCACCCAGACAATATCTGTGGCCGTTGTCACCAGGGGCACGGTGTCCCGAAGCTCTTGTGGCACCTTGGCGTCAACGAAAAAATCGTGGATTTTTTTCCTCCCGCCCAGGCCCAGCGGGTAGAAGCTGTCACCCGGACGGCGGTAGCGAACGAAAAGTTGCGGCCGGGGCTCCCCCAGGTCGGCGTAGGCCTCATGGGCCGGGACTTCTTTCCAGTCTATCCTGCTTAACGCTTCTCCCGGCAGGACAGAGGTCTCGAGAACCCCGCCGCGCGGTAAGGGGGTGGAGCCAGGCACGGCCAGACGGCGGCAAAAGGAAATTTCCCCCCGCGGGAGCGACTGCCGCTGGAGCCGGAGCCGGCCCCTGTGCAGCCGGGCCTGCACCCCCAGGGGCAGTTGCCAGGCCGCTTCCCTGACGCCGAGCCGGGAGCGTATGGCCTCTACGTGGTGGAAGGGCAGGCTCTTGCCTTCACCCAACAGGCGGCTATAGGCCAGCCGCAGCACCCGCCGTTGCAGGGCTGGGGCTAGAGACGCCAAGACCCGCGCCGAAAGCTCCACCGTGCCTGTGGCTTCATGCCGCAAGCACTCCGACCAGGCCCGCCGCGTCAAGCTTTCCAGGAGGCTGTTCTCCTCCCGAATGATTTCTGCCGTGCGCCACAAGACCTCCCGCACCCGCGGGTTATATTCCTTCTCCAGGAATGGCAACAGGCGGTGACGAATATGGTTCCGGCGGTAGTCGGTATCTAGGTTGGAGGAATCCAGGCAGTAGGTATGTCCCTCTCCGGCGAGGAAAGCCAGTATTTCTTCCCGGGTTACGGCCAGCAGCGGCCTGATAACCCGCCCCCGGCGGTAGGACATAGCCCCTAGCCCTGCGGTTCCGGCTCCGTACAGGAGGTGCAGCAAGATGGTTTCCACCTGGTCGTCGGCCTGGTGCCCGACGGCGATTTTGCTGGCCCCGACCCGGCCCGCCACCTCTTCCAGGAAAGCATAGCGGGCCTGGCGGGCCGCCTCCTCCAGAGATTTTTTCCCTTGCCTTGCCATGGTCGGCACGTCCCGGCAGGCTATGGTGACGGGCAGGCCCAGCTCCTGTGCCAGCCGGGAAACGAAGGCTGCCTCTTCCTGGGCTGCGCGCGGCCGCATCATGTGGTTTAAGCAGGCCACATGCAGCCGGATGCCGTATTCCGGTGCCAGCCGGTGCAAAGACAAAAGAAGGGCCACGGAATCCGGCCCCCCAGATACACCTACAACGACCCCGTCTCCGGCCTGTAGCAGGCCGTAGGCATCAATGGTTTCCTTGACCTTTGCCAGCATACCTATTTCAGGCTCCGTGACCGAGTAGCCATCATGCCTCACATTTCGCCAGCCGTCCCCTTTTTCCTCCTCGGGGAAAAAATATTTCTATCCGGCCTTCTGCACCCGGGCTACCAATACACTCATATCATCCCGCCAGGCAGAGCCGGAAAGGGTTTGCGCCTGCCCCAGCAAGGCAGCCGCTAGGTCCTGGGGACTAGCCGCGGCCGCGAGGAGTTCCGGCAGGGCCTGCGCCAGCCAGTCCTCCCGCCGGGCCAGGTTACCCCCCGGTTCCAGCAGGCCGTCACTGACCAAGATAAGCCAGTCCCCAGGCTCTAGGCGCCGTGGCAGTACCTCCGCCTCCACCTGCCGCAAGATCCCCAGGGGCGGGGCTGTGGCCGCCAGGACTTCCACGGTTATCCCCCGGCACAAGAAACCGGGAGCGGCCCCGATCTTGACTATTTCCGCCTCGCCGGTGTTGAGGTTCACCAGGGCAAAATCTAGGGTAACGAACCGTTCTTCCACCGCACCCAGGTTTATTACCGTATTGATAGTATTGACGGCCTGGTCGCGGTTAAAACCCGCCCGCAGCATTTCCTTCAGTAAAGATATCGCTGCCTGGCTCTCACGCGCGGCCTGGCGCCCCCCACCCATGCCGTCGCTGAGGGCCAACAAAAAGCAATCGGCGGTTACCCTCTCGGCCGCCACGGTGTCGCCGGAGAAACTGCTACCGCTTTTCGGGGCCTGGGCCTGTCCCAGGCTTACCCGCAGGCTGGCTCCCGGCGTGAAGGACAACTGGCACTTCCGGCCGCCAATCCGGTATGGGCACTGGGTATCGTCCACCTGGACCTGCCGGCCCAGGATCCGGGTCAAAGCCGAAGCCATGACCCGGTGGCATTCACTGCCGTCCTCGCAAGGGGGACGAGTAAGGGTTATTTCCCAGGCTCCGACTTCCTCACCGGCGACCTCGAGAGCGCTTACCGGGATCCCCTGGCTCCGGAGCCGGCCGGTCAACTGCGCCGCCCGGGGCAGTGCCAGGGCGCGGTCCTGATCCCACCGCTCTCCAAGCTGGCGGGTAATCGCGGCCGCACCTTCAAGTTGGGCCTGGGCCAGGCACTTTACCTGCTCTACTTCCTGAATCCAAGCCTGTTGCCGGCGATAGTCAGAAGCGAACTGGTTGATCCGGGCCACGAATTCGCGCGGCCTGATACAGCGCCGGGATAGCCCGGCAGGGACTTCTTCCCGGCTTATCTCTCCCTTTTCCCGGGCCAGGGAAAAAAGGCTCATGACGTCGCGGTAGGCTGTGCTCGGGCTTTCCCCCCAACAATTACTGAACACGGGACAGGCTTCGCATACGGCCACGGCCATTTTCTCAAACAGCGGTGTCTTCCACGGCCTGGCCGGGTCTTCACCGTCACCAGCCAGGGCCCGGCCCAAGGCCGCAAATACATTGGCCAGCCGGTCCAGAGTGCGCTGGGCGTGCTGGCGGAACAGCTCCCGCTGGTCCTGATGGTAGGCTACCATCGCCTCCGGTAGGGGGAGGAGAAAAGTAGCAGCGGCCATCCATCCGGGCGGCAGCAGCAGAAAAAGGCCGGCTGCCAGCAGCCCCTGGAGGGCTACCACCAGGGCCGGTTTGTAACTGGGCAGGCCCGCCAGCAGCAGGGTACCCAGCAAGAACCCGGCAGTTACCCCGGGTTTTCTGAAGTCGCTCAGGAAGCCGGCCAGCATCCCGCCTACAGCGTAAAGGGCGGTGACTCCTTCCAGGCTGGCCTCAGCCATGGCGGGTGCCATACCGGCCACCACCCCCACCACAGTAGCGGCCCCCACGCCCCCGCTGGCCGCCGCAGCCATGACGGCCACTCCTACGGCTATCCCGTCTAAAGGCACCGCGGACAGCTTCAGCCCGGACAGACCGCCCATGGCCCCGAGGAAAAGCACCATGAGAGCGGCCAGTTCTTCCCGGGCCAGAGGAGGGAATTTCCCCTTGTTATTCATAACTCGCAGGGCTACCACCAGGCAGACCGCCAGGCCCCCGGCCAGCAGGCCCTCAAAAGCGGCTACGATCAAGTCATAGGTCTGGCCGTGACTGGCCAGAAGCGCCACGCCGTGTACCAGCCAGTGGGCGGCTATCACCCAGGCGCCAACGGCCGGCGCCCGCAGAGGGCGCTGGCGGTAGACAAACAACAGGTTCAGGACGACCAGCAGCACCAGGCGCGGCAGAATTTCGGCCGTGCCCACCGAAACAGTTCCCAGCAAGGTTCCTAGCAGGGCCGCCCAGGCCGGACCTGCGCCTGTGACCACGAAGGCCGCGTAGAAGGCAGGCCCAAAGGGGAACAGGTCCCCCATGACCACGGCCCGGGCCAGGAAAAATGAAAGGATCAGCCATCCGCCGGCGGCCCACGGCAAAACCAGCTCCCGCTCCCGGGCGTGAACCCTGGGAGGATGGCTTACACGTTGATACGGGTATGGTTGCAAACGACCGTCACCACCTTTTTCCTCAAATATAATAATAATACAGCACGGCAGCGGTTTGTGTCGTTTGCGGCCAATCCGGCGGAAACAAATTGCGACAGGTGTGCCTCCCTGAAAATAGAGGTGAGAGGTGGGAGGTGGGAGGTGGGAAATCGGCGCAATCGAGTAGGAGGGGGCGGCTAGCCCCCGTCCTCTCACACCACCGTACGTACCGGTCGGTATACGGCGGTTCCCCCAGCGTTACGATGGGACTGAAACTGGCCCCAACCGTTGACTACCAAGGCTTCCGGGCCTGGAGGAGCCTGTCCCTCACCAGGCAAAGGAATACGGCAGGTGAGGTTGAGGTTCCTTTCCCTGTCCACTTCGGCCCTGGTGAACATGGCTCGCACCAGGGTTAACTGCTGCTCCCGGGTCATTTCGGTGTCGAAGTTGCTGAGGGCGGCGAAGTATTCCACGATGTAGTCCAGGTCTGCCTGCTCGCCGGAGAGAAAGGTTAGCTGCTCGCGTATTTCCTGCCGCTGCTTTTCGTTGAGCCTGATTTGGGCTTCCAGGGATTTTTTCTGTTCGTCGAGGAAGGATTTGTCCCAGTCGCCGTCTAAGTATAGGGCCAGCAGTTTCTTTTGCTTGGCGGCAAGGGATTGCCGCGCTTTCTCCAGTCCTGCTAAGCGGGCCTGGAGCTTTTTTCTCTCCTTCCCGTCGTTACGGAAGTAGATGAACTGCCGGGCCGCCTCCGGGGAGGAGCCGATGGCCTTGACGGCTGCAATGACTTTGGCATCCAGGGCTTCCAGTTGGTGGCTAACCTTGCACTTGGCGGGCAGGTCTTGTCCGCATTGCCGCGGGCGGTGCTTGTAGTGGTAATACGCACGACCCCGGCTGGTGTTGGTTTTGACGTGGAGTCTTTGGCCGCATTCGCTGCAATAAAGCACGTCGGAAAGCAGGCCGCGTTTTGCGGTGGTATGGTACTGCTTGTACTCGTCGCTGCGCCTTTGGTAGATTTCCTGGCACCTGGCCCATAGTTCCTCATGGATGATGGCCGGGTGGGCCTGGTGTACTTCCACGTGCTTGCCGTTGACGTGGACGCTGATGGTGCCGGTGTAGGCCGGGTTAGTGAGGATTCTTAGCATCCCGGCGGGTTTCCACGTCTTGCGGTAGGGGCTGGGAACACCTTCTGTATTCAAGCGATTGCAGATTTCCCAGGTGCCCAATCCCCTGGCGTAAAGCTCAAAGATTCTCTGGACTACCTCCGCTTGTGAGGGCTCCGGCTCCAGTTTCTGGTCCTTGAGCTGGTAGCCGAAGGGTGGCTGTCCCGGCCACTTGCCCTGGCGGAAGGCTTCTTCCCGGCCCCGGCGCATGGCTTTCTTGATTTTCCGCCGCTGGTGCCGGGCGAAGAGGTTAAAGATGTCGGAGACCAGCTCGCTGTCCTCGTCGTCGAAGTTGACCACTTGGGCGGGCGTGATGATGCTGACCTTCGCTTCCCGGAGTTCTCTTTTCAAGAGTTCCCAGTCAATGGGTTCCAAACGGGAAAGCCGGTCCTGGTCCACGCAGAGGATGGCATCAAACTTCCCGGCGGCCAGGTCGTCGCGTAGGGCGTCCAGGCCGGGCCTGCTAGCCTTGGAGCCGGAAATGGTGTCCCGGTAGGTTCCGGTCACTTCCCAGCCCTTGCGGCTGGCGAATTCCTTAAGCTCCTTTTCCTGGGCGGGCAGGCTGTACTTTTGCAGGTCCTCGTCGGTGGAGATGCGGCAGTAGATGGCCACCTTCTTCAATCTTTCTTCACCTCCTGGGAGGAACTGTTCTCCACCAGGGAGGAAACTTCCTGCCAGAGAACTAAGAGGGGTTTGGTGCCTTCGCCCCAGGCCAGCAAAGCCGCCACAGCCGCACCCTGATGCCCGGCCCGGACCGCCTGGGCCAAAAGTTTGGGCAGGTTGGCGCGAATGTAGATGTGCTGTTGCAGCATAAGCTGCGCGTCATGAACGATGCCATGATCAGCCAGGCCCATGCTTTTCTCTTTTTCATACTTGATGTTGATCATGGCCGGCACCTCCCCCGGTCCCCGCGGACCTGCCCACACCCGCTGGCGGCTCCCTGCTGCCGCCTGCCTGCCCCGCTTAGAGGCGGGGTTCACGCCACGCCATTACCCTCTCCGGAGCGATGGCGGTTCCCCAAACCCTATCCGGCCAGTTTTGGCCCGATACGGTCAGGTACACCGGCGTGAGCACGGGCGCTCAACCCCGCCGCCACCTTAGGCGCCTGGCGCTCCGGGCGGTGGACGGCGCTAAACTGTCAAAGAACCTAAGCTAATTG
>SLTJ01000026.1:78532-81220 GCA_004347685.1 Clostridia bacterium
TTATTACCCCTTTACCATATAAAGAGAAAACGGGGGTGCTTTTGACAACCCCCTGCAAAAAAATTTTTGTAACTGCTCAGCCTCCAGGCCGGTCGGAGGTCGGGCGGCGAACGACTGAAGACGCAAGCCGGGTTATTAGCCTTCGCGGAAGTTACGCGAGGCCGCTGACAGGGGCTGTGATAGGCGGTGGCCTGAGTAGTTACAAATTTTTTTCATCTTTTACTCCGAATGGCCCTGTGCTCCCGTTGGCCACCTTTTCTGATAATCAAACTAAGGGGGGATTCTCCTCTTGCCTGTAGAAGGGAAGGGGAAGGGTTAAACCTGCTGGCAGGCAGATGAAGGTTTCTCTGCGGGGAGCGGAACGAAATGGTCGGTTTCTACGTCTATACTTTGTGGAGAAGAATTCTTAAGGGGGGGTCCAGTGAAGAAGAGGAAGAAGTGGTTAATAGTTGCTAGCGCGGTCATTATTCTCTTCTTATTGGTCCTGTTCGGATGTGTGCAAGGACCGGTTAATTATGAAAGGGATAATACGCATGCCGCAAATGATACTGGGGCAGTTAAGGCGAACGTGGTTAATGTAGAACCAGGGCCCATCATTGGAACAGGTACTGGTGATTCCAAAGAAATCTTTAATGGTCATCTATCAGGTTATGTTCTGGAAACGCCGGGTGGTCATCCTATAAGTGGTGCAGAAATTTGGATGTGGAAAAAGAATAATGTTCTTAAGTGGGCGGAGACCAAAGCTGATGAAAATGGTATTTTCACATTTTCCCTGGTTTACCCCGGTCTGTATGAAGTCGCTGCTTACGCTCCCGGTTTTGGTGTTACTAAAGCGCAAACAGTCCAGGTTAGTAAGAATTCATCCCCCATTACCTTTAAGCTAACTAAAGATTCCGTAGTCCAGCCCGGTAGATTAACTATTACTGTCCTAGATAAGGCAGGAAAACCCGTGCCAGATGCTCAAATAGTTATGGAGCTTCAAGGGGGTGGTAGCTCTGTAAAGGCACAAACAAATACTGAGGGGGTAGCAACTTTGCCTTTACCTTCGATTGGCAGTTACGAAATTGGGGTGTACCGCAACAAGGGCTGTATAGCCGGGATAATCGTAGCGATGATGCAATCGGGACAATCCATTTCTACAAAACTTACGATACCCTAAAGTGGAGGAGGAAAAATACCATGAAACAAAGATTCATGTCCATTCTTAGTATAAAAAAACGAAACGGCGTTGTTGTTTTATGTAGCGTCGTTCTTCTAATCGGAACACTATCCGCTTGCATAAACTTTACAGATGGCAGCCAAGCATTTAAACCCGGTACGATTTATTCCAGCATTAACGGGAAGCAAATTATAGTGCATGATGCAGGCAATTCGTATTCAATAGATGAGGACGGGACCGTTTCTATCTCTTACCGGAACGGGGCCGTTACAACAAAAACACCTTTAAAATTAGATATGACCAGAAGGGCTTGGGATAGAGGAACAAGCGAGGGTGGATTTTTTATTTCTGAGGATAAAACGGCCATAGTGTACCGTTCACCAAACGAAGAATCTTCGCCACTCCACGTTTTAATCAGTGATGACATGGGAAAAACATGGAACGATTATATAATTCCAGGTGCAAAAGGATATGAGTTCTTCATCGGTTTCACGAATAAAAACGATGGCTGGTTGGTTAGCGGCGCATCTCATGGCGTAGCAAGTGCGTTGAATTACGTCTTCCAAACCTCGGATGGCGGAAAAACATGGGAAGAAATAGGGAACCCTAATGATATTTATTCGGAACATTTAACGGGAGCGGGTTTTTCCAGCAAGGATATAGGCTTTTTAGGGTACAGATATTTTATGGACGATGGTCCGGTCATCTATTGGACCAAGGATCAGGGCAAATCGTGGGACAGACTTTCTGTATCGCTCCCGAAAAAACTCAATCAATATAAAAAGGACCCCCTTTCTCCCATTTTCAATGGAGAGGTAGGACTCTTGCCTATTGCACTTATTGATCAAGATGCTGGAGTCGTAGGTACTATTTTCCTGTCCAGCAAGGACGGTGGATTAACATGGGTGTACGACGAGAAGTATGACAAACTTTAAATTAGGTAGGAGCGGCCGTTTGAACGGCCACTCCTTTATTTCCTTAATTGCCGAGAACGGAATTTATTCCTTCCATCCTCCGCCACCATAAGAAGAAGACTCTACGTAGTCAACGTTAATTTGACCGGTTCCTGTGCCAAGAAGCGTGTTGAAATTGTATTGGCGCAGGTTCCAATCATCGAAGTCACCTCGCCAGCTGTTATCGACGATGAAGGTATAACGTGTCGTGGCAGAGTAAGTGCCGCGAATGTAACCGCAGACAGCTCTTGAACCGTACACACCCAACCTATAGCCATTGGGATTCTTGGTGCTATTGTTCAAAACCGATAAAACACCTTGGAAATAGGGAACAATATTATCTGTAACTTCGGAAGCAGTGGCGTCAAAATCCACGGCGAAATAAATTGGAGTGTTATCGGTTTGTGCAAGGTTATTGGCCAGTGCCACAGCATCCTCCGCATCACTGATTCCCTGGGAATTCGTAAAGTAATCTGCTCCAGTGCTGCCATTGTTTTGATAAATGGAGACAATGTACAATCCCCCGCTGGTGGGCTTGCTCCGGGTGGTTATCTCCCGGATCTTGTCTTTCACCCG
>SLTJ01000021.1 GCA_004347685.1 Clostridia bacterium
CAGAGCCGAGTCCAGTACTATTTTTCAAGCTGGCACAGGGTGGCTGAGCAGTTACTTTACGCTTTGGCTATATTATATCCGTTATCCACCGTTCATTCAAGACCGGAAAACCCTTGCTGGCGTAAGGCCTCATACAACACGATGGCTACCGAATTAGACAGGTTGAGGGAGCGCAGACCCGGCCGCATGGGGATGCGGATCAAGGAGCCGGAATACCGGGCCAGGAGCTCGGGCGGAAGTCCCTTCGTTTCGGCGCCAAAGACCAGGACTGAATCCGGCGGATACGTAACCTCCGCATAGGAGCGGCGGGCTTTCGTGGCCGCCAGGTAAAAGGGCCGGCCGGCTAGTTCGACCTCGACTTCGGCCCAGGCCTGGTGGTAACGCAGGTCCACTAGCGGCCAGTAATCCAGTCCGGCTCGTTTCAGGTAGCGGTCACTCAGGGAAAAGCCGAGCGGGCCCACCATGTGCAATGTGGTCCCGGTGACTGCGCAGGTGCGGGCGACATTGCCGGTATTCTGCGGTATCTCCGGCTCCACCAGGACAACGTGCAAGGTATCACCCCGAAAAAAGGCTCCCGACCCCAGCCGGTCGGCGACTGTCAGGGACGCGCCGATGGCCCACCGGCCAGGGTGCATGTTTAGTTTACCACAGGCCCGACCCACCAACAAGCCCGCTTCCACCTGAAGGTCGCGAAGTTTCCCTGCCCCGGAGCACGTCGCCGCCTGTTCCATTGTTGACTCCGGCCCGGCCATGAGCTATAATGTAGCCTGTAGATACGGCAAACGTGCGCCCGTAGCTCAGGGGATAGAGTGACGGAATCCGAGTCCGGAGGTCGCAGGTTCGAATCCTGCCGGGCGCGCCATCACTACCAAAGGCATCGGTGAAAGTTACTGCAGGTGGAAACGCGGAAATATAGTAGGTTTACTGGTTTGCTGGGGAAATATGGACCGCCAAGGGGCAACCCTGGCGGTCGTTGTTCTATATCGCAGGGCGATGCGGCGAACTCCTTCGCCCCATAACTGCCATCCGGCCTGTCCGGGATCGGGAAGGCTTCAGAGAGTGCTGGCAATGAGGGCCGCGCCTAAAGCCCCGATTATCAGCGGTTCCTCGGGAACAGCTACCGGCAAGCCCAGGGCGCGGACCAAAGCCCGCTGCATGGCCGGTACCCGGGCTACGCCGCCGGTAAAGGTTACGCGCTCCACGGCCCCCAGGCGGCCGGCCAAAGCCGCGGTCCGCTCGGCAATGGCCTTAAATAGTCCCGCCAAGATACGGTCCAAGGGTACTTCCCGGGCCAGCAGTCCAATCACTTCCGATTCGGCAAATACGGTACAGGTACTGTTGAGCCTGACCGGCTCCACGTCGCCGGGGTCAGGCAGCGCGCCCAGGTCCAGGCCAAGGGAATTCAGCGTCACCTGGAGAAACCGGCCGGTACCGGCGGCGCATTTGTCGTTCATGGCGAAATTGCCCACCCGACCGCCGCTCTCGATAAGAACCGCCTTGCTGTCCTGCCCGCCGATGTCTATCACCATCCGGGTGTCCGGGAGGGCAAAGCTGGCGCCCCGGGCCAGGCAGCTTATTTCGGTAACCACCTTGTCAGCGCAGTCCAAGGTCATCCGACCGTAACCGGTACCGACCACCCGGGCTATCTGATCCGGCCTCACCCCGGCTGTGGCGGCAGCCCGGGCCAGCACCTTACGCCCGGCTTCCCGGGGACTCCAGCCCGTAGGCTCTACCGCCCAGTTCAAGATACCCCCCTCAAAAATTACGGCCTTGGCTGCCGTCGAACCTACATCAATACCAGCCGTCAGCATTTACCCAAGCATCTCCAGGAACGCCTGGACACGGGTCGCAAGCTGGGCTGTATCCTCCTCGCTGAAGTCGCTTTCGATATGCAGTACCGGCACCCCGGCCTGTTGCAGGGCCTTTTCCACCAGATAATGCTCAATGCTATAGGTCTGGCAGAACTGCAGGTTATAATAGATAACGCCATCGGCGCGGTATTCCCGCACCAGCCGCAAGATATCGTTAATACGGCCGTCGTTGGGGGTAAAGCAGGCGCAGTTGATCTGCATCGCCCGCCCGGCAACAGCCTCGAGCTGGGCGTCCAGGGTACTTGCATCGTCCGCCACCAGGGTTTCGAAGTAGCGGGTACCGGTGCAGGTTTCTTCGCACACGACCACGGCCCCGCTGGTCTCGATAATATGATGTAGTTTCCAGTGGGGTAGGGGCATGGGGGTCCCAGTAACCAGGATGCGCGGCGTACCCGCGGGAACTACGCCCTCACCCCGCTCTATCCGGCCCTCGAGCTCCTGGCAGAGGTTTATCGTCTGGGCAACGAACCGCTGGGGATCGTCAAAAAAGGCGAGCTGGCTGATCAAGAGTACGTCCTTGCCGCTGATGGGCGCCGGGTCGTGCTTGCGGCAATCATAGAGGCGCTGGAGGGCCCGCCGTTTTTCGTTGACCAGGCGTATGGCTCCTGCCAGGGTGTCCGGGGTAATGGCACGGCCGGACTGGCCTTCCACGTAGTCCTTGAACCGCCGGACTTCGGCCTGCCAGAGTTCCCTGTCCACCTCGTCTTTGCGCTGCGGGAGCTCCATCACGTACGTAGGCCCGTAGTCGTTCATGATCTCCCACATTTTTTTCTTGCCGTCGCAAGTGGTCTCCCCCACCAAAAAGTCACTCACCTGGGCGTAGGGGCAAATCCTCTCCAGGCGAAAACCCAGGGAAGCCTTGATCAGGGGACAGGTGCTGCGGGGCAGGATTTTCTCCGCCGCCGGAATGGGGTACTGCGCCCCGGCACAGAGGCCGATCACCGCGCCGCCGGCGGCCAGCACCAGTTCGTCCGGCACATAGACACAGAAGGTACCGGCGACAAAGCCCCCCGCTTGCTTGAATTCAACCAACTCCTTGACGCGCAGGCCGTGTACTTCTGACATGACAAAGTCAAAATACTCCATGCTTGCCGGCCGGTTGCCCTGGGCTAAAAATAGGTCGTGATACAACTGCGGCACTGGGGCCAAGAATTCATCATGCTTATCCAGGTCCATCCCCAGCTCCTGCCACATGACCCGGTAATCCTCGCTCACCAACGATTCCTCCTTTGTCAAGTGCCTGGCCCTGGCGCTCCCCTGGCGCTGGCCGGAGCCATCCCTTTGGGGAAGGACGGCAGAGGGTCACCCCGCACCTGCCGCCGCGGTACCCGAACCCGGTATCTCACCTCTCCCCCACCCAGAGCTGCACCAGGGCTCATAAAGAGAATAGCCAGGCAATGATTTGGGGTGGATTTCTTTCTCCACACCCCGAATCCCTTCGTAATAGCCCATTAGACTTTCTTATGTTCAACCCGTGGGGTATAAGGGTGGGGGCTGTCTGCTCTTACCTATCCAAGCGATACTCGGTGGCTTACGGCTGGGTAAGGATATGGTGCAGGAAGCTGACCGGAAGGAGCCGGGCAAGGTCAATTTCTTCCTGAGTATAAACCCTGGCTTCCACCGGCTCCACGATCTCGGCGGCAGCCCGGCCCAATAGGAGCGAGACTTGGCGATTGCAGCGAAGAACGGCTGGGTGCCGGACTGAACGGGACGTTACGGCCAAAGAAAAACCCTCCACTATGAGAGGGAACTAACAGGGAACCAAGCACTACCCCAGCCGGCAGGGACACTACCCCTGGCGGCTATTTTGTTGTCACCAAGGCCGGGTTGTTGTCAAATTGTTGTCAAACGGCTTAAAGACGGGAATCCCCTTCGCGGCTATTTTATCCTTTTCACCAGAGTCCCGGAGGCGGTTGCATCACAGTGGCATCATCCTACGCCTGGCCAAATGAAAGGCTGGGGAGTTCCTGCCGGCCTAGGCGGTAGCCACCTCAGGGTAACGGCGAACTGGTACTATCACTTGCCCCTGGGCAGGCCCCGGCTCACCGGCCAGCTTTTCCATTTTCTTGGCGACCGCAGCCGTATAATAATGCTCGCCGCACTGCCGGCAGACGCCTGCCGGGACGCCCTCGAGTATAATCAACCTGTCCCCGGTTCGATAGTCGACCCTCGCCAGTTTTTCCTCCACTTTACCGCCACAAAAGGAAAGTCAGCATACTTATACCCCACGGTTATTTCCTCCTTTTCCTGGTCTTCCAGTCGGGCTCCCATTCGTCGGGGTCGGGGACATAAACCGTGATTATTCTCACCCATCCGCTGGGAAGAAATCCAACCACTATATGGGCGGGGAGCCCACCACTTGTAAAACCGCAGACCAGGCAACTTGGCCCCCTCGGGTCGTCGGGGTACGACTCGATAACTTCCCCGGAGGCAATAGCGTCCTCTAAATCGTTGACGGTGAGGTTATCGTTAAGCCTCTCCCGCTCGGCGTGCCTCGAAATCTCATATGCTCAAGGCTAACAGCACGTCGGAGCCTCCGCATGTTTATGACTTCGTTAATACCATGCCGGTTCCCATCTTTCTAGCGAGCCGTAGGGCCGGCACTCAAAACGGGTCAGCTAACAAATTGGCGAGGGGCCGCGGCCCTTACTGTCGCCGTGCCTATCATTCTTAATCCCTTGCCAAAGAACATCTTCGCAAAATGGGAAGAAAGTCAAGCGGCAGCTTTTGGTTCCGGCTCGTCCGGGTTAG
Organism: Clostridia bacterium; assembly: GCA_004347685.1. Classification (GTDB taxonomy): domain Bacteria; phylum Bacillota; class DSM-521; order Neomoorellales; family SLTJ01; genus SLTJ01. The sequence continues at coordinate 4,623 of SLTJ01000021.1, forward strand.
GAACCCCCATCATCCCGCGAAACCTTCACCAGAAATTTTACGAGCTGGTGGAGAAGGCTGAAATTAGCAGGCTCAACCTGCACGCCCTCCGCCACAGCTTCGCCACCCGGCTGCCGGAAGAAGGCGAGGGTCTGAAGGTAGTCCAGGAGTTGCTGGGCTGCTCCAGGATCGATACCACCGCCGATATCTACTCCCACGTATCCCGCGAGTTGAAGTGGCGGGCGGCCGAAAAGATAAACGGTATCTTGGCGGCGGCGGGCACCAAATGGGCACCAAAAAAGGGTTTTGAGGAAGCACGTCTACGACGAACATAGGCCGAGTGTGCCTGAGTGCGCTTTTAGCCGGGCGGTGGAGAAAAACCAGGCATTTAGACGCAAGAGAGAGAACGGGAGAAGAGGCTAAAGCAGGTCAAGCAACTGATCAATGGTGAGCCCCGCCTGTTTCAGGATGCTCTTAAGGGTCTTAGGCGGCAATGTTTCTTTAGGGTGAACCGGGACAGTGACGAGCCCGCTCCCGCGGCGGTATAGTTGGTGGTGGCTGCCTTCAACATTTACCACGACAAACCCTGCGCTCTTTAAGGCTGCCACAACTTCTTTACCCCCAACACGTGGTAACCTGGTCACGTGATGTTCACCAATACTTCGTCAATATCAACGTCTCCCTCGGGCACAGGTTCGCCGATCAGCTTCAGGCCCTTGAGGTGGCCCTGGATGGCCTCCCGCGCCCTTTGCAGAGCCTCCTCCCTGGTGCGGCCATAGGTGAAACAACCCGGCAGCGCCGGCACAGATACATGATAGGCATTACCTTCCCTATCCCACTCCAGGACAACCTTGAATCCGCGCTCCATACTAACCACCTTTCTTTTTCGCCCTGGCAAGGGGTGTGACTGTTCCGCTCCTGAGAGTATTCTACATGATCCTTCCCACGATTACAACCAAGGTGGCGATTGTAACGGGACACATGGTACGCAGCATGACCCTTTCTATGACGACGGGCGTTACGGGGCCGGTGACTGAGGTTGTGACGGGAACAATGGTTACCTGAAAACCAACATGCGTTATAATAGCGGTAAGCGGCAGTTATCCGAGGGAGGAGTGTGCTACGGACATTCTGAGCGTAATCCAGTACCTTGGTCCACAGGCCACGCCGGCCGAAATCGCCCGCGTTACCGAGCGGCCCTATGCGTCGGTGAAGGTCACCCTTTCCCGGCTGGCGAAAAAAGGCGTAGCGCGTTCCGTCAGAGGTGTTTAGAGGCCTTTTCGATGCCTATGGCGAGGTCCGCCCGCTGAGCTTACATCCGCCAGGACCTGGAAGGTGGGTGTCCTCTGGCTGCGCCAGGAAACCACCACGCCATTTGCTGTAGAATTCAGGTACTGGGCCGGCGGGGGTACCGGCGCAGATGGTCTGACCTTCATGTTTTACAAGGACAAAAATTACGGGCCGGGCAGTGGCTACGGACTAGGTTTCAATGGGGCCCCGGGCTATGCCATAGAGTTCGATAGCTACGGTAACTCGGGCGATTACTCAGGCAGTCACATCGCCCTTATTAAAGACAGCACGACAAACCATCTTAGGGAACTAAGAGAACCATCAAAGATAACATAACCGTCAGGGACGCAAGCCCTGGCGGTTATGTTATTGTCCTCACCAGGACCCCGGAGCGGGTTGCAGTAAATACTCCTGTTGCAGTACCACTCCGAACCCTGGAACCCTTGTCAAATTTGGAGCGGAAAACGGGATTCGAACCCGCGACCCTCGGCTTGGGAAGCCGATGCTCTACCACTGAGCTACTTCCGCTCGCCTTACTGCCTTGGTTGGCCTGCTTGCCAGCAAGACCTTGATCCTTGTCTCTTACCGATTTTAATTATATGCTGAGAAACCGGATTAGTCAAGGGGCTGAAAAACAAATTACTGGCTTCGCTAGGCCTTTGAGTCCGCACATCTGCGCCAAGTGCAACGGCATGAAAACCAGGGCGGCTGAGGTGGGCCTGGATCAGGAACCGGCGACGCCGGTTCCTACAAGTGCCCCACCTCACACCTCTCAGGGAGGTCCGGGCCCTCAAGGCTCGTCCCCAGGTGGCTCCCACGAGGGCCGGAAGGCCAACTGTAGGGTCTGGCGGGTAACTTCCCGGTAATACTCCGACATAATGGACAGAAAATCAGGTTTACCTTTCCACCAGGAAGGCTGGCCTAGTTGCTTGAGCAGGGCCAGGTCTACTTCCGGCGGCGCGAGATGTGGCCGCACCTGCTCCAGGACCGGTCCGGGTGCCCAAAAGTCCTGCGGCTCCGAGGGCAGCACCTCGCGTTCCGTAGGCTCTCCTGCCGGCTGCCCGCCATGCTGCTGCGGTTGATCCCCGGTAGGTTCCTCGGGTGCGGCTCCGGCGCCATCGGCCCACCTGGAGCGCAGGGCGGAAATTATCTCTTCACGGTTGCGACCGCGCAGGCGCAGAAGCAAAAACGGGTCACGATCGAATTCCTGCCCCAGCAGGTAATATACCGCGGCGATATGCTTGCAGGGGTTGGCCCAGTCCGGGCAGGAACAACTGGTGGTCAGGTCGCCGGCCCGGGAGGGAAAGAGGTCCACCCCCGCTGCCGCGAAAACTTCTTCCAGCCCGGGCGGCATCTCCTCGGCCAACAGCCGGGCGGCAAATACCGCCTGCCCTGACATGGTTTCAATTACTTTTGCCCACCGGGCGGCGTCCAAGGGCTCAATCTGAATCCGCACCTTGTATGGAGAAGGGCGGGAGCCCTGCACCCGGGCCTCCACCCGGCCCGGACCTATCTCCATTTGGAGCACGTTGCCCTGCCGGGCATAACTGCGGCCCCGCTGCAGCCGGCTGCGCCAGCCAAAGGACTCGAGCACCTCCAGCCAGCGCCTGGCCCACCAGTTACTTCCGAATTCTCCTGGTCTTCTTCCCAAGGCATCCTACTCCTCTATGGCCCTCCTGTCCAGGGCCAACAACTGCCGCAGCTCAACTGTAGACATCTCCGTAAGCCAGGTCTCACCGCTGCTGATAATATTTTCAGCCAGGGCCCTCTTTTCTTCGAGGACCCGGTCAATACGTTCCTCCAAGGTCCCGGTACAAATGAATTTATATACCTGCACCGGCCGGGTCTGGCCGATACGGAAGGCCCGGTCGGTGGCCTGGTCCTCCACCGCGGGATTCCACCAGCGGTCGTAATGAAAAACGTGGCTGGCCCGGGTCAAGTTCAGCCCCACACCGCCGGCCTTGAGGGAAAGGATAAATAGGGCCGGGCCCCGGCCGTCTTCCTCCTGGAAACGGCGCACCATCTCATCCCGGGCCCGCACCGGTACCCCTCCATGCAGGAACAGCACTTGCCGCCCCAGTGTCTGGGACAGGTTGCGCCGCAGCATCTCCCCCATCTGGGCAAACTGGGTGAAAATCAAGGCCTTGTCCCCTTCGGCCAAAATCTCCTCCAGCATTTCCACCAGCCGAGTTAATTTCCCCGACCGGCCTTCGAGAGCGCTGCCGTCCCCCGAGAAATGGGCCGGGTGGTTGCATATCTGCTTCAACCGGGTAAGGGTAGCCAGCACCAGACCCTTGCGCTCTATGCCCTCGGCCCCTTCAATCCGGCTCAGCATCTCCTGCAACACGGCTTCATACAGGGTGGCCTGCTCCCGGGTCAGATAGCAATATGTTTTCATCTCCTGCTTGGGCGGGAGGTCCTTGATCACCAAGGGGTCGGTTTTCACCCGCCGCAGGATAAAGGGCCGGATCACGGCCTGCAGTTGCCTGGCCCGGGTCTCGTCCCCGTATCGCTCAACCGGCAGGGCGAAACGACGGCGGAAATCCGCGGCCGACCCCAGGTAACCCGGGTTGAGAAACTCCATGAGGGACCACAGCTCGCCCAGGTGGTTTTCTACCGGCGTTCCGGTCAGGACCACCCGGTACCGGGCGGCCAGAGCGCGGACACTCTGGGCCTGCCGGGAGGAGGGGTTCTTGATGTTTTGCGCCTCGTCTAGCACTACTCCCTCCCACTCAACCCGGGCTAGAGTCTCCAGATCCCGGTAGGTAAGGGCATAGGTGGTCAACACCAGGTCGTACCCGCGGGCGGCCCGGGCCAAGGCTTCCCCGGCCAGCCTTTCCGGCCCGTGATGCACCATAACCGCGATATCAGGCGCGAAGCGGGTCGCCTCCCGCTCCCAGTTGCCAACCACCGAGGTGGGGCAAACCAACAACACCGGCCCCCCGGCCTCTCCTTCCTCCTTCAGGTACAGGAGCCAGGCCAGTAGTTGAATCGTCTTGCCCAGACCCATGTCGTCAGCCAGGCAAGCCCCGAAACCGTATCTGGTTAGGAAGGCCAGCCAGGAAAAGCCGCGTTGCTGGTATGGCCGCAACTGCCCGGCAAAGGACCGCGGTGGCGGCAAGAGTTCCAACCTCTCCTTACCCTGCAGGCGTTCCAACAGCCTTCCCAGGCTTCCCCGGGCCTCCAAACCCACCACCGGCAGGCCGATACCTGTCTCCTCCTGGCCCACCTGCGCCCCCAGGCGCAGGACCTCGCCCAGAGTCATGACCCGCTTGCGTTTCCAGAACTCGTAGGCCTTTTGCAGCCGTTCCGTATCTACCTCCACCCACTGGCCCCGCACTTGGACCAGGGGCACCTTGAGAGAGGCTAGGTGGCTGAACTCCTCCGGACTTATTTCGGTATCCCCCACGGCCAACCGCCAGTCGTACTCCACCAGACTCTCCAGCCCGAACTGCCCGGAAGCGGCGGCTCCAGTGGCTGTTTCGGCGGTCTTGACCCGCAGCCGCACGCCCAGGCCGGCTTTTCTTTCCTGCCACCAGGAGGGCAATTGTACCCCGAAGGAAGCCTGCTGCAGCAACAGCGCCCCTTCCTTGAGAAAGGCGTGGGCCTCCTCCGCAGGCAGATAACAACATTCCGGCCGGGCCGCGGCCAGGCTGCGCTCCAGCGGGGGAAAGAGACGGGCGGCCCGGGCCAGGTCGGCCAGGAACTGCTCCTGGGGCCGGTGGAATTGGCGGTCGAGGAATTTCAAGGTGTCTCCCCTTTCCCGCCAGATGGCCGCAGCCGGCACCAACAGGCTGGGATCCTCGACCGCCTGGAGGAAGAACCGCAGGGGCCAGCACAGGTGGCCATCGCCTGGTTCCCCTGTTTCCTCCCCCATGTCCTGCTGGTCCCCAGCGGCGGCCGGACCGCTCTCACCTTCAGCCGACATACCCTCCGGTCGCGGTTCCTCCAGGCGGAAACAGGTACGGAAAGAGCGGGCTGTCTGCGGCGCCGCCAACTGGTCAACCCAATTCTTCCAGTCCCGGTAGAGCTTCTCCACCTCCACCTCGGGTCCGGCAGGTCCGGGTTCGGCCGCCGTCAGGGCCTGGACAAACCAGCGCGAGGCGACCCTTTCGGGCTTGACCTGCCCGCGCCGGTAGCGGGGCTGCATCCCCGGCAGGCAGTGCCGCACCGCCTGGTCTATCCCCGCAGCCACTGCGCTGCGCAAAAGTTCCCTGGCCGGCGGCGAAGCTCCTGCCGGCGGCCGGGCCGGTGCGAGCTGGCCGTCTGCCCGGCTCTTGCGTTCCCCGTCATCGGCGGCCGGGGTATCCGGCGGCCACAACAGGGCACGGCAGGCCGGGGGCATAGCCCCGGCCAGGAGCTCCATCTCCCTGTCCACTGTCACGCCCGGAACCGGCTCCCAGACAGCCACCAGGGCCTCTCCCACTTCTCCGCGCACCTGGCGCAAGCCCGGCAGGTATCGCTGGCGCGCTGCCAGCTCCAGCACGTAACCGACGACCACCCGCCAGTAAATCAGGTCCGTCCCTACGACTACCCCGCCGGCGGGCCTGTCCGGCAAGAGCAGCAGTAAGTTCAACATCTCCCAGGCCGTCATGGCCAGGGTTTCAATTTTCCAGGCTGACACCTGGCCTTCTTTTAGCTCCTTACGGCCCGCTCCCCCAGATCCAAGCCGGACTTTCCTGCCGGCGCCCGCGGCATCCCCCTCCAGGTAGGGAGCCAATTCCGGGGACGGCAGGGGCCTGCCGCCGCTCGACGGCAACCAAGCCAGCGCCTCCCGGGCCGCTGTCGAACCCAGATCAAACCCAGACCATACCGGACCGCTTTCCGGGTCGAGGGAATCCCCCGGGGCCGCGGCCCGGCCCGGATCCTCACGGCCGGACGAAAGGGCTGCCACCACGGCGGCCTGCACTTGCTCCGCCCTGGAGGCAAAGGGGTGGGAAGCTACCTGGCTGCGGTTTTTCCCTCTCCTTCCCCTCTGGCCGCCCTTTACCGGGGACGACGATGTTTCCGCCCACAGGCAAAAACGCCCTGCGGCCGGCGAACCCTGCCCGCTTTCAAAAGGCAAAGGCACCCATGTTCCGTGTAGTACCAGCATATCCGTCCTCACCAAAACGCCATATAAGCCGCCATCCGTCCGGCCGCACCAGGCGTGACCCACGTTAACCGGCGGTTCGAGTTCCATTCCTCTTACCTTACCACAAGGGCCAGCCCCGCGCAATATGTGAATTCGGCCGGTGAGCCGGTAGCGGAAGGGATTAACGCTAGAGGTCTGCCCTATTGATCTGGGTTAGGTTACCTCAACCAGCAGGAATCTGGCCATGAATACGGAATACAAAATACAAACAGGGTACCGTCATCATGAAAGCTAGCGGCAAGAAAGGAAGAGGATGGAAGTTGCCCAACATATGTCCAGATACCTTTGGCCAGTTATCCCGCTTGCTTACCTCCGGCCAGGCCCATCACGACCTGCCGCTGCCGATCCTGGTGGAAAAGGCCTTGGAGAGACGGGAAGGCGTTTTGACCACCAGCGGCGCTCTGCGGGTCACCACCGGCAAATATACCGGCCGCTCGCCGGATGACAAATTTGTCGTCGAGCAGCCTGCCACTACGGCCAGCGTCTGGTGGGGGCCGAACCGGCCTTTGAGTGCAGCCGGTTACCAACACCTTTGGGGCCGCCTCCTGGCCTACCTGCAAAATCGCGAGCTTTTCGTTTTTCACGGGGCCGTGGGCGCCAGCCCGGCCTACGGGCTCCCGGTGCGGGTGATAACCGAGCTGGCCTGGCAAAACCTTTTCGCCCGCCAGTTGTTCCTGCGGCCCGGGCCCCAAGCGCGGGCCGGCCGGGATTACAGGTCCGGCATCACCGTCATTTCCGCCCCGGGCTTTGCCGCTGACCCGGAAATTGACGGGACCAACTCGGAAGCCTTTATTGTCCTGGACCTGGAAAAAAGGACTATCATAATCAGCGGCACCCAATATGCCGGAGAAATCAAGAAGTCGGTTTTTACCCTGATGAATTACTTGCTGCCGGGCCACGGGGTCCTGCCTATGCACTGCTCGGCCAACCAGGGCGAGGCCGGGGACGTGGCCTTGTTTTTCGGCCTTTCCGGCACCGGCAAGACCACCCTTTCCGCCGACCCGCAGCGCTCGCTGATCGGCGACGACGAGCACGCCTGGGATAGCGATGGGGTCTTTAACCTGGAGGGCGGTTGCTACGCCAAGTGCATCCGCCTCTCGCGGGAAAACGAGCCGCAGATCTGGGAGGCCATCCGCTTCGGCAGCGTGCTGGAAAACGTGGCCCTCCGGGACGGTACGCGCGAGCCCGACTATGACAGCGACGCGCTGACGGAAAACACCCGCGCTGCTTACCCGGTGGACTTCATCCCCGGAGCGCTGATCCCCGGTACTGGCGGGCACCCCCGGACGATCATCTTTCTTACTGCGGATGCCTTTGGAGTCCTACCGCCTATTGCCCGTCTTTCCGAGGAACAGGCCATGTACCATTTCCTGGCTGGTTATACCAGCAAGCTGGCCGGAACAGAGCGCGGGGTCACCGCACCCCAGGCCACCTTCTCCACCTGCTTTGCCGCGCCCTTCCTCCCCCGGCCGCCGCATGTTTACGCCCGCCTGCTGGGAAAGAAAATCAGGGAACACCGGGTTAACGTCTTCTTGGTAAATACCGGCTGGACGGGAGGGGCCTACGGCACTGGCCACCGCCTTCCCCTGCCTTACACTCGGGCCATGGTCCGGGCCGCCATTGCCGGCCACCTTGACGGGGTAGAGTACGACTACGACCCTGTCTTTAACCTGGCCATCCCCAATACCTGCCCGGAGGTGCCGGCGGAGATACTCAAACCCTGGCAAGCATGGACCGACCGCCAGGCTTACCAGCGCCAGGCCCGGGAACTGACCCGGAGGTTCGCGGCTAATGCCGAGAAGTTTACCGGCATTGCTCCGGAAACCCTCCTGGCCGGACCCAAAGCAGGATAGGAACTAATGCTCGGTGAACCTTCCTTGCAGGATTTCCAGGCCATGCGGGAGGGCGGGTAAAATGGCCTCCAGGCATTCCCGCACGGCCTTGGGGCTGCCGGGGAGGTTGACGATCAAGGTGCGGCCGCGGGTGGCGGCCACGGCCCGGGAAAGCATGGCCATGGGCGTGGCCTTGAGGCTGGCCAGGCGCATGGCCTCGGCTATCCCCGGTACCGGCCGTTCGGCCACGGCCCGGGTGGCCTCCGGGGTCACGTCCCTGGGGGCCAGGCCGGTGCCGCCGGTGGTGAGGAGCAAATCCACCCGTTCCTGGTCGCACCAGGCCCGCAGGGTGGCGGCCAGCAGTTCCTTTTCGTCAGGCAGGATTTCATAGGCCACCACCTCGCCCGGCAGGGTGGCCACCATCTCCCGGATTACCTCCGCGCTCCTGTCTTCCCGCTCCCCGGCTGCGCCTTTGTCGCTGGCGGTGATTATCCCTACCCGGATCACGATTCGGTCACCTCAATATGGTCGCCAGCCGCCACCGGCCCCCCTTCCAGGACGGCGGCGAAGAGCCCCTCCCTAGGCATGATACAGTCGCCCGTTCGCTGGTAAATAGAGCACTTGCTGTGGCATTTCTTCCCGATCTGGGTGATCTCCAGCAACACCCCCCGGCTGGTGCGCAGCCGGGTGCCCACCGGCAGGCGGAGGAGGTCTATGCCTTCCGTGGTCAGATTTTCGGCGAAATCACCCGGGCCAAGTTCACCCATATCTTCCCGCGCCCGGCCGATAGATTCCATGCTCAGCAGGCTGACCTGCCGGTGCCAGGGCCCGGCGTGGGCATCACCCTCCAGACCGTGCCCAGCCACCAGCGTTCCCTGATTCACGTTAACCTTGGGTTCACCCTTACGGTCACTGCGGCAGACAGCCACTATCCTTCCCATACTTCCTCTCCTTCCCGCAGGTAGTGCCCGGAGCGGCCCCCGGACTTTTCCACCAGGCGCACGTCTTCGATCACCATGCCCCGGTCTACGGCCTTCAACATGTCGTATACAGCCAGACAGGCCACACTAACGGCCGTAAGGGCTTCCATTTCCACCCCGGTGCGGCCGGTGGTCTTGACCCGGGATTGGACTTCGATGACCCCGGCTACCGCATCCACCCTTACCTCCACGGCCACGGCGGTCAGCGGCAGGGGGTGGCAGAGGGGAATGAGGCGGCTGGTCTCCTTGGCGGCCATAATGCCGGCCAGCCGGGCCACCCCCAGGACATCTCCTTTGGCCACCTGGCCTTCCTTGACCAGTTGCAGCGCCTCCGGCCGCACCCGTACCCGGCCCCGGGCCACTGCCTCCCGCCCGGTCACGTCTTTATCCGAAACATCCACCATCCGGGCCTGGCCCCGACTGTCCACATGGGTCAGCTCCATGACGAAATCCTCCCGCACCAATCTCTGGCGAAAATCCCCTCCGGGGTTCATACCGGCCCGCGGCCCGGAGAGCCGTGAAGATTATCCGGCCGGCGTCGCACGCCGGAGACCGCGCCCCGCCCGCCATATTTACCCCCCGATCTGCGACATATATGTGCCCGGTCCCGGCTCACCCGGCGGCACCCGCGGGTGGGCCTGCGGTTTACCCAGGATGGCCTGCCGGAAGAGGGCCACGATCTCCTCCCGGGAGGCCCCCCGCCGCAGCGGGCCCTTGACCTCAATTTCGGCGTCACTATAGAGGCAGGAACGCAGTCCCCCCAGGGCGGTGAGCCGCACGCGGTTGCACCGGGAGCAGATTTCCCCGGTGCGTCCGCCGATAATTCCCACTGTGCCGGCCGCGCCGGGCCGGGTAAAACTCTCGGCCGGGCCGTTCCCGGCCGGCGGGTGTACCGGGAGGCGCCAGCCCAGGCGCTCCAGCTCGGCCGTTATTTCCACCTCAGGTACTGGCTTCCCCCACCGGGCCCCTTGGCCGACGGGCATGATTTCAATGAAGCGCACGTGCACCGGGTAGCGGTAGGCCAGTTCGCAAAAGGCGGGAATTTCGTCAAAGTTGAGGTCCCTGGCCACCACGGTATTGATCTTGACCGGCGACAAGCCCACAGCGTAAGCCGCCCGCAGCCCGGCCAGCACCTGCGTTAGGTCACCGCCCCGGGTAAGGTGGACGAATCTGGCGGGATCCAGGGTGTCCAGGCTGACGTTCACCCGGTCCAGGCCGCTGGCCTTCAGTTCTTCAGCCCGGGCCGCGAGCAAGGTACCATTTGTGGTCAGGGAGATTTCCTCCATGCCGGCTTCCTTCAGGGCGCGCACCAGGTAGGCCAAGTTCTTGCGTACCAGGGGTTCCCCGCCGGTAAGGCGCACCCGCCTGATCCCTACTTCGGTTGCGCACCGGCCCAGGTAGGCGATTTCCTCCAGGCGCAGTATTTCTCCTGCCGGCCGCAGGGTCACGCCTTCCTCCGGCATGCAGTAGCGGCAACGGAGATTGCACCGGTCAGTAACGGCTATCCGCAGGTAATTTATCTCCCGCCCGAAGGAATCCAGCATTTTCTCGCCCCCCTTACCCTTTCCCAAAAGAACCTCAAAAAAGGCGAAAGCCTACCCTTCCCACATCACCCGGCCGCAGTCGGACAGGTCATACCCGCCCATGCCCGCCACCTCGGCCTGAAACCCGGGATCCCGGATGGCCGTTAAAAGGTGCTGGACCCTGGCTTCCGCCATGAACTTCCGGGGGAAAAGCAGGTCATATCGCTCCTGGCCCAGGGGGATAAACTCCAGTCCCAGGGCCTTGGCCGCCGCCAAGATGCCCAGGCCGGCGTCGGCCGTCCCTCCGGCTACGGAGGCAGCCACGGCCAGGTGGCTGAACTGCTCCCGGCGATAACCCTTCACCTGGGACGGGTCAATACCCTCGCGCGCCAGGAGGTAATCCAGGAAAACCCTGGTCCCGGCGCCAGGCTGCCGGTTTACTATTTCCACCTCCGGCCGGGCCAGGTCTTTAATGCCAGTGATGTTCTTGGGGTTCCCCGGCTGCACCATGAGCCCCTGCTGGCGGTAAACCAGGTTTACCAGCACACACGGCCGATCCAGGTATCTTTTGACATAGGTTTCATTATAGGTGCCGGTTTCCGGGTCCAAAAGGTGGAGGCCAGCGCAAACCGCCTCCCCGGCGCGCAGGGCCATCAGGCCCCCGATGCTGCCCACGTGGGCCGAGGCCAGGCTTTCGCCCGGATACAGGCGGCGCAGGTAATTATCCAACAGGTCCAGGGCCACATCGTGGCTGCCAACGCAAAGAATCTGGCCCTCGATTTGCGCCCGGGGCCGGCGTAAGATAACCCTTACCATCTCCCCGGCGGCAACGCCTTCGGCCAGCCGGGGCACTACCAGCCACCCGTCCGCCCTGACCAGGGAGGTGATAACACCGGCGCCCCGGGGCAAGGGGTTGGCCACCAGCGTCTCCCCTACCCGGCCCAGCCGTACCCGCACGAATTCTTCGGCCCCCAAGCTGGAATACAGCTTCCGCGCCAGCCGGGCCGTCACCACTTCCGGCTCCGGAGGGAGGAGCCCCTGCCACCGGTACAGCAAAGGCCGGACAAAGAGTTCCATGGCCAGGGCGGCCGAGACCGGGTATCCTGGGATGCCGATGACCGGCTTGTCTCCTACCCGGCCAAGGATCACCGGCTTTCCGGGCCGGGTGGCTACCCCGTGGGTATAGACTTCGCCCAGTTCCCGCACCAGCCGCACGGTATAGTCGTCTCGTCCGGCGGAGGAGCCGGCGTTGACGAGCACCATGTCACTTTCGGGCAGAGCCCTGGCCAAAGCAGCCCGCAATTCCTCCCACTGGTCCGGCACCGGCCCAAACAGCTCCGGCTCTCCGCCCCAGGTTTGCACCATGCCGGCCAGCATGGCCCCATTAAACTCAGGAATGGCTCCCGGCGGGAGATCAGGACCAGGGGACACCAACTCATCCCCGGTGGGGATGATGGCCACCCGCATCGGCCGGTATACCTGCACCCGGGTTACCCCGCCGGCCAGGACCGCGGCCAGGTGCTCCGGCGCCAGCTTTACTCCTGCCGGCAGAATCATCTCAGTGGCCACCAGGTCCTCGCCGATGGGCCGCACGTGCTGCCAAGGCGTAGCCGGGGCGATGATTTCCACCGTATCCTCGGCCGCCCAATGGATGTCCTCGATCATGATCACCGCGTCATATCCCGGTGGCAGGGGATCGCCGGTATCCACCGGCATAGCCTCCCGGCCCACCGCCAGCCGCCTGGGACTGGTCTCCGCCGCCCCAAAGGTATCCCCGGCGCGGACAGCAAAGCCGTCCATAGCCGCGGCCGGGTAATGGGGCGAGGAGATGGCTGCGTAGATAGGGGCCGCCGTTACCCGCCCCAGGGCCTGGGTGACAGGCACCTCCGCCGCCGGCCCCGGGCCCATGGCGCCGTGTCCCGCCAGGGCCTCCTGGTAGCGGGCCAGGGCCTGGTCCCACGGCTGCCGGTCCAGATATACATCCCGGCCGAATGCCAATCCCAACACCTCCGCTATCTACGCTAACAGAGTGATCTCCACTGTCTCTCCAGCCGCCAAGCCATCCTTTTCAATAGGAATGCGCAGCAGGCCGTCGGCCTGGACCAGGGGCCGCAGGAGCCCGGATTTGCCCAGCACCGGCTCGGCCCAGACTATTCCATCCTCCAAGACCAGCCGCACAGCCACAAACTCCTCGCGCCCGGAAGCCGAAGCCAGGCTGCGCCGGAGAACCGCCTTGACCGTGGGCTGTAACTCCCGGGGCGGGTATTCCCCCCGGGCCAGGAGAGGGCCGAGGAGTACCTGGAAGAAAACGGCGGCTGCCCCCGGATGTCCAGGGACACCTATGATCAGGCTATCCTGTACCCTGGCCGCCAGGGCCGGTTTGCCAGGCTTCAAGGCCACCCCGTGGAACAGGACTTCGGCCCCCAGCCGCTCCTGCAGCACCTCCAGCACCAGGTCCCGGCTGCCGACCGAACTGCCTCCGGACAACACGAGCAGGTCGCTGGCCGCCAGGGCGGCTTCTATCCCGGCCTGCAGCTCCCCCAGGGTATCGCCGGCTATCCCCCACAATGTGGCCCGGGCGCCGGCGGCCTGGGCAAGGCCCAGCAGGGTATAGGAATTCATATCCCGCACCTGTCCGGCCCGCGGCACCCGGTCCGGCGGGATAATCTCATTGCCGGTGGCCAGTATCCCCACGGCCAGGGGCGGGAAAACCGGGACCTCAGTTACGCCCGCGCCGGCCAGCAGGCCCAGGTCAAAGGGCCGCAGCCTCCGCCCCCGGGCCAGGACCCAACCCCCCTGCGGGACGTCTTCGCCGGCGGCGATGATGTTTTCCCCCGGCGCCACGGCCTTGACCACCCCCACCTCCACGGGTGATACTTCCTCCATATTCTCCACCATAACCACAGCGTCAGCTCCCTCCGGCAATACGCCGCCGGTAGGGATGCTGGCTGCTTCTCCTGTTCCTACCTGCAGCCGCGGTTCCTGGCCCATGAAGACCTCGCCGACAATTCTCAGGTAGGCCGGAAGGGCCGGGCTGGCGCCGAAAGTATCAGCCGCCCGTACGGCAAAACCATCCACCGTGGCCCGGGTAAAGGGTGGCAGGTGGGCTTGCGCATAAATATCCTCGGCCAGCGTGGCTCCCAGGGCCCCGGCCAGGGGGGCCACGACTACCTCGGCCCGGTCCCGGGGCCAGTTTTCTGCCAGGATTCTCTCTGCTTCACCCAGGGTGACAACCCGAAAAAACTCCCGCATCGCATCCTCCGGAAACGTCCTAGAAACATCCTAACTCGCAGGCCATTATCTTCACTCCAAGCTGGTCGCAAGCCTCCCCTACCAGCCTCACCTCCACGCCGAGCCGGGCGGCGATTTCCCGGGCCCCGGTGCAGGTGATCTTTTTTTCCCGAGACGCTTCTTGTACTGCGGTCAAAACCTGTTCCGGTACAGTCAAACTGCTCCCTCCCTCACCATGTTGTGGTCGCCGTCAGCTCTACCCACGCCAGCCCGGCAGGCGGCGCTGGCCGCCAATCCTTCACCAAATCCCTGGTAATTCCCGGCCTTCGCCCCGCCAGTTACCTGGCCGGTGATAAATGAGGCGCCGCTACCGGCGCCTGGGATTACCACAACTAGAGCTCCTTTCCAAGCACGGGAGGGAGGTGAATTTCTTCACCGCCCCGGCACTACCTCGGTAGCAGGCTGCTGGCCATAGCCTTTGCGGGCCTTAGGTCGGACAGCTCGGAGCCGCTATTCACTTTGCCACTTAACGGGATTATACCACCGTTTTCGGGACTGCACAAGCCTTGTCCGAGACAAAAAACCGCCTAACCTCTAACCTCCGCTGTTAGGGCCCGGCGCACCGCCTCTGGTATCAAGTCCCCTACCCGGCCGGTGGCCACGCTGACCGTGCTGTCGGCCGCACCATAGTAAACCAGGATTTCGTCCTCGTCGTCCAAGATGCTCTTGTCCCCCTTTGGCACGGCGCCGCAGGTAAAAACGACGTTCGGCACCCAGCACTTGCCTTCTGCGCCTACTTCATACTCACACTCCGGCTCCAGGACGGGATTGGGGGAACGGTAAAGCACCTTGCCCGGGTCGGCCAGATCCACCAGCAGTATCCCCAGGCGATAGGACAGGGCATAGTCCACGCCATGATAGATCAGGAGCCAGCCGTATCTCGTCTTCAGGGGCTGGGCCCCGGCACCGATCTTCACCCCATCCCACATCATCCCCGACCTGGGCCCCATGACGATGCGGTGGCCTTCCCGGGACCAGGGGCATTTTATGGCCTCGGCAAAGGAAATCCACATGCTGGGCGCCACCCGGTGGTACATGGCATACCTGCCAGCAAATTTTTCCGGAAAAAGAAAGGCATCCTTATTGGTTACCCCGGGAAAGGCCAGCCCCATCCGCTCCCACTTCTCCCAGCGATAAGCGAGAAAATCCTCCACGCGGATGCGGGCCATGGCGATCTGCGGCACCAGACCGTCATAGGCGGTATACAGGATATATACCTGCCCCTCCATGACGGTGGCGCGGGGATCCTCACACCCCTTGGATTCAGCCGGGCCGGCCGGCACCAGCACCGGCTCAGGCAGCCGCTCGGCAACGTTATACCCGTCGTCACTTACGGCCAGGCCCAGGCGCGAGACCTCGTCGTCCCCCACGGCCCGGTAGAGGATATATACTCGCCCGTTCAGCCGCAGGGCCGCGCTGTTGAGCACGTACTTGTTCTCCCACCAGTGCCCCGGCACCGGTTCCAGAACGGGGTTGTTCTTGTACCTTTCCAGCCGGCCAGCCAGCGGCTCGCCTACCACCGGAGATTGCTCCAGCAGCAGGTCTTTGGCCTCCTTGTGGCCGAGGAGGATCTCAGCCAAGTCCTGGGACTCGGCCCCCATGCTTATTAACTCCACAATCTTCTCCTCAACCTCGGCCGGGCTGATTCCGGCCGCCTGGCAGTAGGCCAGGAGAAACTCATGACTAAACCAGTCCCGCTCCACATGCAGGGATAGGGGCGCGGGAACACTCTTGCCGCCCTTGAAACTGTAACTTGCCCAGGTCCAGGCCGAACAGGGGATAAACCGGCCGTCCGGCATGGTCAGAGCCAGGTGATAGCTGTCAGCCACCAGCCTGAGGTTGGCCAGGAACTCCTGCCACTCGGGCGGTCCGCTCTGGGCTTCCAGTTTCTCCAGCATCTGGCGCAGCCTAACCACGAGCAGGCGCTGGTGCCCGTTTTCAAAGATATTGTGGGCAGAGAACGGGCTGCGTCCCCAGTGCCCTTCGATGGAGTTACATATTTTCCCTCCGAACTCCCGCCGCTCGCGGGCAAACCGCTGCCAGATCTGGCTGAATCTCTCGCCTTCCACGAAGTTCTTGGCCAGGACGGTCAGATACCGCAACTTGGGGAATTCCCCGCCGGTATTCTTGCGCAGGTTGCTCACCACTACCCGCCCGGCCAGGCGGTCCAGGGCCGAGGTTTCCTTCATCTCCACCAGGGAAGGGAAATCTTCGTGGGCCACCACCAGCACCTTCAGGTCGGTGAGGGCGAAATGTTCCGGCCGGGCAAAATCCCGCAGCCATTCGGCAATGCGCTCCCCGAAGTCCCGCGCCTCCGACCACCCGGCTAGAGCCAGCACGTCCAGCGGGTCCCTCCCCGCGAGAAGGCTGGTTACATCCTGGCAATCCCACCGGGTCATCAAGTTTACCGGGGGATAATGGCGCAGAAGCCAGGTGGCCGCCTCAGGCTGCAGGGTCAAAACCTGGCCGTGGGGAATATGGCTGGCCACCGCCTCGGCCACCGCCCGCGTTCCTTCCACCGTACACAGGTCCCCAGGCAACAGGAGGTCCAAGCCGGCCTCGGTGCGGCGGAGGAAGTCCCGCACCGCCTGGGCTATCTCCTGGGAAGTAACTCCCCGGTGTACCCCCAGGCGCTCATAAATAAAGGCGTCGAATTCTGCCTTGTACCGCCGCAGCAGACCTTCGTAGATGGGCGCCACGCTCACCGGATGCCCTTCGGGAGAGAGGGTTTCCTGGGGCAACACCAGGGGCACCCCTGGGACAAACTCCCAGTAGGCTACCTTAGGAATGAAGGACTCCACGGCCTGGCTTTCTTCGCGCCACCGGGCGAGAAACGCCGGCCGCTCCTTGCGGAAGACCTCAGCCTGATCCTCCACCATCCGCTCGGCCTGCAGGTCCAGCAGGGATTCCACGTCGTCCGGGTTCAGCCTCTCCAGGTAGCTGCGGAAGGACGCCAGTTCCCGCTCAAAGCCGGCCACCCGGCCCTGGAACAGAGCCACCAGGGCGTTCAGCAGGTCCCCCCGTGCCAGATCATGGCTGAAGGCATAGGTTAGCAAGAAGGCGTAAACCGTCTTGGACCAGAGGTCGGGCGAAAAGTTAAATTCGCCGTACCCGGCGTTCGCCAGCTCGGCCAGCCGGCGGTAAACCTCCTCGGGTAGAATCCTCTCCAGAAGGGATTCGTGAAACCGGTTGTACCCCTGGCGGAAGCGGTTGACCAAAGCCTGGTAATTGATCTGCATCCAGGCGCCCACATCCGAATCCGCTTTATACCCGAACATGCTGACCAGGTACACCGACCCCGCCTTCTGGCGCCACCACTCCTGGTGCAGGATGATCTGGTCAAAGAGCACCTTGGCCACCTGGCGGAAAATGAACTCCTGTTTGCCGGGTGAGGACCGGTGCAGTTTTACCCCCAGGCTGGTCTCGCCGATACGGGCTTCCCGGACAATGGCCTTGGTGAGCAACCAGACGTCAATGCCGTAAGCGCCGACATCGCCGTGCCAGCTCGCCTGGTCGCCCAAGAACACTGGCAGCATCTGGTTGGCAATGGCGATTTCGCCCCCCAGGGGTTCCCGGATGCGCACATTATAAATGGCCGTTATCAAGGGGTAAACCAGGCTGTTGCTGGCGATGGCTTCCAGATAATGGCGGGTAAACCGGGGAAAGACCATATCTACTTGGCCGTTACGGACGGGTTCTAAAAGTAACTTGACCCATTCCCCGGTAAGGCCCAGGGTGCGGCCGTCCTTTTCAGCCGTCTCCAGGTCGGCTTCAAAGATGGCCACGTCCGCCTCCAGTTCCCGGGCTATCTCCATGATGGCCCGGATGCTCCACCCCTTGCCGTTTATGCTCGGGTGGTGAAAAGTAAAGGCCAGACGGGTCACCTTCGGATTGGGCCCCGGCAATGCTTCCACGACCCTGAGAACCTCCTGGCCAACCGGGGATCCTGCCAGGACAATGACGGCAGACTGGTCAGGATAATAGGTAGCCAGCCCCTCCTGAACCGTCTCCACGACCCTGGTTATTGTATCCGCCTCATTATAAAAGGGAATGCCTACGACTATGTCTGCCTGGCCAATTCTCCTGGCCTGCTCCAGCGGGGCAGCCATACATTCGCGGTAAGCGCGCTCCAGTTCCCTGTCAACTTCCTCCCCTGACATACTGCCCTCCCACTCCTCCGGCCGGCACCAGCGCCGCCATATAGCAAAATGCTCCCAACTGTACACATCATATGGCTGCCGGGCCGCAAAGGTACCTGTCAAAACGCCATTAAGCTTCTCTATGATAAACCAAAATCCTTGTCCAGTCTACACTGAAGCTCAAATTATGCGCTGTATAATAATAGCGATGATGGCACAAAAAAGCCTGTAGCGGTAGGAGACGGCTCTCGTACCGCCCAGGCTTTAGAACCAATACTCCCCCGGAAAATAGAGGTGGGAGGTGAGAGGAGGCTGGGTAGTTACTATTCGGACTTAAGGGCCTAGTATCTGCTTATTTCTGGCGGCGGCGTACGCCGTTGGGATAGGCCAAGACCCGCTTTTCCCAGGTGCGGATGACCACTTTACCAGAGTCACGTTCCAGCAGGTATTCTGGCAGGACCGGGACCTTACCGTAACCGCGGGGGGCATTGATAATGTATGTGGGCACCGCCAGCCCGGAGGTATAACCGCGCAACTGCTCCATGATCTCCAGCCCCTCGTCCACCGAGGTGATAAAGTGCGCCGTCCCGCTCACCTGCTTGGCGTGGAAAATATAATACGGCCGGACGCGGATCTTCAACAGTTCCTGGTTCAGCTTCTTCATGACAAAGGGATGACTGTTAACGCCCTTGAGCAGCACGGCCTGGTTGCCCAGCACCACGCCGGCCCTGGCCAGCATAGCCGTGGCCCGGGCCGCCGCGGGCGTGACCTCGCGGGGGTGGTTGAACTGGGTGTTCAGGTAGAGCGGGGGATGCGCCTCGAGTATGGCGCACAGTTCGGGGGTAATGCGCTGCGGCAGAGTTACCGGGACCCGCGTGCCGATCCGCTTGATCTCCACGTGAGGGATGGCGTCCAGTTCCCCCAGCAGCCAGTCAATCTGCCGGTCGGAAAGCATCAGAGCGTCACCGCCGGTAAGGAGCACGTCGCGGATTTCGGGATTGGCCCGGATGTAGTCCAGGGCCGCTTCCAATTCCACCCGGGACTTATTCTTATCCACCTCGCCGATATTCCGGCGGCGCTGGCAATGGCGGCAGTACATGGCGCAGCGGTTGGTCACGTTGATTATCAGCCGGTCCGGGTATCTCCTGGTGATGCAGGGCGCCGGCGAGGTGAATTCTTCGGCCATGGGGTCACTTTCGCCCACCGAGGTGTCCAGTTCCAGGATGCTGGGCACAGCCTGGCGCCTGACCGGGCTTTCCGGGTCATCCAGGTCAATGAGGCTGGCATAATAAGGAGAAATGGCCCAGCGGAACCTCTCCCCCACCCGGCGAATCTGTTCCTGCTCGATACGGGACAGATCGAGGATCTCGGCCAGGACGCCGACTTCGGTAATGCGGTTGGCCATCTGCCACTTCCAGTTGGCCCAGTCCTCCTCACTGCCGCCAAGAACTCCCAGGATTCGCCTTCTGTTTCTCTCCGTGACCTCCTCCCGGTTGAAGCCAGTAGGGATATTTGGCTGCTCTTCCAGGTAATTGGCAATCCGCTCGCGTAACTGGCGACTGCGCCGCAGGGCTATCTGCCTTTTCTCCCCGTTGCTCAGAAACCCCCGCAGATCGCCCTCCCGGTTCAGCATATAAACCCCTCCTTTTCCCACGGTATGTACAGATCCGCTGGAAAGGAGGTCGGACACAAAAAACACCCCCTCTTTCCACGCCTACGGGGTTAGCTGACGGGTTCGGGTTGAAAGAGTAACCCTACCTGGAACAGAGGTCAGAGGCAGGAAGTTAGAGGCCGGAACCTCATAGGAAAAGGCTGTTCCGGTGCCGAAACCAAGAGCCGATCTTTAGCCATACCGCCGTCTGGCGATCACGAAACCCGGGCTAGATCGTACCAGCCGGGCTGCGGACATATGTCTACGACCAGCCACCAGCCGGACCAGTCCGGCACTATCGGCCCCGGTAGCGACCGGGACAACCGGCCCGGTCAATACCCTCGACTCTTACCTCTGTTTCAGGATTCACCCCAAAAAACGGGTCCCCCGCTTCTCCCTTTCCAGGGAGAACTAAGCGATCACGAGGATCTGTATCCTTATTATACTACATTTAGGCCGCTTTGGCTACCATTATTTTTTCCAGGCAACCCAGCGTTGCCATCTAAGATGTGAGATGAGATGTACGGTCCCCCCTGCCGCAACCTTTTCAGAAGATCACTGAAGAACCCTACCCGACCAGCCGAAACCAAACGCTGCGCGTGATTTCCTTACCACTTGGCGAAAATGTTCGGACTTGAGGGCCTAAGCGTTCCTGGCCCTCTCCCAAGCCTGCTCCAGGGAGCGCCGCAGGAGTACCCCGGCCACCTGCCGCCGGTAGCCGGCGGGAACGTCCATGGCGCCGGCATAGGTGACGAAACCCATGGCCTTTACCGCTTCTCCGGCCACCTCGTCCAGGAGCCAGGTGGTTATTTCCCGGCCCTCTAACTGTTTTACCGGCAAGGGGGTGGGCGCCACTACGCTGCCGGAAACGGCAGCCGAGGCTTCCCGGCAGGTACGGCCGTCCTCGGCCAGGGAGATCACGGCCGCGACATTTACCAGGGCAAAGTCCAGGGTCTGGCGCCGGGCCAACTTGATGAAGGCGCTCCCTGTCCCGGCCGGGCAGGGTGGGAGAAGGATGTGGGTCAATATCTCCCCGGGCTCGAGGGTGTGGGGGGCGGCCCCATCGGCCCGGTAGAGATCTTTTACCGCCAGGAGGCGGCTTCCGGAGGCAGACTGCACCTCAACCCGGGCTCCTATGGCCACCAGGGCCGGCACCAGGTCCGAACTGGCCGCAGCCCGGCACTGCCTCCCGGAGGGGAAAACATAGCACCTCTCGCCACCGCGCTTGAAACACTGCTCTTTCCCCCGCCACCATTCCCCGGACCGGTTGTAGTACCAGCAGCGGTTGTCAACAAGGAGATTGCCACCAACAGTACCCATGTGGCGGAGTGTCCAGGCGGCCACCCGGGAGGCAGCCTGGGCCAGGGCCGGCCACGCGGTCAAACCTGTAACCTCATTCACGCTGACGGCGGCGCCAATCGCCGTGCTGCCGTCCTCCCTGGCCGATACCTGTTTTAGCCCGGCAATACCCTTAATATTCACCAGCAGGCCGGCGGCAATACCTCGCCTTTTCATGGCCGGCAAAAGGTCTGTGCCGCCGGCCAGTACTCTGGCCTGGCCTGCGGCTTGCCCAAGGAGGTTTATTGCCTCTTCCAGGCTGGCCGGGCTGGCGCACTCAAAAGGAGGCAATCTCATTGCCCATCACCGCCCTTGACTATTTGAAATGGAGTTATGGGCAGGTTTAGGAAGCGCCTGCCGGTGGCCTGGTAAAGGGCGTTGGCGATGGCCGGTGCCGTAGGCCCGACCGTGCCTTCGCCGCATTCCTTGGCCCCAAAGGGGCCGGCCGGGTCTTCCACCTCTAAGTGGACGCACTCTACTTCTGGCATGTCGGCGGCCACGGGAATGGCGTAATCCACCAGTGCGGGGTTGAGGACCCGGCCCTGGCGTACCACCATCTCCTCGCTAAGGGCAAAACCGAGGCCCATGTGTACCGACCCCTCCAGTTGCCCCTCCACGGCCATGGGGTTGATTACCCGGCCAGCGTCATGGGCACTCACTACGTTTACCACCTTCACCTGCCCGGTCTCCTTATCTACTTCAACTTCCGCCACTTGGGCGCCAAAGGAGTAGGCTTCGTAGAATTTCTTATCGGGCGGATCGTATGTACCTTCCCCCACCAGCGGTTTCCCCTGGTGCTTTTCCTGCCACCCGCGCGCGGCCTGGGCGAAGGAAATACGTTTGTCAGGCGCACTAGCGCAGGTGATCTCGCCACCGGCAATTTCCAAGCTTTCTTCCGGCACCTGCCACTCGTCCGCTATGAAGGCCAGGAGCTTTTCCTTTACCCTGGCGGCCGCTTCTTTGACGGCATTGCCGGCAAAAACCGTTTCCCGGCTGGAGTAGTTGCCCAGGTCGGCCGGGGTGATATCGGAGTCGGCGCGGACGTAACGGATGTCCTGAGGCCTGACCCCTAGTTCTTGGGCCGCGATCTGCACCATCACCGTATCTGACCCCTGGCCGGTGTCGGCGGCGCCACAGAGGAGGGTAACGCTGCCGTCTTCGTTTACCCGGGTGACGGCCGTGGTATAGGCCGGGATGTCCGGGCGGAGACGGAAGCCCTGGCCAGAGGGGAAGCCGGCGCAGCCGATGCCCACGCCCCGCCCCGGCGGCAGGGAGGCGCGCCTTGTGTACCAGCCGGATCTTTCCGCCGCCTTCCGTATGCATTCTTTTAGGCCGCAGGTACCTATCTTGAAACCAGCGGCCGTAACTTCCCCGTCTTCCAGGGCGTTGCGCAGGCGGATTTCCACCGGGTCAATCCCCAGGTCTTCAGCCAGCATATCCAGTTGTACGTCGCCGGCGAACTGCACCTGGGGGGCGCAGTGGCCGCGCATGGCGCTAGACACGGGGTTATTGGTGTACACCCGCAAGCCTTCGTAGTGGTAGGCGCCGTAACGGTAAGGCAGGCAGAGGAATAACCCTGCCAGGTAGATGCTGGCATGGCCCCAGCCGCTGTAAGCGCCGCCGTCGGCTATTACCCTGGCCTGGCGGGCCGTTATCTCCCCCTGCCGGTTCACCCCGGTTTTAAGGTAGATCTGCATGGGGTGGCGCCGCCGGGTACAGATAAATTCTTCTTCCCGGCTGTAGGCTATCCGCACCGGTCGCCCCGTTTTTTGGGCTAAAAGGGCCGCACACAGGTCCAGGGAGAAAACGCCGTCAGACTTGCCGCCAAACCCGCCGCCAACAAAGGGTAAGATCACCCGCACCTGGTTTTCGGGGACTCCCAGCAGCCTTGCCAGGTCACTCTTGACCATGTACGGCACCTGGGTAGAGGTCCAGAGGGTGAAATACCCGGGAGGGTCGTATTTGGCCACGCAGGTATGGGGCTCTAAAGGCACATGGGAATCCGAAGAGGTATTGAAAATGTCCTCGCGGATATGGTAGGCCTGGCGAAACCCAGCTTCGATGTCTCCGCCCTCCAGGACAATGCGCCGGCTGATGTTGCCGGGCATGTTCTCGTGTACCAGGGGAGCCCCGGGCTGCATGGCTTCCTCAGGGGTAAAAACCGCCGGTAGTTCCTCCCACTCCACCTTGATCTGTTCCAGGGCCGCACTGGCGGCGTCTTCGTCCACGGCGGCTACCGCGGCCACGGCATCGCCAATATACCGCACCTTATCCCTAGCCAGGGGCAAAAAGTCCAGGGACTTCTCTCTGAACCGCGTGGGACCGCATCCCAGCCCCAGGGTATCCTGACCGGTAACTGCGGCTTTCATCCCGGGGACCCGCACGGCCGCGCTGGTATCAATGCGCCGGATGCGGGCATGGGGCAAGTAGCTCGTGAGGATCTTGCCGCACAGCATGCCCGGCAGGTTCAAATCGCCAGCATATACAGCTTCTCCCCTGGCCTTGGCCGGACCATCAAGGCGGGGCAGGCTGCGCCCAATCGCCTGTTGCTCCCCCAATCTAATCCCCTCCCGGTAAAAACGAATAAGAATGCTTCTCCATGAACTATTAACTTACGCCCTGTTCTTTTCCTCTAGGGGCAAAATCAAATCACCAGCGTACTGGCCTTCCCCGGAAGCCAACCGCATTCCGTAGGGCCGCGGCCGGCGCAATCCGACAGCCGTGAAATTAGCCATTTCCCTCGCCTCCCTCACACTTTTGCTAGTTCTTCGCCGGACTGTACAGCGTTTTGACTGGCTACATCCATGATGGCCTCCACGATTTTCTTGTATCCGGTACAGCGGCAGATATTGTTACCAATGGCTTTCCTAACATCTTCTTCTGTTGGTGCTGGATGGCTATTAAGAAATCCTTTGGCGGTCATAATCATCCCTGGAGTACAGTAGCCGCACTGGATCGCCCCGTGCTCCACAAAGGCTTGCTGCAGGGGATGAGGTTTCCCTCCCTGGGCCAGGCCTTCAATGGTGACTATTTCCTGGCCCTGGGCATCGGCAGCCAGCACCAAACAGGAAAGAACGGGTTTACCGCCCATTAGTACCATGCAGACCCCACATTCGCCCAGGTCACAGGCTTCTTTAGCCCCCGTCAACCCCAGGTTTTCCCGCAGAACCTCCAGTAAGGTGCGATGGGGCTCGATGGCCAGCTCATGGCTCTCGCCGTTCACCTGAAGCTCTACCAGTATTTTACTCATGGCTATCTCCTCCCTTGGCTCTCCTGACAGCATATTCCAGAGTCCTCTGCGTCAAGACCCGAATAACTCGCCGCCGGTAATAAACTGAGGTCCAGATGCTGATTTAAAGGCTATATCCAGAACCTCGCCTATTTCCCAAAGGAACACGCCGGGTAGGTACACGGCTGACAATGGCGGCATAGCCCTCCCACTCCGTAGGCTAGAATATCATCGCGGGTAACGCTTTCGCCGGCCCCCGATCACGGCACAGCCATCTTCTCATAATTATAGCCTGGCTACGGTGTTCTGGCAAGACGAATTACTCTAATTTATATCCCAGGGGCGGCTAGCCTCAACGGTGATCAAAGACCCGCCTGACCTTTTGGTCATGACGCGAGGGTCCTTGTTTTCTTGGACATCAGCTGAAAGCTGGAAGGCGATTCTTTCTCACCGAGCCGTGGAACTGCAGCATCACGCCGCGGGGAGGGGAGGGTTGCCCGCCCGGTTGGCGTAAAACCGTTCTAACGAATGCGGGCAGAAAATGGCAACCTGAGGTCACAATTTTTCTTCCCGGACTGGCGGCATTTCGGGAACAAAATGCCAAGGCCGAACGTCTAAATAACTAAGGGGTTGGTGGGCATGTCAGTGATCGGGATCTACTGGAGAGAACGGGCGACCACCAGGATCTTCGGGTTGCGGCCAAAGGCCCGCCACGGCTGTCTGGTGGCAATCATTATGGCTCTAATCGTCACCGGGCTGGCGGGCTACCAGGGGGAGAGGACATCCCTGCCGGCCGGCTCCAGGGAGGGGGCGGCAAAGGCGGCGGAAATGCCAGTCCATTACCGGGACCGGGTGGCTGTGCTCGCGTACCACCACATAGCTCCGGTGGAAAATCCTAGGGAGACAGCCACGATGTCGGCAGAAAACTTCCGCCGGCACCTGAAGGCCTTGCAGGAAGGCGGCTTTAACGTAGTCTCCCTCGAAGGCGTCGAAAACTTCCTGGCCGGAGGGAAAATCCCGCCCAACACCGTGGCCATCACCTTCGACGATGGCTACGAGAGCTTTTATACCTACGCCTTCCCCGAACTGGAGAAACGCCACATGCCGGCCAGCGTCTTCCTCATCCTCAACCTCGTAGGCACCACCGGGCGCACCCCCTACCTCACCTGGGATGAAATCCGTTACCTCAAGGCAAAAGGCGTAAGCTTTCATTCCCATTCCTACGACGGGCACCGTTTTGCCCGAGGAGCAAGAAAAGACATCGCCGCCCTGACCGGGCCCATCTACCGCCAGGACCTGGGCCGGCTGGAAACCCGGCAGGAGTATGTGGCCAGGATCGCGGCGGACATCGCCCAGGCCAGGGAATCGCTGGCCTCGGAGGCCGGCATAAACGATAAGTATTTTTGTTACCCATATGGACGCTATTCGCCGGAACTAAGGGAAGCCTCGCGGGCGTCAGGCTACAAGCTGGCCTTTGGCTTGGGCCAGGGGATGGTGACCGGGGAAAGCGACCCCTTGCTTCTCCCCCGGCTCAACGTAGGCCGGCCGGGGATCGGGCCGCAGGACCTACTGGCGGCGATACAAAAGGCGGCCCGGCCGAAGTCCAAAGGGTTTTCCGGCTGGCTGAAGGCCAGGGCCATGAACCTGGAGCGGCGGGTTAACAGCGTCCTGCCCGGGGCCAGGGGCAACGGTTAGGCAAACTGAGGTCTACCGCCGGGGTCACGGCGGCCTGTGACTTGCGGCCGGAGTTCTAGCCCGGCCGTCTGTTGCCTGAGGCTAGGCCCGTTGTCGGCGGGAGCAAGGATGACAGGAGGCAAAGAATTTGCGGCGTTTGCTGGTTGCACTTATTGTTTTTCTGGGAGCCGTGGTTGTGGCCGGGGTGGTCGTCGCGGCCAGCCCGCCGGCCCGTAATTACGTAGTCGAGGAGCTTAAAGCCCACCGGGATGCCTGGGGCGTTTTTCAGGACTGGCTGGACCACACCACCTTTGCCTGGCACCAGCCTGCGTACCCCGATTTTTACACCGGGGCCAAATGGGAGCCGGAAGAGGGCGTCTACCTGGGGGCCTATGTGGTGCAGGATGAAAGCATTAACGGCGATATGGCCGAGTTTAACCGCCTGACCGGGAAAAAGCACGCCACCTTCTTCCGCTACGTGGGATGGGGGGAGCCCTTCCCCGGGGAATGGGTGGAGGAAGTGGCGGCTGCTGGCGCTGTGCCCCAGATCGCCTGGGAGCCCAACCAGGGGTTGGACATGGTTAAGGACGACGCCTATCTGCGCGGCTTCGCCCGAGAGGCTCGAGCCACCGGCCTCCCCATCTTCCTCCGCTACGCTTCCGAGATGAACGGCGACTGGACGGCCTACAGCGGCGACCCGCAAAAGTATATTGAGAAATGGCGGCTGGTCCACGACGTCATGGAGGAGGAAGCCCCCAACGTGGCCATGGTGTGGACGGTCTTCACCATGCCCCAGCAAACCATCCCCCGCTTTTACCCCGGGGACGAGTACGTGGACTGGGTGGGGGTGAACGTGTACAACGTGGCCTACCATAACGACCGGCTGGACAAGGCCGCCGCCTACGAGGATCCCTTGCGCCTCCTAGATTACGTCTACCGCACCTATGCTGACACCAAGCCCATCATGATCGCCGAGTACGGCGTCACCCATTACACGGTGACCGATGGCCGGGAGTACGTGGACATGGCCATCAGCAAGCTAAACCGCATGTACCAAGGGATCCTCACGTATTACCCCCGGGTTAAGGCCATTTATTATTTCGACGTGAATAACGTGGCCTATGCCGTCGAGCACCGGCAGATAAACGACTACTCCCTCACCAGCGACCCCAGGATCCTGGCCGCCTACCGGGACCTGGTGGCCGACCCGAGGTTCTTGAGTTCGGTGCGGGGTGTCCAGGCAGAGGACCAGGATCATCCGTGAAGCAGCAGGGGCGGCCACTGTAGGCCCAAATTACGATCAGGGGTGGTGGCCGGGACTGTCAATAACCCACCGGCCGGTCCAGGCAACGGTACTGCAGAGCTTCGGCCACATGGACCGGCCTGATTTGTTCTTCCCCGGCCAGGTCGGCGATGGTGCGGGCCACCCGCAGGACGCGGTCCCGGGCGCGCAGGGAAAGGCCTAACCCGGTAAAGGCCTGCTGCAGCAGCTTACGCGCTTCTCCCTCCAGGGTACAGAACTGCCGCAGGTGGCGGGGCTGCATCTGGGCGTTATAATGCAGGCCCACTGGCGCCAGGCGCTCTGCCTGGCGCTGCCGGGCGGCCACCACCCGCTCGCGGACGGCGGCGGAAGATTCCGCCAGGCTGTCCGACTCAAGCTCCAGGTAGGGAACGCGGGGCACCTCTACCTGCAGGTCAATGCGGTCCAGAACCGGGCCGGAAATCTTGGCCCGGTAATTTTCTATCTGGCGGGGCGTGCAGTTGCACCCGCGTACGGAATCCCCGAGATAGCCGCAGGGACAGGGGTTCATGGCCGCCACCAGGAGGAACTCCGCCGGAAAGCTGGCGGCTCCGGCGGCCCGGGTGACGGTTACCTTCCGGTCTTCCAGGGGCTGGCGCAGGGCTTCCAGCACGTCGCGAGGAAACTCCGGCAACTCGTCCAAAAAAAGGATGCCATGGCTGGCCAAGCTTACTTCTCCCGGCCGGGGTACGCGGCCGCCGCCAATCAGGCTCACCGCCGAAGCGCTGTGATGTGGGGCGCGGAACGGCCGGGTAGTTATTACCGGCCGCTCTTTGCTGAGTATCCCGGCCACGCTGTGTATGCAGGTTACCTCCAGGGCCTCCTCCCGGGTGAGGGGCGGCATAATGGAAGGGAGACGGCGGGCCAGCATGGTCTTGCCCGTGCCCGGCGGACCGATGAAAAGTAGGTGGTGGCCGCCGGCCGCGGCTATCTCCATGGCCCTCCGGGCCGCCGCCTGCCCCTTTACCTCGGCCATATCCAGATCCGTTTCCGCCCCCGGGAGGGGGAAAGCATCTTCTGGCGGAGCCAAGTCAAAACCGGCCCGGCCGGCCAGGGCGTCCCCTACCTGGGCCAGGGTGGCGGCCCCGTACAGGCCGGTGGCCGTTACCAGGGCCCCTTCGGCCAGGTTGTCCCGGGGCACCACCAGCCCGCGGCCCGGACAGGCGGAAGCAAAATGCATGGCCATGGCCAGTACCCCTGGTACGCTGCGCAGGCTGCCGTCCAGGGAGAGCTCTCCTACCCAGGTATATCCGGCGAGGGCTTGGGCAGGCACCTGCCCTGTGGCCGCCAGTATGCCCAGGGAAATGGGCAGGTCAAAGGCCGACCCGCTCTTTGGGATATCCGCAGGGGCGAGGTTAACGGTGATGCGGCTGGGCGGGAAATTGTAACCGGAGTTCTTAATGGCTGCCCGCACCCTGTCCCTGGCTTCCCGGACCCCAGAATCTGGCAACCCGGTAATGTTAAAGGCCGGCAGGCCCCCGGCCACATCTACTTCCACCCGTATGGGAACGGCCTCCAGCCCGGTAATGGCATAGCTATCAACCACGGCCAGCATAAAAACGCCTCCAGCAATCCCTGTCGCTAACTCTCACCTCCCGGCCAAGGACCGGGCTCGACCTCTGTTAGGATTCTCTTTCCATAATACTTATCCTGCCCGGGGGCAAAAATCGGCAAGGTCGTATTGTCACCAGGTTACGTTAAAGCAGGAAGAAGCCCCGGTACGGTGAAATTAATTGTGGTCGGGATAAACATAATGAGTGTGCGGGTTCCGGCGAGGGTGCCAGCCGCACTCTTGGAGGAGAAAAAATGAAACTCGTTACCTTTATCCTCAAGGAAGAAAAACGCCTCGGACTGTGGCAGGACGGCCGGATAATCGTCATCTCCCAGGCGGCCAGGCTAATGGGCTTAGGGGCAGAAAAACCAAGCTCCCCGGCCGCAGCCGGTGCAGGCTACTCGCCGGGCGTCCCGCCGGACTGCCTGGAGAGTATGGAAGCCCTCCTGGCCGCAGGTGAAGCGGGCCGGCACCTGGTGGAGAGAATCGCTGCCAGCCCCCCGCAGGAGGCCGCCGTCCCGGCGGAGGAAGTGCAACTGGCGGCCCCGCTGACCCGGCCGCCGAAAATAATTTGCATAGGCATGAATTACAGGAGCCACTGCGCTGAGCAGGGGGCCAGGCTGCCGTCCCACCCCATTATTTTTGCCAAGTTTGCCACTGCCGTCACCGGCCCCGGCAGCCCTGTTATCCGGCCCCGCCTTACCCAGCAGCTCGACTATGAAACCGAACTGGCGGTGGTCATCGGCCGGAGAGGTAAGAACATAGGCCAGAACAAAGCTATGGAGTACGTGGCCGGCTATACCATCTTCAATGACGTGAGCGCCAGGGACATCCAGTTCGGCGACCGCCAGTGGGTCCGGGGTAAGACCTTTGATACCTTCGCCCCCATGGGGCCGTGGCTGGTAACCGCGGATGAAATCCCTGACCCCCAGGATTTGCGCCTCAGGTGCTGGGTAAACGGGGAGCTGCGCCAGGATTCCACCACGGCGGAAATGATCTTCACCGTGCCGTACCTGATCGAATTCCTTTCCCGGGTGGTAACCCTGGAGCCAGGGGACATCATCGCCACCGGCACCCCGGCCGGAGTAGGGGCCTTCCGCCAGCCCCCGGTCTACCTGGAGGCAGGTGACAGAATCCGTATGGAAATTACCGGCCTGGGAGTGCTGGAGAATTACATTGTAGATGCGGAATATGATAACTGATTGTTGCCCCTACCGGTTGCTTATGGTATGATACAGTCAGGAGGGGAAAATAATGGCTGTGCCGGAAGAAGCCAGGAAGGAAACGGCTGCTGGGGCCGAGGGCGGGGGAAGTTGGTTTTCCGGCAGCTTCGATCCCATAGGTTACATTTTTCAACGCCTGGATCACCTAGAGGCTATGATCCGCCAGGTGGAAACGAACCTGCGCCAGGAAATAAAACAAAGCGAAGCCCGAACCGAGGAGAAATTCAACCGGGTAGACGAGAATTTCAGCCGGGTATATGAGAAATTCGACCGGGTAGACGAGAAATTCGATCGGGTAGACGCTAAGCTGGAGCAACTTAACGGGCGACTACACAACCTCACCCTATGGGCCATCGGCGCTCTGTTCACCATGATAGTGGGCTTCATTGCGATCCTTATTCCCTTGCTGAGGTTGAACTGAACCAAAGGCATTTGGCTTTGCTGGCCGACGGCAAAAGCGTTACCTACCAGGCCGGCCAGGCGCTGTCTTACATATCAGTAGCCGCTGTCGCCTCAGGAGGAAATGGTTACATGCCGGGCCTCCTGTTCTACCTCCTGGTACCCGGCCTGAAATCAGTTGTCGTGTCACCAGTTTCCCTGGGTATTACCTCAACTCGCTCCCCGGACAGTACCGGCCCATTACTTGGTTTTTCCGGCAAAGGCACCTCCTCCTGGTCTTCCTGCCGCCGGTAGGCCGGCCTTACCCCTGCCAGGCGAAGGAAGGCGCCCGGCAGCGGCCGGATAACCTCCCGCAGATGGGCATAGGCGAGGGAGCCCAGGAGGAGAAAGCCGGCGTACCCGACGGCTGGAAAAACAATTCCCACCATGCGTGAAAACCCAACCTGGGCCGCAGCCAGACCGGCCAGGCTGGCGCCCACAGCCACCAGGCGAAAACGCGGCCCCTGTGGATCGGCCAGGCGGGAGACAAAACCGTAAAGGCTAGCCACGGCAGTGGTGTATATCTCACCCAGCAGGACCAAACCGTAAACTGTTCCTACCCGGGGACTGATGCTCCTGGCGCTGAACACCATGGGAACCTCAAAGGCTGCCGCCTGAGGCGCCCCGGCCAGGGTGGAGAGGAAGATGGCGGTGGCACCCAGGCCCAGGCCAAGGCCGCCCCAGATAGCACCCCGCCGGATGGCCGGCGGCGCCGCTGCCGCCCCCAGGGGAGCCAGGACAGCCACTGCCAGCACCATGTTGTAGGAGACGTAATTCATCGCCGCCAGGGGCCAGAAACCGACTGCGGCCCTGGCCGGAACGGACCAGCCCGTATTGGCCACGAGGACCGGCCAGTTGGTGGCCAGGGTGTAGAGGCTAACACCGCCGACGGCGGCCAGCAGGAAAGGCACGAAGAAACTGATGGCCGATATGATCCCGCCAAAGCCCAGCAGTACGGTGACCAGGGAAGCAGCTATCATCAGGGTGCTACCGGTCCAGGATGGCAGGCCGAACTGTTCGGCAAAGAGGGCCCCGGCCCCGGCAGCCATGATGGTTAACGCACCAAAAAGGAAAAAGGTTATTACGGCATCTACCGCGTTGCCGGCCCAGCGACCGCCAGCCATACGAATTACCGGGCGGTAGGAGCTACTGCCCAGGCTGTGACCCAGGCTCATAGCCGCGTAACCAAAATAGACCAGCAGTACCGTGGCCACGGCTAGACCGGCCAGGCCCCACAGGCCGAAATAACCAAAGAACTGCAGCACCTCCTGCCCGGAAGCAAAACCGGCCCCCACAACCGTCCCGATATAGACGGCCGCCACCTTGAAGCTGGACTCCGCCGGCGTATTATTACCCTGCACCCCTTTACGGGCCAATACCACTACCCCTCAAATTGAGGCTGGAAATGACCAGTTCTTTGATCACCTCCTTAGTCTACCCGAGAACAGGATTATTATTTGGCCGCTACTGGGCAGCCACCACCCGGTTGCGCCCTTCTTGCTTGGCCCGGTACAGGGCTGTATCCGCCCGGTCAATAAAGTCGGACTTGGCCTCACCCGCCACCCACTCCGCCACCCCGAGGCTCATGGTTACCTTCACTTCCTGTCCATCCTCAGGATCGGCAAAGGGATGGGAGGCCACCCGCTGCCGGATATCACGGGCAATCTCTGCTGCGCCGGCCAGGGGTGTATCCGGCAGGATGGCCGCAAACTCCTCTCCCCCGTACCGGGCGGCTATTCCCCCGGCAGCAGCGACGCTCAAACTCATTATCCCCGCCACTTCCTTCAATACGGTGTCGCCAAAGAGGTGGCCGTAGGTATCGTTCAGCCGCTTAAAGAAATCGAGGTCCCCCAGGATTATTGACAGGGGCTGGCCGTTTTCCTGCGCGGCCCGAATTTCGGCTGAAAGGGTTTGGTGAAAATGCAGATGGTTATACAGGCTGGTGAGACCGTCAGTAACGGCCCGCTGCTCCAGCAACATGGCCTGACGTTTAATCTCCAGGTACATCAGGGCGTTCTTCAGAGCCAGGGCAGCCTGGCCGGCCAGGTTGTAGAGAAACTCCACCTGCCAGTCAGTGAGGACGTACCGGGAAGGAATCCGGTGGATGTTCAGTGTCCCCAGGACTTCCTTATCGAATATGAAAGGGATGGCCGCCACGTAGTCGTTCAGGGTGCACCCGAGGCAGTCGTAAACCTCAGGATCCTGGAGGACATAGGGCTGGCCCGACTTGCACACGTGCCAGGCCATGGAATCCGTATACTCTCTGGCAAAGCGAGCCTTTTCCCCTTCGGGATCGGCCAGCCCGAAATCGGCGATAATGCGCACTCCGTCAGCTTCATCCAGGAGCATGATCGAACAGGCATCGGCGTTGGTCAGGGTGACCACGGCCTGCATGATCAGCCCGGCTATCTCCTCCGGCACCAGCAGGGTATTGATGGCCTTGTTTATTTCATATAACAACTCGCTTTCCCGCCGCCGCTCATCCAGCTCCCGGCGCAGCCGCTCTATTTCCTGCCGGCAACGGGTAAGCTCGTCAGTCACCGCCGCTTGCTGGGATTGCACGCCATTCACTCCTATAGACAATTCCTGGGGGCGACCAATGCATGTTCCAGCGGGCAAAACTCCGGGTAATAAAGTCCAACCCAAGTAGGGATACGCTTTTAATCTACCACGATTCCCAATGGCAGTCAATGGTCTCGCGCAACCGCAAATAAAACCCCCACCTGGAAAGGGTGAGGGCTATCTAAGGCAGTGTAATCACAGCCCGCTACAGGCAGCGCAAAAGACCCTTCTCAATGGGGGTAAGGAGTTCCGTACCCCGGTCCGTAACCACATAGCTATCCTCAATGCCCACCGCCCCCCGTCCGGGGAAAACAAATGTCGGCTCAAGGGCGATGACCATGCCCGGCTCGAGCTCCATCTGGTTCCCGTGGGCCAGGGCCGGCAGTTCGTCCAGCTCCAGGCCGATGCCGTGGCCGACAAACTTAACCTGTTCCTCCAGGTAGCCCAGGTAATAATCCTCCAGGCCCGTGCGCCTGGCCCTTTCCACTGACAGGCGGTAAAGCTCGCTGGCCGGCATCCCCGGCCGGGCAACTGCCGCCAGCTCCGCCTCTATTTCCTCCGCCAGGTAGTAGGCCTGCTCCAGGTCGGGGTCAATGGCGCCAAGGCCGAAGGTGCGGGTAACGTCCGCTATATAACCGCCTGCAGCCGCCACGGCAAAGTCTATGTAAACGGGCTCGCCTGCCTGCATGCGGCGGAAGCCGGAACCGGCGGCTATGGCCGGGTTCGGGCCTTCGCCCCCGGTCAGCCCTTCAAAAAAGCTGGGCACGCCCCCGCTGGGACCGGCCAGGACGTGAATGGGTACAACATAGCGGTTGAGGCCGGCCATGCGCACCCGCCCCTGTTCTCCCCGTACCCGCGCCACTTCATACAGGGCCGCCGAAGCTTCCAGTTCGGTCATCCCTGGGCGCAAGACCGTCCGCGCAGCGCTGACCATGGCGGCGATAACCTGCGCTGTCTCCCGGATACATTGCAGCTCGTAGGGAGACTTTAACATCCGCACCTGTTTGATGGCCTGGCTGGCATCCACTATGCGCGCCCGGGGGAAAAGCTTCTGGTAGGAGAAAAATAAAGCCGCGGGGATTTCTTCTAACTCCAGGGCCAGAACCCCGGGGGCAAAGCCGTGGTCGGCCATGACCTGCGGCACTTCCTTGGGGCTTTTAACCTGCACGATGCCGGCCATGGGGGTCTCCAGGCAGGCCCGCCCGTAGCTCTTCTGGGCCATGAGCAGGGGACGCCCTGCGGCCGGTATGTAGAGGTAAGAGCGCTGGATGGTGCCGGCAAAATAATAGAGGTTCACGTCCCTGATAAGGAGCGCCCCCTCTACGTCCTGCGCCGCCAGCTTCTCCTGCAGCCTTGCTATCCGGCCGGAAATTTCCTCCGGCGGGGTAAACTGCAGGTGGGGCAACATTTCCCGCCGCTCTTTAACCTTTTCCCCGGTTGGTGCTGTAACAACTTCTACTGGCAAAGCTACCACCTCACCGCCGCAAACTCTGGTAAGTCGAAATGCAGCTTTGGCCCTATCTCCTCCTGGAGGACCTTCTCCCGGGCCGCTATCTCTTCTGCCGGTACCGTTTCTCCCTTTTCCCGCCGCCACTTGAGGTCCACCAGCTCCATGACTTCCTTTGGCGGCACCGACACCGGCGCCCCGTGGCCGCCGTAGGCCTTCACGTACGGGTAGTCCATTGCCTGCAGCTTAGTTACAACAGATCCCGGTCGCGGTGCCGGGAGAAGGTGTAAGAAAATCCTATCCGGCCATACTTTCCTCGCGATAGAGGGTTTCTACCTCGGCGGCAAACTTCTGCTCCATCACTTTCCGCCGCACCTTCTGGGTTGCGGTGAGATCCCCTTCCTCGTGATACAGTTCCCGGTCAATAAGGACAAACTTCTTTATCTGCTCTACCCGGGCCAGTTCGGCGTTAACAGCATCCACCTCTTTTTGAATCAAGGCTATCACTTCGGGCCGGTGGGACAGGTCCCTGATGGTGGTGTAAGGGATCCCCTGATTCTGGGCCCAGTTCCCTACCACATCAGTTTCTATCTGGATCAATGCCCCGAGGTATTTCCGGCCGTCCCCGACCACCAGGGCTTCGCGGATATATGGGCTGGCCTTAAGCTTATTTTCTATAAACTGCGGGGAAACGTTTTTCCCGCCACTGGTAATGATAATGTCCTTTTTTCTGCCGATGATCTTTAGGTGCCCATCGGCATCTATCTCGCCCAGGTCCCCCGTATAAAGCCACCCGTCTCGCTTAACCTCTGCCGTAGCCTCCGGCCGGCGGTAGTAGCCATGGAAAATCCCAGGGGTGCGGAAAACTATCTCCCCATCCTCAGCGATCCGTACTTCGTAACCAAGGAAAGATTTACCCACCGTGCCGATTTTAATATCGTCGTACTGCATGGTAGTCACACTTGTCAGTTCGGTCATCCCGAAGCCTTCCCGCACCTTAATACCTATCGAGTGGAAAAACAGGGAAACTTCCGGGGGCAGGGGAGCCCCGGCACAAAGGATATACCTCGCCCGCTTCAAGCCGGTGAAATGGCGCAAGGGGTTAAACAGGATTGGGGTTAGAATGAGCCGCTGCAGCCTTTCCGGCAAGGTCCAGCTTTCTTTATTGAAGTATTTTAGCGCCAGTTTCTTTCCCCGGGACAAGCCCCAGGCGAAAACTCTGCGCTTCATGTTGCTTGAATTATCCATCTTAATGGTGATGGACGCCTGCATTTTCTCCAAGATGCGGGGGACAGTAATGAATGTAGTCGGCGCGAGTTCCTGCAAGTCCTTCTGGACAGAATCCGTGCTCTCGGCAAAGTTGACCACATATCCTACCATCAGGTGCGTGTATAGGGCAAATACCCGCTCAAAGGCATGACAAAGTGGTAGATAAGAGATATGGGAATCATCTGGGGTCAACAGCAAGGTATCCTGAATGATCCTGGTTGTCTCGAGAACATTCCGGTGCGAGATGACGGCTCCTTTAGGATTGCCGGTGGTACCGGACGTATAGATAAAGACCGAGGGATCGTCGGGTTTCCCAGCCCTGACCCGCTCCATAAAAAGGGCCGGGTTCTCGGCATGAACCGTTCTTCCTAGGCTTTCCACTTCCTTGAAACTGATTATCATGGGGTCATTATACTTTTTTATTCCTTTGGCGTTCATAACAATTATTTTGCGCAGGCGTGAAAGGCTTTCCCGCACCTCGAGGATCTTGTCCACATGTTCCTGGTTCTCGGAAATGAAGAACTCGGCTTCGGCATCATCCATGATATAAGCGAGTTCTTTGGCCGGGTTGGTAGGATAAACTCCCACGGTAACCCCGCCCATGGACTGGATCGCCAGGTCAGCGTAAAGCCACTCCTGGGTATTCTCTGATTGGATACAGACCTTGGTCCCGGGGTTTAATCCCAGCTTGTGCAGGCCGAGGGCAAAGTCGCGCACATGCTCGAAATAATCGCCCCAGGTCACTTCCTGCCAAATCCCAAAATCCTTCTGCCGCAGAGCCACCCGATCACGCCATTTCTCTACCGCTTCGCAGAAAAGCTTGGGCAGAGTGTCAACCCCCATAGCTACCTTCCCCCACAAGTATATGTTCAAGCCGGCCTTTGCCCTTCGGCACCGACATAGGCAGCGACAACCTCTGGAATCTGCACCACCTGAGCCGGTTGTCCCTCGCCGATTACGCGGCCGAAGTTCATAACCGTAACCCGGTCCGAAATATCCATCACCATGTCCAGCTCATGCTCAATGAGCACGACGGCCAGCCCCAGATCTTCCTTCACGTCCAGGATAAAACGGGCCATGTCTTCCTTCTCCTCCAGGTTCATGCCGGCCACTGGCTCATCCAGCAAGAGCACGGCAGGCTCCAGGGCCAGCGCCCGGCCGAGTTCCACCCTTTTTTGCAGCCCGTAAGATAACTCCCCGACCGGCACGTTTCGCAGATGTTCTATCTCCAAGAACTCAATTATCTCCTCAACCATGGCCTGGTTACGAATATCCTCCCGCACGCCTTTCCCCCAGTAAAAGGCGCCGGCCAGCAGTCCCGCCCTGATAAAGGAATGCCGGCCCACAAAGATATTCTCCAAAACCGTCATACCCTTGAAAAGGGCCAGGCGCTGGAAGGTACGGCCCAGCCCCAGCATGGATATCTTATCCGGGGACAGGCCAACCAAGTCTTGTCCGCGAACCAGTATCTCCCCCTGCTGCGGCCGGTACAAGCCGCTTATACAGTTAAGCAGGCTAGACTTACCCGCCCCGTTTGGCCCGACAATGGCGTGTATTTCTCCCTGCTGCACATGGAAGGAAACGCCGTCCAGCGCCGTAATCCCGCCAAAACGCAACGTTAATTTCCTCGCCTCCAGACAAACTTTCCCCTTTTCATGGCAATAATTGTAAAATGATGGCAATACTTCGTTGCGGCGGTGCCAGTAGTGCGGGACTACAGGATCTTTTTCCATTACGAAAGCCACCTTTTCGTCCGCTTATAATGTTTCACATCGCGGTAGCTCCGCCTCTTGCTACCCTGGCCAAATCCCAGGTAAAACTCCTTGACTTCCTTATCCTGCAATAATTCGCCGGCCGGGGCGTCCAGCACTATTTTACCATTTTCCATAATGTAACCGTACGAGGCGATAGCCAGGGCGCGGCGGGCATTCTGCTCGATGAGGAGAATGGAAATCCCCTCTTCCTCATTGATCTTGCGGATAAAGCCGAACAGTTCGTCCACAATCAGCGGAGCCAAACCCAGCGACGGCTCATCGAGCATTAATACTTTAGGGCGGGCCAGCAAGGCCCGGGCCAGGGCGAGCATCTGCTGCTCGCCCCCGCTCAGATAACCGGCCCTGACCCATGCCCTCTGCTGCAGGACAGGGAACCACTCCCAGGCTTTACCCAAGCCGTCGGCCTGGTCACCGCGGGAATGAAGCAGGCCCAGGCGCAGGTTTTCCTCAACCGTCAAATCTTCAAAGAGGCCCCCGCCTTCTGGAATGAGATAGATGCCAGCGCGGCGAACTTTTTCCGGCGGGTGGCCGGCAATGCTTTGCCCGTCAAGGAATATGTTCCCGCCGGTAATTTCTCCTTCCCTGGACTTGAGAATACCGGACATGGCCCGTAGGATGCTTGTTTTACCGGCTCCGTTAGGGCCCAGCAGGGTCACTATCTGGCCGTCCGGAACCTTCACCGACACGCCCTTGACCGCATAAATGACTTCGTCATATACTACTTCGATGTTCTCTATCGAAAGCATGAGTCTTAACCTTCCTCTGGCGTGTACCAGTCGCTGACGGGCTCAAAGTAACCCTTTTCCACGTTGGCTTTTACGTATTTTACCTGTTTAGAACCGTAATGCCTGCTAGCGGAATAGCTCAAAGGCGCGGTCAGGCCACCGGTGTTAAAGTCCTGCAGGCTTTCAATGGCTTCCTTGAGGGTATCCGTAGTAGGATTATCCCCGGCCTTTCTCAAGCCTTCCGTGAAGACCATGGCGTCAGTCCAGGTCATGAGATACCACTGGGAATAATACAGCTTCTTCTCAACCCCGTACTTCTGGGCCATCTCCTCAACCTGTTTGATGCCAGGCACATCCTCGGCAAAGGTAGCATAAAAGGTAACGCCTACGGCATTCTTGATGGCCTCGGTATTGCCTGCCAGCTCAATCAACGGAGGCTCAGTGGTGTTGTAATTCAAGATGAAGGGAGCCTTAAACTGGAGCTGGTCAGCAGCCTTGAATATCACTGCTCCCTGGAGACCGGCCTGAACCAGCAATACGTAGTCAACGCCAGCGTTTTTCAGATTGGTCAACTGGGAGGTGGCATCCACGTCGCTGAGGTTGAAAACCTCTGGTACAACTGTAAGCCCCTTCTCCCCGGCCCGTTTCTTAATCCATTTGAACCCATCCTGCCCGAAGGTGTTATCCGGGTACATGACGCCGATCTTGGCCCCGGGTTTTTCCTTGGCCACGTAATCAACCTGCGCATAGTAGCCGATATGGTAGGGCGGACTGGTAATAAACACGTAGGGATTCTGCTCAGGCTCGAACATGAAGGTGGCTCGGCTCTGCGGGAACACTATGTTCTTTTCCTTAATGTAATCAGGCAGGAGCGCCTGATTGGCCCCGGTAGTCCAGACGTCAACTACGGTAAAGACCTGGTCCTGGGTATGTAACTTCTTAAA
The DNA here is from genome assembly GCA_004347685.1 of Clostridia bacterium. Lineage (GTDB taxonomy): Bacteria > Bacillota > DSM-521 > Neomoorellales > SLTJ01 > SLTJ01. The sequence continues at coordinate 43,918 of SLTJ01000021.1, forward strand.
CAGGCTTATTTCTCTGGACTGGTCGTACTGGCCATCTTCCACCTTTAGCTCCAGTTTCCGCCCGTTTATCCCGCCCTGCTCATTGACTAACTTAAAGTAAGTGTCCCACCCTGCCTGGGACTGGACGCCGATATCACCGGTAGGTCCGGTTACGTCCGGCACTATGCCAACCTTGATGGCATCTGGCGTAATCCCCTCAGCGGCAACCTCCTGTCTTGGTGTTTGTTCTTTTTGCTGGCCTAGCTGGCCCTCGGACTGGGACTGTTTGCCACTGCCACCGCCACAGCCGGCCAAGAGCAACCCTACCAGCAAAACTGCCACCAACCAGAACCATTTACTAGCAACTCTTTGCATTGCTTCTCTCCCCCTCCGCAAAGCTCATTATCAATCTGCTAAAGTTAAATCCGGCCAGAATGCTGGCTGCTTCCTGCCCTTGCTGGTCTTTTCCCCCCCCCCCCCCCCCCTCCACTAATATCTAAAGGGCCACATAACCAGATAATTTCGCAGGCTTTTCCACAACCCGAAAAGCCCTTCCGGCTCAAAGATAAGGAACAGCACTATGGCCAGACCGAAGAAGAGCCGTTCCAGGTAAGGCACGGCAGTGCTGGCCTGAAAGGCAGGCCACAATGACTGCAGGTACCCGGCGAGCTGGTTGATCCAGTTGGGCAACATGGTTATGAAAGCCGCCCCAGCGACCGTTCCCGCCAGGGTACCCATGCCGCCAACTATCACCATGGCGATATAGTTGACCGAAACGGTAAAGGTGAAGTCCTGCGGGCTGATGAAGCCGATGTAATACGCATAAAGGCTCCCGGCGACCCCGGCATAAAAGGCTCCGGTAGTGAAGGAAAGCGTTTTGTACATCCGCAGGTTAACTCCCATAGCCTCAGCCGCCAGGTCCCAATCGCGGATAGCCTTCCAGGCCCTCCCGGTTTTGGTACGCAAAAGGTTTTTGGCCAAAACGAGGCCCAGGACAACTATAGCCAGGCCAACCGGATAAAAGGCATACTCGCCGTCGAGCTCCAGGCCGAAAAAGTTGAGTTCAGGAATATGCCGGCCCATGGCCCCGCCGGTGAGCGGTTCAGCCTTCAGAATGATAAACATGACAATGTAATAGAAGGCCAGGGTTGACAGGGCCAGGTACAAGCCCTTAAGGCGAAAGGCGGGTACGGCAGCAAGCAGGCCAGTAACAGAGGTTACCGCACCGGCTATCAGTATCACCACCGGAAACGGCAGTTGCGGCAAATACCCGGCCACAATTGCGGTGGTATAGCCGCCGATGGCCAGAAAGGCGGCATGGCCAAGGGATACCTGTCCGGTGTAACCCATTAGCAAGTTCAAGCCAATTGCCCCGACGATAGCTATCATGGTCAGATTAGTGAGGTGAAGCAAATACCTGTCGGTTATAAGCGGCAGGATAATCGCCGCGACAACCGCTACTGCCAGGACCAGTCGCTCAATGAAGAGCGGGAACAGTTCCCTGTCTCTCCGGTAGTCAACCTTGAAATAGCCACTCCTCATAACCTTTCGATCTCCTCGGTTCCGAATAGTCCGTACGGTTTAACCAGCAAGGCTGCCAGCATTACTACGAAAGCGATGACTTCCTTGGCTCCGCCTCCGAGAAGGGGATCAACAAACTTCCCCGCCAGGTTCTCGATAATGCCGATGGCCAGTCCTCCGAGAAGGGCACCGCCCACGCTGTCCATACCGCCCAGGACAGCTCCCGGAAAGGCCCGGAAGGCAAAGGCATCCAGGTTCAGATTTACCGAAAGCATGCTGGCGAGAAAGACCCCGCCTACAGCCCCCACCAGAGCTGCAAAGCCCCAGCTCAGGGCAAAAACCCGGCTGACGCTGATCCCAATCAGGCTGGCATAATCCTGATTGGTGGCCACTGCCCGCATGCTTATGCCCATGGAACTCTGCCGGTAAAAGAGGATGAATAACACAAATACGCCCAGAGAACTAATTATAGCCCAAAAATAAACTTGTGGAATATTTTGTCCAAGGAGGTTAATACTGCCACCGGGGAACATAGGCGGAAATGGCCGCGGCCAGGCACCCCAGACAAGGCCAAGGACGGCTTTGATTATTTCGGACAGGCCTATGGTAAGCAGGAGCACCGACAGCACCGGCTCCCCAATCATAGGCCGTAATAGCAGCCTTTCGATAACAAAACCAAGGACGAAACCGGCGACCATACTGATAAGAAGGGCCAGCGGAGCAGGTAGGCCGGCGTCAGTTATCAGCGTGAAAGAAAGGTATGTACCTACCAAAACCAGGGTTCCCTGGGCAAAGTTGAACACCTTGGTACATTTAAAAATAAGAACGAACCCCAGCGCCAGGATGCTGTAAATGCTGCCGATGGCCACGCCAGAAAAAAGTAATTCCATCAATCCTCTCACCCCCTCAGCTCTAAATTTCAACATCGAGATCTTGAAGCTCCATCATGGGGGTTAACACTTCGCCATACTTACATAAAATCCTCCTCTTTGGGTAAATGAATTTCATCTATTAGAAATGCTACTTAGAAATGCTACTTGCTACCGTTACATACCGTTAAATTAACTGCCTCCCATAAGAGTAAGCGAACCAATAGCATGGTAATAGTGTCTAAACCAAGAGTCAAATAGAAAAAGTTCCATGGTGCTATCTATGGGATCAATACTTCGACAGCGGTAAACAGCGCCCAGATAGCGAGACAGCTTTCTGGCTATGCCCCACTAAGACTAAACGGCCGGCGTCAGGAGGAACATCAGGCCCTCATGAGAGAGGCCGTTATACGGAGTGGGCACCGGGGGCCCGGTCCCCGGGCCGGGCTGGTTCCCGGTGACCATGGCCAAGTTCTGTCACCCAGCTCCACCACCGTCCCAGTGGGGTTGGAGACAATAATAGCGAATCCCCTCCCGCTCCTCGACCTTTACTGCCCCTTCCTCCACCAGGTGCGTCAGGTGCGATAGGACCAGGCCCAGGGTAAGGAGGATCCCGGGAGCAGGAGGCAGGCGGGGAAACATTTTCCCCGCCACCTGGGCGGCCGTCAGCGGGCCGGCGGAAAGGATTTGCCTGATTTGCTCCTCCTGCCCGTGCACAGTTTTCTCAGCCAGGTCCAGGGCCGGTCCCAGGGGACGGGGATGGCCGTGCCCTGGATAAAACATGTCCGCCTTTACCCTGCGCATTCGGTCCAGCGACCGGTAATACTGCCCCACGTTCCCGCCGGTGAAAAGCTGAATGCTGGTACTGGCCCCGATCAGGAGATCTCCGGTAATGACGGCCCGGCGCTGGGGGCAATAAAGGGTGATATGCTTTTCCTGGTGGCCGGGGGTATACAGGACTACCAGGCGGGTCCGGCCTAAGGAAATTTCCTGTCCGTCCGCCAGGGGGACGACTTCCAGTGAGCCGGGGGCCAGATAGTAGCTCTCGGCCCAGACCCGCGTTGCCGGGGAGGTAAGTTCACCGGCCAGTTCCGGGTAATGCCCGGCCAGGGCATCCGGCACGCACCGGTGGGTTCTTTCCACCCACCCGGGATAATCCCGGGCTATTTCCACTGTCTCCCGGTGGGCCAGGTGTTTAACCTGAGGCCACTGTTCGGCCAGCAATACCCCACCGCCCATGTGGTCCACATGGGGATGAGTATAAATGACCCCGGCCAGGGACCCCGGAGATATGCCCCTGGCCTGCAGGGCCCGTACCAGGAACGCCAGGGCCTCCGGCGACCCGTGGCCGGCGTCAACGAGATATATGCCGTGGTCAACAAGCAAATATACATTTGCCCCCCGATAAGGATCCGGCACCGTCAGGCGCCACCATCCACCGCCCAGATCATGCCACACGTCACGCGCCGCGGTCGTTTCCACGCCCCCCAATCTAGCCATAAATTTCCTGGCCCGCCTCATCGCCGGCCGTAACCACGCCTGTATGGAAAACCGCAGCGTTGGTGTTCAGATAGCTCTGCATGGCTGCCACCAGAGTTCGGATACCGTAATTTTCCTCCCGGCTGCGTAGGTAAAATAAAGAAATATAACGGTGGAAGTCCACCGGCGGGTTGATCCGCACTTCCACCAGGGTGCCTTCCTTGAGCTCCCGCCCCAGGGCCAGCCTGGGGACAAAGGCCACGCCCATGCCCTGCATCACCAGCGTCTTAATGGCCTCAAAGTTATCCAGTTCCAGGATGATATTCGGGTGCGGCACGGCCGGGCTCGTCAGGAAGGCCTCCACCGGGCGCCAAAAGGCCGAATCCCTGATATAGGCCACAATGGGGAGCTTGCGCAGGGCCCGCCGGGAAACGCTCCCCTGTACGACCACAGGGTGGCGCGGGCTGGCCACCAGAACCACATCGTCCTCGGTTATCGGCACCAGGCTCACGTGGCGGTGCACCTTGACAAAATTGGCGTTGGCAAAGGCAGCGTCAACTATACCACTTTCTACCAAATGAACTACTTCGGGGCTGGTACCGGTGCGCAGGGAAACCTCCAGATTGGTATTGGCGCGCAAGTACTTGAGGAAATGGGGCAGGCAATAGGAGCTGATGATGGGCGTGCTGGCCACGGAAATGCTGGTTACCGGCCCGGCGGCATTATTGATTGCGTGGCAACCTTCTTCAATGAGGGACAGGGCTTGTTCTATGTAGGGCAAAAGTTTTTTCCCGGCCGCCGTTAGCTGCGTTGTCCGGCCACGGGTAAAAAGTACTTGCCCCAGTTCCTTCTCCAGGGCCTGGATGCGGGCCGTTAAAGAAGGCTGGGTTATGTAGAGTTTCTCAGCGGCCCGGGAAAAACTCTGCTCCCTGGCTACGGCCAAGAAGGCTTCTAGCTGAGATAGTTGCAACATTCAGCCCCCTCTCATGACCATTCCGGCAGGTTAGACACCAAGTACCTCAGGCTAACACATTATACCACAAAAAGGTGGCTATGTAACTGCCTTTTGGCGTACGGACCTACAGAAGAGGGCCAGCAACCAAACTTTCTCCGGGCGGCGCAAGGCAGAGGAACGACCCATGCCCTGTGTCACCCGGAAATCTCACTCCGTCACGGGCAACGGCGGGCTATTTTGCAATGGCCCACTGCCCCTTGTCGTCAATCAAAAGCATGATCACGGCATCAGGTACGTGGACACCTATGCGGTCTTCCTTGGTCAGCTTAATAGTCCCGCCCACACCCACTACTTCGTGCGCACCTTCCAGCCATTCATTAATCTTGGCCCGGTCAGGCCCTGCCGCCTTGAGGGCTTCCGCTGCCACCATCATGGTGTCAAACCCGTACATGGCCAGCCCCTCGGGGTCAGTCTTAGTGGAATCGTGGAGAATGCTATATATCCTTTCATAGAAGTTCTTTTGCGGGTCGTTGTTCGGCAACTGGCCGGCAACTACAAACTTGGGGCTTAATACCAGGGCCGTACCCGGCTTGTATTCGGCCATCATCCTCTTCATCTCGTTATGCGTGTTCCCTATCGAAATGATCATCGGGACATTTTCCAGGCCCACCTGGTTTAATTGCTTGCGGACCTGATACACTGCCTGGCCGGCCACCATGGTAAAGATCAGGTCGGGCTTGTCACCCTTCAACTTGATAAGCTGTGGAGTATAATCGATGTCCTTGGCCCCTATGCGGATCCGAGCCGTCTGCTTGATGTCGGGGTTTTGCCCGAAGTACTTGGTAAACAAACCCTCCATCAAATCGCCTAATGAATCCGTGGAAGTTATGGTAGCCACCTTGGTGGCACCGTGTGCCTTCGCGTACTCAAAGTACTTGATCGCCTGCATTTCCAGGTGGGGAGTCGGCGCCCATGACCACTTAACTCCCTGGCTGGGCTCATAGCCGCCGGAGGTGGAGATCATGGGCACGCCGACTCGCTCGGCCACCGCTTCGGCCGCGTACGCGGTAGGCGTAAATGTCGGACCGATTATGACCGGAACGCCTTGCAGCGCCAGATCTTCCGCCGCCCTGGCGGCCAAATCGGGACTGGATTGGTCATCAATCTCCACCAGCTTCACGGGGTGCCCGTCTATTTCGTTGCCTAATACCTCCAAGGCCGCCTTGTACCCGGCCTGCTGGGACTTGCCACCAGCCGCTTTATCTCCCGTAAGGCTGTTGATAACGCCAATCTTATACTCAGAGGTCTCGGAAGTGGCAGGCGCACTTTGTCCAGTAGTCCCACCAGGGCTGGCAGGTTCAGTTTGCGCCCCTGCAGGTGACTTTGACGGGGTGGCCGGTGAGCTCGAGCCGCCGCCGCACCCGGCTAGGACTAATATAAAAGCTCCCGCCAGCAGCGCTAACCATAGGGTTTGTTTTTTCCGGAAACTCATCACTATGCACCTCCATTTTTTGTAATTATCCCAAGTACTTTTCCAACAATCTGCTGCGATCCCTAAAATAATCCGTGGGTCCTTCATCTACGACTTTGCCACCGTTAAGTACGTAAGCCCGTTGGGCTACGGTTAGCGCTACGTTGGCCGACTGCTCAACCAATAGCACCGAAATCCCTTCTGTGGGAAGCCTGGCTACTACATCCATGATAGCCTGAACTACCACAGGCGCCAGTCCTAAAGACGGCTCGTCCAACAACAAAACTTTCGGCCTGGCCATCAATCCCCGACCGATGGCCAGCATCTGCTGCTCGCCTCCGCTCAAAGTACCGGCATACTGGTGCTGCCTCTCCTTCAGGCGAGGGAACAGGGTAAACACCTGGGCTTTTCTCATTTCCACCTCCCCCCTCTGGTTATGGTATAAGTACGCACCCAGCATAAGATTATCCAAAACCGTCAACCCGCTGAAAACCTCGCGTCCTTCGGGCACATGAATTATGCCGGCGCGCACCACCTTGTCATATCCGGTGCCTGTCAGTTCCTGACCACAGTAATCAACCCTACCCCTCCTCCTTACCAGACCGGATAACGCCCGCAGGAGGGTCGTCTTCCCAGCGCCGTTAGGGCCGAGCAAAGCCACACACTCGCCTTCTCGGATATGAAGACTAACACCGAACAGTACCTGAACATCACCATAAAAGGCATTAAGCCCATCAATTTGTAGGATCGTTCGTCTGGGTTCCAAAATAAGCTACCTCCACCTTTTTGTCTGCTCTTACTTCGGCTGGAGACCCCTCAGCTATTTTGCTACCGTGATCCAGGACAATCACCTGATGGCAAAGGCGCATGACCATGGCGACACGATGCTCTACTAGGACAATAGTGATCCCTCTTGCGTTAAGCATCTCTAGAACGGAACCAAGCGCGTCCACTTCGGCGTCATTTAGTCCGGCAGCCGGTTCATCCAGCAGCAGAACCCGCGGCTCCCCCGTGAGGCACCGGGCAATTTCCACCAGCCTACGGTCGCCCACGGGAAGAGCATCGGCCCGCTGAAGCGCCCTGGAGGCCAGCCCAAGTATGCGAAGGTATTCCATGGCTTTTTCTCTTATTTCCCTTTCCTGGTGGCGAATGACCGGAAATGAGAGCATGCTGGCAAATAGATTCGTTTGGCTGTGGTTATAAGCCCCCACCATAACGTTGTCTAGCACCGTGAAGTTTCCGGCCGAAAACAGCTTGCTGGTCTGAAACGTTTTGGACATTCCCAGCCGGCTACGAGCATGAGGGGTAAGAGCGTTTACCTTCCGGCCGAAGTAGAAAACTTCCCCTTTATCAGGTCTCATCAGCCCTGACAGAATGTTTAGCAGGGTAGTCTTACCAGCCCCGTTCGGGCCTATAACCCCGAAAATCTGTCCCTGCCAGACGTTCATATTTACCCTATTCAATACCTGGAGACCTCCAAAGGCTTTGGTTACATCTAAGACCTGTAAGGCGGGGACGTCCCCACCGGCGCTATCAATTCTCGAGGTCAATTTCTTCACTCCCGGCACCTAGACTCACGCTTTTCGTCTTTGAGCGAAAGTGGATTTCGCTAATGCCATGGGGCAAGAAGATCACCAGCAGAATAACGATTAGCCCTGTCAGCAAGACCTGCCATTGCCCAGACATACTGGCCACCTCGGGGAGAATGCGCCAGATGATGGCCCCCCATATGGCCCCGAACAAGTTGGTGACACCCCCCAGCATGCTGATTATTATGAGCTCCACGGACAGCAAAACACCAAACTGGCTCGGAGAAACAAACAATAAGTAGTGGGCTAGCAAACTCCCGCTAATACCGGTGAATACACTACTGAGCAAGAATATCAGCATCTTCCAGCGGCCGACATCTATACCGATAGTTTCAGCCGCCGTTTCGTCACTGCGGATGGCCAGGAGCACTCGCCCCACCTGCGACCGCGCCAAGTTGTTGGCCAAGAGCAACACTACCAAGGCTATGCCCCATACCAGGTAGAAAAACGCGGTGCGGCCAAAGGGCACTCCCCCTAAGCTTAGCATAGGAATGCCAGGGATGCCACTTTCGCCTTTGGTAAAATCATACCAGCCGGTCAACACGTTCTGCACCAGAATACCAAAGGCCAAAGTGGCAGCGGAAAAATAAAAGCCTTTTAGCTTGAGTAAGGGGTACCCTACTGCGAGCCCGGATATTAAACAAAGGATGATACCCACCAGCATGGCTTCTCCTGGACTAGCCCCATAGCGGGTGGTCATGATGGCTGTGCTATAAGCCCCGATGGCCATAAAGGCCCCCTGCCCGAGGGAGGCCTGCCCGGTGTACCCCATAAGCAAGGTGATGGCTAGCGCGGCAACTGTATATATCCCTGCACTCAGTACTATGGTAAATAAAATGCTCTGACCCAATAGAACAGGGGTCAAGATAACGAGCAATAAGGCTAGCAGCAAGCTTAATCGTTCTCTTGGGTCCAACTCAAATCCTCCCGAATAAGCCAGTCGGCCTGGCTATTAGCAGTACGATCAAAAAGGCCAGGGTAATAGCGTCCTTGAACGAGGCCGAAATATACCCAGCCACGAAGGCTTCCATCAAGCCCAGAAGAAGGCCTCCGACCACGGCAGCGGTCGCGTTTCCCATCCCTCCCAGGACGGCAGCAATAAAACCTTTAAGGGTCAGCGACAGACCAGTACCAAAATCGATGGTTATTAGGGGAGCAAATACGACCCCCGCGATGGACACCAGACAGGCGCTGATGATATAGGTAATGCGGATCATGCGGCTGACGTTAATCCCCATGAGTTTGGCAGCCGTTGTGTTTTGAGAGCAGGCCATAATGGCCTTGCCGTAAATGGTCTTGCTGATAAAAATGTAAACAAATACCAAAGCCAAAACACCTATTACGATTACCCATAAAGATTGACTTGGCAAGCTGGCTTCGCCGAAGCGTATTGCTTCCATTTGGCTGAACCGCGGCAGGCTGTGCGCCTCCCGACCCCATACGTTAAGAAACAAACCCTGGAACACGAAAACCGCTCCTACCGCGCCAATCAGCACCGAGGTCTCCTCGCCAGCGTACAGCGGCTCCATTACCAGGCGTTCCTGGACCAGGGAGGCTCCAGCAGCAACTACCATGGCCAGAATTAGGCTAGGTACCAAATCCAGATGCGAGGCAGTCAGGCTAAGCACACAAAATATACTCAGCACCGCGTACTCGCCCAGTGCCAAATTAGCCTTCCTGGTCACGTTATAGATCAAGGTAAGAGCCAAGGCCAGAAGAGCGTAAACACTGCCAGACGTAATGCCAGAAAATATGTATTGTAAGATCAAGGTACTAGTGGCCATAGCGGTATCTCCTTGGACTGAGATTTCTGCAACCCACCTTTTCCGCACCGACACCGTTCCCCTCTACAGTGCCTGCCTATCCCAAAGAATGACCTTTCGAGCTATATCCCCTCCCCTCGGAAGCATGTTGAAGAATTCCCGGAGGCCGTTCAAGAACGAGCATGGCGCGAAGAGCACTCCAGCCTGAGGGAGCGCATCTCGGCGGTAGTGAGCGCCGTGGGCCGGCTGGGTGAAGCCGGGCGAAGTTTTTCAACCGCCGCCTAGGAGCTTTTCCGCAGCCTCGCTGACAGTGCACCGCACTCGCGCCCGCAGAATGAGGCCTTTTCTGGATGACATACACAAATTATCACGTACGATAGGTCATGGCTATAATTATATTCAACATTCAGCAGTTGTCAAGGGGAATTTGCTATGATATAATCCATACGTGAGGTAGATTTTATAGATAGAAAGGGGGCAAATGCGGAGGCTTTGGTTCAAGACAATAGCCTAGCAAGCTTATGGAAATCGCGCCATGGAGAATGACGCAACACTATAATTCAGGGGGTAAGTTCCAGTGCTCAGGCAATCAAAGGTTCGCAGCCTGGCCGAGGCCGTATCCCTGATCAACAACGGGGATACAGTGGTGGTCTGCGGGTTCAACCTGCAGAACAAGCCCATGGCCCTGGTCAGGGAAATCATCCGGCAGAAGAAGAAGAACTTGTGGCTGGTGACGGCCGGCCCGTCCAGCATCGACGCCGACCAACTCATTGGTGGCGGCTGCGTGCGCAAGGTGGCCAGCGTGTCCATCAGCGCCGAACGCTTCGGCCCCATCGGCCCCTGCTTCCGCCGGGCCGTGCAGCAGCAGAGCATTGAGATCTGGGAGTGCGAGCAGGGGATCATGACCGCCGCCCTCCGCGGCGCTATCCAAGGGGTGCCTTTTGTCCCCACCGTGGCCGGCCTGGGCGGGGACTTCGTCAAGGTCAACCCCGACCTGAAGGTGATCCAGGACCCCTTCGAGGGCCGGCCGGTGGTGGCGGTAAAAACCATCAAGCCTGACGTGGCCCTGATACATACCCTCATCGCTGACGAATTTGGCAACGCTAGGCTGGAAGGCGGCATGTTCTTTGACGAGTTGGCGGTCCGCGCCGCCAAGAAGGTTATTGTCAGCACGGAAAACGTGGTGCCTACCGCGGTTATCCAACATGAGCCCCGCCTCACCAGGGTATTCTCCCACATGACGGCCGCGGTGGTCGAGGTTCCCTATGGCAGCCATCCCACTGCCTGCCACGGTGCTTACACCTTCGACGAGGAGGCCTGCGGTGAATACATTAAGGCCGCCCGCTCCGGGCCGGATGGCTTCCAGGAATACGCCGACAAGTACATCTCCGGCGCGCCGACACAAATGGAGTACCTGAACCTGTTCGGTGTCGAGCGCCTGTTGAATATCCGCACGAAAGTGAGGGTGGGAGACATATGAGCCAGGGCTATACCATTTCCGAACTCATGGCCTGCGTTTTTGCCCGGGAAATAAAGGACGGGGAGCTGGGCGGCTGCCCGGGGGTGCGCTCTGAGGTGCCGCTGGCCTCAGTGCGGCTGGCCCAGAGGATGCACGCCCCCAATACCACCTGTTACTATGGCGCCATAGTATATAACACCGACGCCCCCTTGAGCAAGTTCGCCACTGAGTACGACCGGATTATCGGCGCTGAGGCCTCGGTGGCCACCTACGAATGGTTTGACACCCTGCACCGGGGGGATATTGACTTCTTCTTCGTCGGCGGCATGCAGGTAGACATGTACGGCAACCTGAACCTTGTCTGCCTAGGAGACTGGAAAAAGCCCACCCTACGGGGGCCGGGCTCGGCAGGGTTGAACACCGTCACCTTTGCTCGCCGCCACTTCATTTGGATCAACGAACATACCAGCCGGGTCTTCGTGCCCAAGGTGGACTTTATCTCCTGCCCGGGCTACCTGGACGGCCCGGGAGCCAGGGAAGGTGCCGGCCTGCGGTGGGGCGGCCCGTCCATCGTGGTATCGCCCCTGGCGGTAATGGATTTTGACCAGGAGACGAAAAGGATGCGCCTGCGCTCGGTACACCCCGGAGTGACCGTAGACGAGGTCAAGCAGAATACCGGCTTTGAACTGATTATCCCGGACAGCGTGCCCCAGACCCCCGCGCCCTCGGAGGAGGAACTGCGGGTTCTGCGCACCGAAGTAGACCCGGCCGGCATCCTGCGGAACGAAGAACCGGTGGGATAGCTCCCCTGCCCGGCCCCGCGCCCTTACGGCCGGGGCCGGGTTTCTTTTACAGGCGTGAAAAGCCAGCAGCGAGTGACTTCTTCTCAAAGGAGATGTTTACGATGTTACCCCTCGAAGATATAAGAGTGCTCGATCTCAGCCATGCCGCAGCCGGACCTTACTGCTCCATGCTCCTGGCCGATATGGGGGCCGAGGTAGTAAAGATCGAACCCGCCCACGGGGAGCATTTCCGCCAAGTCCTAGGCAGCAGCATTTTCGTCAACCTAAACCGCAACAAAAGGGGCATTGTGGTCAACATGGCCACCCCGGAGGGGAAAGATATCGTCCTGAAGCTGGCCCACCAAAGCGACGTCATGCTGGAAAGCTTCACCCCCGGGTCGGTAGACCGGCTAGGCCTGGGTTACGAGGCCATTAAAGAAAGCAACCCCGGGATAATTTACGCCTCCATCTCCGGCTTCGGCCAGACCGGCCCCTACCGCGACCGTCCGGGCTACGACGTGGTGGCCCAGGCCATGTCCGGCCTGATGCTGGCCACCGGCACACCAGACGGCCCCCCGGTGCGGATCGGTACTTCCCTCATTGATTTCAGCGCCGGCCTGTTCGTAGCCTTCGGCATCATCCTGGCCCTGCGCAACCGGGAGAAGACCGGACAGGGGTGCCGCGTTGACATGTCCCTGCTGGAAACAGCCATCTCCTGGATGAACTACTGGGTGACCTACTACTCCATGTACCAGAAACTACCGCAACGGTGGGGCTCGGCCCACGAGATGTTCGCCCCCTACCAGGTCTTTGCCACCAAAGACAAGCCCATTTTCGTGGGCGTTTCCACCAACAAATTCTTCGAGGCCTTCTGCCGCGCCTTTGGGCTGGAGCACCTGCTGGAGGAAGAAAAATTCAGCACCAACGAACTCCGCTGCCAGCACCGGGATGAACTGGTGCCCCTGGTGGCCGAAGCGCTGAAAAACTACTCTTCACAAGAGCTGCTGGCCAAACTCGAGGAGCTGGGCATCCCCAACGCCCCGCTGTTGAACATTGACGAGGTGATAGAGCACCCCCAGGTGCAGGCCCGGGACATCATCGCCGATATGGAGCATCCCCTCTATGGCCCGGTAAAAATGACGAAATTCCCGGTGCATATGTCCAATATGGACCGTCCCCTGCGCGCGCCTGCGCCCCTCCTGGGAGAGCATACCGAGGAAGTCCTGCTCAGGCTCGATTACAGCCCGGCGGAAATCGAAGCCCTGGAGCAAAAGGGCGTGATCCTGCGGGCCAGGAAGGACCAGGCGACCAGGCCGGTATAAATTGATTAGCTCATTATCTTGTCAGGTCGGGATTTTTATGATATGGTAGGAATAGATAAGCCCGGGATCAAGAGGATGCTGGAGGCAGGCCATTGACCAGGTTAAAGCTCGACCTACATATGCACCCCGAGGAGATGAGTTCCTTCGCACCCCTCACCGTGGCCGTGGTGAAGAACGTGCTGGAAAGCGCCCTGGACCACGGCCTGGACGGGATAGCCGTCACCGAGCACGAAAACCTGGCCTACGGCCTGAAGTTCGTCGAGTTGGTACAGGAGCATTTTCCCCATTACCCGCTGCTGGTGCTCCCAGGAAGAGAGATAAGGGTTAAATACCACGAGGAGGTTGAGGTTTACCTCCCCGAAGGTAAGGTGTTTCGTTTTCTGGCCCACCCGGCCACCTCCATCGAGTTCAACGGCAACATAGGCGGCATCGAAGTGGAAAACAGCATGCACTACATAAGCCGCCGTCACGTAGAGGAGATGCTGGCGGCCTCCCCTCACCTCCTGGCCTTGCGGAACAGCGACGCCCACCACTACGAGGATGTGGGCAAGCTGTTTTCGGAAGTGGCCTGGAATGAATTACTGGCCCGGGCAAAGTGAAAACGTTGGCAGGGAGCCTGACCACCACCGGCCAGCAGCTCCAGCAACACAGACGAAAAATATTGAGGAGAAGAAAGGAGTGAGCAGCCTGGCCGGCGCAACCTCATGCATAAGTACTGAGGCTTGTCATGCCGTTGTCAGGAGATTCATGAACCAGAATGATATCGTGATCACCAGCGCCTGCCGTACCCCTTTCGGCCGCTACGGCGGGTCGCTTAAGGATATGGACTATTTCGACCTAGGGGCCATCCCCATGCGGGAGGTACTGCGACGGGTGGGTCTGGACCCCGCCAGCGGCGTGGTGGAGGAGGTGTACTGGGGGGTGGGTGACACCTCTGCCTGCAAGGACGTGTTTACGCCCGTGGCTGCCCGCCAGACATTACTCAAGGCCGGTCTGCCCCCCACTACTCCCTCTACCAGCCTGGACAAGGCGTGCGTGTCCGCCATGTCGGCCGTAAAGCTAGGTTGCACGGGCATTAAGGCCGGCGAAATCCGGGTAGCCATTGGCGGTGGCGCCACTTCCTTCAGCCAGGAGCCCCTTATTCTGCGGCGGCTGCGTTTTGACGGCTTCCGCCTGGGCAACGTGGTCATGGAAGACCCGCTTTTTGAGCTCGGCTACAAGGATTTTGCCCCGGTGGCCGTAGATGCCGGCAACGTGGCCCTCAAGCACGGCGTGACCCGGGAGCAGCAGGACGAGTGGGCGGTTCGCAGCCACCAGAAGTACGGCGAGGCCTGGGCCGCGGGTAAATTCCAGGAGGAAATGATCCGTCTGGAAATCCCACAAAAAAAGGGCGGGCCCAAAGTCCTGGAGATTGACGAGCAGTACCGGGCCGATACCACCCTGGAAAAGCTGGCCAAGCTGCCTCCCATCTACGGCAGCCCCACTTGCACCGCCGGCAACGCGCCGGGGCTGAACGACGGCGCAGCCGCCATCCTCATTATGACCCGCGGCCGGGCGGCCGAATTGGGGTTGAGCCCGTTGGCCACCATTGTCAGCATGGTTTCCATAGCCACCGAGCCTTCCCTGATCGCCGAGACCCCGGCCTACGCCATCCAGAAGGCCCTCCGGTTGGCCGACCTTACCCTGGACGATATTGCCATAATAGAAATAAACGAGGCCTTTGCCGCCATGCCCCTGGTATCCACTAAACTCCTGGCTGATGGGGACGCGGCCAAACTGGCCTTACTCCGGGAAAAGACCAATATCAACGGCAGCGCCATCGCCATCGGCCACGCCAATGCCGCTAGCGGGGCACGCATCATGATGAACCTGGTCTATGAGCTGCGCCGCCGTGGTGGCGGCTATGCAGCCGGGGCCATCTGCGGCGGCCTGGGCCAGGGAGATGCCTGCATTCTGCGGGTGGATTAATTTCCGCACGGCAAAAAAGGAGGTATAACCTGGCCGGGCACCCCAGTCCTCATGGGCCGGCCGCGGCCAGGTATGGGCCAATATGCCAGAAAGTAAAAAGGGTTCAGCGGAAATCTTCCACCCCCAGTTTATCCTCATTATGCTGGTTAACGTACTCATGTTCATCAGCTTTTTTTCCATGTTGCCCACCATGGCCGGCTACGCCCAGACCATGGGAGCTTCTACCAGCGGCGTCGGTTTTATCATGGGGCTTTTGACCTTCACCGCCGTCTTTTTCCGCCTCTTCGCCGGTCGGGAAATAGACCGCTCCGGCTCCCGCCGGGTGCTCGTCTTTAGTACGGCCGTTATTGTGGCCGTCACCTTCCTTTACCCGCAAGTTCACAACCTGACGTACCTGGCCTTGTTGCGCGTGCTCCACGGCCTGGGCTGGGGCGGCTTTATCGCCGTCACCCACGTTATAGCCGCCGACATTTCGCCGGCCGCCAGGCAGGGCGAGGCCATGGGCTACTTTACCCTCACCATCAACCTGGCCATGGCCTTTGCCCCGGCCGTCGGCCTGGCCTTGGCCGGCCGTTTGGGCTACCCAGGGCTTTTTTACCTGGCCGGGGTGCTGATCGTGGCCGACCTACTCCTCTGCCTGGCCGTGGCCGAGCCGCCGCGGGAACGCTCACCGGAGCCCAGCCCCCTGATTGCCACCGCCTCCTTGCCGGCGGCTGCGGTTATCGTCCTCGTGACCCTGGGCTATGCCGGCATTATCAACCTGCTACCCCTGTTTGGCGCCGAACGCGGCCTCACCCAGTTAGGGTGGTTCTACGCTGTCTTCTCGGTGGCCCTGATCGCCAGCCGACCCGTTGGCGGCCGCCTCTCAGACCGCTACGGTCGCTTCGCCGTCCTCTGGCCCGGCATACTCCTGGTGGCCATGGGGCTGGCCCTGCTGGCCCAGACCCATGGCCTGGGCCTGTTCCTGACCGCTGCCGCTGTCTACGGTATCGGCTTTGGGTTTGTCCACCCCAGCCTGCTGGCCCTGACCATAGACCTGACACCGCCGCGCCAGCGAGGTGCAGCCATGTCCACCTTCTATTCGGCCTACGACCTGGGGGTAGGGGGTGGATCCTTCCTCTTCGGCAGCGTGGCTGCAGCCAGCGGCTTTACCCTGACCTATTGGGCCGGGGCCTGCCTGGCTGCTCTTTCCCTGCCCTTTCTCTCCCTGGCTGCCCGCAGGATGCAGCCCGGCGCCAGGCCGAGTGCCAGCCAGGCCGGCCTGGGGAAATAGGACCAGCCGGAACCCGCGGAACTGAGCATGACACTCACGTCCACACGCGCCCCAGGCCTTCTAAATGGCTGCAGAGAGCATCCCTGTCGTGTCGCGAATGGCCAAAAACGCGGGCGTTAAGCTAGTCACCCTTTCCGGGCGTGCGTCAGCTCTGCGGAACCCACCCGGCACCTTGACAGAACCTTTCACCCAGAGTATAAATGGGATAACACTACTGGTACGGAGGTGACCTCCATGACCCAAGCCCAGACCCAGCCGCAGCCACCGGCCGGGGAAATAATCCTCTCTTACGACGACTACCTCAAGCTCCCGGAGGACGGCAACCGCTACGAAATCCTGGAAGGAGTGCTGTACGTGACCCCGGCCCCTGTACCCCGCCACCAGCGGGTTTTGCGCGATCTCAGCCATATCCTCCACGGCTTTGTCTCGGCCAACAATCTGGGGGAGGTCTTCTACGCCCCCGTTGATGTCGTTTTCAGCCGCACCAGCGTCGCCCAGCCGGACCTCATCTTTATCAGCCGGGAAAAACTGCACCTGATCACCGAAAAAAACATCGCCGGCCCGCCTGACCTGGTGGTGGAGATCCTCTCCCCTTCCACTTCCGAGCGGGACCGGCTGGTCAAGGCCCAGGTATACGCTAAGCATGGGGTAGACTACTACTGGCTCCTGGACCCGGAGACAAAAACCCTGGAAGAATACCGGCGGGAGGAAAAAACCTTCACCTTGTTGTCCGCGGTGCAGGGAGATAGCACCTTCTCCCCCAAGCTATTCCCTGGGCTGGAAATTGATTTGGGCCAGGTATGGGCGAACTGATTAGATCGTCAGGGAATATACTCCGCCTCAGCAGGCTTCTCTGTCGAGCGGCCCTCATAGGAGCCGGTAAGAACACCTCCCGTTTCGCTCCATAATATGATGTATGCCCCTCCTTGTTCCACCAGGTAGGCCATGTGGGACAGCCCCAGGCCTAAAGTCAGAAGGGGTGGCGGGAGAAACCGGTACGCGGGGAAACATCCTGTCAGCTACCTGGGCAGCGGTCGTTGGCCGAGGGAGGTGATCTGTTTGATTTTGCCCCTGGCCTGGGATTACAGCGCTTCCTGGCCGCGGCCATAGCTGGAGCCTTAAAACCGTCTCAATCTAATCCGCAAGAAGATGATGAGACAGATCTGCTTTCTCTCCTATCACGTAACGCTCCTGATCTCTGGGCTATTTTATGGATACATTTTTAGTTTTCCACTGCCAGAGAACTGCCCCCACCAGAACAACAATACCTATCACATCTGTCTTCCACCCTGGTACTACGGCCAAAATGGAGCCGATAAGGATCAATATACGCGGCAGCCACTTACATTGGTGGAATAGAAAGCCCTGCAACCCGATGGCCAGGCCAGTACTTCCAATTAAGGCACTCACGGCGGCGGTGGCAATTTCTACTGGCGTGCCAACTAGAAGAAACGCAGGATTGTAAGCAAAAACTAAGGGGGCCAGGAAGGTAACTATACCAAGCCTCGTGGCCTGCCACCCCACCTGCATGGGGTTAGCTTGAGCAATAGCCCCGGCCACATATGCTGCTGGTGCCACTGGGGGCGTTATACTGGCTGCCACCGCAAAATAAAAGATGAAAAAGTGGGCCGCCAGGGGGATCATACCCATCTTGACGAGGGCGGGAGCCACCAGAGTAGCCAAAAGTATATATGCCCCAGACGTAGGAAGTCCCATGCCTAACAGGATGCAGGTTAACGCTGTAAGGACAAGGAGTACAAATAAATGACCGCCGGAAGCGGCTACTAATACACTGGAAAGCCTAAGGCCCAATCCTGTAAGATTTAGGGTACCAAGGATGATACCAGCCACCGCACAGACTACAGCCACATCCACCATGGATCTACCACCTTGCTCCAAGGCCTGAAAAATGCTTTGCAGCTTTAGATGCCCTTTCTTACCTCTTACAAAAGTTACAAAAGCGCTAACCACTACAAGGGATGCCGCCGACCATAGAGCTGATAATTGAGGTGGATACCCTAATACCAGCAACAGGAAAATTAGAACAATCAGCGGGACAACAAATTGTATACCTTCTCCCAGGACATGCTGGAGCTTTGGTAAGTCCTCGCGAGGTAGCCCGCGTAGGCCCATTTTTACGGCTTCGATATCAACCATAACGAATAAGACGAGGAAATACAGAACCGCCGGGATGATTGCCGCTGAGGCAATGATGCGAAAGGGTACCCCCAGGAATTCGGCCATCACGAAAGCCGCAATTCCCATTACCGGGGGCATGATCTGGCCTCCATTGGAGGCCACCGCTTCCACCGCACCGGCAAAATGAGGCATGTACCCGGTTCGTTTCATGAGGGGAATGGTGAAGGAGCCAGTAGTTGCCACGTTACCCATGGCACTGCCGGAGATAGTGCCCATCAGGGCACTGGCAATCACAGCTATCTTTGCCGGACCTCCGCGAACATGCCCCATTATGGCTCGGGCAGCGCCTACAAAGAAGTTTGCTGCGCCACTAGTTTCCAGGAAAGCAGCAAAGACCATAAAAGCTACGACTAAACTAGCCGATACACCTAAAATTGAGCCGTAAATACCGTCGGCCCACATCCCTACGTACCTGGCAATCTGGTCTGGAGAATACTGAGGCGTCTGCAGGATAGGGCTGTAGCTGCCAAAGAAAGCGTAGAGCAACAATACTGTGGCTATAAGAGGAATAACAAGCCCCATCCTCCGTCGCGTAGCCTCAAGAACAATTATTACCATGGTCCAAGTAAGGAATCTATCAATGAATTCCATGGACCCCATGGCCACGCGCTGCTCAGTAACTTCATTAAAGAGGAATAGGTACCCATTTGCTACCAAGGCTAGAATAATTAGCACAATATCATACCAGGGTATCCTATTCCTTTCCCTCCCTGTGAATCCTGCCGGCGTAACTAAGAAGGTGATAGCCAGTACCAACCCGAGATGCGCGGCCCGGTGGGGGACTGTAGCTATGTGGATGCCAAGAAGGTCAAAGAAGCCAATGAGGTACATTATGCTATACAAAGAGAATATGATAGATATAACTTTAAGGATACCGGCGGCTGCGCTTGATAATTCCCTGCCGGTGGCACGTTCCTTTTCTTTCCTAGCCGTGTCCATAGCCACACTCCCCCGTCTAATTACTTTCAGCCATGACCCATCCTCAACCTATCTGTCCTGCCCCATCCGCTGCAGCATATCACGATTAAACTGTTCCATCTCATCTGTCCACTGGCCAGCTTCTCTGTAGTACTTGATAGCTCCCTGGTGGAACGGAGCAACTCGCTGGGCCAAGGTCTTCTTGATGCTAAAGTCCTTGAATACCGCGTGCACACGTTTCAGTTCGTCTATATTGTCCCACACAGTCTTTGTGAAGGTATAAACAACATCCTCGGGCACGTTTTTGTTGGAACCAACAGCAGCGTAGATCCACAATGATGGTACGTCGTTGTCTATACCTTTGTAGATGCCGCCTGGAAGAACCCCCTCCTGTACCCAGGGAGCCAGTTCTTTGATACGCGCGATTCGATCTTCGCCGCTTATTTCCACCTCAACAATAGGCAGGGTCATAGCCAATTCCTGGAAAGTAGGGGTAGGTACGTTTCCGTGCATGCCAAATGCATCAATCCGCCCGGTCTTTAAGGCATCGGCCTCTTCTCCGGGGGTAAGGCGTGGCAAAAGTACCATATCGTTCTCTGTCATCCCGTAGGCATCCATGATGGCCTGCCACTCCATATCCCAAATAGGCGACCCAGGGGATTTGGCCATCACCCTTTTCCCTTTTAAGTCTGCAAAGGTCTTGATACCTGAATCAGCACGGGCTAAAATATGTACCATGGAAGAATGAGTACGGAGCACATAGCGAGAATTGCCCTTGTTCTCAGCACCATAAGGTTCCTCT
Organism: Clostridia bacterium; assembly: GCA_004347685.1. Lineage (GTDB taxonomy): Bacteria > Bacillota > DSM-521 > Neomoorellales > SLTJ01 > SLTJ01. Next base: position 64,267 of record SLTJ01000021.1, read on the forward strand.
CCTAGATAGCTGCGACCAATATCAAAATCAGTAGTATAACCAAAATCACCCTGGCCGGAAGCAACCATATTTTGGGCCTCGCCGGAGCCGCTGCTGGGAGTTACAGCGATGTCTAGCCCTGCTTTATTCCGTACCAGATCGGCCATGGCCGCCATTCCGATATAAGTAGTGGTACCGGCAGCCGATGTATATGCCGAGAAAACCTTACCCTTCCAGCTAGGCTCTTGGCTCTGCTCTGAAGCAGATTGCCCATTACCCCGAGCCACCTCCTTCTGGGCACTGGAAGTTTCAGTACCTTTACCACATGCAGCCAAGAATATAGCCATAGACATGACCGCGACTGTTAAAATCAACCATATAAACTGCTTGCTGTACCTCCTCATAAGTTGATGCCTCCTTTGGTCTTATTTCTGATCTCAACAAATTGCCGTAGCTCTAGAACACCTAATTGTGGTAACTATCTGGAACTGCACCCTCATGCGACTCCTTTTGCAAGATCACTACTGCGTCAACCGCCATAACACCATACCTGTCTGGGTATACTATCAGCGGATTAATATCCAGTTCGGCAATCTCGTTTTTCAGGTCTAAAGCCATGTGGCTCACCCGAGAGACGACCTTTACTAATTCGTTTATGTCCCCTGGTTCACTGCCTCGAATTCCGAGTAACAAGGGATAAGCTCGTAATTCTTGTAGCATTTCTCGGGCTTCCTGCTCTGTTACTGGGGCAGGGCGTAAAGAGACATCTTTAAATACCTCTACGAATACTCCTCCGAGTCCTACCGTAACTACTGGGCCAAAGCGCCGGTCCTGTTTAATACCAATAATAACCTCTATTCCGCTGCCGGCCATTTCCTCTACCAGTACGCCCTGAATATACGCGTCAGGGTTATATTCTCGGGCACGCATAGTAATCCTGCGATAGGCCTCTTTCATCTTCACAACTGAATCCAGACCAAGTATTACGGCTCCGGCGTCAGTTTTATGAACTATATCAGGGGAAACAACCTTCGTAACCACAGGGAAGGTAATTTTGTCCTCGACCTGCGCCAGTTCATCTTCATCCTTAACCATAATGCCTCGAGGTACGGGAACGTCATAAGCACGCAGTAGTTGCTTAGCTGCAAATTCTGGTATCACCCCCTTGCCGCTGATCCTGGAGTTCTTAATTATCTCCTTAGCGGCGGCCTGGTTGCTGCTATGGGTAGGAGCAACCTTGTACTTTGAATTAAGCTTAAGATAAAGTTCCCGGCGGCGGTTATAGTCTACCAAGAGTGCCATGGCTTTCACTGCACGGGTGGGATCAGTAAAGGCCGGAATATGCGTATCCCGCAGAATGGAAAGAGCCTCGCGTGGCATACCCATCCAGCTAACTACTACTGGCTTGCTACTCCCAGTCGCTACTTCTGCAATATTCCGGGCCAGTTCCTCCGCCTTGCTGTATTGAAGGCTCAGGAAGATCAGCAGGTTATCAACTCCAGGGTCAACCAACATAGCTCTCATTGATCGTGTAAGTAAATCGGGATAAAGCAGTAGTGAGGTAGTTAAATCAACAGGATTATTAATTGCAGCGAAGGGCGGCAATATTTCCTGAAGTGCCTGTATAGTCTCAGGAGCAAATTTTGCCAACTGGAGACCAAACTCTTCACAGGCGTCAGCTATGACGATTCCTGCCCCGCCAGAAATAGTAGCCACGGCCACCCGCGGTTTCTCCGGCTGGCGGGGAGATGAACATATTACGGCCAGGTCCAAAAGTTGTTCAACATCGTGGGCTCGGATGATACCTGCCTGGCGAAAAACGGCATCATAAACCTTATCAGAGCCGGCCAGGGCACCAGTATGAGAAGCGGCGGCTTTGGCTCCCATCTCAGACCTGCCTGCTTTGAGAATCGCTACCGGCTTGCCCAGCTCCAGCGCGCGGTAGGCAGCCTGCTTTAGGGCCTCTCCGTTACGGGCATCTTCCATATACCCAATGACCACTCGAGTATCCTCTTGCTCGATAACAAATGAAACATAGTCAGCAAATGTGAGAACGGCTTCGTTCCCGGTACTGACCCAGAAGTTAAACCCGATTAAGTCTCGGGCAGCCACAGCCATTATGGCCGTACCCAGAGCTCCGCTTTGACCGACAAAGGACACTGGCCCCGGATAAAGTTCGCCATACTCCAGAGCCTGAACAAAACTAGCCGTTACCTTCTCAGTAACATTAATGAAACCAGCGCAGTTAGGTCCACAAATAGCCATACGGTAACGGGTGGCGATCTCGCGAATCCTGTCTTCAAGTTCCTGACCCTTTTCGCCTACCTCGGCAAATCCTGAGCTTAGAATTACCGCTGCCTTAATCCCCTGCTCTGCACATTCTTCTAACGCCTGTGGCACCGCTGCCGCTGGCAAGCTGATAATGGCCAGGTCGGCCTGCCGAGGGACTTTAGCCACATTTTCATAACACCTTACACCGTCTATCTGTCGATACCGCGGATTGACCAGATAAATATCACCTTGGTACCCATAACGTTGCAAAAAATGGAAAGGTTTGCCGCTAAGCTTACCCGGATCATTGGACACGCCTACTATGGTAATGGAGCGGGGGGAAAACATTACCTTCAGGTCTGGCCCTTGTTGAATACCGCCGCCACTCATTCTTTTTAACCACCCTTACGAAATATCAGGCCTCGGTACGTAAAATCTCCCCATAAGGACGGCTCCTGATAAAATTCTCTAATTCTTCCTCGATCTTGATATACCATGGCTGCGAATGCAGAAGGCCATTCCCTGTCCGGATATACAACCTATCTGCTCCGGGTAACTTATCGGGAGAGCTGGCCACTAGTGCCCTTACGCGTTTAGCGCGGTATTTATATTTTCCGGGGGTTAACTCTCTGATAAACAAGTCCATTTCCTGCCCATCTTTAAGATCATTTAAGGTACGAACGAAAACTACCCAGTCCTTCATTTACTTACTGCCCCCCAGTCCCGCAATACTTTCTCCTGTATGCTTTTCGGATAGATGTCAAGGAAGGATGATTTGATGGGGATTTCTCCAGGCTCCCATTCCAGGGGCCAAGTGCAGTCAAAGATTGCCGTAGCGCCCTCTAGCTTCTCCCTCTCTTCCTCGCTGAAACAAGGAGTTATGGGATTACCACGGCCGGGGTATTCAGTAACAAATATCCCACGGCCCGGGTGGCATTTTACTGAAAAGGCATGGATTACCTGCTTCATATCAAAAGGATCCACGTCCTTGTCAACAACGATAATCTTGGAAGCAAAGACCCGTCTTTCGGTCAATACTTCCAGGATGCGCCGGACCATATCCTTTCCACCTTTTTCCACCCCGACAACAACCGTGAACACTGCCCCCTCTGCCGGCACATAAACATCGGTTACGGGAATGTTATGCCGCTGAAGTCTTTCCTTGATGGTAATAGCCGCAGTCATGGAAACAGTTACAGCGTTATCGTCGGGAGGCATACCAAGGCTGATCATTGTTAAGATAGGATTGGTCCGGTAGGTAATAGCTGTAATTTTACAATACTCGCCACCAGTAACCTTGCCAGTTCGGTAGCCAGAGTACTCGCCGAATGGCCCTTCTGGTATCGTGACATTGGGTAATATCTGACCTTCAATGACAATCTCCGCATTGGCTGGTACCAGAAGGTCATTCGTCTCACATTTTACTAATTCTACTGGCTTTCTTCGTAGCCCTCCGGCAAGACTAGCCTCGCTTAGACCCATTTTATAAGTGCTAAGGGCAGCCATATGGCAGAGGGGATCAGCTCCGATTACAAGCGCCATGGGCATTGGCTGGTTACGTGGGACATACTTGTTTAGCAGCAGGGCTCCCATATGGCTGGTGGGAAGGGGAAAGCCAGCCAAAACGTCTCGATCATGAACCATAAACCGGTACATACCCCAGTTCATCCAGTCGCTGTCCGGGTCCCTGCAAACCACCAAATCCCATGTACCTATGTACCGGCCACCATCGCCGTCATGAATCATGGGAGCTGGAAAACGGAATACATCAATGTCATCCCCCAGCAGGATATTTTCCTTACAGGGACCGGTGGAAACTATTATAGGATCAATGGGGTTATGTAATCTTCTTTCATATTCATGGTAAAGATCTCTGATAGAGGTCTCTGGCGGCAGCCCCATGGCAATGGCAACACGGCGGTAAGTGCCAAGGGAACCGGCAAAGATACTATAGCCGGATTCATAGTCCTTAAGCTTTTCAAAGTGAACCGCCGGGCCGGCCTGTTCATAAAACCACCTATTGATCGCCCCGGCTTCAAGGTCCCAATCGACTTCCTGTCCTACCTTTAATATGTCGCCAGTTGTTTCTAGTGCCTGCATAAATTGCCGCAAGTCCTTGTACACCATTTCGCCCTCCAACCTTGCCAGAATATGTCTCCGGAAAAACAGAATTTCCGTCCTCCTTTCCATGATGTATATCCGGAGACTTCACTTGTTTGTTATTGCAAAAAGTGTGCCATGTTGGAGAAGCCATAGTTTCCTCGGCTTAGGTTAAATTTCTTAACAAAGTTCCTGCTATATCTAGTTCATATTTTGAACTTAGTTCAAAATATGAACGTAACTACTCAGCCCACCAACGTAAAAGTTAGAGATCAGATATCATCAGGA
>SLTJ01000013.1 GCA_004347685.1 Clostridia bacterium
AAAGCTAAGCAGATCACTATTCGCGATCAGGCCATCCTCACCGACCTGGCCCGCTGCCGGGTGCTTTCCTTCGAGCAGCTCAAAAACGCCTACTGGCCCAAGGCTAAGGAGCGCACCTGCCGGGAGCGCTTAGAGCGCCTGGAAAAGGCCGGCTACCTGGCCCGGGCCGTGGCCCCCCCGGGGGAAAGGCCGGGGAACGCCCTGGAGGCGTATTACCTCCGTGCGAAAGGCCGCCGGGCCACCGGTGCGCCGCGCCTCTTCCTTACCCCGGGTAACGCAGAGGAGGTGGCGCACCAGGTGCGCGCCAACCAGGTGTACTTCGAGCTCACGGAGGAGGAGAAGGCCACCTGGACCGTGGGCGAACTGCTGGAGGCCAAAGGGAGGCAGGCCCCGGACGCCAGGTTCGTAAGCCAGGACGGGGAGGTGGTGTACGTCGAAGCCGACACGGGCCATTACAAGCGCCACCAGGTGCTAGAGAAGCTGGCTGCCTGGGGCGGCACCCGGCAGGTGTGGGTTTGCCTTGCCGGACGGCGGGAAGGTTTCCTGCGGTCATGCGGGGTAAAAGAGGTGCGGACTTATACCTTGCCACGAAAGGAGGCAGTCTGATGACTTTAACAGAGAGAGACATACAGGTATTGTCATTTTTTGCTAAATATCGTTTCTGTACTAGAGGGCAACTGGTAGAAGCCGGGTTTTTCCCTAAGCGTGGTTTAAAAGACGGCGGCTACGGGGCGCTGGAACTGGTTTTGCGTTGTTTTATCGAAGTGGTAGAAAAAGGTAACCCGAAACTTCCCGATTACAGCTTTGAGTATATTTGGAGCACACTCCCAAAGAGTCTCTCTTAGCGAAACCCAAAAAGTGGGGGGACGTCCCCTACTTTTTGTTTTTCCAATATTTTTACCGTTATCTTGGACTGCCTTTCAGACGCGCCAGAATGGTCTACAAGGCCGGGATATGCGTGAATTGATTGGCTGCGAATAGCATTAGTGAAATTACGGATGAAAGGAGAGGAGAACGGTGCTGGAGCTGGAAGACCACCGGGAAAGCGGTTTTGGCGGCCGTACCGGCGGCGACTTACCCCCGGTGCTCACCGTGCCCGAAGTGGCACGCTACCTGAGGATAGGCAAGACCATGGCCTACGAACTGACCAAGCGTAAAGACTTCCCTGCGGTGCGGGTAGGCCGGGCCGTGCGCGTCCCCAGGGACAGCTTCCTGCAGTGGCTGGAGCGCCGCGCCCGTGACGGAAAACTAGGGTTTGTCCACCCGCACCGTCCGTTACGTCCACGCGCTGCTGAAAGCCGCGTTGAACCGGGCGGTGGACATGAATCTTCTGGCCGCCAACCCGGCTGCCAGGGTAAAACCGCCCCAACTCAAGAAGCGCAAGCGGGTAGTGCCGCTCACCGACGCGGAGAAAGCCAGATTTTTGGAGGCCGTCAAAGGGGACAGATGCGAAAACCTGTTTATCGTCGCTCTGGGTACCGGGATGCGCCTGGGGGAGCTTTTAAGCCTGACATGGGACCAGGTGGACTTCGCCACCAGCACTATCAGCGTCGTGAACTTGATTTCCAAAGGCGGCGGCGAAGTCAACGAAGGCAAGACCGAAAACTCCAAGCGGACCGTCCCAACGTTCCCGGAAGTCTACCGGGCGCTAAAGGACCAGCGGGCCAGGCAGGCCCAGGATAAACTCAAAGCCGGCCCGATGTACGAAGACCGGGGGCTGGTTTTTTCAAACCAGGTGGGGGGCCCCCTGGACCCGGGCAACCTCCGCAACCGACACTACAAGCCCGCGCTGGAGCGGGCCGGATTGCCCAGGGGGACCCACTTTCACGCCCTGCGGCACACCTTCGCCACGTCACTTCTCCGCCAGGGTGTGGGAGTTGAGAAGGTTTCAGCCTGGTTGGGGCACGCCAACCCCGGATTCACCTACCGGGTATATTACCACCACATCCCCCAGAAACTGGACCCTGGGGAGGCCGAACGGCTTAACGCCATCCTGTTCGGTGGTGACGGAAAGAAAAATACCCGCTAGGCATTACCCCCGGGGTATCCTGGCCAGCAGGGATTCCGGTGACAAATTGGTGAAACCGCCAGTTTTATCCATCAACCGCGTCTACCCGAACCCTGAAAGCCTTGGCATCACTGGGTTTTCTGGTGGAGGCGATAAGACTTGAACTTATGACCTCCTGCTTGTAAGGCAGGCGCTCTCCCTCTGAGCTACGCCTCCATGGCGACCCGTAGGGGATTCGAACCCCTGATACCGGCTTGAAAGACCGGTGTCTTAACCACTTGACTAACGGGTCACGATCATAGAAGTTGGAAGTTGGAACGCAAAGAAAACCCACTTCCCTCTAACCTCTAGAACTGGTGGGCCCACCTGGGTTCGAACCAGGGACCAACCGGTTATGAGCCGGTAGCTCTGCCGCTGAGCTATGGGCCCAAGAAACTGGCTCCTCGGGCAGGATTCGAACCTGCAACCTACCGGTTAACAGCCGGCCGCTCCACCCTTGAGCTACCGAGGAATCTCAACAGGTGTATTATAAAACACATGATCTGCTTCGTCAAGACTTTGGGGCCAAATGTCTCTCCGTTTCACTCCAGATAGTCCTTGAGTTTTTTGCTGCGGCTGGGATGACGCAACTTGCGCAGGGCCTTAGCCTCGATCTGGCGGATACGCTCCCGGGTCACGCCAAACTCCTGGCCCACTTCCTCGAGGGTGCGGCTGCGGCCGTCGTCCAGCCCAAAGCGCAGGCGCAGAACCTTTTCCTCTCTGGGAGTCAGAGTATCCAGTACCTCCTCCAGTTGCTCCTTCAGCAGGTGAAAGGAAGCCGCCTCTGCCGGCGCCGGGGCCTCTTCGTCCTCGATGAAATCCCCCAGGTGACTATCTTCCTCCTCGCCGATGGGGGTCTCCAGGGAAACCGGCTCCTGAGCGATCTTCATTATCTCCCGTACCCTCTCAACCGGTACGCCCATTTCTTCGGCAATCTCCTCCGGCAGCGGCTCGCGCCCCAGTTCCTGCAGTAGCTGCCGCTGTACCCGGATGAGCTTGTTAATGGTCTCCACCATATGCACCGGGATGCGAATGGTGCGAGCCTGGTCGGCAATAGCCCGGGTAATGGCCTGGCGGATCCACCACGTAGCATAAGTGCTGAACTTATACCCCTTGCGATAGTCAAACTTTTCTACTGCCTTGATGAGCCCCATGTTACCTTCCTGGATTAGGTCCAGAAAAAGCAGCCCCCGGCCTACGTAGCGCTTGGCAATACTCACCACCAGGCGCAGATTGGCCTCGGCCAGCCGCCGCTTGGCCTCGTCATCTCCCTGCTCCATCTTTTTGGCCAATTCTATTTCTTCCTCGCTGTTGAGCAGGGGAATACGCCCAATTTCCTTCAGGTACATCCGCACCGGGTCGTCCAGATTTATGCCCTCGGGGATAGAGAGATCGAGCTCCGGCTCGCTACCATGGCCGTCCTTCTCCAGTTCGGAGAGGTCAGTAGTCTCCGGCACGACCGGTATCCCGAGTTGCGCCAGCTTCTCATAAACCTCGTCTATCTGTTCCGGGGTGAGCTCCACATGCTGCAGGGAATCCATTACTTCCTGGTAAGTCAAACCGCCCTGTTGTTTTCCCTTTTCTATCAGCACACGGGTAGCATCTTCCCGGGGGCTATGTCTGTCCGTATTATGCATTTCCAGTTTCACTGTATTCTCTTCCCCCCTTCCCCGGGGAAAACCGCAGAGATCTATGTTTCTTCTCCAGTTCTATCACTTCAGCCAGAAGGCTGGAAACTTCTTGCTCACGATTACTTTCCTCTGCCTGCCTGATAGCTTGCTTCAGGGTATCAATGCTCTGCCGCAGGGCAAAAGATTTAAGGCAGGCCAGATTGGCATTGATATTTTCTTCGGTTGCCGGTACCAACCACGGCCTCCAGATGATTTCAGCCAGCCTCTGTGCCGCCTCCGTATCTTCCCCCTGCACCACCGCCAAAACAGTAGCCGGGCTCCACTGGATACCCGGCTGTCCCTCACCAATAGCCGTGGCCATGATCATGGCTATCCGTTCGGCCCAGGGGTCCGCCCAAGCGCCTGCCGGCACCTCTTTCAGAAGTCTCCGGCCCAGGTCCCTATCCTGGACCATCCATGCCAGCAACTGGCCTTGGGCTCGCTCATGAGCCGGCAAGGCTTGTAACGCCGTACCAGTTTTAGTATCCCTAGTTTTTACTTTTTTATCCTGTTTTTGCAGATACTCCATCTCGGCTAGAACGGCGGCCATAGACACCCCTAATCTTTCAGAAACAACCCTGGCATACTCTATCCTTTCTCCCGGATGCTCAAGCCGGGCCAGGTCAGGAATAATAGTCTCCACCAGCTTCATCTTGTCGTTAACGCCCCGTGGCTTCTGATTGGCCGCCAGTTTCTCCAGCTTGTAATCAATCAACCACCTGGATTTCCGCTCCAGGAGCTCCTGAAACTCCTGACTGCCATACCGCTGGAGGAAAGTATCCGGGTCTTCACCGACCGGCATCTCGGCTATTCGCACCTGCAGGCCAGCTTGTTGGAGGATCTCAAGGCCCCGCCAGGTTGCTGCCTCCCCGGCCCTATCTCCATCATAGGCGATACAGACACTGGATGTTACTTCCCGGATCAACCGGGCTTGTTCCAAGGTGAGGGCTGTCCCCAGGGAAGCTACGGCCCAGGTTATTCCATATTGATGCGCCGCGATCACGTCCACGTAACCCTCGACTATTGCGGCATACCCGGCCTGACGAATGCCTGCCGCCGCCTGGGACAGGCCGTAGAGAAGCCTGCGTTTCTGAAAAAGAACTGTTTCGGGCGTGTTCAGGTACTTGGGTGACCCCTCCCCCAGAACACGGCCCCCGAACCCTATCACCCGTCCCCGGCGATCAGTGATAGGAAAGATCAATCGCTGCCGAAATCTATCAATCCGGCGCCCGTCAGCGGTGCGCACGGCCAGACCGCTTTCCTCCACCTCACCGGGAGAGAACCCCTGCCGGGCGGCAAAGGCCAGGAATTCTTCCGGGCCGCCGGGGGCATAGCCAAGAGAAAATTTCTTTATCGCTTCCAGCTTCACCTTGCGGCCGGCCAGGTATTTCCTGGCCTCAGCTCCCCGCAAAGGATCCGCCAGCATTTGATGATAAAACTTGGCCGCAAGCTCGTTAATGGCCAGCAACTTCTCCTTGCGCGGATCTTCACCTGGCCCGTCCGCCTCAGGGATAAAAATGCCGGCTTTCTCAGCCGCCTGCCGTACAGCTTCGGGAAAGCTCAGGTTTTCCTTCTGCATTAAAAAGGTAAACACGTTGCCGCCCGCGCCGCAGCCGAAACAGTAAAACATCTGCTTTTGCGGGCTTACGGTAAAGGAAGGCGTCCGCTCCTGGTGAAAGGGGCATAAACCGACATACTGCTGTCCCTGTTTTTTAAGGGCCACATAAGCGCCGATCACTTCGACAATATCGGCCCGTTCACGCACCTCAGCCACTATCTCCGGTGGAATCGGTCCGCCCACCCCAAACACCTGCCTGAAAATGAGAAGTGGGAGGTGGGAGGTGGGACACTTGTAGGAACTTGCTACGCAAGTTCCAAATCGAGATCCACGCCTTCTACCCCACCGCCGTTTTCATCCTGTGTTGGTGCCGGGGCAGAAAGCCCTGGCACAGACTTTTCGCCTTCAACGCGCCGCCAATACACCTTCTTATTTCGCTGCCGGTAGGAATTTTCCTTCCCGGCGAAATAAATTCGTTCTCCTGGGGCCATACTAACCTACAGAGGGCCGCAACCGCGGAGAAAAGAAAAAGGGGCGCGCTGGCATCATGGACAAATACCTTAGCCTGATACTCTTTGTGCTAATCGTTGTGCCTACCCTTTATGCTCTTTACCGGGGGGTAGTTCTCCCCGTATTGTTACCTCATGCGTCTAAAACCAAGGGTAAATCCCGGTGAGGTGCCTGACGGCAAAATGACAAAAAAGATGGTATAATAACCATCCGGGTGGTTATTATATTGATCAGCGGACAGTCGGTTCCTGTCAGGTGACCAGTCACTACCTGAATAGCTTGACCGCGAAGAGAACTGGCTGTCCCTACTAAAAGGCAGAAGGCTGGGGGTTAGGGTGGCCACCAAGAGCTTCGGAAAGCCTGAGAATCTGACCTGGATTTATTGGGCCGCCCGTGCGGTGCTATCGTACGCCGTTCTAGGCAACAGCCCTAGCTCAGCGAAAACCCCTTCGGGACGAAAAGCGCTGAGTAGCGGGAGACAGCGTAGGTATCAGTCATGCCGGCAATATAGTCACATACCCTCCGGGACAGATCGCCCTCTGCCTCACCCAGCGGCGGCAACTCCCCGGGATGCTCCAAGTAATAACGATACAACTCTTGTACCAGCTTTTTGGCCTTATCCTCCTCCACTTTCGCCAGGGATCCGACATAAACCGTCTGGAAAAGGAAACCGCGTAGTTTGGTGGTAGACTCCTGTACCTCAGGGCTCATCTTGATCCAGGAAGAATCAAGGCTATTATGAATAACGTCCAGTACCATGGTATTGATTCTTTCCCGGTGGGCGCGGCCTAGAACCTGAAGGCAACTCCCGGGCAAATCATCAGCCTTGAGTATGCCGCCCCGGATGGCATCGTCAATATCATGGTTAACATAAGCTATGCGGTCGGCCAGCCGAACAATTTGTCCCTCCAATGTCTGAGGTTCTGTTGCTCCGGTATGGTTCACAATGCCGTCCCTGACCTCCCATGTCAGGTTGAGGCCGCCCTCCTGTTCCAGCTTGTCCACCACTCGCAAGCTCTGCTCGTTGTGGCGAAAGCCTCCGGGGTGCACCTGGTTCAGGGCCTCTTCCCCGGCATGCCCAAAAGGAGTATGGCCGAGATCATGCCCCAGAGCTATGGCTTCAGTTAGATCTTCGTTTAACCTCAAGGCCCTGGCAATGGTACGGGCAATTTGCGCTACCTCCAAGGTATGGGTCAGGCGAGTGCGGAAGTGATCTCCTTCTGGAGCGATAAAAACCTGGGTCTTATGTTTTAGGCGGCGGAAAGCTTTAGAATGGATAATCCGGTCCCGGTCCCGCTGGAAATCGGTGCGCACCTTACATTTTCGTTCCGGCCGCTCCCGCCCGCGGCTGCAGGCGCTCAGGGTGGCGTGGGGAGAAAGCCACTCCTGCTCCCGCCTTTCCTGTTCTTCCCGCAGGTTCATGTTTTTTCACCGCCCCCTTACCGGTGCCTCAGACCCATGGTAGCCGCTGCCAGTTCCACCGCCCGCCTGGCCAGGACCGCGGCCCTCTCCAGGGCCTGGGCATCAGCCTGGGCCGGTTTCTGGGCGCAGGCGCCGTGGTGGCCGCAGTCTTCCTCCCAGTACCCATCACCAACTATGGTCATGCCGTGCACCAGCATTATTTCATGGATCGCCCGTAAAGTATCCTCCTGGCCGCCAAAACGGGAAGACCCTACCGCCAGCGCCCCGCCTACCACATTTAGCAAGGCGTACTGGCGTCGCAGTACCCGCGACTTGTCCCAGAAGGCCTTCAACTGGCCGGAGAGGGTGCCAAAGTAGACCGGGCTGCCAACCAGCAGGGCATCAGCCCGGAACAGGGTCGCGTAGGCCTGTTCCAGGCGCTTGCCCCGCCAGCATTTCCCCTGGCAGGGATCGCTACACTGGCGGCAAAAGGGGTTATCCTGGTCCTCCAGGGCCCAGGATACGTGCACCATTTGCGTTTCAATCCCCGGTCCGGCCACGGCCTCCATGGCATGCTGCAGGAGCCTGGCCGTATTGCCACAGCGGCGCGGGCTACCATTGAGGGCTACCAGAAGCAATTTTATACCTCCCCGGTACTCAAGGAATACCAGACCGCCGGCATGATCCAGATGCAAATACTGTACTGCAGTATATACGCGGCTCGCATGAGAAGTTCCTGCTTGAGGCAGCAAACGGCAGGGGAAAGACTCTTAAAGCTAAAAAGCGGCGGGGCCAGCACCCCGCCGCTGAGGTCCGTGCTTAACGGATAACAGCCCCGGGAACGTCCCGGCCTGTGAGCTGGCGGTAGGATTGCTGCAGGAGCGTCACCACGTAGGCCGGGTTGTGGACCCCGTGGCTGCCGTCGTTCTCCACCAGTTCCAGGTTAAAGACGGCGTTGTAGAGCTCTGTTGGTACGTTGTCCACTACCTTGCCGGAGGCGTCCTTCCACTCCAGGGAACCGTGGTTTTCGCCGCCCTTAACGCCGAGTTCGGCCTCTTTGGCCTTGATGGCTTCTTCCAAAACGGCCAGCAGGCCCTTGACCTCGTCCTGGATCCCTTCCACCACCTTATCGCCGTCGTAATCGGCCAGTGCACCACGATTGATGGTAGTCAGACCGCTGTGGCACTTGCCGCAGGTGGCTTCCGCGTAGGCCGGAGTGTCAAGGATTCGGAAGGTGTGGTTCGGAACCCCACCGTTAGGCCCCATGTGGCAGCTCACGCACGTGTCGGGATTGGCTCCATGGGGTGAGCTGGGATAGTTGACCCCGGCCACCCTGGCGCCGCCGATACCCTTGAGGATGTCAAACTGGGGACCGCGGTGCGGGGCCGGTTTCTTCTCTGGATCGGGGAGCTTGCGCCCGTTATGGCAGGTGATGCACAGGGCCCCAGCCCCGGACTCCGTGGCCTTGTAACCGTTGGCCAGCACTGGGGTGGCCCCGGATTTCATGATCTCCTGGCCCCGGGTGCCGTGGCAGGAGTCACAGCCGATGGAATTCGGGGTATTGCGGACGGCCTCAGGCAGGTCGGCCCGCTTGGTCTTGTTGTTGGCAAAGCCCTGTCCATCATGGCAGGCTATGCAGTTGTCCCTGTTTACCGGGCTGTCCTGGGTCAGTTCACCCCAGTTTTTCACGTTATGCCCTGACTTAGCCCACTGTTGGCTGATGACCTGGCTGGTGTCCACTTTCGGAGTCTGGGGCTGGGCATTGCTGGCACTTACCGCCAGGGTCAGGGTTTGGGCGTTAAAGGTGGCCCCCAGGGCTGCAGCCAGTTTGGCGGCATCCGTGTAGCCAACGCCCCGGACCACCGTAGCCGGGTAGGTAAGCTCTTGGCCGTTATAGAGGACCGTAGCCTTCTTTGCCTTGTTGTCCCAGCCGACTACTTTGGCGCCAAAGATATTGGCTACGTCACGCACCGGGAGAAGAACCTTCCCACCGCTTTTCAAGGCCTTAACCGTGCTCGCCTTGCCAAGGACGTCAACTTTAACGTTAACCGTGGCGGTACTCGTGGCCTTGGGTTCCGTGGCGGTACTCGTGGCCTTGGGTTCGTTGGAGGCTGTCTTCCCGCCCTGGGAACTGCTGCTGGCAGGTGCAGGGGCCTTGGGCGCCGATTTGGCTTGTGGCCATACATGCCCATTGGCCGCAAAGGCCTTGCCCGCGTCGTTCAGCTCAGGAATGTTCGTGTGGCAGGCGTTGCAGCCCTGGGACTGCTTATCGGCCGGAAGCTTGCTGACATAATCAGACTTGGCCATGGCCACAGCCGCAAAGGCCACGGCAAAGATGGCCAGCAAAACAGCCACTGTGAGTAAACGTTTCATATGTACCAACTCCCCTCTGTTCTTGTTTCTCGATGTTTGAACTCCGGGATACTTCGAATGAACCATACTTTTTCACCCCCTTTCGTTCCGCCAGGTACAATAATGATTATGATTTAGATGGCATTATATTCGTTTCTACGTACCCGGCCATTTTCCTTCTGGCGACACAAAAAAGCCCCGGCAAAACTACCGGGGCCTCCACAATGTGCAAGTTACGTTTCCGGCCGGAACAGCCCTTAGCTTGCCGCCTGGGCCAGTTCTGCCGGCCGCACCAGGCTGCCGTGCTGGTGCTGCAAGGCTGCCTGAGCCGCGGCCAGCCTGGCCACCGGCACCCGGTAGGGAGAGCAGCTCACAGCGTCCAATCCCACCAGATGGCAGAACTCGATGGAACTCGGGTCCCCGCCGTGCTCGCCGCAGATGGCCAGACCCAGGTTGGGCTTAGCCTGGCGGCCCAACTGCACCGCCATCTGCATCAATTTCCCCACTCCGTCCCGGTCCAGGACGGCGAAGGGGTTATCGGCAAAGATCTTCTTTTCCAGGTAATCAGGCAGGAACTTGCCTTCCGCGTCATCCCGGCTGAAGCCCAGGGTGGTTTGGGTCAGATCGTTGGTGCCAAAGGAGAAAAAGTCGGCTTCCCTGGCGATGCTGCTGGCTGTGAGGCAGGCACGCGGCACTTCGATCATGGTGCCCACGGTATAATGGAAGCTGACACCCGCAGCCTGCCGGACCTCGGCCGCTACCGCATCTATCTCCCGGCGCAGGAAGGCCAGCTCGTCCACATGAATGACCAGCGGAATCTCCACCTCAGGGTATACCTCATAGCCCTCTCGGACCAGCCGGGCCACGGCCTGGAAGATGGCCCGGGCCTGCATGCGGTAGATCTCCGGGTAGGTGAGGCCCAGGCGGCAGCCCCGGTGTCCAAGCATGGGATTGAACTCGGCCAGGCTGCGTACCTGGCGCAGCAATTTCTCCTTCGCCTCGATTTCCGCCGGGTTCCCGCCGGTTAGCTTCAGCCGGGTGATCTCCACCGCCAGTTCCTCGCTGTTGGGCAGGAACTCGTGCAGGGGCGGGTCCAGCAGCCGGATACATACCGGATAGCCAGCCATGGCCTTGAGAATGCCGTAAAAATCATCTTCCTGCATAGGCAGCAAGCGCGCCAGGGCCTTCTCCCGATCTTCCAGGGTGGTCGCCAGGATCATCTCCTGCACCACCGGCAGCCGGTCCTGGGCCATGAACATGTGTTCGGTGCGGCAGAGACCAATCCCGGTGGCCCCAAAGGACCTGGCCCTGACGGCATCACCCGGGGTATCGGCGTTAGCCCGTACATCCATCACCTTTACCTCGTCCGCCCAGGCCAGCAATTCCTGGAATTCGGCCCCCAGTTCCGGCTCTACCAGCGGCACCTCGCCCATGATGACTTGTCCGGTGGCCCCGTCAATAGAAATCACGTCGCCCCGACGTACTTCCAGGCCGTTGACCCGGAAAACCTGCGCCCCGTAGTCAATCTTGATGGGTTCGCAGCCGCAAACGCAAGGCTTGCCCATGCCCCGGGCCACGACCGCAGCGTGGCTGGTCATGCCGCCCCGGCTGGTGAGCACCCCTTGGGCGGCCACGATGCCATGGATGTCGTCCGGAGTGGTCTCGGTCCGGACCAGGATAACCGCTTCTCCCTTGTTGCCAAGTTCTTCAGCCGCATCGGCGCTGAAGACAACCCGGCCGCTGGCCGCTCCCGGCGAGGCCGGCAGGCCGGTGGCTATAACCTCGAGTTTGGCGTTGGGGTCTACACCGCGGTGCAGCAACTGGCTGATCTGGTCCGGGTGGACCCGCATCAGGGCTTCTTTCTTGGTGATCAGCCCTTCTTCGACCATATCCACCGCCACCTTGACCGCAGCCCTGGCGGTGCGCTTCCCGCTGCGGGTCTGCAGCATCCACAGCCGGCCCTTCTCCACGGTAAACTCCACATCCTGAAGGTCCCGGTAGTGCTTTTCCAGGGTTTGACAAACTTCCATAAACTGCCTATAGATCTCCGGTTGTTCACCTCTGAGGGCCGCGATTTGTTTGGGCGTACGGATGCCGGCCACCACGTCTTCGCCCTGGGCGTTCATCAGGTACTCGCCGTAGACCGCCCTTTCGCCGGTGGAAGGGTTGCGGGTAAAGGCCACCCCGGTACCCGAATCATTGCCCATGTTGCCGAAGACCATGGTCTGGACATTCACCGCCGTCCCCAGGTTGTCGGGGATCTTGTTTATCCGCCGGTAAACTATGGCCCGCTGATTGTTCCAAGAGCCGAAAACGGCCCGGATAGCGGCCAGCAACTGCTCCTGCGGATCCTGGGGGAAATCGCGGCCGGTCTCCCGCCTGATCAATTCTTTGTAGCCGGCAATGACCTGGCGCAGATCCTCGGGTTCCAGCTCGTTGTCCAACTGTACCCCTTTCTTTTCCTTAACGCCGACCAATACCTCCTCAAACTTCTCGTGCTCCACCCCCATGACCACGTCGCCAAACATCTGGATGAGCCGGCGATAGCAGTCCAGGGCGAAGCGCTCGTCCCCGGTGTTGGCAGCCAGGGCCGGAACCGTTTCGTCGTTCAGGCCTAGGTTTAGAATGGTATCCATCATGCCGGGCATGGAAATCGGGGCGCCGGACCGGACCGACACCAAAAGCGGATTGGTCTGGTCCCCGA
The DNA here is from genome assembly GCA_004347685.1 of Clostridia bacterium. GTDB lineage: Bacteria > Bacillota > DSM-521 > Neomoorellales > SLTJ01 > SLTJ01. The sequence continues at coordinate 12,243 of SLTJ01000013.1, forward strand.
ATTTCCTCCCCACCTGGGCCTCAACCTGCGCAAACTTTGTCCGCACCTGCTCCAGCAGTCCTTCGGGAAACTCCTGCCCCAGGGCATTGTATTCGTTGCAGGCCTCGGTGGTAATGGTAAGGCCCGGAGGTACAGGCAGCCCGATCCTGGCCATCTCGGCCAACCCGGCTCCTTTCCCCCCCAGCACATCCCGCATCCCGGCATTACCCTCCGCAAAAAGATACACGTACTGCTTACTGGGCATATCGGTCCCCCTTGCTGTAAATTTCTAAGACCTTGCTGGCAGTCTCCTCCACAGCCCGGTTAGTAACATCAATAACCGGGCAGCCCAACTCTCTCATTATTCGCTCCGCAAAGGCAAGTTCCTGCAGGATTCGTTTAGGATCCGCATAGTTGGCTCTGGTAGTTAACCCCATGGTTTTCAGCCTTTCAGCCCGGATCTGCGTCAATTGCTCGGCGCTGATAGTCAGGCCCACGGTCTTACCCCGGCAGACCGCGAAGAGATCCTCCGGGGGAGAGACCTCGGGGACCAGGGGGACGTTGGCCGTCTTGATGTGCTTGTGGGCCAGGTACATGCTCACCGGGGTCTTGGAGGTGCGGGAGACGCCGATAAGGACAATGTCGGCCAGGGCCAGGCCCCGGGGGTCTTTGCCGTCATCATATTTGACGGCAAATTCGATGGCCTCCATCTTGCGGAAATAATCCTCGTCCAACCGGTGCAGGAGGCCGGGTTCCATTCTGGGGGTAACGCGGGTGACGCTGGCCAGGGCCTCAACCATGGGACCCAGCACGTCCACAGCCGGTATCCTCCGGGCCTGGGCCTCTGCCAGAAGAAAATCCCGCAGGGGCTGGCGCACCAGCGTATAGGCTACCACCGACGGGACCTTACTGGCCTCGTCGAGGATACAGGTAATCTGTTCCCGTTCGCTGACGTAGGGAAAACGCAACATGGAAATTTGCCCGGAATCAAACTGGCTGGCCGCGGCCCGGACCACCAGTTCCGCCGTTTCCCCCAGGGAATCGGAAATAATGTACACCACCGGAGGTTCCTCTCCTGTACTCTTGATTTCAAATCCCTCCCTCACCAAGCTCCACGAACAGGCGAGTGACGTTGGTTTTGCTGACACGGCCGATTACCTGCAGCCTGCCGAGCCGGGAGTCCTCCTCCGCTTTGACTACCGGGAGAGAGTCTACCTCGTGTTCCACGATCTTTCTCGCCGCCTCCCAAACGGTTTCCTCGGGCGTAGCGGTAATCACGTTGGGCATGCGGGTCATCACCACGCTCACCGGCATCTGGTGGATATCAGGCTGGCCCAGGGAAGCGCGCAGGAGGTCCTTGCGGGAAACAACCCCTTCCAGGAAACCCGCATCCGTGACCACGTAAAGGGTGCCCACGTCTTCCAGGAACAGGGTTACCGCCGCTTCGTAGATGCTGGCCGCGGTCTGCACCACCACCGGCACGGACTTGATATCGCCCACCCGATAGGAACGCAGGGTTTCGCTCAGGCTGGCAGGTGTCTTTTTCCTGCTGACGTAATAGCCTACCCGCGGCCTGGCCTCCAGCAGGCCGACCATGGTAAGGATGGCGAGGTCAGGGCGCAGGGCCGACCTGCTCACCTTCAGGAGGTGAGCTATCTGCTCACTGGTAATGGGGCCCGCACTCTGGACAATGTCCATTATTCTGGCCTGCCGCTCGGTTAGTTGCAAAAGAAATCACCGCCCGCAAAGCTACAGACTTGCTACCGACGACATCCGGGATGGGGCCGCCACTACCTCCCTTGCTCAGGCGGGGTTGAAAAGAGCTTTCTGCCCGGCGGCAGGACTGGCGCCCTGGATTTTGCGACACGCTCTTAGGCGGCTATTTGCGAAAGATCGGCGATATTCCTGATGTAGTCGGCGATGGAACGCAGCAGGGACAGCCGGTTCTCCCGCACCGCCGTGTCCGGTGCCATGACCAGCACCCCCGCAAAAAAGGCCTCCAGGGGTTCGGCCAGGGCGGCCACGACCTGCAGCGCCCCCCGGTAGTCTTTGGCCTTCAGGCAGGCCCCGGCCTGAGCGCGGGCTTGCTGGAAGAAGCGGTAGAGGCGGTTTTCTACCGGATCCTGAAAGAGATCCTGGTTTACCTCCTGGGAGGGAGCCTGCCGGGAAAGGTTGTGGGCGCGGGTGAATACGGTCACAACCTGAGCAAAGGCCGACTGGCCGGCCAGGTCCGCCAGGGCGTGGATGCGCTGCCAGGCATCAAAAATATCATCGCTGACCACGGCGGTTACCGCGTTCACGATATCATAACGTATGCCCTGCTCCTGACACATATTCTCCATCCGGGAAAGGAGAAAAGAGCGGATCTGCTCCGTGACCTCCTCCAGGGATAAGGACGGACGGCCGAGGGCCTTGTACTGGCCGTAGGCCTCGGTGGCCAGGCGGGTGATGGACAGGACGATTTCATGCTTGATTAAGATAGTACAGATTCCTGTTGCCAGCCGGCGCAGGCCGAAGGGATCCTGGGAGCCGGTGGGAGCCAGGCCGATGCAGAAATACCCCACCAGGGTGTCGGCCTTGTCGGCTAGGCTCAAAATCATCCCGGCTTCGCTCCGGGGCAGCTTGTCCCCGGCGAACCTAGGCAAATAATGCTCGCGGATGGCCTGGCAAACTTCGGCTCTCTCCCCGGCCCGGGCCGCGTAGTAACTCCCGATAATCCCCTGCAGTTCGGGAAATTCATAAACCATATGCGAGACCAGGTCGGCCTTGGCCAGATAAGCGGCCCGGGAGAGCACTTCAGTATGCTGGTGGGAGAGCCCCAGAGCCCGGGAAAGGAAATGGCACAGGTACTGGAGGCGAAATACCTTTTCATAGAGGGTGCCGAGCTGTTCCTGGAAAATAACGTCTTTTAGCTTCTCCACCCTGGCCGGCAGCGGCTCGGCCAAATCCTCCCGGTAAAAGAAGGCCGTATCGGCCAACCGGGCGGCCAAGACCCTCTCGTTTCCGGCCCGCACCGTATCCATGCCTTCGGCCGGGCCGTTACGCACTCCGCAAAATACAGGCAGCAGCCTACCGCCTCCATCCCGGACGCTGAAGTAGCGCTGGTGGCCACGCATGGCCGTGAGGATCACTTCCTCCGGTTGCTGCAAGTATTCTGGCGCGAAACGGCCCAGGAAAGCCGTCGGGTACTCCGTCAGGTTCACCACTTCTTCCAGCAATTCCAGGTCCTCGGTTACCCGGCCCCCGGCCTCCACCGACAGGTTGGCCATCTGGGTGGCCAGCGTTTGCCGCCGTTCCTCGGGGTCTACCAGGACATAGGCCTGGCGCATGGCGGCCACATAATGCTTCGGCTCCTCGATGGCGATCTCCTGGGACGCGTAAAAACGCAGGCCGCGCGAGGTGCGGCCGGAGCGGATACCGGCCAGTTCAAACTCCACCACCTCGGGGCCGAAAAGGGCCAGCAGCCAGCGGATGGGCCGGACAAAACGAAAGCCTGAGCTTTCCCACCGCATGGAACGGGGGAAATTCAGACCGGTAATAATCTGCACCAGGATGCCCGGCAGCAGCCCGGCCGTCTCCTCCCCCGGAGACACCCGGCGGGCATACACGTGCCGGCCTTTCTCCGTCTCCTTGACCTCGAGGTCATCCACCGCTACCCCCTGGGCGCGAGCAAAGCCTACCGCCGCCTGAGTCGGCTCCCCAGCTTCAGTGAAAGCCACCTCGAAGGCCGGGCCCCGGACTTCTTCCCCGTACTCCGCCTGCCTTTCGGCCAGGTCGGAAACATAGAGACTGAGGCGCCGGGGCGTGCTGTAAGTATTCATGCCGGCAAAGCCGAGGCGCTTCTCGTCAAGGACGGCGCGGGCCATCGCGGCCAGTTGCGCAGTGGCCGGCTGGATCACGGCCGGTGGCATCTCCTCCACGCCTATCTCTAACAACAAATCCAAAAACCTTCCCTCCTTAGCTGGCCACCCGCAACAACGGGTATCCCAGTTTCTCCCGCTGCTCCAAATAAGCCCGGGCACATTCCTCAGCCAGGTGGCGCACCCGCCCCATCATGGCGGCCCGCTCGGTAACGCTGAGGACGCCCCGGGCATCAAGAAGATTGAAAGTATGAGAACACTTCAGCACGTAGTCGTAAGCCGGCTGCACCAGGCCGGCCGCTACTGTCCGCCGGGCCTCCTCCTCATACAGGGAGAAAAGTTTCTGCAACATTTCCACGCCCGCCAGCTCAAAATTATACCGGGAATAATCCACCTCGCCCTGGTGGTGCACATGGCCGTAAGTTATCCCAGGCGCCCACATGATTTCAAAAACGTTGTCCTTTCCCTGCAAATACATGGCCAGCCGCTCCAGGCCGTAAGTGATCTCCACCGAGACCGGGTTGCAGTCCATGCCACCGCACTGCTGAAAGTAAGTAAACTGCGTGATTTCCATCCCGTCCAGCCACACTTCCCAGCCCACACCCCAGGCCCCCAGGGTAGGGGCCTCCCAGTTATCCTCCACGAAGCGCACGTCGTGTTCGCGAATATCCAGGCCCAGGCCGGCCAGGCTGGCCAGGTATACCTCCTGAACGTCTTCCGGTCCCGGCTTCAAGATCACCTGGTACTGGTAGTAGTGCTGTAGCCGGTTCGGGTTTTCCCCGTAACGACCGTCCGTCGGCCGGCGCGACGGCTCCACGTAGGCCACCCGCCAGGGCTCCGGGCCCAGGGCGCGCAGAAAAGTGGCCGGGTGCATGGTACCGGCGCCCTTTTCCAGATCATAAGGCTGCTGCAGGAGGCACCCCTGCCGCGCCCAGAACTTATGCAAAACTTCAATCATATCCTGAAAGTACATTGTTGCCACCCCTTTTCAGCGCAGCAAAAAACCCCCCACCCACCGGATGAGAGGCAGCACCTGTAGTTTTTCACCGGAAAACCGGTTCACCGCTACCCTCCGCGCTTGTTTTCTCGAGTATCGCGGTGTTATTATAACACAAACCCGCAATCTTTGGCAACAAGTTTAACTTGTTTCCTCCTGGAGCGGATAAACTTCTCTCTCGCCCCCGGGCCGGACAACCTCCAGCTTGTAATCGCTGGCCATGGCGGCCACGGCCGATATGGCGCTGACTGCCGCCACCGCTGGGCTCATGAGCATCAGCAACACCCCGGCCACCCCGGCGGTAACCGGTATCTCCAGGATCGCCTTTTCCCCTTTCTTGATGGCTATCCGGTTGATGCTCCCTTTCTCCCAGGCTTCATTGATGATCCGCCACAGCCGGGCCGCGTTCCCCTGCAGCCTGCCGCCTAGGGTTCGCCGCTTGTTTTCCAGATAAATCAGCGCCTGCACCACATCGCCGTCGGCCTCTTGCAGGGCGGCATGGGCCTCGCCGTAGGTAACCTCCACGCGTTCACGGATAAGTTCCACTTTCTCCAACTCGTCCACGCCTCACACCCCCTTTTGCTAATCATACTTTGCCACCGCGAAGTCTTTTTATGCATCGGCGCCCAGGCTGAGCAAAACCGGCCAGGACCTAAATGGCTGTCCCGCTTGGTAGACCAAGTCCTTCTCCAGGACTTCCCCCAGTTCGGCCAGAATCCGCGGCGAAGATTTCAACCGCAAGAAGCCGGCCGGGGTGCTTCGCGCCAGATAACGCCAGGCAGCCACCGCCGGGGCCGAAACCGGCACCGCCGACGGGTCGCGAGGGCGACAGACCGAGCACAGGATGCTCCCCGCTCTGAAACCAAAAAAAATCTCACCGGAAGGGACCCGGCCGCACAGGCACCGGCCCAGCCCGGGCTGATAGCCGGCCAGCCTCAAAACATGGGTCAGAACATAGACTCCGGTAAGGCGCACCGGCTGATCCTGCAATAGGCGCAAACCCAGAAGCAAATTATCAAATAATTCATTGTTGGCCTCCCGCTCCGGCATGAAGGCGGCCGTAACCTCGGCCAGATACTGGGCCCAGGAAAGGCGCTCCAAATCCTGGCGGAGGGCCATGAAACTCGCTATCACTTCACCCTGGATCAAGGTGTCCAGGCTTTCGCCCCGATACAGAAGGAAGCTGGCATGGGTCAGCGGCTGGACCACCGGACGCAGGCGGCTCTTGGGCTTGGTGACGCCCTTGGCCACGGCCGTTACCCGGCCGGCGGACGGCAAAAGGAGGGTTACCAGGCGGCCCCCTTCTCCATATTCTTTGTTTTTGAGGACAATCCCCTGGGACTCGTATAATTTCACGTTAGGTACCCTCTGTGTGTCGTTGGGCCGCCCCTACAGGGGTTTCGCCATCCTTAGGGTCAACCCCCCGTGGTTGCCCCGTTCCGTTGGGCGGCCACTGGGGGCCGCCCCTACCGGTTCTTCCGCACCCGTTTCGGCTTGCTGGCGCTGCAGTTCCTTATACATGAGATAGGCGTCAATGGAGCCAGTACTGACAAAAATGCTCCAGATAAAGTCAGCTTCACATATCACCTGCCCGCACCACCTTAGAATGAAAGTCACCAGGTCAGAAGTCCGATTCTTTACTTCTGGATGGCAAAGGGTTCCGGCAACAACTGGCTCAAGAGGCGCATTTGCGGCTTCCTGTCCGGCCCGGGGACCATAACCACCATGTCCCCGAATTCCCACAAAAACTGACGGCAGGCACCGCACGGCCAGCACCCTTCGTTTCCCGCCCCGGCCACCACCGCCAAGGCGAGAAAAGACCTTTCCCCAGCCGCCACTGCCTGGACCGCCGCCGCCCTTTCGGCGCAAAGGGAAAGACCGTAGGCAGTATTTTCCACATTGCAGCCGGTATACACCGCCCCGGAGATTCCCAGCAAAGCCGCCCCCACGGGAAAACCGGAGTAAGGGGCATAAGCACGGGCCTGCACCTGGGCGGCCAGGGCCAGCAACCGGCCGGGTTCCATTCCCCGGGGCAGTCTAGGTCGCCCCACGGCCACCATGATCTCTTCCTGCTTTTTCTGCATCACTTCCGCCGGCGCTGGGCCCTCGTGGTCGTAACCCAACAGGTGGAGGAGCCCGTGGGCCAGCAGAAAGCCAACTTCCCGCTCCAGGGAATGGTCGTATTCCTCGGCCTGCCTGGCCGCCGTCTCCAGGGAAATCACCACGTCCCCGAGCAAAGCTCCCTCGCGGGCGTCTATCACCGGAGGCTCGCCGGCGGTCGCTTCTTGCATGGCAAAGGAGAGGACATCGGTGCTGGCATCTACTCCCCGGTAGGTACGGTTAAGTTCGCGCATCTCCCCGTCATCCACCAGGGCCAGGCTCACCTCGACCTCAGGGGCAAGACCTTCCAGACGGGCGGCCGCGGCAACGACCTCTTCCAGCCAGCCCCGCAATGCGCCGGTCACCTCTACCTTATCCTGCCGATTGTTTACGAACAGTGGCACCTCTGGCCGCTCTCCTTTCCATTTCCTTGACCACGGATTCCGGGTATTCAATCCGCGAGTGGAAAATGCCGCTCAGGGAACGTACAAAGGATTGGGCGATGGCGTCCAATTCCCGCAGGGTAATATTGCACTCATCGAGCTGCCCATCTTCCAGCTTTTCCCTGATCAACCGGCGCACAAACCCCTCCATCCGTCCCGGAGTGGGGTTCTGCATGGAACGCACGCCGGCTTCCACCCCGTCGGCCAGCATTACCAGGGCCGCTTCCTTGGTCTGGGGCTTGCGGCAGTCATACCGGAAATCCTTCTCACTGAGGCAGGCATTTTGCTCGCTTTCACTGGCCTTTTGGTAAAAGTATAACAGCAGGGAACTCCCGTGATGCTGGGCCACTATGTCCAGCAAGACCGGCGGCAGCCCGGCCTCCCTCCCTATCTCCAGACCATCCTTAACGTGCGAGGTAATGATCAAGGTGCTCAAGGTAGGCGCCAGCTTGTCATGGGGATTTTCCCTGGCCAACTGGTTTTCAATAAAGAAGTATGGCCGTTTTATCTTGCCGATATCATGGTAATAAGCCCCTACGCGGGCCAACAGGGTATCTGCTCCCAGGGCCTCGGCCGCCGCCTCAGCCAGATTAGCCACCAGCAGGCTGTGGTGGTAGGTACCGGGGGCTTCTACCAACATACGCTTCAGCAGGGGTTGGCTGGGATTGGCCAGTTCCAGCAACTTGAGGGGGGTGGTGATGCCAAAGACGGTTTCCCAAAAGGGCAGGGTGCCAATGGTCAACACCGTGGAGAAAACGCCGTTGCCGATCCCCATCAAGACACCGACGGCTACCGTCATAGCCGCCTGATGTTGCAGCAGCCCCAAGGCCACAATAGTCACCACGTTTACGGCCATGAGGTAGAGGCTGGCCTGCACCAGATTCAGGCGCTCGTGTAGGTGGGAAATACTGTAAATGCCGGCCAGACCCCCCACCAAGGCCACCACGGCGTAGGCCAGTTGCCCGTCCATCATTGTCCCCACCAGCAGCGCCATGACCGCCGTCACAAAGACGCTGAGGCGCACGTCCAAGAGAATGGCAATGAGCATGGACCCGGCGGCCACCGGTGCCATGTATCCTACCAGGCCGGCCATTTCCGGCTGCTGGCTCACCTGCATGGCGATCACCAGGCGCGACAGGGCCACGGTCATCAACAACAGCAAGCCCAGGAGAACCTGTTCCGGCTCATTTTCCAGGATATGGCGATGAAACTGCCACAGGTAAAAACCAAGCACCACAAACAAAACAGCCACCAGCAGGGCCAGGCCCACCAGGCGGATCAGGGGGGAAGCCTGACCGAGAAGCCCCAGGTTACGAAGGACCTCCAGGTGTTCCGGTTTCACTATCTCGCCCTCGCCCACGATCTTCTCATTCTTGCGCACGGTAACCTGAACCGGCGTTACTTCAGCCCGGGCCTGCTCCCGCAGCCGGGCGGTGGACTGGGCATCATAGACAAAGTTCGATTCTAGTTCTAGTTCACGGAAAATGGCGGTGAGAAACGGTCGGTACGAACTGGGAACCTGGGAGGTCCCCACCTGCTCCAGCATTCGCTGCCTGGCCGCCTCCAGGGCATCTTCCTGCACCCCGCGCCCCATAACCTCGGTGAGGATATCCTGAGCTGTTTGCTCCAGGGAAGCCAGGCTCGGGGCGTCGGCAGCCTGCAGGGCCTTTACGGTGTCGGCCGGGAGTTTCAGGCCCAAGGCCGCAGCCACGTCCTTGTCGGTAGCTCTGGCCTGTTCCAGGACCCGAAAGTAGTTTTTCACCCGGTTGGCCAGTTTCCGGGTAACCTCGTCGCTCACCATATAGACTGGTTTCACCGCGGCCACGGCCTCAACGCGGGCCTTTTCGGTCAGGACTTCGCTGGCGTAAACCAGGGTGCGTGGGGCCTTGAAATCCCGGGGACTGGGCTGCCCTTCCTCCAGCCGGGCTGAATCGCCCAGATACCCCAGGCCCATGATGATGACCACGGCCGCAAAAAATGCCACCGCCCATGAAAAACGGCGCACCCTGAGGTTAGCCCCCGACTTCCGGATTACGCCCCAAAAAGACCGCCATAGCGGCACTTCCTTGCCCCCTCGATCAGCCCTTACTTCAATTCATGCCATCCGGTCGTAAGCCTGGATTATTTTCTGCACCAGCGGATGCCGGACCACGTCGGCTTCGCTGAAAAAGTGGAAAGCCATGCCTTCTATCCCTGACAACAGTTCGATGCTCTGGATCAGGCCCGAGACCGAACCCTTGGGCAGATCAATCTGGGTGATATCCCCGGTAATTACCGCCTGGGAGCCCAGCCCGGTGCGGGTCAAGAACATTTTCATTTGCTCCGGCGTGGTATTCTGGGCCTCGTCGAGGATGATAAAGGCCTGATCCAGGGTCCGTCCCCGCATATAGGCCAGCGGCGCCACTTCTATTACCGACCTCTCCAGATACTTTTGCGCCGCTTCCACCCCGATAATATCGTAAAGGCTGTCGTAAAGCGGCCGCAGGTAAGGATTGACCTTCTCCAGCAAGTCACCCGGCAGGAATCCCAGCTTCTCTCCAGCCTCCACTGCCGGGCGGGCTAGGACGATGCGCTCCACGCGCTTGCTGCGCAAAGCCAGCACGGCCATCAAAACGGCCAGATAAGTCTTGCCGGTACCGGCCGGGCCAATGCCAAAGACAATATCGTGGCCGCGGATGGCCTCCACGTACTGGTATTGGCCGATGGTCCGTGGGCGTATCTGCTTACCCCGGGGGGTAACGTAAAGGACCTCCTTCCACGCCATGGCCAGCTCCTGGTCCTTCCCATTTTCCCTGGCCTGCTGCCAGGCATAGTTTACCATACTGACAGTCACCGGAGCCCCGGTACGGGCCACCTCCTGCAACTGGTGCAGAGTCCTGGCCACCGCTTCAACCTCGTCCCTCTCCCCTGAAATAGCTACCTCGTTGCCCCGGGCTACGATCTTGGCCGGGCACCTGGCCACCAAAAAACGCAGGTTTTCATCATGCTGGCCGAAAACGCTGGCTGCCTCACCGTTACTGCCCAGCACCAATCTGACCTCGCAGGCTCCTGCCAAACTTTAATCTCGCCCCCAGTTTCTTTTGTTACCCGGCTCTAATTATACCTGTTTTCAGGCCCGCGTTCAATTACTTTAGCGGAAAAACAGTGGCAATGTTTTGCCGTACCTGCCAGGTCACCCTCACCCGTACCTGGCCGGGCGTGGCCGGCAACACCTGCACCTGTTCCTCCAAGATCTCGGCCGGCGCCGGGATCTGTACCCGGAGATAGGCGGTAACCCTGGCCCGGGCCGCATCGAGGGCCTGCTCCAAACTACGCCCGTGCCTCCGCACCTCTACCTCCCGATAGGTACCGGCTTCTACTGCTAGAGGCAGGGAGAACCCGCGCCAGACCGGCCAGGCCCACCACCACCGTTCCTCCTGAAAGCTAGCATAGGGGATTCCCCGGAGCGGCTTGACGTTTATCTCTCGCCCGGCTACTATTACCTTTATTTCCCGCACCTGGTTACCGGTGGGCACTCTCTCCTCCTCTACCAGCGGGGCCTGTCCCACCGCCTCATACCAGACCCGCCCCCAGACGCGGCCCCGGGCGCTTACCAGGCGAGGCCGGGAAAAACCCTGACCCGGCTGGGCCTGATCTCCCTCTTCCGGAAGCATGATACCCGCAATCAATATCTGCCCCCGCCGCACGGTATCGCCTGGCTTGACCCTGGCCTGCCCGGCGATGACCGTCACTTCCTCCACCACTGCGTCCCGCTCAGCCACCAGGTGGGCCGGACCGGTACTGGTGGCCGTGTCGGGGAAGCGTCGCTCCACCACCTCAATGATGACCCGGGTACCGGCCAGCCTGATGCCGGCCCAGGCCAGTTCCTGCCGGTCCAGCATCAGTTTTTCCGCCAGCCGGTTGGCATCCAGGTTGGCCCGCAATACCGGCGGCCGCAAAGAGTTTTCCTCCGCCCAAGCCAAAATGTCACCGGGACCAAGGCGCTGCCAGCCCTCGGGGGCTGCCACTTCCACGGACCAGACGAAGCAGGACCAGACATATACTGCCGCCACCACAGAAACGACCCCCCAAAGCAGCCCCGGCCGCCGCCGCAGCGCCCGCCACCAGAAAGGCAGCCCCACCCGCCGCCGGATGCGGACGCGGGCCCGGGCTTGCCTGGCTGCCGGCCGCAGGCGGCGAAAATCGCCGGCGCGGATTCTTATCTCCAGCCATTCCTCCCCCATCCAGCGCGCATCCCAAAAATAAAGGCCCTGTGCCAGGGCCAGATTGAGAAATCGCTCGGGAGCAGCACACCGGACCCTCACCACCAGGTACCCGGTAAGCCAGAGTAACCAGCCAGGCACCCGACACCCCTCCCTTATACCAGCAGAACCCTGATCCCTCTCAAGCTGGTATCTTCCTTTTTTCAAGGGCCACCCCGTTCACGGTAGGCCCAGACTCTGCCGGACCGCCGCCCTCAAGTCAGGCGCAGGTTTATCCTGGCGATCCGGCCCCTGACGACCACTTCTTCGCTAAGGATGGCCTCAAGCTGGAGTTCTTCCCCGGTAATCTCAACTTCGCCCCCGGTGGCGCCCACTCGTACCTGCCTGGGCGTATAGGCGACAATACCCCGGTGGTTTTGCACCACCACCCGCCGGTTACCTATCACCGTCAGCCGGGGCAGGTCAAAGACCACGTCAGCCGGAAGATCAAGGAGTTCGACCAGGGAACTTTCTACCCGCCGCAGCTTGCTGCCGCCACTGGACTTCTCGCCCTGAGCCAAAGGTTACACCACCCTCCGCCGGAAACCGTTGGCGGGACTACTTATATCCTATGCCGGGGGATAACAGGTAATGCCTGGAAAGGACGGCAGCCCGCCGTTACCGCCTGCAGCCGCACCCCCTGCCAGGAGGCCTGGAAATATGCGGATTATGCTCTTAGACACGATTTCCACCAGCGCGCCAGGTCCAGTATGCATGTGACTTTTCGAGCCCAAGGCGGGCTACAGCTTTGTTTTGGGTTTTGGGTTTTGGGTTTTGGGTTTTGGGAAGGGAAAGAAGGCGGGTAAGCGGAGTGGCGCAAAAACAGCCACCCCGCTGCGGTCAAGTATCTATACAACCTCCGCTTTTTCACCTGCCGGCTGGCCCGACAAAGCCAGGTAAAGCTTTGCGGGACGTGTCCTAGGTTGCCGGACGGAAGGCCAGGTCCACCTGTTTGCCGCCCTCAGCCTCTACTTCCAAGAAGTCAACTTCCACCTGGGTGCCGACTTTGATCTCTTCCGGCCGGGCAGCATCTACGCCCACCAGCCGGGCGCTGATACCGGGGCCCTCCTGCAGTCTTACTACCGCGGTGGCGTAGGGCTTGCCCCGGCCGAACCCCTGCTTTTCCATAAAGGTCGGGGCGACATGGACAGCCGTAAAGGCCGCTACTTCTCCGCGCCCGGACAACTCGTGCCATTCCATTTCCGAGCTCCGACACGAGGGGCAGTAGGGGCGGGGCGGCAGATAGACTTGACCGCACTTGCCGCACCTGGCCCCCATGAGTTTTTTCTCCTGCAGCCAGCCAACAAAAGCGTCCCTGGTAAACAACTTCCTACCTCCTCTCGTAGATATGCACCGTGCAGGTTCCGCCGGTGGCCCCCACGTTGTGGGTCAGGCCCAGGTTGGCACCGGGTACCTGGCGGGCTCCGGCCTCACCGCGCAGTTGCAGGAAGACCTCCACCGCCTGGGCCACCCCCGAGGCCCCTACCGGGTGGCCCTTGGCCTTTAATCCGCCGGAAGTATTGATGGGCCTGTCACCACTCCTGGCCGTGCGCCCCTCGGCTGCGGCCCTGGCCCCTTCCCCAGGGGCAAAAAAGCCCAGGTCCTCCGTAGCCACCACCTCGGCTACGGTAAAGCAGTCATGTACCTCGGCAACTTTGATGTCCCGCGGGGTGACGCCGGCCATCTCGTAGGCCTGGCGGGCCGCCAGTCTGGCCGAGCCCAAGCTCGTCAGGTCTGAACGCGTGTGCAGGGGGTAATCGCTGGCCTGACCGCTGCCGATTATGTACACCGGCCGGTCGGTAAACCGGGTAGCCATTTCCTCACTCACCAACAGCAGGCAGGCGGCCCCGTCGGTGATGGGCGAACAATCAAAAAGGCGCATGGGCCAGGCCACCACCGGGTTGGCGCTGTCGTCCCGCAGGAAGTCGAGTTCATCTTGCCAGTCCGGCACCGGTTTTCCCTGGGCCGCCAGTTTCGCCTTGCGGCCTTCCAGCAGGTCCCTGATGGTAGTCTGGAACTGGGCTTTAGGGTTCAGCTTACCGTTGTTATGGTTCTTTATCCCCACGCGCATGAAGTATTCCGGGGTAATGCCGTAGCGGGCCATGTAAGCGGTGGCGATGGCCGCGTATAATCCGGGAAAGGTAAAGCCGGCCGAGGCTTCATACAAGGTGTCGCTGGCCGCGGCCAGGGTGTCCGTCACCTTCTCGGTGGGCAGGTTGTTCATCTTCTCTACGCCCCCCACCAGCACCAGGTCGTAAGCCCCGGAAGCCACTGCCAGGATCCCCTGGCGCAGAGCCACGCCGCCGCTGGCACAGGCATCCTCCAGACGCGTGGCCGCGGCCGGGATTATTCCCGCCCATTCGGCCATGATAGGAGCGGTATGGCCCTGGCCCTCAAAGAGGTCGCTAGAGAAATTGCCCAAATAAAGGGCTTCAATCTCTCCCGGATCAAAGCCCTTATCCACCGAGTTCACCATATCCTGGAAACTTTCCACAAAAAGATCACGGCTGGTTTTCTCCTTGAAGGCCCCAAACCGGGAAACACCCGCCCCCACAACGGCTACACCGCGTGCAAGTTTTCCCATTCCTTTGCGGTCAATTCCTGGCCCCTGAAGTTTGGCGATCACGCCGGATGCAGCCGATAGTCACGGCCATGTCAGCCGCGTTCCGGGAGCCAGAAATAGCCCTCCCCCCTTTTATTGGCAAATTAACTGCCGGCAACGTGGCAGCCATAGGCTAATTCGCTATTTGGGATCCGAATTCCTGCCATGAAATGAGAGGTGAGAGGTGGGAAGTGGGAGGTGGGACACTTGCAGGAACCGGCTGCGCCGGTTCCAAACTTGAAATCTGGCCCTCCCGCTTAGCCTGTTCTCACACCTTCTGACGATGACGCCGGAGGCGGCGTGGGTGTGTACCCCGGGAATACGGGCCGGGGATAAACGTACCGCGCCGCATCGGCCCCAAAGGTGCGGCGACCCGGTCCCCGCCTGGCCAGGGGCGGGGCCAGGATCTCGGCCAGGACCACCGCCTGGCGCAGTTCCCGCCGCGACAGCGGCCCAAAGGCAGCACGACCAGGGGGGAGGAATAATGGGCCGGGCAAAGCTTCCCCCGGAGCTTGCCGCCCCTGCCCGGCCCCAGGGTACGTCTCCGGTTCTTCCCCGGGCGCGGCCGCTATAACAGCCTGGATGGATTCGGGCTCTGGGGAGATAGGTCCGGCCACCGGTTCCGGTTCAAAGCGGCCGGGATCTGGCTGCGGTTCCGGCATTTGCGGCCACGGCGGGGGAAGCGGTTCATCCCACCACCAGGGCCGCGCATCTTCGGGGGACTCCGGATGCGGCGCGGGCCGCCTCTCCGGCCCCTGGCGCTGCCGTCTCCCGGCCTGCTTGCGTTGCTGCTGGGCCACAGCCCGGGCAAACATGAACAAGATAAACAAGATAAAGATCAGGAGTTCCATAGCTTACCTCCACATGGCCGGTCCGCCGGACCCTGCCACCCGGGAGCAGGTTGCAATACCCCGGGGCAAGGCGCCAGCCCGGCCGTCGGACAGAAGGCTTGCTGCACCACGCTCCTGGGAGCGGGTTGCAGAATTCCTAAGGGCTGGACCAAAACATCATGGCGCCAACGCGACTAGGGGCGGGGATTGTCACCCTCCGGTCGAGTAAAGCCAGGCCCGCCGCCGGAAGCCGTCTGCGGTTCCTGGTCGCCGTGGGCAATGGCCTCCCGCATCTCGGTGTCGGCCAGGAGGTTCTTCATATTGTAGTAATCCATAACCCCTAGTTTACCTTCACGCAAGGCCTGAGCCATGGCCAGCGGCACCTGGGCCTCGGCCTCCACCACCTTGGCCCGCATCTCCTGCACCGCGGCCCGCATTTCCTGCTCCCTAGCCACGGCCATGGCTCGCCGCTCCTCGGCCTTGGCCTGGGCAATCCTCTTGTCCGCCTCGGCCTGGTCGGTCTGCAACTGGGCGCCGATGTTGCGGCCCACATCCACGTCGGCAATATCAATGGACAGGATCTCAAAGGCCGTACCGGAATCCAGCCCCTTCTCCAACACGGTACGGGAAATAGAATCCGGGTTTTCCAGCACTTCCTTGTGAGTTTCCGCCGATCCCACCGTAGTGACAATCCCTTCGCCCACCCGGGCAATGACCGTCTCCTCACCGGCGCCACCCACCAGGCGGTCAATGTTGGCCCGCACCGTTACCCGAGCCTTTGCCTTGACTTCGATCCCGTTCTTAGCCACCGCCGCCACCACCGGGGTCTCAATAACCTTTGGGTTGACGCTCATTTGTACGGCTTCCAATACATTGCGGCCAGCCAGGTCAATGGCCGCCGCCCGCTCGAAGGGCAGGGGGATGTTGGCCCTTTCGGCGGCAATGAGGGCGTCCACCACCCGGTCTACATTGCCCCCAGCCAGGTAGTGGGCTTCAAGCTGGTTCACGGTCAGGGACAACCCGGCCTTGTCGGCCTTGATCAGGGGATTGACTATCTTTTGGGGTGGCACCCGCCGCAGACGCATGCCTATCAGGGTGACAATGCTTACCCTTACCCCGGCGGCCAGGGCGGAAATCCACAGACCCAGGGGAATAAAGGTGAGGATAAAAATAACGAGTATCAGGATAACGACAAACAGCAACAGGGCAGATAAAGTCGCTGGACTCATTGAAACCGCTGCCGGAGTGTTTCTCCGGCAGCCGCTCACCCCTTTCTAAGAGGATACCCGCAAGACTTCTTCTGGCTTTGTCGGGCCAGCCGGCAGGTCGCGCGAGGCACCTAAAACTCGATCAGCTCGCGCGACGCCTGGCGCAACGGCCGGCATCCGTCGTGGGTAATGACGAAATTGTCTTCAATCCCTATCACCCCGTCAGCAAAGGCAAAGGTAGGCTCGATAGCTATCACCATCCCGGCCCGTAACTGATCTCCGGCTCCCTGGGCCAGAGGCGGAAACTCGTTGAGTTCCAAGCCTACGCCGTGCCCGATGAACCGCATCTGGTCCGGGGCTATGCCCATGAAGTTGTCCGCCAGATCGGTCCTGTCAACCATATTCTTTGCTGCTTGGTAAACTTCCAAACCTGTAACCCCCGGCTTCAGCAGCGGGACCAGGTTCTCCTCCATTTCCACCGCCAGGGCAAAGGCCCGGCGAAACCTGTCCGGCAACCGGCCCCGGCAGAGGGTACGGGTGATGTCCGCCAGGTAGCCGTTCACCCCGGCCGCGCAGTCTACGTAAATGGGCTCGTCCGCCACCAGGCGCCGCCGGCCGCCGCCGATACCCGTGGCCGGGGTCATGCTCTCGCCCCCGGTCACTACTTCCATAGCCGAAGGGACGCCACCGCTGGCCCCAAAAAGGGTGTGGCAGGGAACGATAAACTGATTGTAACCGCGCACCCGCACGATGCCGTAATGCCCGTGGCGGCGGCACAGGGTCTCCAGCAGGCCGGAAACTTCTATTTCTGTCATCCCCTCCTGGATCACCCCGGGGGCTTCGGCAAACATGCGGTAGACGATGTCGGCGGAGCGCTCCATGAGACCTATTTCATAGTCCGATTTAACCGCCCGTATTTCCTTAATGAGGTGGCTGACATCGTCCATCCGGCTGGAGGGAAACAACCGCTGGTACAGGATAAAGGATTCGGCCGGCAGTACGTCCAGTTCCAGGCCGAGCACCTGGGGCCGGTGGCCGAAATCAGCCAGCACGTCCGGTATCTGCTTGCGACTAGGCACGGGGACTATCTGGTCTAAGGTCGACTCCATGCGGGCCCGTTTCAGGCTTTTCTGGACCATCAGCACCGGCTCACCGGCCGCCGGGATAAAAAGCTGGGCCCGCTGGCTGGTACCGCTGAAATAGTACAGATCCACATCCTGGGTGATCAGGGCGCCGTCCACCGAGAATTCCTGTAACTTCTCCTGAAAAAGCTGCACGCGCCGGTAAAGTTCTGTAACCGGCACCAATTCGAGGTTGGGTAGCTCCATATTCATTATCGGCTAAGCCTGATGGCTGCCGGGTACCTCCCCCTTCTGACGGTGAATTTTAAAGCACCAGCCGCGGCGGTATCGTCACGACTTGGCCGGCCTCACTTTTCTCCGGCTCTACCACTTCGCCTCACTGCCACCGGCCTCCCGGGTTATGGGCCGGACCACCACCCGGTTGCCTTCAACCTTTACCACCCTGATGGGTGTGCTCCGGGCGATAAAAGCCCCCTCGGCCACCACGTCCAGGCGCTCGCCGCTGGCCAGCAGCATGATGCCGGCCGGCCGCAACGGGGTCAGCGCCGTGCCCTTGCGGTCAAGATAGGCCTGGTAATCCTGCGGCGCTGCCGAGTAACCGGCTCTGGTTTCCTCGCGTGCCTCCAGAATCAAACCGCGCCAAGAACGCCGTCGCGGCAGCAGGCGCAAGAATAGGAGGACCAGAACCGCCGTACCCAGAACGGCTACAGCCAGGGAAATCAGGCCTTGCTCCAGGTTGGGCGCCGCCAGCAGGATCCCAGCCACGGCGGCGGCGATTCCGGCTATGCCGGCCACGCCAAAGCCGGGTATCACCAGCACCTCCAGCAACATCAGGACCACGCCCAGAAGCAGCAGGACGATAGCCAACCAGTTGCCGAAGCCGGCGGCCAGGGACCCTCCCAAGTACAAGGCCAGGGCGGCCACGCCGATGGTCCCGGCCAGCCCAAAGCCAACCGTGAGGAGTTCGATAACTATCCCGGCCAGGCCCACCAGGAGCAAGAGGGTGGCCAGATAGGGGTTGCCCAGCCAGCGGCCCAGCACCTCCGCCCCCGTAGGTTCGACCGCCACTGCCGGGCTGGCCTCCAGGCCGTATTGCCGGAGAAGCTCCTCCCGGCTGGCGGCCTGGCCGTCAATCCAGCCCAGATCCACTGCCTGCCGGTCAGTCAGGGTGAGGAGCTTGCCCTTTTCCACCAGCCCGGGAATGATCACATCCGGGTCGGCCATGGCCCGGGCGATGTCGTCCCGGCGCCCATGCTCCTGGGCCGCCGTGGCCAGCACGCCGGCCCACCAGGAGATGGTCTTTTCGCCGGCCGGCTGGCTACCCAGCCGCGGCTCGGCCGCGCCAATGGTAGTGCCGGGAGCCATCACCAGGTAGTCAGCGGCCAGGGCTACCAGGACCCCGGCAGAAATAGCCTGCTCCCGGACATAGGCGATGGTCAACAGCGGTGACCGGTGCACGGCGTTCTTGATCCTTATCGCCTGGTCCACCAGCCCGCCCGGGGTGTCCAGCTCCATGATCACCGCTGCAGCCCCAGCTTCTCCGGCTTCCGCCAGGCCCCGCTCCACCAGGCCGGCGAGGTTGGCGTCAACCGTGCCGGTTACGGAGACAATGTACACTGGGGCCCCGGGTACCGCCCCGGCCGCGGTGGGGAAAGCGCCCCATAACAGCAAGGCCAGACCGATAAATAAGAACAGGAGAGCACTTTTTCGGCGACCGCGCACGGGCATCCCCCCGCTAAGATTGGGTAACAAGAAAATATCCTCCCACCTATTTCCATTAGTGGTTGTGCCGGCAGGCATAGGTGGGGGCGGCCACGGGGGGCCGCCCCCACTCTCCAGAACCATTTCGTGGTTGGGTGCGCGGTATCAATATGTCTTTGCCCTTAACAGGGCCAGGCCAGGATAAAGCAGTTTCGAAAGACTACAGCGCATCAGGCCGAGAGGAACGAGGGGTTCTGAAGCTCTAATACCACCGGCGCCTCTTGCGAGCCGCCTGGGACTTCTTCTTCCGGCGAACGCTAGGCTTATCGTAACGCTCATGCTTACGCATATCTGCCATAACCCCGTTCTTCTGGCAGGACTTCTTGAAACGGCGCAGAGCACTGTCCAAGGATTCGTTCTTGCCGACCTTAACCTCGCTCAAATTCTCACCCCTCCCTCTGGCCCATCCTGGCCCTCTAGCAGCATTATACTGTACTTGTGCGAGTGGCGTCAACCGCAGCTTTTGACCGGTTTAGCCGGTGGGTCCCGTACCCTGACTCAAGCCGAAGCTTCTCCCGCACCCTGGTAAAGCCCGGGGTCGAGACAGGCTGTGGCCCAGGGACAACACCCTGTGGGTACCGGCGGGATGATGGGGGCAGGTTCTGCCACCCCGGCTCCCTGTTAAGGAACCGGCCGCTTTGGTAATAATAAAATGCCTGTTGACTCCGGATCATATTTGGATATAATACTACATAGGTATTTTCCTAGTGAGGAGAAATGGCCATGAAGGTAGAGGAGGCGGTAATGAGCCTCAAGGGGCAGGGAGTAAAGGTAACTCCCCAGCGCCGGGGCATCATCCAGGTCATGGCTCGGGCTGAGCGACCCCTTACCGTACAGGAAGTTTACCAGCAGGTAAAGGAAGCCTTTCCCGAGATGAGCCAAGATACGGTGTACCGCACCCTGGACCTGCTGATCCGCCTGCAGGTGGCAGTGCCGCTCCACCTAGCCGACGGCCAAGCCAGCAAATACGAACTGCAGGACCCGGAAAGTCCGCATCACCACCTGGTTTGTCTTGGCTGCGGTGAGAGCTTTTGCCTGCAGAGCTGCCCTTTAACGCACCTCGCTATACCCGAGGCCCAGGACCTAAAATTTACCGTGAAACAGCACGCCCTGGAGTTTTACGGGTACTGTGAGAAGTGTTCCCCGGACCTCGAAACTGGGGGAGACATCGTCCTGCCTCCCAGCAGCGGGGGAGAGGCATGAAATCAGGGGAGATCCGGGCCATGCGCATTTTCAGGTTTGCCGGCTGGCCCTGGCTGCTGGTGCTGGCACTGATTATTGTCCTAACTGCCTGTGACCACAAGGCCACCAGCGACACCCCCAGTCGGGCTGCAGGCCTGCGGGTGGTTACTTCTATTTTCCCCCTGGCCGATCTGGCCGGGCAAATCGGCGGCGATCACGTACAGGCCGAGGCCCTGCTGCCAACCGGAGCCAGCCCGCACAGCTACGAGCCCGGTACTGCCGACGCCAAAAAACTGGCCGCCGCGGACCTGATCATCCTGGTCGGCCAGGGACTAGACCGCTTTGCCGAGAATCTGGCGGCCAGTTACCCGGAAAAGCCGGTATTGGTCATAACCAAAGGCATGAAACTGCAGCCGAATCCGGAAACCCTGCTGACTGAAGGCGCAGGCCGAGAAGCAAGAGCCGGAAAAGCGGACCACGGTGCCTATGACCCCCACGTCTGGCTGGACCCGGTGCTGGTGCGGGACGTAATCGCGCCGGCGATAGCGACCCGCCTCCAGGAACTGGACCCACCGGGGGCCGGTACCTACCGGGAGAACCTGACGCATCTCCAGGCGGAAATCACTACCTTGGACCGGGAGACCCGGCAGCAGACAGGAACCTTCTCCCAAAGAAGATTCATCGTCTTTCATTCCGGCTGGCATTACTTTGCTCAGCGTTACAACCTGGAAGACATCAACGTGGAAGAATTCCCTAACCAGGAGCCCTCGGCCCGGGACCTGATGGAGATTGTAACCCTGGCCCGGGATACGGGGGTCAGGGCCGTCTTTACCGAACCCCAGTTCAGCCCAAAGGCGGCCCAGGTAATAGCCGATGAGTTTGGCGGCCGGGTGCTCACCCTGGACCCCCTGGGCGGGACCGGCCGGGAAGGTCGCGACAGCTATCTGGATCTGATGCGGTGGAATCTATCCCGTCTGGCGGAGGGCTTGAAGTAAGATGGAGCATAGCGCTGCACCCTTGATAAGGCTGGAAAACGTTTCTTTTGCCCGCGGGCCGCACCGGGTGCTTCAGGGCGTGTCGCTGCAGGTACACGCGGGTGAGTTCTTGGGCCTGGTCGGCCCCAACGGGGCGGGCAAGACCACCCTTATCCAGCTAATTCTGGGGTTATTGCCGCCTGCCTCCGGCCGGGTCCTGGTCCTGGGGGAAGAACCGCAACGGCTGGGGAAAAAACGCAGCCTCATCGGCTATCTGCCCCAGCGTCCCTTGGTGGACCCCCATTTTCCGGCCTCTGTCTTTGACGTGGTGAGAATGGGGCGGACGGTTTGCCGGGGGTTATGGCGCTTCTGGCACCGGGAAGACGACCTGGCTGTCTATGATACCTTACAACGCCTGCACCTGGAGGGCCTGGCCAAACGACCCATCGGGGAGCTTTCCGGAGGTCAGCAGCAACTCGTCTTTCTCGCCCGGGCCCTGGTCAGCCGGCCTTGCCTGCTGTTGGTGGACGAACCCACCACTGGACTCGACCGGGAGGCGCAGGACAGGTTCTATAGCTTAATAAACACCTCGGGGAAAGAAAGCGACCTGACAGTGGTGGCTGTTTCCCACGATCTTTCCGCCCTGGTTCAGCATACCAGCCGAATGATTTACCTGAACGGGACCTTGGAAGAGGCAGGGCCGGTGGAACAGGAGCGACAGGTATCTCCGCGCCCTGATCTTCTACCTCTGACTTCCATTTAGGGCCGGGTAACTACTAAGGCTGGTGTTTATGTTGTTGACGCCTATATGCTGCTCCGGCTGTACTGCACGGGACAAGGCGTAGTGAACTCCCGGGCGGGGCCTTTCGTTTCCGCTAACCGGTGATAGCGTGGCTGAGCAGCTACAGGTAGGGAAGGTGAGCGTCAATGGATATCTGGTCATTTGCCTTCATGCAACGCGCGCTGGTGGCCGGCCTGCTCACCGGGCTTCTATGTGCTCTGGTAGGCTTTTTTGTGGTGCTGAGATATATGTCCTTCGTAGGGGCAGGGATATCCCACTCGGTTTTCGGGGGTATGGCCCTGGCCCTCTGGCTGGGCCTGCCCCTGGACTGGCCGGCCATGATCTTTGCTGTGCTCCTGGCCTGGGCTATCGGGTATACCAGCCGCCACGGCGACCTGCACGAGGATGTGACCATCGGCATTTTCTTTGCCGCCACCATGGCCCTGGGGGTACTGGTGGTCAGCACTTTCACCGGTACCTACGTGGACCTGTTCAGTTTCCTTTTCGGCAATATCCTGGGCGTAACCAACGCCGACCTGCGGCTGCTGGTCTGGGTGACTGCGGCAGTATCCCTGTTCATTATCTTCGCCTTTAAGGAACTGCTCTTCAGCGCCTTTGATCAAGACGTGGCCACCGCCATGGGGGTGCCTGTTACCTGGCTGTATTACGCCTTGCTGACCGCCCTGGCAATAAGCATCGTGGCGAGCGTAAAGGTGGTAGGCATAGTCCTGGCTTCGGCCATGCTGGTCCTGCCGGCCGCTACCGGCTTTCAGCTCAGCAAAAACTATCGAGGCATGATTGCCTGGTCCCTCGTGGTCGGCCCCCTGGCCACTACGGGCGGGATGGTGGTATCATACGTCTACGGCTGGCCGGCCGGGGCGACCATTGTCCTGGTGGCCGCGGGCATCTTTAGCCTGGCCTTTACCTTTTCCCCCCGCCGAGGCTTCTGGTCCCGCTTCCTGCCGGACAACAGCCACCCGGATACCTCACACCCCAACGCCTAGACAAATCTCCCCAAGGACCGGCCGCCCAGCAGGTGGAAGTGCAAGTGGTAAACCTCCTGGCCGCCATTGGGACCGGAGTTGGCCACCAGGCGAAAGCCGTCGGCCGCCAATCCCTGCTGGCGGGCCAGCTCGCTGGCTACCGCCAGGAGGTGACCCATCAGGTGGGCATCCTCTTTATCCACCTCGGCCGGGGATGAGATATGCCGCCGGGGCACAATCAGCAGGTGTACCGGCGCCAGCGGGTGGATGTCGGCAAAGGCCACCACTTCTTCGTCCTGGTAGACCATGTCGCTAGAGATTTCGCCTGTAACAATGTTACAGAAAATACAGTTCTCAGCCACGAAGAAACCTCCTACACCGGATTATAGCTTCGCCTCGCCTACCAACCTGTCCCGGCCCACCTGGCGTATTCTTACCGGCACCAGGTCGCCACCCAGGTCCGGCCCCGGCGCGACGAACTCTACCAGCAAGTAATTAGGGGTATGTCCTTCCCACCAGCCGGGCCGTCCCGGTACCCCCCGCTCCACCAATACCTCCAGAGTCCGGCCCAGGTACTTCTCGGCGTACCGGCGGGCCAGAGCGGCCGAAAGCTCCCGCATCCGCTGGCTGCGGGCTGCCTTCACTTCGTCTGGCACCTGGCCGGGAAGGTCTGCCGCCAGCGTCCCGGGGCGGGGGGAGAAGGGAAAGACGTGGAGGCGGCTGAACTCCATGGCGGCCACAAAAGAAAGGGAAGCAGCGAAAAGATCTTCTGTCTCCCCAGGAAAGCCGACGATAATATCCGTGGTAATGGCCGCCCCTGGCCGGAGGCGGCGCAACTCCCGTACTAGACCAGCAAACTCCGTGGTAGCATAACGGCGGCCCATGCGGGCGAGTACCGGGTCGGCCCCGCTCTGGAGGGGAATATGCCAGTGGGGGCAGATGACCTCGTTGGCAGCCAGAACCTGGAGCAAATCAGCGGTAAAATCGGTGGGCTCTAGGGAACTGAGGCGGAGGCGGCACAGGCCGGGAACAGCAACCAGGGATGTTAACAGGGCGGCCAGGGGCATGCCTCCCGCGTCGCGACCGTAAGCGCCCAGGTGTACCCCAGTAAGGATTATTTCCTTATAACCACTGTTTACCAGCCGCGCTACCTCCGCCACTACCCCCTCCGGCCGGCGGCTGCGCACCGGCCCCCGCGCGCGCGGCACAATGCAGTAGGTGCATCCTTCCTCGCACCCTTCCTCCACCTTGACCAAGGCCCGCGCCCGGCTCCAGCGGTAAACCGGCAGTTCCTCAAAAGCTTCTTCCTCGCCCCATTCCCGCACCAGGTTTACCGGCGTCTGCCGGCCAGCGGCTTCCTCCACCAGCTCCACCAGGCGGTGGCGGTCGGTGCTGCCTACAATCACGCCTACCCCCGGAATAGCCTCTATCTCTTCCGGGGCCACCTGGGCATAGCAACCGGTAACGGCCACCACGGCCTGCGGGTTGGTGCGTACGGCCCGGCGGATGGCCTGCCGGCATTTGCGGTTGCTGAGGTGGGTGACGGTACAGGTATGAACGACATAAACGTCAGCCGGGTCAGCAAAGTCTACGACTTCATATCCCGCCTGGCGGAAAAGCTCCTGCAATCCCCGGGCCTCGTGCTGATTAACCTTGCAGCCAAGAACGTGACAGGCCACCGTCCGGGCCAAACCGATCCCTCCAGGCGAAGTTTTTCAGGCGGCCTCCTAGCCCATAAAGGCATCCTTTACCTTGTCAAAAAACCCCTTGTCCTTACCGCCTTCCCCCAATCCCTCGAACTCGCGCAGCAACTCCTTCTGCCGCTCGGTGAGCCTGGTCGGCGTCACCACCTTGACGACAACGTGCTGGTCCCCACGCCCGTAACCGCGCAGCCGGGGGATACCCTTCCCCTTCAGGCGAAAAGAGGTGCCGCTCTGGGTCCCCTCAGGGATGTGCAGGGACACCTGGCCGTCCAGGGTGGGCACTTCGATTTCGGCCCCGAGGGCCGCCGCCACAAAGGACAGCGGCTGCTCGCAAATCACGTCGTAGCCGTCGCGGCGGAAAAACTTGTGCGGCCGCACCCTGATGTTCACGAAAAGATCCCCTGGCGAGCCGCCGCGCTGCCCGCTTCCTCCTTCACCCGTGACCCGCACGCTGGTGCCTGTATCTACCCCAGGCGGGATGTTCACTGTTACCGTCCGGTGGCGCGTGACCTGCCCCCGGCCATGACATTCGTGGCAGGGTACGGTGATTATCCGTCCGGAGCCGCCGCACCGGCTGCAGGTCCGCACCGTTTCCAGCCGCCCCAGGGGGGTAGCCTGGGCCTGGCGCACCTGCCCTGTCCCCTGGCAGTTGGGGCACGTGCCGGGCTGGGTCCCGGGAGCCGCCCCGCTGCCGGAGCAGGTGCGGCACACCTCTTCGCGGGCCACCTCCACCTTCTTCTCCACCCCAAAGGCCGCCTCTTCAAAGGTCAGCTCCAGCGTTACCTCCAGGTCGGGACCGCGCTGCGGGCCGGCCTGGCGCTGGCGCTGGCGGCCGGAAAAGCCGCTGCCAAAGAACATGTCAAAAATATCGCCAAAGCCGCCCATGTCCCCGAACCCGCCAAAATTGCCCGCGCCGCCAAACCCCTGGAAGCCCCCGGGGCCTGCGGCCTGCCCGAACCGGTCGTAGTTGGCCCTTTTGTCCGCATCACTCAATACCTCGTAGGCCTGCTGGATTTCTTTAAACTTCTCCTCGGCCTCCTTGTTGCCGGGATTCATGTCAGGGTGATATTGCCGGGCCAGGCGGCGGTAAGCCTTCTTGATTTCTTCCTGGGAAGCCTCACGGCCGACTCCCAGGATTTCATAA
The DNA here is from genome assembly GCA_004347685.1 of Clostridia bacterium. Classification (GTDB taxonomy): domain Bacteria; phylum Bacillota; class DSM-521; order Neomoorellales; family SLTJ01; genus SLTJ01. Next base: position 38,113 of record SLTJ01000013.1, read on the forward strand.
AAGTCACGTCCGGGCATCATACCACCCCATTATTTTTTCTCCTGATCGTCCTCTACCTTATAGTCGGCATCCACCACGTTGTCCCGGTCGGAAGCGCCGGCCCCGTCGGTACCGGTAGCCTGCTGGGCTTGCTGGTATATCTTGGAACTCATGGCGAACAGGGTCTGAGAGAGCGCCTCCGTTTTCTCCTTGATCTGATCCGTGTCGTTCCCGGCCAGGGCTTCCTGCAGTTCGCCTCTGGCCTTCTCGACCTTCTCCCTGTCGGCCGCGTCCACCTTGTCACCCAGCTCCTTCAAAGTCTTTTCCGCCTGGTAGGCCAGGGAGTCGGCCTGATTCCTTACCTCCACCTGCTCCTTGCGTTTCCGATCCTCTTCAGCGTGGAGCTCGGCTTCCCGCACCATCTGCTTAATCTCCTCGTCGGAAAGGCCGCTGGAAGACTTGATGGTAATAGCCTGCTCTTTGCCCGTGCCCAGGTCCTTGGCGGAGACGTGGACAATGCCGTTGGCGTCAATATCAAACTTAACTTCAATCTGAGGTATGCCCCGCGGCGCCGGCGGGATACCGCTGAGCTGGAACCTTCCCAGAGTTTTGTTATCGGCCGCCATGGGCCGCTCGCCCTGCAGAACGTGGATCTCCACCGAGGTCTGGTTGTCGGCCGCCGTGGAAAAGATCTGGCTCTTAGAGGTAGGAATGGTAGTATTCCGCTCGATCAGTCTGGTGAAGACACCGCCCAGGGTTTCGATGCCCAGGGAGAGCGGCGTCACATCCAGCAGCAACACGTCCTTGACCTCGCCAGCCAGCACCGCGGCCTGAATGGCCGCGCCTACAGCCACGCATTCATCCGGGTTAATCCCCTTGTGCGGATCTTTCCCGGTTATCCGCCGCACCAGTTCCTGGACCACGGGGATCCGCGTTGAGCCGCCTACCAGCAGCACCTTATCAATACCCTTGGGCTCCAGACTCGCATCGCTCAAGGCCTGGCGCATGGGGCCGACCGTCATCTGCACCAGGTCATCAATGAGTTCCTCCATCTTGGCCCGGGTCAGGGTTACGTCCAGGTGCAGCGGTCCCTGGTCGGTAGCCGTAATGAAGGGCAGATTGATATTGGTGGTAGCGGCGCTGGAAAGCTCCTTTTTGGCCTTTTCAGCCGCCTCATTGAGGCGCTGCAAGGCCATGCGGTCCTGGCCCAGGTCCACGCCGTGTTCCTTCTTAAACTGGGAGACCAGCCAATCCACGATCCGCTGGTCAAAGTCATCGCCCCCCAGACGATTGTTGCCGCTGGTGGCCTTGACCTCAAAGACGCCCTCCCCCAGTTCCAGGATGGAAACGTCAAAGGTACCCCCGCCCAGGTCGTACACCAGGATGGTCTGGTTTTCTTCCTTGTCCAGGCCATAGGCCAGGGACGCAGCCGTGGGCTCGTTGATAATCCGCAGCACTTCCAAGCCGGCTATCCGCCCGGCATCCTTGGTGGCCTGCCGCTGGCTGTCAGTGAAGTAGGCCGGGACGGTGATAACCGCCTGGGCAATCTTTTCCCCCAGGTAGGCCTCGGCATCAGCCTTCAGCTTCTGAAGGATCATGGCGGAAATCTCCTGGGGTGTATACTCCTTGTTATCTATCTTCACCCGATAGTCCGTACCCATGCGGCGCTTAATGGATATGACGGTCCGGTCAGGATTGGTAATAGCCTGACGTTTGGCCACTTCGCCCACCAGGCGCTCGCCGTCCTTGGTAAAGGCCACTACCGAAGGCGTGGTACGGTTGCCTTCGGCATTGGGGATAACCGTAACCTCACCGCCCTCCATGACGGCCACACAGGAGTTGGTCGTACCCAGGTCAATACCGATCACCTTACTCATCTTCACTAACCCCCTCTTCACCGTTTTTCTTCAGTGGAACCACCTTCGGCCCAGGTCTCCTGGCCACGCGCACCAGCGCCGGCCGCAGTACCCGACCCTGATAATAATATCCCTTCTGCAATTCATCAACTACGGTATCTTCCTCATAATCCTCGCTCTCGATCCTGGCGACGGCGTGGTACAACTCGGGGTTAAAAGGCCGGCCCGCAGCCTCCATCGCGCTAACCCCTTCTTCCTGGAGAACCGATCTCAACTGGCGCAAGACCATTTCCACACCGGCCAGGATAGCCGTGGCCTCGCCTTCGCCCTGGCAGGAATCCAAGGCCCGCTCCAGGTTGTCGAGGACCGGAAGGAACTTCCGTAAAACCCTTTCGGTGATATTCCCTACCAGCTCCTGGTCCTCTTTCTGCTTGCGTTTGCGAAAGTTGTCAAAGTCAGCCTGCAATCGCAACAAACGCTCGTGGTAGGCGGCAATAGCCTGATCACGGCGCAGGATCTCTCCCTCCATTTCTTTTCGGTCAGCGTCCCAGGCCGACAGAAGTTCTTCTACGGTCAAAGGGGCTGGAACCGGTGAATCCGGCTCCACCCCCATACCTTCACAGTCAGCGGCCACTTCTCCCGCCGGCTCCATATTTTCCGTATTTATCTCCGGCACCGTACCTTCACCTCCCTGGACCGCATTCCCTTCAGCGCCTAGACAAAACCTCAGAAAATACCTTGCTAACGTATTCTACCATGCTGGCCACCCGGGCATACTCCATGCGGGTGGGGCCGATGATGCCCAGAGTCCCGACTACCTCGCCGTTTACCTGGTAAGTAGCGGTAATAATACTGCAATTATTGATCCCGGCACCTTTGTTTTCATGGCCGATGCGGATGGTAAGCCCCTCCGCTTCGCACCCGGCCGCCAGAAGCCCCCACATCTTGTCTTCCGCGCTGAGGAGGGAGAGGATGTCCTTGAGCTTATTCACGTCCCGGAACTCCGGCTGCTCCAGGATGTTTAAAGTGCCACCCAGATACACCCGCCGGCCCTGGTCCTCCTTCATGATGGCAAAGACAATATCCATGATGTTGTCTACCACCCGCCGGTAAGCCGCCAGGTCGTCATAAATGCTGTCCAGCGTCGCCCGGGTAAGGTCACCTGGTCTCAACCCCTTGAGCTGCCTGTTTATTATCCGGGAAATATGGTCCAGGTCCGCTGCTGTCACCCCGGCTGGAGCTTCCATCAGGAAATGCTCGACCAGGCCCATAGTAGTTACCACCAGCAGCAGCACCTTTTCCCGGTCCACGGGCAGAAGGCGAATATATTCAAAGGAGTTTTTGACCCATATCGGCCCCATGACCACAGAAGCCAGCCGGGTGACTTCGGAGAGAATCTCAGTAGTCTGGTGAGCCAGCAGCTCGATCGCGTCCATGCGCGCCTGCAGGCGCCGGCGAATCGCAGCCTCCTCCCACTGGCTGATACCGATTTTGTTCATGATTTCATCCACGTAGTAGCGGTACCCGAAGTCCGACGGTATGCGGCCGGCACTGGTATGAGGCTGTTCCAGGAATCCGATTTCCTCCAGGTCAGCCATTTCATTGCGGATGGTGGCCGGACTTATGCCCAGGTTGTATTTGCGAGCCACCGTCCGGGACCCGACCGGCTCGGCCGTAGCCACATAATCCTCTACTATGGCCTGGAGGATCTTGCGCTTCCGCTCATCCAGACGCATATTGATCACCACTCGTTAGCACTCTCTGAAGGCGAGTGCTAAAATCCTTTCTTCCAAGATACCACCGAGGCCGGGATTTGTCAAGAACCCTGCTCAACCGAGAAACTCGGCAAATACTTCGTTAGCCACCGGCCAGGCCCGCCGGGAGAGGCGCAGCACCGGGCCGCACCTTTCCACCAGGCCCACTGCCTCCAGCCGGGCTATGGTCTGGCGCACCCGGGGCCAATCAGCTTCCGGGAACTCCCGGGCCGCTCGCTCCAGATCAAGTCCGTTCAACAGCCGCAGGCCGAGGATGAAAACCTCGGCCAGGACCTCTGCCACTGTCATTTCTTCTCCGTCTGCCACCGGCAGTTTCCCGGTTTCCAGGGCGGCCAGATAGGCCGGCAGCTTCTCATGGTTTCGCCACCGCCGGCACCCGACCATGGAGGCGGCCCCCAAACCAAAGCCCAGGTAATCTCGGCGCTGCCAGTAGCGGAGATTGTGGCGGCTTTCCCGACCCGGACGGCAGTAATTGGCTATTTCATAATGCCGGTAACCGCAGCCGGTGAGAAAGCTGTCGGTGAACCCGAACATCTCCTCCCACAGGTCTTCATCCGGCAGGGAAATTTCCCCCCTGGCCGCCAGGACACCCCAGGGCATGCCGGGATGGATTTCCAGGCCATAGCAGGAGATATGCTCCGGCACCAGCCCCACAGCCTCCGCCAGGGTCTCGCGCCAGTCGGCCAGGCTCTGGCCGGGCAGGCCGTAAATAAGGTCAATACCGACGTTGCTAAACCCGCATTCCCGCGCTAGAGACACGGCATCCCGTGCCTCACGGGCCGTGTGCAGCCGGCCCATGGAACCTAGGAGGCGGTCGTTGAAAGCCTGCACTCCCAGGGAAAGGCGGTTTGCGCCGGCGGCCTCGGCTGCGGCCAGCCAAGCCGCGTCCACCGTCCCCGGATTGGCCTCCACCGTAATTTCAGCCCCGGGTGCGACGCCAAAATGCCGGCGCAGGCCATCCAGCACGTCCTGCAGTTGCTCGCCGCTCAAAAGGGAAGGAGTCCCACCCCCCAGATAAACCGAGGTCACCGACGGGAGCGGGAAGGACGTGAGCCGGGGCCAGGCGGCTGCGGCCAGGGCCATTTCCTGTTTCAGGGCTTCGAGATAGGCGGTCACGGTCTCCGGGGAAGGCACAAAGGAAAGGAAATCACAGTAGTTGCACTTGCGACGGCAGAAGGGGATATGCAGGTATATTCCCAGGTCGTAATCCATAGCTCGCTCCGATTCCAACCTCCAACCTTCAACCTCCAAATCAGCGGCCCTGCCCCCCAGACGGCTGCAGTACGGCCAAAAAGGCTTCCTGGGGTATTTCCACATTGCCCACGGCCTTAAGGCGCTTTTTCCCTTCTTTCTGCTTCTCCAGGAGCTTTTTCTTGCGAGTCACGTCCCCACCGTAGCATTTTTCCAGCACGTTCTTGCGCAAGGGTTTGACCGCTTCCCGGGCGATAACCTTGTGGCCGACGGCTGCCTGAATGACCACCTCAAAAAGCTGGCGCGGGATCACTTCCCGGAGCCGCGTCACCAGTTGCCGCCCCACCTGGTAGGCCTTGTCCCGGTGGACAATGGTAGAGAGGGCATCCACCATTTCGCCGTTAAGGAGAATGTCCAGCCGTCCCATGTCGGCTTCTTCGTAGCCTGCGACCTCGTAGTCAAAGGAGGCATAGCCACGGCTCCTGGACTTAAGCTGGTCGAAGAACGCGAAGATTATCTCCCCCAGGGGAAGGATGTACTCCAGCAATACCCTCTCCGGGCTCAGGTAATCCATCTGCAAAAAGCGGCCGCGTTTTTGCGCCGTCAAGTCCATCAGGTTACCGATGTAGGCGGTGGGCGAAATGATGGTGGCCTTTACCACCGGCTCCTCCACCATGGCGATCTGCCCGGGCGGCGGCCACTGGGCCGGATTATCCACCATCACCACCTGCCCGTCAGTGCGGGTTACCCGGTAGGCCACGTTAGGCGCGGTGCTGATCAGTTCCAGGTGATATTCCCGCTCCAGGCGCTCCTGGACTATTTCCTGGTGCAACAGACCGAGAAAACCACAGCGGAAGCCGAAACCCAGGGCCTTGGAAGTCTCAGGCTCGTAAACCAGCGAGGCGTCGTTTAACTGTAGCTTATCCAGGGCCGTGCGCAAGGCGTCGAAGTCGCCCCCGTCGGCCGGGTAGAGGCCGCAAAAGACCATGGGCCGTACCGGCCGATAGCCCGGCAGGGGCCCGGCTGCCGGCTTATCCACCACGGTAATGGTATCGCCCACCCGGATGTCCTTTACCTCGCGGATACTGGCGGCTAGGTAGCCGACTTCGCCGGCGGACAGCCTCGGCACCGTGCGGCGGGCCGGGGCGAAAATGCCTACCTCGTCCACCTCATAGCTTTTGCCGGTGGCCATGATTTTAATGATGGTGCCGGCCTGGATCTCGCCGTCCACCACCCGGATGTAGGGGATGGCTCCCCGGTAGCTGTCATAATAGGAATCAAAAATCAAGGCGCGCAGCGGCTCCCGGACATTGCCCCGGGGAGGGGGGACGTACTTGACAATGGCGGCCAGGACCTCCGGCGTGCCCCAGCCCAGCTTGGCCGAGGTAAGCACCGTCCTCTCCATGTCCAATCCCAGAGCCTTCTCCAGTTCCTCCTTGACCTGATCAGGCTGCGCCCCGGGCAGGTCAATCTTATTGATTACCGGGATGATCTCCAGGTCGTTTTCAATAGCCAGGTAGGCGTTGGCCAGGGTCTGGGCCTCGATGCCCTGGACAGCGTCCACCACCAGCAGGGCCCCCTCGCAGGCGGCCAGGCTGCGCGACACCTCATAGGAAAAGTCAACATGGCCGGGGGTATCAATGAGGTTGAGCTGGTATACCAGCTCGTCTTCTGGGTACTGGTACTCCAACCGCACCGCCTGCATCTTGATGGTAATGCCTCTTTCCCGCTCCAGATCCATCTGGTCCAGCACCTGGTTCACCATCTCCCGTTCGCTGATGGCGCCGGTATGCTGCAGCAGGCGGTCGGCCAGGGTTGATTTGCCGTGGTCTATGTGGGCGATAATGCAGAAGTTACGAATGAAACGCTGATCCAAGGGCCGCACCTCTTGCTTCTCGCTTACAAAACTTCACGCGCTGGTCTGTCTTCATTAATCCTCAAGTCACCCTCCGGCAGTACGAAGATTTTCGGTCGTAGACAACAAGCCTGGTACCGAGATATCCGCATCAACATCCGGTCTGTGGAGTTGGGATAGATCTCCTGCAAAAGCTCCAAATCACTAATACCGGACAGTTCAAGGAGAGCTTCCTCGTAATCAGGCACCATCTTGTTGAAGGGCTCTACTGTTCAAACAGCCGTAACTGTTTGTAGCCAGCTCCCTCACCCTGTTTTTTTGGTGCGCCGGCCCCGGACCAGACCCGCCGCACCAGGCAGTCCGGGGGGATATCGGCCAGAAAGGGCGAAGGTAACAGGGATTCCTTGACACCGTAAAGGGTGCGGCTGCGAGCCGATACCAAGATGAGCAGGTCCCGGGCCCGGGTGAGGCCTACATAAAACAGGCGGCGCTCCTCGGCCTGTTCTGCGGCCGTGACGGTGGTGATCCCCCGGCTTTTCAAGGGAATCAAGCCGTCCTCCACGCCGGTGATAAACACCACCGGAAACTCCAGGCCCTTGGCCGCGTGCAGAGTCATCAGCGTCACGGCCTCGACCGCACCGGTATTCTCTCCCGGCCGGTCGAGGTCAGCTTCCTGGGCCAGGGTCAGGCCGCGCAGGAAGGAAGAAAGGTCGGCGAAGCGGTCGGCCACCCGCACCAGCCGCCGCAGGGATGCGGTTTCTTCGCCGGTTTCCACCAGCCAGCGGACCAGTAGTTCTGCTGGAGCCTCGCCAGCCGCCAGGCGGCGGCAGGCCGCCAGCGCCTCCCTAAAGGCCAGCAGCCGATCCCTGTCTTTTTCGTCCCCGGGGCCGGAACCGCCGGCCACCTCCGCCAACACCTGCCGGATGCCGGTACGCCGCGCCGCGGTCTCCCGCCATGCCGCCAGCACCCGGGGAGAAACGGCAAAGGGGCCGGAACGCAAACATTGGAACCGGTGAAAATCATCCTCTGGGTCAGCCACGCAGTGGAGAAAAGCCAGGGCTGCCCGCACGGGGCGCTCTTCCAGGAAGCTTTCCCGGCCCACCACCCGGTAGGGCAGGCCTTCCTTAAGGAAACACTCCTCCAGGGCCTCGGCCTGCCGCCCGGTACGAAAAAGCACGGCAATATCGCTAAAGCCCCAGGCTTCGTCCCCGGACATCACGGCCTCTGGCCCGCTTCCCTGGCCGTGAGCCTGGAGCATGGTGGCGCCACCCACCAGGCGGCCGATCTCCCGGACAACGGCGATGCCCTCGGCCAGTTCACCCGGCACCTCCAGGTGCAGGATCCGGCTGCCGTCGCTGCGGGTGGCTACCAGTTCGCCAGGAGCAGAAGGCTCCATGCCCCCTGCCCGGGTTCCGTCCATGACCGCCCGGGCCGCCCGGAGAATGGTGGGGGTAGAACGATAGTTTGCAGCCAGATGGACAACCTGGGCCTCCGGGAAGTCGCCCTTGAGGCTCCCAAAAAAACGGTGGTCAGCCCCACGGAACCCGTAAATCGCCTGGTCCGGGTCGCCGATTACAAAGAGATTGGCGGCATCTCGCACCCACAGCTTTACCAGCCGGTACTGTACCGTGTTGACGTCCTGAAATTCGTCCACCAGCAGGTGGGTAAAGCGACCCAGCAGGGCCTCAACCTCAGGGACACTCCCGGCCCCGGTTTCCAGCATGTCCACCGTTTGCAGCAGCAGATCATCGTAGTCCAGGGCGCGGTACCCGGCCAGCCTTTCTTGGTAAGCCTGGCAAACCTGACGAATTTCCTCGGGAATTGCCGGCGAAGCCGGCGATACCCCCCGGTTCTTGTACCGGGAGATTACTTCCTGCAGCCGCGCCGCCTCCCGTGCCGGGCGCCCTTGATCCTGCAGCACCTCTGTCAGTACCTGGCGGGCATCGGGCTCGTCCAGGAGGATAAACGGAAAAGGAGCGGACAGGAGAAACCCGCCGGCCCCGGCCGCCTGCAGAAGTTCCAGGCAGAGGCTGTGGAAGGTACCCACGGTGAGGGCTTCTCCGCCGTCTACCCGTCCCAGGAGTTCGCTTACCCGCTGCCGGATTTCCTGAGCTGCCTTGTTGGTAAAAGTAACGGCCGTGATCTGGCGCGCCGGCACCTTCTTTTCGGTAAGGAGGTAGGCGAGGCGGTGCACCAGGGTCCGCGTCTTACCTGTACCCGGCCCGGCCATGACTATTACTGGGCCGGTGGCCGCCGTAACCGCCTCCGTCTGCCGCTCGTTCAGGCCGGCCAGGGCCCGCCCCGATCCTACGGCCCCGGGCCGGGCACCAATACGTCCGGCAATCGAAGGTTGGGAGTTGGTGCTTGCCGGTGCTGAAACCCCGATTGCCGGTGGCTCGCCGGGCCACTGGGGCTCTGCCTCCTCAGTGGCCGCCGCCTCCCCCGTATCCGGCAAAAGGGTGGTCGGCCCGGGAGAAGCGGAAGGCGGAGGTTGGTAGGAACTGGGCGGAGCCAGGGGTAAGGAGGCCTGCCCTGAGAGCGACTGCCGGTCCGTAGCCCGTAGCAGGATTATTTTCCCATACTCGCCGTCAAACCCAGGAATGGCCTCCACCTCACCCGCCCGCATCCTCCGGATGGCCTCGGTCACCAGCGGACCAGTCAGGCGCGCCACATCGTCCAGCGGAGCCTGGCGCAAGATCACCAGCTCCGGGCCCAGGTGCCGCAACAGGGCGTGGTAATGCCGGAGCACCTGGCGGGACGCCGGCCCCACCCCCAGGGCTGCGGCCACGACTTCGGGTAGGGGTACCAGGCTTTCAAAGGGGCGGGCCGCCGCCGGCCGTGCCCCTTCTTCCCGGTCGGCCAGCTCCTCCACCCGGTGCAACACACCGATAGTCACCCGCCGGCCACACACCGGGCACACGCCGCCGGCGGCGCGAGTCTGGGAAGGGTGCCAGCGGAGGCTGCAATTCCGGTGGCCGTCATAGTGGTACTTGCCCTCCGCGGGAAAAAACTCCAGGGTGCCCAGGAAGCCGTGACCCCCGGTCAAGGCGCGGTGGATGGCCGGATAAGACAGGGCGGTATCAAAGAGGTTGGCCTCCCGGGCCAGATTCCCGGCCGAATGGGCATCCGAATTAGACACCAGGACCAAACGGTCCAGCTCCGAGAGGCGCCAGTTCATGGGCGGGTCCGAAGAAAGGCCGGTTTCCGCGGCGCAAATATGCGTGGTCAGATCCCCAAAGCATTCTTCTACCGTATCAAAGCCCGAGTTGGCCCCCAGGAGGGAAAAATGAGGCGTCCAGATGTGGGCTGGGATAAGAAGGGCCTGCGGGGAAGTTTCCAGCATGATCTCCAGCAGGTCGTGGCTGTCCAGGCCCAAAATGGGACGGCCGTCGGAATGGAGATTCCCGATTTTTTCCAGGCGCCGGCTCAACTCCGCCGCCGCTTCCAGCCCTGGCAAAAGAATCAGGTGGTGGACTTTGCGCACCCGGCCGTTTTTCTTGTAAATGGTGCTGATCTCGCCGGAAACGACAAAGCGCACTACCGGCCGGCCGTTACTCTCCACCGGGAGAGACGGGCCGCCCCCCGACCCGCCGCAGTATGCCCCTACTCCCCAGCCAGACGCTTCCTCCGGGAAAAAGGGAGATTCGTCCTTGAGGCGGTACAGCCCTTCCCCGGCCGGCTCCAGCTTGGCCTGCAATTCCTCCCTCCAGGCCGGGTGGGTAAAATCACCCGTACCCACCAAGGTCACGCCTTTATAGATCGCCCAGCGGTAAAAATTCTCCGGGGTGGACTCCCGGCTGGTGGCCCGGGAATAACGGGAGTGGACATGCAGGTCGGCGACAAACTCCATCCTTCACCCCATCTTTCTTTATCGGTGCTCCAATTATATCAAGGCCGGGAGATTAAGACAAGGAAATCCGTACCCCGCCCACTACCTACCGCCGGCGGAACAAGCTACTTACCAGCGCTAATTGGTCCTGGCCCAGAGCCACGCTGGCCAGCAAGTAAACCAGGACCCCGACCCCCACGCCGGCGGTCACGACAATCGCCTGTCCCATCTTCGTCCCCATCTCCACCAGGCCGGCGACGTAATCAGCCGTCAGGCTGACCAGGACAGCCATGAGCAGAGAAGCCATCAGGCTCCTGACCACCGAACCGCCCACGCCGTAGCGACCCAGACCGCCCACGCGGCGGCCGATGAGGATCACCAGCAACAGCACATTGAGAACGCCAGCCAGAGAATAGGCCAGGGCCAGCCCGCCCGCTCCCAGCACCCGGACGAGGAGCAGGTTAAGGATAATGTTGGCGGCAATAGTAATAATCGCCACGATTACTGGGGTGCGGGTATCCTGGAGGGCATAAAAGGCGCGGTTCAAGAGCTGGATGCTGCCATAGGCAAAGATCCCGGCACAATAAAAGAGCAGGACCACCGAGGTGGCGGCGGTGTTGGCGGCGGTAAACTGCCCCTGCTCGAAAAGCAAGCTGATTAGCGGCATCCTGAGGACGGCCAGCCCGGTTTGCGCCGGGATCATTATAAAGAGCATGGCCTTGAGGCCACTGGCCAGGGTACGGCGATAATTTTCCAGTTCCTCCCGGGCAGCTTGTCCGGTGAGGGTGGGAAAAACGGCTACCCCCACAGCTACGGCAAAGATACCGATAGGGAGCTGCATTAGCCGCTGGCCGGTGCGGAGCACCGCCACCGTACCCGCCGGCAGGCTGGAAGCCAGGTTCTGGTTAACGAAAAGGTTGAGCTGAGTGACCGAAAGCCCGACCAGCACCGGCAAGATCAAGGTCCCAATCCGGCGGACGCCGGGATGCCTTAGATCCAGGCTAAAATGGTAGTGCAGGCCGTGGCGGATGAGGGCCGGCACCTGGACCGCGAAATTGGCCACCGCCCCCACCACCACCCCGATGGAGAAGCCCGCAATTCCTAGATAGGGAGCCAGGGCGGCCCCGACCACAATTATGCCTAGATTGTAGAGGATGGCGCCGATGGCCGGGCTGGTAAAATGCTGGTGGGCGTTCAGGATGCCCATGGAAAGCCCGGTCAAAGCCATAAAGAAGGTCTGGATAAACATGATGCGGGTAAGCTTGACGGTGAGGACTGTGGTTTCCGGTGCAAAACCTGGAACCAGGGCGTAAATGAGCTGCGGAGTAAAAATATAGCCCAGGGTAATACCCGCTGCCATGAGGAGGGTGATCAGGTTGAACACGGTACTGGCTGTCTTCCAGGCGTCCTCCTGCTTGTTGGTGGCCAGGTAACCGGAAAATACCGGGATAAAGGCCGAGCTCAAGGCTCCGCCCACCAGCAGCATATACAGAAAATCCGGGATGGAAAAGGCCGCGTTATAAGCATCGGTGACGGCGTTCTGCCCGAAGCGGGCATAGATCACCATGTCCCTGACATATCCCAGCACCCGGGATACTACCATGGCCAGCATGATGAACCCGGCAGCGCTGGCCAGGCCGCCCCTTTTCGCCATGTTTTTCCTTCTCCCTGTGGGGTTTGACTACCGTAGCATTATACACCAAAAAGGTTGGACATCACCAGGTCAGGGGCCCGGGGAGAGAAAAAAAGCTGGAAGGAGGACTGGCCCGGGAGCATAAGGTAGAACTCCCGCAGGCCATGTAAGAATGTGCCCGGCGTCAAGGGCGCCGCTGGCGTCACCACCAGGGATGCCGAAACCGGCGGAGCACGCTAATCCTCGTGGGTAACGACCTCCGCCAGGACGTGGGCCAGCAGCCTGGCGGCCCGCTTGGCTTCTTCCAGGGAGTTCTCGGCAGTGCCCACCTCCACCAGAATCGCCTGAGGAGAAAGGTGCTGGTTATAGCGGCCGTGCTGCACCCGCACCCCCCGGCTCATGCCCGGATAAAAGGCCGCCATCGTTTCTTTTATGTGGTTGGCAAGAGCCAGGTTTTCCCGCCAACGCGGGTGAGGTAGGGTATGCTCACTCCCTACTACCAGCAATACCTTGGCCACATTTTGCCCTTGCCAGGTAAAGCTTTCGGCCCCAATTCCCGCATCCCGGTGTACATCAACAATAAGCCGCAGATGCGGGTAGGCGGCCAGGGCCTGGCTCACCGTTCGGGCCGAATTCCCATACGAACCCGAGAAGTCAGGATAATCGTGGATGGTTCGCGAGAAGGCCACCGTTACACCGTACGTTCCTTCAAGTTCATGTGCCAGTTCGGCAGCTACCTCGGTAATACCGGCGTTCTGGCCTTCTTCCTTAGCCACGCCGGCGGTGGGGATATAGGTTTCCGCATTATGAGTAGTATAGATGAATACCTGCGGTTCACCATTCGCCGGGGCGGCTGAGCCATCCCGGTGTAATTCCGGAACCTCCGGGTCCTCCCCCGTCCGGCCCGGAAGCCCGCTGCCGGTGCCGCTCCCCTGGGGTTCGCCAGGGAATGGTGGTATGCCCTGGCCCAAGACCGGCTCTACCTGGCCGTCAACCTGGCCGTAAGGTAGCTTTCGCTCCGGCTCCTCACCCCGAGCCACCTGCGATTGCCGGCGGCCCAGGACCTGGACTACGGCCAGTTGGGAATCCAGTACCTCTTCGGCCCCGAGCCTGGCCGGCAAGATTTCTTGACCCGAGGCCAAACCGGGAAACTCCCAGGAAACCAGCCAGGCTTGTACACCGGGTCTGACCAGCATTTCCCGCAAAAAAGGGAATGCGACCTGGCGCGCCAAGCCCCAGGCCGCGAACGCCACTATTGCCACCATGGCAAAAAGAAAGGCCTGGCGCAAGAAGAATTTTCCCGGACGGCCCACCACGTAGATGTGGCGCAAGGTACTTCACCTCGGTTACCGTCCTATTCTTATGCGGCCAAGCCCTTAGATATGCCGCCTTACCTTGGCTCGGGACCCAAGGATGGCATTTTGTCTTCATCGCCTCGTCCCGGTGTGCCGTCCAGTCGCGCCCCCACCGGATTTAGCGCAGGGCGGTAGGAACAAAGGTATCTACAACACCGATTACCAGTGCCGCCAGTATCGCCCCCAGCACGTTAACCGAGAGGTAGGCCGGAATAATAAATTGGGCGACGTAAATTACCACTGCTGAAGTGATAAACCCGACAATGCCTCGCCGCTGGGGGGAGATGCGATCGCCGAAAATGGTCTCCACCAGGTACCCCAAAAGGGCGATCACCGCAGCGGCAATCAACGCCCCGGCAAAACCAGAAACCCTGATACCCGGCAAAAGCCATCCGATAACCAGAAGCACCAAAGCCGAAACTACGAACCGGATTATCAGCCCTATCCACCTGTTCATTGTCCCACCTCCTTTTTCGGTCTGTGAGCCACTCATATAATTACCTAAAAATGGCCGGTTTATACAAAGTCCACAGGTGAGCTTGCGCTAAGGGCCGGGCCATGCTAAAATATAGCCTGGTAAAGGAAGGAGGAGAACGAGTGGCCAATATCAAATCTGCAGCCAAGAGGGCCGCGCTGGCCGAAACCAGGAGGGAGCGCAACGCCAGTATCAAGTCCAGCGCCAAGACAGCCATCCGCCGCTTCGATGAAGCCCTGCGGAGCGGCGATATTGACAGCGCCGGGGAAAAACTGATTCAGGCGGTTCGCAGGCTGGACAAAGCCACTACCAAGGGCGTAATTCACCCCCGGACAACCGCCCGCAAGAAATCCCGGCTTTATGCCCGCTTTAACAACATGAAAAAACAGGCAGAGTAGGAGGCTGTTGCAGAAAGCCTTCTGCCATCTATTCCAGGCCGGCAAACGCGGCCAGAGTCCGCTGCAAACGAGAATTGACGCTCTGAGCGGGCTGGTCTCCAAGCCGGCTATTTGTTTTTACGCCCAAATTGCCAGCAGGTAGCAGTTTTTTTTCAACGGGCCGGGTACATAATAAGACTGTTGCCACCTATTCACTATGAAAGGAGGAGAAAAGTTGGCGCAGCAAACGTACGGCGCGGCCAAGACTCAGGCTGAAATCAAACGCGAGCAGCAGGGCCGGCAACAGCAGAACCAGGAGAACCAGCAGGTGTTCTCTACGGCTGACCAGGGCGGCGCCGGTTCGGCCAAGACTGATGCCGAAAAAAACCGTGAACAGCAGTTGACCCAGTCGGCCAGACAGCAATACGAGGAGAATAAAGCTGCCTTTGCCCAGGCGGAGCAAAAACGGAATCAGTAGTATCAACTTACACCCTGTTGCTTTACAGGGTGATGCGGGAGCCGGGCGCCAGGGAAAGCAAAAACAGTTCCAGTACCAGGGGAGCGTCGGCTCCTCTTTTTAGTTTCAGGTCAACTTCCAGCAATCGCTCGGTGGCGGCCGCCAGTTCCGCCGGCGTGTAATTGCGTACCTGCCGCCCCAGTTTGCGGGCCACAAATTCCGGCACTCCCAGTTCCTTGGCCACAGCCGCCGGATTTCCTTGACTGTGCCCAGCCCGGGCCAGCAGGCGCAACTGGCGGCCGATCATAAATTCCGCCCGCAAGGGCGGCTCGCCTTGAGACAGTAATTGGCGCAACCAGACCAGAGCCTCGCCTATTTGCCGCAAGCCGACGGCATCCACCAGACGGAAAATGGTAGCTTCCGGTTCGGCCTGGGTCATTTCTTGCACGTCCTGCAGGGTAACGTTCTTCTCAGGCCAGACATACAGGGCACACTTCTCGACCTCCTCAGCCAGAGCCGCCAGGTCGCCGGAACCGGTTGCCACCAGGTATTCGACCGCGGCCGGGGCCATGGTCAGGCCCAGCCAGTGGCAGCGCTGACGGAGCCAGGCGGCTAACTGTTCCCCCTTGAGCGGTTTACACTCTACCAGCCACCCCTTTTTCTGACCGGCCTTGACCAGGGTGCCTGTCCCCTGAACCTCTTCCCCACCGGTTATCAGCAGACAAGCGCCGGGGAAGGGGTTCTCCATGTAGGCTACCAGGGCCTTTTCCCATTCCCGGTTGCCAGCGGCGTTTTCCAGTACCAATACCCGGGACCCTCCCCCCCAGGCCGGGGTGCGGACCAGGGTCAGGAGATAGTCAGGGGCTGTTTCCCTGGCGTTGAATTTCTGGAAATTAAAGGCTTCCATTTCCTGGCGGAGCAGGCGGGACTTCACCGTATCCACCGCCTCCCGCTGCAAATAGGTTTCCGGACCGACCAAAAGGTAGACCGGAGCGATATGGCCCCGGTCTATTTCCCCCAACCATTGCGCGTAAAGCATGCTACCACCCCAACTGCTCCGGCCAGGCCGCCAGGGTCACCTCGATACCAGTACGCCGCCCGTCCCGAAAAATGTCCAGGGTTACTTGCTGTCCCACCTTCAGCTTGTCTATCTCGTTATAAAGGGCATCCATGCTCTTGATCGCCCGGCCACCCACCGCGGCAATGATGTCACCCTGGCTCAGGTTGACCATACCGCTGTACGTCGAACCGCCGCCCGCCGCAGCCCGGATCCCGGCCTTGTCCGCCGGCCCGTCCGGTATCACCTGGGCCACCAGCACCCCTTCTTTCACCGGCAGTTTCCACTCCTGGGCCAGTTGCGGCGTGACGGTAATCCCGCTGATGCCCAGCCACGGGTGCTTCACTTCCTTGCCGGCCAGCAGGTCAGGGAGAAAACGCTTCACGGTGTCCACCGGCACGGCAAAACCGATGCCGATAGAGCCCTCGGTGGGGCTCTTAATGGCGGTGTTGATCCCGATCACATCTCCCCGGGCATTAAGCAGCGGCCCCCCGGAATTCCCGGGGTTGATGGCGGCATCGGTCTGAATGACGTCCTTAATGTCGCGGCCGGTTTCTGCCGGAAGCACGCGGCCCTTGGCGCTGATCACCCCCACCGTCACCGTGCGCTCCAGGCCGAAGGGGTTGCCCAGGGCGATGGCCAACTCCCCGACCCGCAAGTTATCAGAGCTTCCGAGGGTGGCGATGGCCGTCCCCTCCCCCGACGGATCAATCTTGATCACCGCTAAGTCGTTGCTATGATCAAAGCCCAGCAATTTCCCCGGGACGATGTTGCCATTGGCCAGGCTGACCTGGATTTCCCGCGCCCCGTCCACCACGTGAAAATTGGTAAGGATGTGGCCCTCGGAATCAATGATAAAGCCCGAACCCGACTTTTCCTCGGCCACAGGGAAATAGAACCCGCGCATACCCATCGAACGCACCGTAATACCCACCACGGCCGGCGCCACCCGCTCGTAGATCCGCGGTACCAGATCCTGGTCCTGCTCGAGGATAGGCAGGGCCGCCGGCAAAGTGGCTGCCGGAGCGGGGGGAGGGTTGGCCTGCACCGCTTCGTCGCGGTCGGCATTGAACCAGTACCAGGCCGTTCCCGTACCTACTGCCGCCCCCACGAAGATAACCAGCAACACCGCCAGGATAAGTAAAGCCCTTTCCCAGGCACTGCCGCGAGCCGTTCCCATGATAATCCCCCTTCTTCAACCGCTACTCAGGCCACCCTGTCGGCGGCCTTGCCGCCACTTTGGCGAAGCCTGATAACCCGGCTTGCGCCGTCAGTCAGACGTTCGCCGCCAGACCTCCGACCGGCCTGGAGGCTGAGTAGTTGCAGATATTATAGCACGTCTTGCCAGAAAACTAAACCCCGTACCTGCGCGGCTGAATACGACCCTCCCAGATATTATTGCATATAGCACATCTTGCCAGAAAACGCAGCCGGAAACAACGCCTTTTAGATCGTGTCGCTAATTGGCCCGGTGTATGCACAGACGCCGCTCCGCGGAGAATTAATCACTCTCTCAGCATCCTGATACCAATACTCAAAGATGGGGTGAAACTCAATATATGGTGATCAAATCCTTAAGCTGCTCAAAGCGCTTGTCTCCGATGCCGGAGACGTTTTTCAGGTCCTCAGGGGCGCGGAAGGGGCCGTTCCGGGTACGGTAGTCAATGATGCGTTGAGAGAGGGCCGGGCCGATGCCGGGCAGGGTCTCCAGTTCAGCTTGGGAAGCGGTGTTGACATTTACCTGGCCGCCGCTCCCGGGAGCTGCCGGCAGGTTGCCGCCAGAGCCGGGGGCGGGTGCCATCACGCCGCCGGGCCCCGGCCCGGGGAGGCCGGTACTGCCGGGGCCAACCTCCCCCACCTTCGGCACCACTATCTTCTGCCCGTCCACCAGGGGCGCGGCCAGGTTCAGGGCCTGCAGGTCGGCTTCCGGCAGGGGGCTGGCCGCCTCCACGGCGTCCACCACTCTGGCCCTGGCCGCTAGATTATATACCCCGGGACCGGCCACGGCCCCGGAGACGTGCACATATATTTCCGGGGCCTTGACCGCCGCTCCCGCTTCTGGCCCCGGCGCACCGCCCGCACCCGCCGGGGGTAGCACCAGCGGCGAGGCTGCCGGCTCCGGCCCGGCCCGCCAGGCCGCGTACTTCACCCCGCCGGCAAAGACCAGAGCCAGCACCATCAGCAGGACCACCGTTTGTACCCTTTTATCACCCACGGAACCACATCCCCCCGACCGCAAAACTGCCCGCCCCGGAGCCTGAAGCCACGGCCGCGAAAACCCGGCACTGAACTCCCTGTCCATACAATGCCATATGCGAGACTTTTACCTGCCGCGTGGCAACGCCACAGACAAGTTGTCTCGCCATTACCAGGTTAATGTCGGGTTCTACCTCCGAGCTCCATTCCTAACCTCCAGCTTCCAACCTCTAACCTCCGCTCTTTCAGCGGCAAACTATATTTACCAGCCGGTCGGGCACCGAGACCATCTTCACGATTTCCTTGCCCGCGAGGTAGGCGGCCACCCGCTCCCGCCGCAGCACTTCCTCCTCGAGAGCCTGTTCCCGCAAGCCGACCGGCACAGTCAGACGGTCCCGCACCTTGCCGTTTATCTGCACCACCACCGTCACCTCTTCAGCCGCCAGGGCCTCCTGGTCGGCGACCGGCCAGGTCGCCAGATGGATACTCTCGCGATGACCCATGGCCTCCCACAGTTCCTCGGTGATGTGGGGCGTAAAGGGGGCGAGCAACAAGAGCAGTTTTTCCACGGCCGCCTTCACCAGGGCCGGGTTCGGCTCCCGGGACCAAACTTCCTCCCGGTATTGGTAGAGGGCATTTACCAGCTCCATGATAGCACTGACGGCCGTGTTGAAGTTAAAGCGAAGTTCAATATCCTCGGTGACCTTCTTTACCGTGGCATGGACCTGACGCCGCAGTTCCCGGTCGGCCTTGGTTTTCACCGTTTCCGCCGCGGACACCTCGGCCAGTTCCCCCTGCCAGGAACTAACCAGCCGCCAGACCCGGTTCAAGAAGCGGTAACAGCCCTCCACCCCTGCCTCGCTCCACTCCAGGTCCCTCTCCGGGGGAGCGGCAAAGAGGATAAACAGGCGGGCCGTATCCGCGCCGTAAGCCGCGATTATTTCCTCCGGGCTGACGATGTTGCCCTTGGATTTGGACATCTTGCCCCCATCCTTCAACACCATGCCCTGGGTGAGGAGGTTGGTAAAGGGCTCGTCGTCCAGCACCAGCCCCAGGTCATGCATTACCTTCATGAAGAAACGGGCGTACATCAGGTGCAGAATAGCGTGTTCTACGCCGCCGATATACTGGTCCACCGGCATCCAGTAGTCGGTTTCCTGCCGGGTAAAGGGCTCCCTCCCGTCACCGGGGCTGGTATAGCGCAGGAAATACCAGGAGGAACAGACAAAGGTATCCATAGTATCTGTCTCCCTGCGGGCCGGCCGGCCGCATTGGGGACAGGTAGTGTGCATGAAGGCCGCGCAGGTGGCCAGGGGCGAGTCCCCGGTGGGTTTAAAGACCACCTCCCGGGGAAGGAACACCGGCAAGTCCGCTTCGGGCACCGGCACCTCACCGCAGTCCGGGCAGTAGATAATGGGGATGGGCGCGCCCCAGTAGCGCTGCCGCGAGATAAGCCAGTCCCGCAGGCGGTAATTCACCCGCCGGCGGCCCTGGCCGCGCGCCGCGATGAAATCGGCCACCGCCTCCTTTCCCTTCTCGCTTTCCAAACCGGCAAAAGGACCGGAGTTGACCATGAGGCCGGGTTCGGTGTAGGCCTGGGTCATGGCCTCCGGCTCCAGGGGAGTAGCGGGCGGCTGAATAACCACCTTTACCGGCAGCCCGTATTTACGGGCAAACTCCAGATCCCGCTGGTCGTGGGCCGGCACCCCCATCACCGCGCCCGTGCCGTATTCGGTGACTACGTAGTTGGCCACCCAGACCGGGACCTTCTCGCCGGTAACCGGGTTGACCGCGTACAGGCCGGTGGGCACGCCTTCCTTCTCCAGTTCGGCGGAGGCGCGGTCCACGGAGCTCAGGCGGGCCACCCGTTCCTGAAACGCCTCGACCTGCGACCGGTTCGGTACCTCGCCCAGGAAGGCCAGTAGCTCGTGCTCCGGCGCCAGCACCAGATAAGTCACCCCGGCTACCGTGTCAGGGCGGGTGGTAAAAACTGTAATCGTTCGGTCCGTCCCTTCCAGGACGAAATCTATTTCCAGGCCTGGGCTTTTGCCGATCCAGTTTTCCTGCATCACCTTGACCTTGTCCGGCCAGCCAGGAAGCCGATCCAGGCCTGCCAACAGCCGGTCGGCATAATCGGTGATGCGGAAAAACCACTGTTCCAGTTCCCTTTTCGTCACCGGCGTATCGCAGCGCTCGCAGGCTCCGTCCACCACCTGCTCGTTGGCCAGCACGGTGGCGCAGGAGGGACACCAGTTGACGGGCGCCTTCTTTTTGTAAGCCAGACCATGATGGTACAACTGCAAGAAGAGCCACTGGGTCCAGCGGTAGTAATCGGGCAGGCAGGTGGTCACTTCCCGTCGCCAGTCGTAGCTCAGGCCCAGTTGCTGCAGTTGCCGCCGCATATTGCTGATATTCCGCGCCGTCCAATCAGCCGGGTGCACCCCCCGGTTGATCGCCGCGTTTTCGGCAGGCAGGCCAAAGGCATCCCACCCCATGGGGTGCAGGACGTTAAAACCCCGCATGCGCTTGAACCGGGCCAGCACGTCGCCGATGGAGTAGTTACGCACGTGTCCCATATGCAGGTCCCCCGAGGGGTAGGGAAACATCTCCAACAAATAGTATTTCGGCCGCGACGGGTCCGCGCCCACCTGGTAAAATCCCTGTTCCTGCCATTTCTGCTGCCACTTGGCCTCAATCTGCTTAAAGTGATACCGCTCCATGCTCTCTATTTTCTCCTCCATTGTCTACATTGTCGTAACTACTCAGGCCACCGCCTGTCACCGCCTTTGAGCGCGGCCTCGCCGTCACTTTCGCGCAGCCCGATAACCCGGCTAGCGTCTTCAGCCGTTCGCCGCCAGAACCCGACCCGCCTGACAGGCTGAGTAGTTAACATTCATTGGCTACATTTCCACCACGGCCGCATCACCCCACAGGTGTTCCAGGTCGTAGAAAAGCCGTTCTCCCGGCTGGAAAATGTGCACTACCACTTCCCCGTAATCCAGCAGGATCCACCTGGCGTGCTGGTACCCCTCCCGCCGCACTGCCTGGTATCCTCGCGCCTTTAATTCCATCAGAATACCGTCGGCGACGGCCTGGGCGTGTACGGTGGAGGTGGCGCTGGCAATGATAAAGTAATCCGCCACCAGGCTGATGCCGTGCAAATCCAGTACCACCACGTCCATGGCCTTGTGTTCCCGGGCCACCCGGCAGATACGGGCCGCTACTTCCTTTGCGGTTTCGGCGATAACTTATCCCTCCTCATCATTGGCCTGCAGACAGTACAGGCTATTTTTCTTAATATATTGTTCCACCGCTTCGGGCAGCAAGTATTTAATGGACTTACCCCTTTCGACCCGGCGGCGAATATCCGTAGAAGATATGGCCAGGGCCGGGACCTCCAGGGTAAAAATTCGTTCCCCCACCAGAGAGACTAGGCTGCCCAGCCTCTGCCCCATGTCCGTCAGGCTGAAACCGGGCCGGGAGGCAGCGATAATATAGCAGTTGGCCAGAAGCTCGTCAACTCCCTTCCAGGTGAGGATCTCCAGGCAGGCGTCGGCGCCGGTAATAAAGAAGATATCCGTCCCCCCCCCGTAGCCACGGCGAAATTCGGCCACGGTGTCTACTGTATAAGAATAACCGGGCCGGTCGAGCTCGGTCCGGGAGACCTCAAACCATGAATTGGTGGCCACGGCGAGAACGGTCATCAGGTACCGGTGCCGGGCCGGACTGATATCCCTCACCTTCTTGTGAGGGGGGCGGCCGGACGGGATAAAGACTACTTTGTCCAGAGCCAACTCGGTACGCGCGGTTTCGGCCGTAACCAGGTGTCCGTAGTGGATCGGGTCAAAGGTTCCGCCCATTATTCCCAAACGGCGCACGCGAGCCTGCATCCTTTTCCCTGCCTCTCTTCCCCATAATAGCACGTTAGCCGGTCTCCTGACAAGTTTTTGCGACCAGATCGAAGGGAATCTACACCATCAGTCCGATTCCCAACCGCGAAAGATGTCGCTATAATGCACCTAAGTTCAGGGCCCCGGCAAAAAACGTGAGGATGGTGAGTATGACCAAACAAGAACTGATCAAATCCGTGGCCAGCGCCACTGGCTTAAACAAAAAAACAGCCCGCCAGGGGCTGGAAGCCGTTCTGAGCGGGCTGGTGGAAAGCCTGCAAGTGGGTGAGAAGGTCAAAGTAGTGGGTTTTGGTACCTTTGCCACCGCCCAGCGAGCTTCCAGAACGGCCATCAACCTCCAGACCATGGAAAGGGTGACCGTGCCCCCGCGGCGGGTGGTTACATTTTCCGCCGGCACCCCCTTAAAGGCCAGAATTCGCCAATAACCGTCCGGGGTATAGACCTAGCTTCACCGCAGACGCCGCGCGTCCGGGGGAGACCGGGGCCCCTCTCCTGCCGCTACTCCCGGATTTGCCCGTGGCCGTAAACGATAAACTTGGTGGTAGTGAGGGCTTCTAGGCCCATGGGCCCGCGGGCATGGAGCTTCTGGGTGCTGATGCCGATCTCGGCCCCCAGGCCGTATTGGAAGCCGTCGGTAAAACGGGTGGAGGCATTGACATAGACGGCGGCGGCGTCAACTGTGGCCAGAAATTTCCGCGCCCGGCTGTAGTTTTCCGTGACAATGGCCTCAGAATGGCCGGTGCTGTACTGCCGGATGTGCTCCAGGGCGGCAGGAAAACTGTCCACCACCCGCACGGCCAGGATCAGGTCCAGGTACTCGGTGGCCCAGTCTTCCTCCGTGGCCGCCCCGATTCCCGACAGGATTTCCCGCGTCCGCGGACAGCCGCGCAATTCTACCCCTTTTGCTGTCAACTCCGTCGCCACCATAGGCAGGTAGACGCCAGCCACCT
The DNA here is from genome assembly GCA_004347685.1 of Clostridia bacterium. Lineage (GTDB taxonomy): Bacteria > Bacillota > DSM-521 > Neomoorellales > SLTJ01 > SLTJ01. Next base: position 61,009 of record SLTJ01000013.1, read on the forward strand.
TTTCGTGCACCAGCAACGTCTCCATGGCATTACAAACGCCGGGCCGCTGGGTCTTGGCATTAACCACAATGCGCACGGCCATATCGAGGTCGGCGAATTCATCCACGTACACGTGGCAGTTGCCCACCCCGGTCTCGACAACCGGCACGCTGGCCTGCTCCACCACCGCCCGGATCAGCCCTGCCCCGCCCCGGGGGATCAACACGTCCAGGTATTCCCGCAGGCGGAGCATGGCGTTCACCGCCTCCCGGTCGGTGGTTTCGATGAGCTGGATGCTGCCTGGCGGCAGCCCAGCGCCCTCAGCCGCCTCGGCCGCCACCCGGGCCAGGGCCACGTTGGAATTTATGGCCTCAGACCCGCCGCGCAAAAGCACCGCGTTGCCGGTCTTGACACAAAGACCTGCCGCGTCCACCGTGACGTTGGGCCGCGCCTCGTAAATCATTCCCACCACCCCCAGGGGCACCCGCTGGCGACCGATCTGCAGCCCGTTGGGCCGCGTCCACATGGCGATTACCTCCCCCACGGGATCAGGCAGGGAGATCAAGGCCCGCAGGGAGGCCGCCATTTCCTCCAGTCGTTTCTCGTTGAGAAGCAGCCGGTCCAGCAAAGCCGGTGACAGGCCGGCCGCCCGGCCGGCTTCCATATCGGTGGCGTTGGCGGCCAGGATTTCGCCCGCCCGCTCGCTTAAAGAACGCGCCACGGCCTCCAGGGCCCGGTCCTTGACGTCGCTGGGCAAGGTGGCCAGCCGGTAAGCAGCCTCCTTAGCCCGTTTGGCCTTCTGGGTCACTTCCTCATGAATAGACATGCACTTTACCTCCTATCTCACCTCTCAAACCCGCCGCCAACCCAGACGCCAGCCCTGCCGCCCGGCAGAAGAATTTCAGCGTCCGTCTCCTAGCCTGGCGCCTGTTCTCTGGCCCCCAAGTCCCGCTGCAGCACCAGGTTATCGCGGTGGATGATCTCGTCATAGTCCTTATAACCCAAGACAGCTTCAATCTCGTGGCTTTGCCGGCCCTTCAACCTTTCCACCTCTGCCGAACCATAATTCACCATGCCCCGGGCAATTTCCTGCCCGGCAGGGCCGATAACGCTCACCACCTGGCCAGGGGCAAAAGTCCCGCGCACGCCGCCCACCCCCGACGGGAGCAGGCTCTTCCCATAAAGCAAAACCGCCCGGGCCGCGCCAGCATCCACCCAGATCTGCCCCCGTACCGGCTGGGCAAAGGCTATCCAGTGTTTGCGGGCCGGTAGGGCCCGGCCCCGGGCCGCAAAAAAGGTCCCCCGGGGCAACCCCTGGGCCAGGGCCATCAGCACCCCCTTTTCCCTGCCGGAAGCCACCACCAGGGGAATACCGGCCGCCTGAGCGATCTTGGCCGCAGCGACTTTGGTGGCCATCCCACCGGTGGCCAGGGACGAACCCGGCCGGCCAGCCAGCCCCTCGATCTCCGGGGTTATCTCTTCTACCAGCGGGATGAGCTGCGCCCGGCTGTCCACCTTGGGATCAGCATTGTAAAGGCCGCCAGTGTCGGTAAGGATAACCACCAAGTCCGCATCAGCCAGACCGGCTACCAAGGCCGCCAGGGTATCGTTGTCGCCGAAGCGGATTTCTTCCACGGCCACGGTGTCGTTTTCGTTGACAATGGGAAGCACGCGAAAGTCCAGCAGGGTAAGAAAGGTATGACGTGCATTCAGGTAGCGGGTGCGGTCCTCCACATCCTGGCGGGTGAGCAAGATCTGGCCCACCACGCGCCCGTACTGCTCAAAAAGCTGTTCGTACAGGCGCATGAGCACCCCCTGGCCCACCGCGGCCACCGCCTGTTTTTCCGGCAAAGTCTGCGGGCGGCAAGTCAGGCCCAGCCGGCCCATACCGGCCCCCACGGCTCCCGAGGTTACCAGGATGATATCCCGGCCCGTATCGGCTACGCTGGCCAGTTCTGCTACCAGTTGTGACATGTGCTCCGTGTCTATCCGGCCATCAGCGTGAGTCAAGATGCTGGTCCCCACCTTGACCACCAGCCGGCGGGCCGCGCTCAAGCAGGCCGTATACTCCACCAAGCACGCCTCCGATTACCGCAAAGGTTCCTTCAACATTCCGGCCAGGTGCCGGACCAAATCTTCCAGCCCGGCCCCAGTAACGCCGGAAACCGGCCAAACGTGCCCCCCGGGCACGTGGGCCGCCAGAATGGCCAGGCCTTCTTCCGCGCCGGGGACATCTATCTTGCTGGCCACGACCAGGCGCGGCTTCTCCGGCAGGCCGTGGCCGTAAAGCTCCAGCTCCCGCTCCACCGTCACCATACTGGCCACCACGTCCTGCCCGGGAGACACATCCACCACCTGGACCAGTACCCGGGTCCGTTCGATGTGCCGTAAGAATTCATGGCCCAGCCCGGCCCCCGCATGGGCCCCGGCAATAAGCCCTGGGATGTCGGCCATGACAAAGCTCACGCCGTAGTCCACCTTCACCACCCCCAGCACCGGCGCCAAGGTGGTAAAGGGATAATCGGCGATCTTGGGCCGGGCCGCCGACAGGCGGCTCAGCAAGGTGGACTTACCGGCATTGGGCAGGCCGACCAGACCCACATCCGCCAGCAGTTTGAGTTCCAGGTCCAGCCACCGTTCTTCCCCTGGCTGGCCTTCTTCAGCCCGGCGCGGCGCGCGGTCAGTCGGCGTGACAAACCTGGCGTTGCCCCGGCCGCCCCGGCCGCCCCTGGCCACCAGCACCTGCTGCCCGGCCTCCGTCAGGTCAGCCGCCACCTCGCCGGTATGAACGTCACGCACCACGGTTCCGACCGGCACCTTGATCACGATATCTTCGCCGCCCGCACCGTGCATATTCTTGCCCTGGCCGTGCTGGCCGCGGCCGGCCTGGTAGGTATGGCGGTAGCGAAAGTCAATCAGGGTCCACAATCCTGGATCCGCCTGCAGGTAGACATCTCCACCCTTGCCACCATCACCACCGCTGGGGCCGCCACGGGGAACGTACTTCTCCCGACGAAAGGCGATAATGCCGTTCCCACCGCCTCCGGCCTGCACCCGGATCCGCACCCGATCAAAAAACATGCCATCACCTTAACTAAGAACTGGAAATCAGACGTTGGGGGGGTGAGCCACCGCTCCTTTTTCATCCTCTGCTGGCGGCTCTGGGGGCGTCAAAACACCGGGAGACAGCAGCCGCCAGCCTGACAGGTTTACCCCTTACTGGGCCAGCTCAAGGTTACCAGGTACGTATCCGACCTATTCTCGTGGATTAAGTTGAGCTGGCCGGCAAATTCTTCTCCCGGCCACTGGGGCGGGTGAGAGGTGTGATGGCGGTCATGCGGCACCGCGAGGCTCATCCGATACCGCTCACCCACCTGTTCCATCCGGAGGCTGATCTGCCTTTCATCATCTCCCAGGCCTCTGATATAACCCATGGCCGCCTGCCAGAGCCTTTCCATGGCCACTAACGCCGGTCCTCTATCCCCTGACCAGTCGCCAAAATCGGTGGCCACTTCATACCGAAGATCAATCTGCCCATCTTCAGCCTCGATCAGGTGGCGCAACAAGAACACAGCCACCTCGGTAACCTTGATTCTAAAAATTGCTCCTAGAAGTTCCAGGTCATAGCTTACCTGCTGGATGTATTCCGTAACCCGCTCCGGGCGGCCTAATTGAATAAAGCCGGAAACGACCTGCAGGTGATTGAGGAAGTCATGACGCTGGCGGCGCAAGAATTGCAGGAGCACGCTTTCAGAATCAACAGCCATACAACATCAACTCCTCGGGTACAATACTCCTACATCCTATTCGCCTCATGTTAATGTTTTCCTGCCAGCGTCCAGACCATTTCGACATCCTGAGCCGAAGATGTCGCCACCCTTATGCTGCTCTCCGGCCGCCCATTCCGGGAGAGCCCCCACGTCTCCAGCCCTACCACCGGGATGCCTGCTTTCAAGGCCAGGCCGATTTCAGATAAGGTGCCATAGCCGCCGGCAATGGCTATCACCGCCTCGCTGGAGCGCACGACAATGGCATTACGCGCTTCTCCCATCCCGGTGACTATGCTGGCCGTGAGGAAGCGGTTGGCCCCGACCCGGTCCGGGCCAGGAAGGATGCCGATGCACATGCCGCCGGCCGCCCGGCACCCGGCCGCCGCGGCCTCCATGACCCCGCCCAGCCCGCCGCAAATCATAATTGCTCCGTGCCGGGCAATTTCTTCACCCACCTGGTAGGCCAGGTCCCAGATCGTGGAGTCACATTCGCCGGCCCCAATTACCCCCAAATAGACCATCCCATCCTCTCCCGCAGCCGTTTTCCCGGACCCCTTGGCATACCCCAGCCGACCCGGCCCCTGAAACATGCTCAACCAGGTACAGTATAACCCAGAGACAAAAGGAACTGGTAACCCAGTTCCTCCCCAACCCCTCGCTCGCCGCTACAACCCGAAACTTGGCCCGAACATCAGGCTACTGGATAGACGCTAACTTGCTTTTTCTCCTTGCCCACGAGCTCAAACTTAACCTTACCGTCAACCAAGGCGAAAAGGGTATCGTCCTTCCCCAGGCCGACGTTGAGACCAGGGTGGACCCTGGTCCCGCGCTGCCGCACCAGGATATGGCCAGCCCGGACCAGTTGCCCGTCAGACCTCTTTACCCCCAGGCGCTTGGACTCGCTGTCCCGGCCGTTGCGGGAACTACCCATACCCTTCTTGTGGGCAAATAACTGCAGATCCAAAGTAATCACCTCCTCTGTTCAGGGCTGAACCTCTTTCCTCAGCCGCAGATACTTAGCATAGCTTACGGCCGTGGCCTCCAGGCCTAGCTCCATGGTACCCAGGATCACCCCGGCCCTCTCAGCCTGTTCCGGGGTTAGGCCGCCCTTCAGGCGGCAAACCAACCTCCCCGGGCTCACGTCGCGCTCCACCAGCCCAGGCAGGTAATGTTCTAGCCCCATAACCGTGGTCTGAGCCAGCACTGAGACAGCCGCGCAGACAATATCCTTCCCGTAAATATCAAAGCCAGCGTGGCCGTCAACCTGAAAGCCTGCCGGTCTTCCCTCCCGGTCGCGATAAAGAACAACCTCGACCATGATCTCACCGATGTTCGGACTCAAGTGTCTCGAACAGCCACCCGCCTCAGGGCGTGCCCTGGCCCAAGCTGATCTTTTCCACCTGCACCTGGGAGAGCATCTGCCGGTGCCCCTGCTTGCGGCGATAATTCTTCTTGGGCTTATACTTGAAAACAACAATCTTACGGCCCTTCTTCTGGCGCAATACCTGCACATGAACCCGGGCCTCCGGCACCACCGGCGTGCCGACCATCAATCCGTCATCATTTCTCACGGCCAGCACCTGGTCAATAACCACGGTTTCACCCGGGGCGGCATCCAGCCTTTCTATCTCCAGGGTCTGTCCCTCACTTACCCGGTACTGCTTACCCCCGGTCTGGATAATAGCGTACATTCTTATTCCCCCTTGCCATACTCCCCCATTTGACCACGGGCAGTGTAGCATATTCCGGGACCCCTTGTCAAGGAGAACAGAGACTATCATGAAACTGACTGGGTCACCTAAGAATGAGGCGGAGAAATGGTGATCCTGGCCGATGCGCCCACGAGGAACCTGGACGCAGCCAACGAGGAGGTCGTCGAGGAGACGAACCGGAAACAGAAAAACAGCCATTGACAGTTAGCCAGATGTCGTTTAAAATCAGTAGAGACTACCCCTGGGGGGTACCTTGATGTTGACCTAATAAAAGCGAGGAGGATACGATGCGCCGCGTTCTTTTTCATCTTGGCCCGCTGCCCCTCCATACCTATGGAGTTATGCTGGCCCTGGGCGTGCTGGCCGCAATTTACGTAATTCGCCGGGAGGCCCGGCGGAAGCACCTGGATGACGACCGGGTGCTGGACTTTGTTTTCTGGGCCCTGGTGCTGGGGATCCTGGGCGCCAGAGTGGGCTTCATCATTTTTGCCGATCTCGGCTACTACTGGCAGAACCCCCTGGCCTTCTTCCGCCTGCAGGACGGTGGCCTTTCCATCCACGGGGCCATCACCGGGGGGGTGGTGGCCGGACTGCTGTTCGCACGGCGCACTGGGATTTCCTTCTGGCGGCTGGCCGATGTGGTGGCCCCTGGCCTGGCCCTGGGGATTGCCATCGGCCGGGTCGGGTGTGACGTTTTTGGCCGGCCCATGACCGGGGAGTGGTTCTGGGGTGTGCCGGTCAACGGGCAACTGCTGCATCCGGCCCAGGTCTATGAATTTCTCCTGGACTATTTGCTTTTCTTGTACCTCTGGTGGCGCCGTGGTCGGATATCCTATGACGGCCAGCTTTTTTTGCACTTCGTGCTCCTTTACGCTGCGGTGCGGGGTGTGGTAGAGTTTGTCCGTTATAACCCGCTTGTCTGGGGGCCATTTTCCGTGGCTCACGTGGCCAGCATCGTCTTTATGCTCGCGGCTTTCGTACTGGCGGTCCTGCTGCGTCGCCGGCGCGCCATGCTGCTGGCTGGCAGTATGGAAGTCATGACCGGTGGCGAGGACGTGCTTTTTGGATGGGGGGACATCCTTGGGGTGGCCGTGGCCGCGGGGCTATCCCTGGCATTGTTCTATGGGCTGCCTCCCGCCTGAGGCGCAAAGTAATGTCTTGGTGTTCCATCCAACCCACCTCTTAAGGGAAGGTGCAACCCATGTTTTTTCTTAGCAAATCTTAGCTTCTTCTCAGGTTGTTTTGGGGTGGGTAAGATAGAACAAGGCATGGTAAATACCCTTGGGGGGTAGGATAGTGCTTACAAGCAACGCTGCAGTAATCAGAAGATCAGTCCTGGTGGGCTTGGTAGCCGCATTGGTCCTGCTGGCCTTCTATTTCCTGCTGGTCGGCCTCACTTCCCGTTCCTGGGAGCACAGCCTGGAACTCCTCATCCAGGATCGTTATTATGTGACCGCCATAGCTGCCGGATTCGGCGTTCAACTGGGGCTGTTCAGTTATGTGTTTGGTAAAATGGAAGTGCAGAAAACGGCAACCAAAAATACATAGGGTGAGTGCCGAATAGAAGGCATTGCCATCACGCTCCCAAACATATACCCTTCTGTCTCAGGTAGAAGCAGGAGGGGTGTGAGAGGTGTTAGCAATGCCCGAACAGGAGTATATCAAATATCTTTACGAGGAGGAAGAATGCAGTATCGCTGAAATCAGCGCCAAACTGGGGATAAACTGGCGCACAGCGGCCAAGTATGCGAAGAAGGATAACTGGAATGAAGCATGTATGATCAGCCGTGGCTGCCAGCCGGTGATGGATCCCGTGGCCGAGGTTATTGATATGTGGCTGATGGAGGATCGGCTTAAACCGCGTAAAGAACGCCGTACAGCCGCGGCCATCTACCGGCAGCTTAAGGATCAGTACAATTTCACCGGCTCAGAGAGAACCGTACGCCACTATGTCCCGAGTTCGACAGTCCATAGGCAAACAGTAGCCCAAAAGCCTTGGCGCCAAAGGTGTTCGGGATTTGCAGTTTTAGCCGCGTGTTACTAGAGTCTCCTTCTTCCCTGACGGGTTAATGGAGAAGATCCGGGGCGGTTCTTTGACAGCCAAAGCCTTGAAGATCTGCTGTTGGGCCGGCGTGGTTTCGGTTCTCTGCCATGCTTGTCCGCATTCGCCGCTGAACTCGCCCAGGTGCATGCGCTCGAGGGTGGATCTCAGGTTCTTCCACGTTTGTCCGGTCTTGTTCTCAGCTATCCTTATCAACAGCAGCGCCAGCCAGCAGAGCAGCACATGGGCCCGGATGCGGTCTTCCAGCCGGTGGTAAACAGGACGCG
>SLTJ01000030.1:0-27489 GCA_004347685.1 Clostridia bacterium
ATTGGTGAGCATTTCCAGCCCTAAAAATGGCTAAGTAGGAAAGTCACGCTAGTTGGTTCTGTAAACCCGAGGAAATTGACGAAATAAGGAGACCGTGGGCTATCCTGCGCCCAAAGGGCGTGGTCTTGGCATATTCTTCATCTGTATGTAAGGGATTAAAATCCCCCGAGAGCCCGGCGAAGTTGACGATATCTGTCTCGGTGACCGTGCGCCTGGCAGTCAAAAACTCCTGTCCCGGCGCGAAATCCTCAAAGTATAGTCCCTGTGCCATGGTAGCTACCCCCTAAGAGGTAAATTAAGGCGTTTACGGTGTTTACATTAACGCTTCTATGGGGTATAATAAAAACAGTCCAACTGCCGAAGGCACAAAAGCACTTCGGTGGGAGGCCGCGCCTGCTACCAGGTCTCATGGGGCAATGAGAAGATACCTGGTAGCAGGTTAATTTTTATGAGCAAGATGGAAATCAGCACGGCAATATGCAATGAGCGCAGCGCAGACGATGTGCCGGTTAAAGATAGTAGATATTAAACTCTTCGGCACTGCTGGCTAATTTCCTGCTTTTGATGGAGAATAATTTTTAACTCCTCGTCTTATAATTATTTGCTAATACTTACCACTATTATTCTGTCGGCTGGCAGGTAGAATATCTAGCAAAATAATTTTACCATGTCCTTAGGCTGCCGTCAATAGCCGAATCTATAATTTGATACCTTTATTTATCACCCAAAGACTACTCCAGCAAGGCTACTATGGCCCCTTTAGTTACAACCTCCCCTACCACTGCCATGATCTCCTTTACTTTTCCAGAGTCAGTAGGAAATACAGGTACCTCCATCTTCATAGATTCCAGCGTTATGACGGGGGTGTCCTCATCTATACGGTCACCAATAGATACATTGATGGCAATTACCTTGCCTGGCATTGGCGATACAACTTCGGTCATTTTCGTCCTCCCCTAGCCGCAGGCATGCACTTTTATAGATAAATATTCCCATGTTTTTTAGGTGGAGTAACTGTCTTCTTGTTTCTTAACCCCTCCAGGGCCTGAATGATCTTTATCCGCGTTTCTTCCGGCCTGATAACGTCGTCAATATACCCCCTGGCGGCAACAAACCACGGGCCGGCATATTTGTTGTAGTACTCCAGCAAGGCACGCGAGCGTTCTTCCTCCGAGTATTTACCGGCCGGGTAGATAACGTCTATGGCCGCCTCGGGAACCACAATGGTGATAACCGCCGTAGGCCAGGCAAACACCATGTCAGCGCCCATGGTCTTGCAGGCCATGGCCGCATATCCCCCGGCATAGGCCTTGCGCAGGATGACTGAAATCTTGGGAACAGAAGCTTCCACATACGCGTACAGGTGCTTACACCCGTGCTTGATTATCCCTCCCCGCTCCTGATCAACCCCGGGCATATAGGCAGGGTTATCTACCAGAAAGACCAGGGGCAGGTTAAAGGCGTCGCAGAAGCGGATGAAACGTGCCATCTTAGGCCCGGCCTCCACGTCCAAGGCTCCGCCCATGACCAGGGGCTGGTTGGCCAGCAGCCCGACTGGAACCCCGTTGAAGCGAGCGAAACCGGTAATGGCATTCGGGGCATATTGCCTCTTTAGTTCTAAGAACTCGCCACCGTCAACAACTTCTTTTATAACCTTACGCATGTCATAGGGCTTGGTTAAGTCTGTTGGCACTATATCTGTGAGCGTCTCGCACTTGCGATCAGGCCGGTCTTGCGGCTCGATAACCGGCAGCGGGGCTTCATAGCTTGCGGGCAGGTAACTCAGTAACCGGCGTCCTGTCTCCAGGCACCTTTCATCATTTTCTACCTCCATGTCGGCTATCCCGGTAACGGTGGCGTGCATCTTGCTGCCGCCCAGTTCCTCAATGGTGGTATCTACTCCGGTCACGTTCTTGACAAAGGCCGGCCCGCCGATATACATATTGCTCTTGCCTTTAGTCATGACCACAATATCGGTGAGGGCCGGCAGGTACCCCTGGCCGCCACCGCACGGTCCCATGACCAGGGATATCTGCGGTATAGAGCCTGAAGCGTTGACCATGGCGTTAATAACCCGGCCATAACCCATATGGCCGGCCTGCATCCCTTCCTGGAGCCTGGCGCCGCCAGAATCCATCAGCCCTACCTGAGGTACCCGCATCTGCATGGCAAACTTGGTGATTATATCCGAGACCTTCTGCCCGTGCATTTCGGCCATGGTCCCGCCATTAGATGTGAAGTCCTGCGACCACACACATACCGTACGCCCATTTACCTTACCGTAACCGGTTACCACCCCGTCAGCCGGGATCTCCTTCTCGGCCATACCAAAATCAGTTTCCCGGTGCTTCACAAAGGACATCACTTCTACAAAGGTCCCGGGGTCAAGGAACTTCTCCAGCCTCTCCCTGGCCGTGAGCTTCCCCCTTTCATGCTGCCTGGCTATGGCCTGAGGTCCGCCCTGGGCCAGAACCCGCGCCCGAGCTTCTTGCAGTTCCTTCAGCTTGTCTTCCCAGGTAACGCCGCTCACTCGATCCGTCACCGTCCTTGCCCGGAAGTATAATCCTTGAATCCTCTCCCTGATCTCCGGCCAAGCCACCCGGCTCTCGCCATCCGGCCCAAGGTAACAGGGGGACGGAACCTCTCGCCGTAGCTTTCAGTAAGATGGGCAAAAACATGCTCGCAAAGGTCAAGGCCGACAAAATCCGATGTCTCCAGGGGCCCCATGGCATGATTGAATCCTAGGCGGATCCCCTTGTCAATGTCCTCCGCCGAGGCCACCCCTTCCTCCAGGCACCGCATGGCTTCCAGCCAAAGAGCCGAGGCCACACGGGTAGTGAGGAAACCGGGAACGTCCTTGACCACAATAGTTTCTTTCCCCATCCTCTCACACATTTCCCTGGCAATGCTCAGGGTATTGTCAGACGTCTGGAGGCCACGGACTATTTCCACCAGCTTCATCACCGAGGCCGGGCTGAAAAAATGCGTGCCGATTACCCGGCTAGGGTCCTTGGTGGCCGACGCAATCTCCGTAATAGAAAGGCCGGAAGTGTTGGTGGCCAGGACAGCGCTTGGAGAGCATACCTCCTCCAATTGCCTGAACACTTCTTGTTTCACCTTCACATCTTCGAAGACGGCTTCAATGACAAAATCAGCTCCACGAAGATCCTCCATCTCCGTGGTAAACTTGAGGCGCTGCATGAAGCTTTCTTTCTTATCCTCGCGCAACCTGCCTTTTTCTACCGCCTTTGCCACCAGCCGGCTGATATTCTGCAGTGCCCTGGCCAGAACCTCTTCCGACACATCCCTGACTACCATGGGGCCGTCAAAAGCCGTCGCCAGACAATACGCTATCTCCGCTCCCATAAACCCTGCGCCCACTACGCCGGCCTTGTTAATGACGACTGACATATACACTCCTCCCGCGTTGGCTGAATTTAACCAGGTACATCCCGGTTTGAACCCTAAAATAGAGGACCCTTCTCTGGACGTGGCTCCCGACCATGATGTGCCAAAGCGGCCCACTTCCGCGGCTCGTGGAACGTCTTCTCTACTACGTGCCCGAGGGCCTCAAACTGGCGCAGTATCCCTTTGATTCCGACACTCGGATAAGGCATAAAATTATACCCACCAAGTATCGTCTGCAGGCCGGACATGGTGATGTGGGGAAACCCGTTACCTTCGACAAGGGATTTATCCTGTGTCTGGCCGACGACAAACTCTGGATTCCGCTCATTCAGGGCCTTCACTACCTGAATGTAAAGGGGGTTCTCCAGAATAAGCGAATCGTAATATCCGGTGAGATCCTTAAGAACTTCCTTTGCGGTTTCGATAGACTCCTGCGTCTCTCCATAAAGGGCTATTACCGATGGGTAAGCAGCCATATCATAATACAAGAACCTGGCATAGGAAGCAGCCCAAATGGCCGGGCCGATAACAGCCGCATATTTATTGGCTATCCAGGTGGAAACCCACGTAGCGTTATAATGGAATTTCAAGTACCTCAGGCTGGCTACCTGCTCCCGCATAACCCGCTGAGCTTCAGCTTCTTTACCGAAATGCCGGGCCAGACTCATATACCACTGGTCGGTATTGGCCGCGCCAATAGGGAGGGGTAAGTCCTGACCTAGTCTAACAATATCATGTCTTTTCTCGTACTCCCGCATCTGTGGGAAATCCTCCCATGTCAGGTAAATGTCAGCGCTGGCGCGGGGAAATTCCCGTAACTGTTCCAGCGTTGTATTAAAGGTCAGGATACAGTTGACCTTTAACCCTATGGCTTCGAGGAGGCCTCGTATCTCCTCCAAGTCATAAACCCAGTTGCTGGAACCCATCAAATACGGAGCCACAATGTTTACGCTATCCGGGTCCTTTTCGCCCCCACCGTCAGCAGTTAACCTGCCAAGGATTTCCGCGAAGGTCTCATCCATTCCCGTTGCTACCATGCCTCTGAAACCGGCCCTGTCAAGAACAATTACTGGCGAGCCGTATTTCTTTTCCATCTCAGTGGCTATTTCATTCATCGGGTCCGCTATCAGCGAACCCGCGCACCCAGCCATGAGAAAAAGCTGTTTGGGCTTCCACCTTTCCATGGCCCAGCGGGCAGAATCATACAGTTTCTGGCTGGCACCAAAAATCAAGTTATGCTGTAACAGATTATCAGGGACAAGAGGTACATAATTATTGATAGCAAAATCAGACCTGGCCCACCGGGCCGTCCAGCCGCACCCCGGAGGCGAATGCAGGATAATCGTCGAGCCTTTTAGCCCGGATACGGCCGCTACTGCACCGGCCAGACCGCATTCCAGGGATGATTCTTTGGCCACCGTTTCACACGTTATCTCCAGATCCTGGACATGTGCCATTTATAGCCCTCCAATCCTTCCATACAGGGTGGGGACAGACTTGCGTTCGGCCATATGCACGGCGTTTATAATGTCCCTGGCTGTCCGGCCAGCGCCCGTAAAACCGGACCGTCTGCCAGTACTGCCTCTGTTCTTGTTGCAATGGCTGGTGGTGACAATACGCGGGAAGTTTGCCGGGTCGAAAACCGGTGCCTGCCACTCCTTGGCCACGGCTGTGGGATAGACATCACCCATATAGAGGCCAATATCTTCCGGATTGAGATCCAGTTCCTCTATTACTCGCATGGGGCTGAAGCGGCGGTGGTAAGCATAATCGTGGTATACTACCTCTGGATCAAAGCCCTCCTGGATGGCGAATATGGTGTGGTGGATCTTAGCCTTTATTTCAATCGGAGGCAAATTGAATAAGATGGGCCGCATGCCCAGGTCAGCGCACATCCGCCCCCAAGCAATCCCTCGCCCGACCGCTGTCATCGGGTCGCCACCGTCAATGAGCACTATTTTTCCGTCCACCAGCCTCCTGGCTTCTTCCCAATCCTCTTTTATGCGCGTGTACTCTTCTTTTACCAGTTCCTCAGCCTGCTCCTCAATCTCGAAGAACTCCGCAACCTCCATAATCCAGTTCGTGATAGGAGTTACTCCCAGAGGGTTAAACCGCTGGCCGTGCGGGATGCCCCACCGGTCAAACATATCGGTGGCCAGGGGCATGGCCCGCTGCGGGCAGACCATGGTGTTGAACTCGGCCTCAGTAGCCCGGGTCCAGGAATCGACGGTAGCCGTCTGGTACAAAACCGAGTTAACAGTTATCCCTAATTTATTTAACAGCCTTTCCAGCTCCAGGCTGTCTTCAAGATAATCACTTGGATAATGTGTTTCTTTGCTAATGCCGAGAATGTTAACCGATCTGGGAATCTTTTTCTCCGGATTCTGCAAGAGTTCATTGGCCAGCAATCTACCCTCGTAAATGTTATAGAGTCCAGCCGCATAGCTGGTGTAGCCCTCACACTTAATAACTATTATCCTTTCGGCCTGGACTTTGTCCTCCATATCCCTGGCCACATCATCAACAGGTTCCTGAATTATTCCCGCCGGACAAGTAACCAGGATAAAGATCATCCGTGGTTTATATAGTTCGTCAACTTCTTTGATTACGGTACGAAGCTTATCCTCAGCACCGAGGATAGCATCAGTCTGATCCATGTTGGTTGTGGGGGCATAAAAGAAGGACGAACCGTGATACTGGCACCAATAGGTTCCAAGAAAGTCTTTTTGGTTGCCCACGCACCCCTGCGGGCCGTGGACGATGGCAATACAATCCAGGGGGATATGCGGCAAGGTGACCATGAAGCGGCACCAGTGGGTATAATACCCTGGATATTTCTGGTCACATTCCGCCCCTGCCTCTGGATCTGGGGTAATAGCATAAATCTCACTCAGCCTTTTCAGTTCCATTTGCCTACATTCCTCCTCAATCAACGATAATGAGGCGTGGTGGCATCGCCGAGCTCGGTTTCGGTGACCTGGATAATGACCCGCTCAATGTCCTCCAGAGAGGCAATCCTGGGGATATATCTGTCTTTATTCTCCAGGATCTTGCGGGCCAGCCGCCGGTAGACATCCGCCTGCTCCGAACCAGGGAACGCTTCAATAACTGTTTTGCCGTCAAATTCGGCCTCCTGGACAACTTTAGACCGCGGAATGTGCTCGATTACCGGCACCCCAATGAGCTTGCCAAAGGCTTCCACTATTTCCTGCTCGTGTTCCACACCCCGCATATTATTAATAATACCAGCTACACCTACGTCTACGCCGGTTTCGTGTAACCTCACCACGGCCTTAAGAATATTGTTAGCCTGAAACAGGGTAAGCACTTCGCCACAAACGACAATATACATCTCTTTAGCATAACCCGACCGAATTGGTTGCGAGAAGCCTCCGCAGACAACGTCACCCAGGACATCAAAAATCACAACCGTGGCCCCATACTTATCGAAGATGTTATGTTTGTCGAGGGTCTCCAGGGCCCAGTTTACGCCCTTTCCAGCACATCCCCGGCCAGGCTTTGGCCCCCCACACTCAATACCGTAAACCCCGTTAAACCCGGTGAATATTACCTCATCAATATCCGCTTCCGCTACTTTGCGCTTTTCCTGCATCTTCTCCATAAACGTTGGTTTTAGCTCGCCGCATAAAGTGGCAATAGAATCACGCTTGGGGTCACAGCCCACCTGCATGACTTGTTCGCCCATCTGGGAAAGAGCTGCCGAGATGTTAGATGAAACCGTGGACTTGCCTATCCCAGCTTTACCATATATAGCTACTATTCTGCGCGGATGCAACTCACTACCCCCCTTAGCTAGTCAAGGGCCTGATACTTACGTAAGAGCCCCATTATTTCTGGTAAAGTAATCGGCGTTGGGATGGCAACATCTTCCGGGGTTCTGGCCGCAATTGCGTTGGCGACGTCGTAATAGCACTGAGCTTGAGGGCTCCTCGGCAGCTTCTCTACTACTGTTCCCCCGAGTCGTTCCGCCTGCTGTACTAATGGCGATCGCGGTATGAACCCGATAATAGGAACTCCTATACGTTCCCCAAATTCTGTCATCAAATCCCTCTCCCGAGCCACTCCTCTTTCATTAACGATAATTCCGCCCACCCCAACATCTACCCCTGACTGGGCCAGATCAGCGATCGCGGCGCAAATATTGTTTGCCGAGTAGACAGCCATTAACTCACCGCTGCTCACCAAATAAACTTCCCTGGCATATCCCCCCCGCATAGGTTGAGAAAAACCACCACAGACTACGTCAGCGATAACGTCATAAATCACCATGGTAATGCCAAGTTTGCGATAAACCTTTAACCTCTTAAGAACATCTAACGCCAGAGCAACGCCCCGCCCGGCACAGCCTTCAGCCGGAGCCGGCCCTCCGGCCTCCACGCACTTAATACCTCTAGCTCCTTCATAAATTATCTCTTGAATGTTGGCATCAGTAATAGGAGTTGACCGCGAATAATCCAGTATATTGCGAGTAGGGATTCTACCACCGAGGAGAAATACCGTAGAATCGCTTTTGGGAGAACAGCCAACCAGCATCACCTTCTGTCCCATTTGCTGAAAGCAGTAGGCTATGTTGGTAGCTACAGTGGATTTACCACAGCTTCCCTTTCCATAAATAGCTATTTCCCGGACTGCGGTTTCCGTCGCTTCTGCCGCTGCGACCTGAGCCATGAAATATATATCCCCCTTCTTCGAGGTTCAGTTCTGCCCCGGCCAAGCCAAAGGTCTTTCCTGCCCAACAAAAATAGTCCAACCCGCCGGCGTATTTCCGGTGGTAAGCCGCTACTGTAACAGGTCTCATGGGGCAATGAGAAGATGCCTATTGCAGTATAGACTGATTCAAGCTAACACAGTTATTTCTTAGTAAGCATAAGTTCACATAAATAGCGACTGAATTCCCTGGCCATGTGTTCAGGAGTATAAGGACCGCCAGGCTTATACCAGCGGATAATATGATGACACGCACCAAAAATGAGGAA
This sequence comes from Clostridia bacterium, assembly GCA_004347685.1. GTDB lineage: Bacteria > Bacillota > DSM-521 > Neomoorellales > SLTJ01 > SLTJ01. The sequence continues at coordinate 8,406 of SLTJ01000030.1, forward strand.
GGTGGCCAGTTTGGGATCTACCGGATTAAAATCACCGCTGTCGATTCCTTCCCGGATAGTGCTGAGAAATACTTCCTCCAATATATCCTGTTCGTGCAAGTATGGTCTGCGGTTTTCTTCCTCGAGGCTACCCTCCTCCTTAAAACAAACTGAGATGAAATCAAGATTGTCTGTCATTTCAAGTACATAGGTATAAATGAGTTTCCGCATCTTTTCTGCTACCGGCAACGTTTCGGCCTTGACAGCAATTATATGCTCCAGGGTTCTCTCTAGCCCCTTGGTACTGATCTGGGCCAGGATTTCCTGCTTGCTTTGGAAGTAGTAATAAAGGCTCCCCTTCTTTAGACCTGCAGCCGCCGCTATTTCCCCTAAAGAGGTTCGCTCATAACCTTTAGCGTTAAACAGACGGGCGGCAATGGTCAGGATTTCCTTCTGCTTGCTATCATAGTTCTTTTCGCCAGGTTCTTTCACCCATCCGCTCCTCTCCGCCACTGTCAAATCTATTCCGGGAGGATAATCCACCCCTCTGCTGAAGTGATCAGCTATTATTATGGTAGATCTCTATTCCTTGTTTCAACCTGCCGGCAGGTTGACTTCTGTTGCTATTTTACCAAAGGCACCAGCCCTTGTCAACAAAAATTTTGGTTCTCCCAAAAAAAGACGAGGCCGTTACCTCGTCGGTTTAATACGTTTTCCTTGTTCTCAGCTAAATCAGCCGTATGGCCGCATACGGGCACCGGCGGGTGCATTGGCCGCAGCCGCTGCACCCGCTGTCTACAAACCACGGGTCTTCCTCGTCTTCCCGGGTGATGGACCGCGTCGGGCATTCTTCCTGCGGCGGGCATGACGGACAGCGCCGGCATTTTGCCGGATCAATAAATGACCTTTTGCCGGACGGCACCCTTTACCGCGCTCCGTCAACTATGGCCGTGATGCGGCTATCAACCTCGGCTGCCACTTCGTCCAGGCCGTCCTCCGGGAAAAAGTCGGCCAGGACCGTGGGCCGCAAGGCAGTGATATAAGTCTTGCCCGCCCGGGTGTAAACATTTATCTTGCAGGGCATCATCAGCGCAATAAGGATATCCTTGCTTAACACCTGGTACGCGTATTTGATATTGCAGACCTCGATTATTTTGAGCGGCTCGATCTCATAGCCCTTACCGGCCATGGTCGCCTGGACATCGTGAATATGCTGGACGCCGAAATTCTTCTCCGCACACTGGGCCTCCACGGCGGCCACAGCCTCCGCAAAGCTTTTGTCACTGGTTACCGTATAAGCAAAGGGCTTGTCACTCAAGGGCTTATCCTCCTGTAACCCGGCCAGTTCTTCTTCCAGCTCTTCCAGCCGGGCAAACATGGCCGGTTTCAAAGAATGGGCCGGGAAACGCTGTTTCAGGTCCGCGATTTCGGCCTCGAGCCGCGCTATCCGCTCTGACTTGCCGGCTCGCCCGACAAATCCAGGCGTTGTTTTGCGGGCAGCCTCCTCGGGTTCTGCCATTCTCATGACCGCAACCCGCTGACGACCAGGCGCTTCCATAAACCGTAACTGCTAAGGGAAATCCGAATTCCCTCCGGGTCAGTATTAGCGTCCCTGGGTACGTAAACGGTCAACCCGTCCACCTGACTTATCTGGTACTCGTCTACGTTATCCGGCTGGCCTGCATACACGGCAGGCTGGTAGCTGGGGCCGCCTCACCCGCCGCAGAGTTCCATCTGTACCGTTATTTTATCCGTTTTCTCCTTGATAAAGTTACGAGCGCTCTCACCGATCTCGACCGGTATCACTGGACCTCACTCCTTCCGTAACTAGGTTTATTTAATTATACTAGTGATCATGTTCGCTGTCAATAACCAATATCCTGGTCGTCACCCAAACCACACTCGCTTTGCCGTGGTCCGCGCCCTCCCCCACCCCTTCGTCCCTGCTACTTCAGCCGCCACGGCAGAGTGCCGGGGTGGAGGTGGCAGCATTCCCGCCTCAATCCAGCCCCTCAACTAAAGCCGGCCTGGTGCGCGGTAGCCAGGGCTTTTAACCTGGTCACTTCCTCCTGGGTGAGGTGCCGGTAGCTGCCGGGCTGAAGTGTACCTACATCGAGAAAAGCGATCCTGGTTCTTTTCAAAGCCAGCACCGGGTGCCCCACCGCGGCGCTCATTCGCCTTACCTGCCGATTCCGGCCTTCATGGATGGTAATCTCCAGCCAGGTATCAACGCCTTCACGGCCGGCTATCCTCACCCGGGCCGGCGCGGTAATCCCGTCCTCGAGACGCACTCCCTGCCGCAACCTCTGCAGGGCCTGGAGGCCGGGGCCGCCCTTTACCAGGGCCAGATAAGTCTTTTCCACCTCGTACCTGGGGTGAGTTAACAAGTAGGCCAGCTCGCCGTCGTCGGTCATCAGCAACAACCCTTCAGTATCGGCGTCCAGCCGCCCCACCGGATAGAGACGCCGTCCCGGCGGGACCAGATCCGTAACCTTGGGCCGGCCCTGGGGATCGCGGGTAGTAGTCACATAACCGCGCGGCTTATAGAGGAGCAGGTAGACCCGGTCACTGGCAGGGTGAACCCGCCGGCCCCCACAGAGCACCACATCGCGCTCCGGGTCCACCCGGCGGCCGGGCTCGCGCACTACCTCACCATTCACCTTTACCTGGCCGGCGGCAATCAGGGCCTCTACCTTACGCCGCGAAGCCACGCCGGCCCCGGCCAAAAACTTGTTTAACCGCAGGCCCACCCCTCCAGCAACCAATCTTCTGGGTACGTCCACAAATATTTTGCCGCCGTCACCTGGTCGCTAACTTTCTTCGGAAACCCTACCTATCGCCAATTTAAGTTTGGTGCGGTTCTTGCCAGGGAAAGGGATAGTAGGGGTTATGAAGGATTGGTCCCCCGCGCGTGAGTCTGCCCCCTGAAACGTCAGGGTAAGCAAGAAATAACCCTGCCCCTGGCGGATACTCTCCAGGCGCAGCCCGGGAAACACCTGGGGAAAAGCAAAATACAACTGGTAGTCGGCAACGATAGCGGCCATCACCTCCGGGCCGACGTCCACCCCTGCAAAAACCAGGCGAAAAGGGTTAAGGTAAACCCGGTTATCCAGGGCACTCACCTGGCCCGTGAGGGCAAAATCAGGGGCGTGCCCGCGAATGGTGACCCCCTCCGGGGTAATTTCAAGTTCCATGCGGGCCAGGTGGGCATCGGTGGCCATGGCCCGAGTCAAACTCGCGGCCGTAACCGTGGCTAGGACCCGGAGATGCTGGTAATCAACCTGTGCCGCGTCCGGCTCCACCGACTGCCAGGGCAACTGTGAAAAGTGGGACAAGAGGTACTGCAGGTCAGGCAGCTCATTCTCCCAGCTCCTGGCCATTTCCGTGGTAGCCTGATCTCCCCTGGCCTCGGCCCGGGCCAGGGCCGCCTGCTTCTGCTCCAGGAGATCTTCGATGCCAGCCAGGGTTTTCTGGGCTTCCCGGCGCTTCTCTACGATGGCTTGCAGCCGGGCCTCCACTTCCGCCTGTTTTTCCTGCAATTCGGCGACGGTCGCCGCCGTATCTTTCACCAGCTTGGTACCGTAATTCAGGAGGGCGGTGAGCAAGTACCAGCGGCTGATAAAATCAGCGTAACTGCTGGCCCCGACCAGCACTTCCATATAGGACATGAAACCGTGGCGGTAAGTAAATATCAGCCACTTTTGTAACTGTTGCCGCTGCCCAATCAGGCCTGCCTGCAACGCGCCCGTTTCCCGGCGGGCGGCCTGAACCTGACCCTCTAATTCGACCACCCCGGCATTTAGCTCGGCCAGGTGATGGCGCGCCTCCTGCAGCCTGACCTCCAAAAGCATTATTTCCTGCAGCTCGCCGGGCGTAGCGGCCAGGGACTGGCTCGAAGCCGGCCAGACCGCAAGCGGTAAGAGGGTGGCCAGGAGAATAATGCTGCTGAGCCGCACCAGACCTTTTCTGCTGGTCATGCGCCCCTGACTCCTAAATGCCCATGGCCAGACGTTCCGCCAGAAAAGCCGGCAGGCCGGCCGCCAAAACCTTTTCCTGGGTTACCACGTAGTCGTAAGGCACCCGCCGGTATACAATTGTCCAGGTATCCGCATCCAGCCACAGATACGAAGCTCCCGGGACGCCGTCACGCGACTGCCCTACGCTGCCGGGGTTAATCAAGTACCGGCCCGTCGGGGCGAGGTGGATTTCCGCCGCCTCCGGCTCCGGGACCGGAGGCCATGCCCAGACGGCCCGCTGGTGCGTATGGCCGTAAAAACAGACGGCCCGCTGCGGATACTGCTGCCGGAACACCACCATGGCTTGTTCGGCCTCGGCGGGGGTGAAGACGTAGGCATCAGGATCACCCGGTGCCCCGTGAACGCCTACGAAGCAAGGAGCTATCTCCAGCTCGTCAGGCAGGGTGGCGAGCCATTGGCGGTGGTCAGGCCGCAAAATGCCCCCTGTCCATTCCAGGGCTTCCCGCGCCACCGTATTGAAGTCCGCCATATCCAGGTGACCGAGCACGGCCCGGTCGTGGTTACCCTTGATGCATAGCCATGGCCAGGCGCGGATCAGGTCCAGACACTCGTTGGGGTTGGCGTAATACCCCACCATATCGCCGAGGCAGATGGCCCGGGCGATATGATGCCTGGACATATCCCTGACAACCGTTTCCAGGGCCTCAAGATTGCCATGGACATCGCTCAACACCGCGTACCACATGCGCCCTTCCCTCCACCCTGCCGGGCTCCCCCGCAAATCCTCCTTACATCGTAACTACCCTGAAAGTAGCTAGTTGGCCTCCATTTTCATCCACTTCGCTGGTGGCGCCTGGGCGCCATGAGGGTCTACTCAGGCCGCCGCTGTCACCGGTATTATTTCTCCGCCCACCCGGCCACAACCTGCTGGACAATGGAAAAAGCTGTGCTAAAATTAAAGGTATCCACAACCCTATTCTCTTTGTTGTAGGGGGAATTACCCTTGGCGCCGGGAACTGAAGGCAACGAACAGCTTCACCTCTATCTCTCCGGTCACGTGCAGGGGGTCGGCATGCGTAGTTTTGTCTGGCGGCAGGCCGAAGGACTGGGACTAAACGGGTTTGTGCGTAACCTCCCAGACGGAAGAGTAGAAGTGGTGGCAGAGGGGGATCCGGCCCTGCTGGAGCAGCTCGTGAGGGACCTGAAAAGGAGCCCTGTAGGCCGGATAAATAAGATAGCGGTCGCCAGCACCGGACCGGCCAGCGGCAAGTACCGTTCCTTTACCATTGAATACTGAGGCTTGGCCTGGCCATGGGCCGTTTCCACCCGGCCTTCTCCCGCAACCCTTTGTTGGCCGCCAGCACGTCATTTCGTACCAGGTACTGGTGGAAGACCCGTTCACCGGCGGCCACTGCAGCCCCGGTGATTATTATCGCCCACCAGGGAATGCTGACCAGGGCGCCGGCCGGGAAGTCGGCCAGCGGCCGGAAACGGCCCCTCACGGTGCCGCCTCCATAAAGAAGAAACCACGGCTCCAGACCGCGCCCAACCCCTACTGCCTGTCCCCGGCACCTTATCCGGTGCCGGCCTCTCCCCCCTGCCAGCGGAACAAATGCAACTCGGCAAACAACTGCTGAGAGATGCCTGACAGCTCTGCGGCCTGGGCTTCAATTTCGTTTACGGTCGCTGTCTGTTCCTCCACCAGGCCGGTTATGTTCTGCAGGCTCTCGGTCGTGTTCTGGGTGCCTTCGCCGGCCCGAGTCATGGCCGTGGCAATGTCCTGGGCGCTGAGTGCCTGCTGGTTGGCCACTTCAGCGATGGTCTGGCCGGCCTGTGCCGCTTGTACCACGGCCTGACGTATCTTCTGAATGTATTCCTGGGCCTGGGCCGCCGCCCCTACCCCCCGTTCAACCCGTTCCTCATTGGCCTGCATCTCGTTTTCCACCCTGATGCCAACCCCTTGTATCTGCTGGACCAGGGAACTGATGTTGCCGGCCGCCTGGGCCGAAGCCTGGGCCAGTCGCCGCACTTCTTCAGCCACCACGGCAAAGCCACGGCCCTGCTCGCCGGCCCTGGCCGCCTCAATGGCCGCGTTTAAGGCCAGCAGGTTGGTCTGCTCAGCAATTCCGTTGATGGAAATCGCCAGTTGCTCCACCCCCGCCACTGATTCCTGCAACTCCCGGACAGCCCGGGCCACTTCTCCGGCTCCCGCGGCCAGGTCCTGGGCCGCCTGGTAGGTGAGAGTAACAGCCTCGGCCCCGGATACGGTGAGGTTTTCCGCCTCCTGGCTAAGCTGCGCCGCCTCATTGGCACTGGCCGCCGCCTCCTCGCTGGTCGCGGCCACCTGCTGGGCCGCGGCGCTGGTTTCTTCAATGGAGCTGGCATTATCCACGGCCTGCAGCGAAATCGCCTCCACTTCCTGGCTGATGGCCGCCATGGCCTGCACGGACACGCTTACCGCCCTGGCCAGCCCCTCACTGCTCCCCTTTACTTCCCGGGCTACCTGGTCCAGAGCCGCCAGGATGGTCCCCTGCCCGACCACCAGGTTATTAAAGGCCTCCCGGATCTGGCCGATCTCATCGCCGGTGGCCAGGTGATACACCGGGCAATCTTCACAATTACTCATTTTGTAGGCCATCTCGCCCTGAACCCCACCGCCACAGTGGGTCCCGGTTACCTGCCAGCAGCGCACCCCTTCCCGGCCATATACCGGGCATCGCCCCTGGGTACAATTGCGCACCTTCCAGCAGGTGGGAATTAGCGCTCCCTCGGCCCGCACCGACAGGTCCCCTTGCTCGGCCTGACGAAATAGCTTGACCAGCCCCTGTAACGGCTTGCTGAAATACCCGGAGAGCAAAAAAGCCAAGACCAGGGCCATGCCCACCTCCATGGCGCTCGATACCAGGGCCTGCACCTGGGCCGCCCTGGCCTGTACCTGGAGCGCCACCGCATCAGTCTCGTACCGGGCGAGGATATCCTGGAGATAATACCAGTTAATCACGTGCGCTACCGCCAGGACGGCTGAAGCCAAGAAGGCCACCAGAAGCCCCATTTTCCAGCGCAGGGAAAGGCGGTCCAGCCGCTGCCACATCTTGCATTTCTCCTTTTTCTAAACCGTTTGCCCTAGTTTGCCCTGCTGGTTCTATTCGCTACCTAAAAAGAAAATCCTGCCCTCACTGGGATAAAAAACAAGGGCAGGAGCACAAAACTGGCCTTACCTTGCGTCACCCGCAGGCTCTTATGGCCTCGTATACCGGTACCGGCGGCCCGGCCGGGCTTTTATTATGCGACGCTGATTTTCCGCAGCCGCACCGCGCCCCAGAGGGAGGCGCCGATGGCCCCGGCAAAAATGCCGTTTTCGTTCGTCTGGAGCTTGATATCTAAACCGGCCTCCGCGAAGATCTTGGCAATGGCCGTTATCATGGCTTCATAAGTGGCCATGCCGCCGGTAACCGTCACCGGCGATTCTGCGTGAAGGTTGCGGATAAGCTTTACCAGCCGCAGGGCAATGGATTCCATGATCCCCATCAAAATGTCTTCCAGCGGCACCTGGTTGGACACCATGTTAATGACATCGGTTTCGCCGAGCACGGCGCAGACCGTACTGATCCGCTGCGGATTAGTCGCTTTCAGGGCTAGGTCACTCACTTCGTCCATGCGGACGCCGAGATAGCGGATAATGTTTTCCATGAACTGCCCCGATGACGAGGCGCACTGCCCGGTCATCTGGTACTGCAACACCTTGGCCTCCTTATCTACAGCTATGGCCCGCTGGTGTAAGGCGCCGATATCGGCCACGGTGGCGGTATCAGGAAACATGAACTTGGCTCCCCGGGCATGGGTGGTCATGCCATAGAAGAAACCGCTCTTAAAGTCCACCAGTTCGCCCTCGCCGGAGGCCGCGACATACTCAATATCCTTTTCCTGCAGATTACCTTCGGCCAGGGCTTGTTCATAGGTAGCCCTAGCGGCCTTGCGGGCGTCCCGTCTCCGTATCCTCTGTACCGCCCGGGCCAGGATCTCCTCTTTACCCGGCTCGACGTTCATAATCACCGCCTTGATGGCGCTGCTGCCCACATCTATCCCTGCCGTAACCGGCATGTTTCTCCTCTCCCTTCGGTCTGAAGCTACTGCACCCGTCTTCTCGCGAACATGGCGGCCCCCAGGGCCCCGGTGTAGATGGAATCCGGCGAAACGTTGATGGTGATATCACCGTAGTTTTCATAAACCATCTCGCTCAAGTACTTCACGGCTGCCTGGTTTTTCGCCACCCCGCCGGTAAAAGTAAACTCGTCCTTGATGCCCCCGGACCGGGCCAGCAGCGACATGGCCCGCTTCATAATAGCCTTGTGCAGGCCGGCCACGATATCTTCCCGCCGCTCTCCCAGACTCAGCCGGTCGCGGATCTCAATGGTGGAAAACACGGTGCAGGTGCTGGATATCTTAGCCACCTTCCTGGCCTGCAACGCCAGGGGCCCGAGTTCATGCAGGCCGAGGTTCAGCTCGTCGGCGATGTACCCTAGGAACCGGCCGCAACCGGCAGCACAGCGGTCGTTCATATGGAAGCTGGTGACTATCCCGTTTTCGTCCACCTGGATGGCCTTGGTGTCCTGGCCGCCGATATCCAGCAGCGTCCTGGTGTTCGGGAACATATAATGGGCTCCCAGCCCGTGGCAGAGAATTTCAGACTGGATTTGCTCCTTGGGATACGGCAGGCGCATCCGGCCGTAACCCGTGCCCACCCGGCAGGCGATGTTCATGGGCCTCCGGCTGGCCACTGCAAAGGCCTTCTCAATCCCTTCCTGGATCTCGGACACACCGCCCGCCTCGATAAGCCTGGCCAGGGCCTTCTCAGCCATGTCCAGCACGTCCATCTCTGGCACATGATTTTCGATCATCAGGACGCACTTATCAAAAATGGACATGAGGATTTCGAAATAGGCGCCGTTGTTCTCCGCCAGTTTCATGTACTGGGAGCCCACCAGGTCCCGGAAAAACATGGACTTGTCGCGGCCCATCTCCTGGTAAAAATCAAAGGCGGTTTTCTCCAGCTCCGTGAAGATATCCGCCACCAGAGGCCTCAAATCGTCCCTGGTCGAGGGAGAAAAAGTGAGCACTTCCTGCTCGGTATACTCCTTCAACAACAGGATATTGTTAAAGAAATGTTCGTAGCGAAAGAGCAGGGCGTATCTATCTATAATGGCATCTATCTGCGCCTGCGGGATATCCACCGTCTTGCGCAATTCTTCTTCCATGAAGGCAAAGCGCGCGTCCATCATGGCTTCCTGCTCGGCCACCTTTACCGCAGCCTCGTAATTGCTCCTGGTATTGGTTAGCCCGCGACCCAGTATCTTTTCACTCTCGTCCAGGATAATGGCCTTGGAGGTTGTTGACCCCAGGTCCACCCCGAGGAAGTAGTCCATACCTACGCCATCCTCCTTCGCTCGTCAATCATGCGGAAATACGATTCAATACGGTTGCGCACGTTGGCCTCCGAGAAATACCGGCCATCCATCATGTCCAGCTCAAAGAAGCCTCCGGGCAATCCGGTTCTCTTTTCCAGTTCCCGCAGCATGGCCAAAAGGCCGGCTGCGCAGGACTTGCAGCTCTTGAGTGAACCGATCAGGAACCCGTCGGCATGGAAGTCCTTGACATAGTGCTCGATCAGATTAACGCGATCCGTCAGGCTCAGATTGGCATAGCAGGTCATGTTGCTTCTTACCATAGATTCAAAGGGCCGGTTCGGGTCGTGCCAGTTACCTACGTCGTAAGTACCGCTCACCTTGGTGTAGGTGGAAGCAACAATCACCGCCCTTTCATCAAAGAAGATCTTGGCGTACTCCTGGAAATGATCCCAGGTAATGCCCCAATCCATCACGATACGGTACTTCTGCTCGTCCAGGCGGCCAAAGGGCGTCGGCGGTCCCTGCTTTGCCGCCAGACGTTCCTCGACCACCTGTCGTACTGTTTTATAGAAATCTACCCCTTCCGGAGTGCCCCGCCAGTACGTGTTAATTGGCCCTACATAATATAGGGACTGAAACATGCCGTCTATCGGGCTGGGGATATTCTTGGCCGAATTGAAGATCCAGGCAAAGTCTTCCTCCATCTGCCGGGAATAGGCCAACTTCTCCCGGAACAAGTCAATGTCGAACTTGATGCCGGTTACTTCCTCCAACTGCGGAATTACCACCTGCTGGAGCTGGTCCACACCATACTTCATTTCTTCCGGGGTGATCCGGCCGTGATGGCGGTATGGTAAGTGCACGGTAATGATGGGGCAGTCGTAAGTCTTACGCAGGATCTCCCACCACTTCATAAAAGTAAAGCACTGGGAGTAGATGAGAAAGAGAAAATCCGGCTTGGGGAGCGGTTTCCCGTCCGGACCGATGTTGCCCTGCATCTGCATACCCACACTGGCCTTGACGTAGCTGCAAATATCTTCCGAGTACCCGTCGTTTTCCCCGGCATCCAGATACTTACCTGCATTACGACGCAGGCCCATCTGCAGGCCCAATATTTCTGGGAAAATAGGGACCACGTCAAAGCAGTGCAGTAACTCGACCAGATTGCCGGGAACAAAGGTATAGCAAACCTTTTTCCCCTTTTGCTGGGAGGTACGTACCATGTTGGTATAAGCGATATTTAATTCCTTTTCCTTAAGCATGGCCGCATCCTTGCCGGCGTTCGGATCAATCGCTTTGGCCACAGCCATTCTGTTTAAGCCACCTCCCACAGCTTGATAGAATCGGTAAAGGTGCCTATCTGCTCCCTGATGGCGCCGAACTGGGCAGTATCCTCCGCATACTGTAACGATATGTAGCGGATATTCTCCTGATCCAGTCCCTTTTGGTGGTACGGGCGATCCTCCAGGGCCGGGTCACAGAAGCTCGGAGCCGCGAAAATTACCCCCTCGGCCCGCCTCTCCCGGACCTGTTGTACCAGCCTTCTCGTCTTCGGGTCATACCCCTCAAAACGGCATGACGACGGTACCTGGCTGCTGAAATAGGCTTCGGCCAGGGCCCGCAACGGGTCATCAGTAACCTTCACGTCCTCGTCCAGGTACCTGTTGCCCAGAATAAAGTCGTCGTCCACGATATAGCATCCCGACAATTCCATGGCCCTTATCAGGCTCACCGACGGCTGCTCGCAAAAGGCGCCGGAAACTACCACCCGCACCTTGTCCTCCGGGTTCCTCTCCAGTTGCCCCACTGCAGCCATATAGTCCTTGAGCCACTGATTATACTCCGAAACCTCCAGGACATTCCCGGCCCGCATCAACAAGTATACTTCCGTGGTCGGGATCTGCCAGGGCTGTTCTGCCCGCATGTCATAAAGCTTCCTGATCAGCCGCCGGTTTTCATTGTAGAGCTCAATGGCCGTATTAAGCCGCTCCACCGTGGCCTTCTGTCCGGTAATCGGCTCGAGTTCGGAGAGGATTTCCTTACACTGGGCCACAAAGTAATCTATGGCGATCTCCAGGCTCGTAGCTTGCGGCTGGTCGAAAAACCGCGAGTACTTGTTAGGGAATAGCAACTTCCACACCCCGGTGAAGTTACGCACCACATCACACGTAAAAGGGCAGATTATTCCTTCAAACTCATCCAGCCGGCCGGTAAGACCCAAATCCAGGGTGCTCCGGGGGATATGGCAGATATATGATTGGTAATAGGAATCCCCTTTCACCACATCCAGGATATCCCCGCCTCCGTACAGCTCTACCGGTAGCATCCCGGCAGCATAGAGGATTTCCTTGGGGACATAGATAGGGAAAATACCTATAGCCTTGCCCCCGCTTTTTCCCTCCCATTCCTTGACGTAATTGAAACTGAGGTCTTCATACAACTCTCTGCACCTGGTGATTAGCTCATGATGGTCCACCACTTCTGCTTCCCCCTTCTCAATCCCATTAAGGCCAACACTGCCGGAGGGCGACCTCACACCAATTCCCTACCCCATTGGGATATAGAGTATATCATCTTGCCATGAGTTTAACATGGGGAAGGGTATATGTCAATCTTTTTCTCACCGGGTAAATAATGAATTATTCCATCCGCTGCCTGAGCCGGGGAGGAGTCAGTTGAGCTAGCTGCGCGAAAACCGCGCAGGCGGTCCTGTCCGGTCTGGACGGGGTAAAAGAACGAGGGTCGAGCCGTCGGGTCATGCTGTCCTTATCTATAACGCCAACCGAGTAGGTCTGAACCAGTTCAAGAAGGTCTAACCAGCAGTTGACTAATTTGCTTGCCTTTGCTATACTTAGCTTATGAAACATGAACCATAAGAGCACTATCCCATGCGTAAAGCCTGTGAAATCACCGGCGTGGTACCCATGACGCTGCGCCGCGGGGAGAAAGCGGGGTAAAATACGCTGTGTACCTTTGTATAGGGAAAATTGACCTCCTGCTACCTTACGGATACGGCATCGAACAGAAGTAGCGAGGGGGAGGTATAAGACGCTTGGCTGACTGCTGCAATCCGCTAAAACCGCCTGGACAGGACCAGGGGGACATCGGTTGTCCGAGGTGCGGCAATCCCGGTAAGAAGGTGCCGCTCATCACTTTAAAGAGCCTACTGTTGCCAGAAGCCCTGGTCAGGCTTGAACCAGCCAGCAGTTATCGCCTATGCCTGGATTCTGGCTGTAACGTGGCATACTTCAATAAAGAAGGGACGGTCTTTACTACCAGCGAGTTAAAAGTACCTGTTTGGCAAAAAACCGCCGACCCGGAGTGTCCGGTGTGCTACTGCTTTGGCTGGACACCGGCTCGGATCAAGAAGGAGATCGAGAAAACAGGTACAAGCAGAGCTGTCGACTCCATTACTGAACATGTCCGGGCCGGGAGGTGCGGCTGCGACGTAAACAACCCGCAGGGCTCCTGCTGTCTGGGGGACGTAAATAGGGTGATCCGCGAGCTGTTGCTAAGCGGCTAAGCCAAACTTATGCTTTCTGAAAGGCAAAAGGCAGGCCCGAGGGCGACGAGCAATTATATGCGGCGGCTTGGCCCACTTTTTTACCAAGCTCTTTTCTTGTGAGTATTCGGTGAACCACCTGTTGGTCGCTGTTGTACGCCATTAACCAAGGAATTTTTTTCTCAAGGGGCTGGACACGCGGTGAAGTCCATGGTATAGTGGAAGCAGGAACAGTCAAGCGTTTCCACAAGAGGCAGAACTACAATACTGGAAAGAGCGGGCCGTCTATCTGGAGGCCGAAAACGCCCAGCTAAAGGCCGAGAACGCTGCCTTGAAGGCGCGGATAAGGGAACTGGAGGCCTAGATAGAAGCGCTGTCAGCCCGGGTGGGCCTGTTGCGCCTTCACCGCGATGGCCTGATCGAATTGCCACCACCCACCTGGAAAAACGGTAACGGCCGTTGGCGGCCCCAGCTCACCCCGGCCACCGATCCGGGAGCACCGGTGGTAGGCACCAGGCGCGATCTCGGCGCGCTTACTTTGCTTCGGGTAGCTGGTCCAAAAGATTCGCGCCTGTGGAACGAGTTGATTGAACGCTACCACTACCTGGGCTATACTCCCCTGCCCGGAGCCCAGATCCGCTACCTGATCTAGAGCGAGACCCGGCTGCTGGGCGCCATGGGCCTGGGAGCCGCCGCCTGGAAGGTAGCCCCCCCGCGACCTGTTTATCGGCTGGACCCCTGCCCAGCGCGAGCAGCGTCTCCACCTGGTAGTCAATCAGGCCCGCTTCTTGATCCTGCCCTATGCTTACCCTTTGGGAGCCATTCGCCCTGGACAGTGTATATTATGCCGCCGTTAGGACCGGCTGCTTTCTTTTTGTTCTTCTTTCGCTTCTTCACCCGTCTGAACCTCCGCGATCAGTTCCCGAAAACCTTCCCTGACTTTCCTGCCGCCTCCGGCCCCGTACAGCCGGGCCGAAAATGAGGTGACGATGGCTAATAGGTCCCGCACCAATTCGGCTTGGGCATCTTCCGGCTCTTTTTCGGCGATGGCGATTATTTCTACACCGCAGTATTTCAGGTGCCGCTCAATGTACTCATACCCGAAGCGGGCCAGCCGGTAGGGGTACTCGATGAGCAGCTTCTTATATTCGCCCCGCTCGGCCAGCTTGAGTACGTTCGTTAAACCGCGGCGCTTCTGGTTTAACCCGCTGGCTACGTCGGTTAATTCGGCCCTAACGGTAAAGCCGTTCTCCCCGGCGTATTGCCGCAACCGTCCTATCTGCCGGTCCAAGTTGCCGGCCTCGGCTTGTTTCTTGGTGGATACCCGGGCGTACAGGACTACTGTCTCCTGCCCGCCGGCCAAGACTTGGCCTGACCCTAAAAGCCGGTTGAGGTCGTCCATAGAGTACCGGCGCTGACCTCCGGGCAAGCGGACTGGCTTGATTAAACCTTGTTTCTCCCAATTGCGTAGGCTGTTGGGGTGAACGCCCAGTCTCTTTGCGGCTTTGCTGATGGTTAATAGTTCCATGGTTTAAGCTTAGTATGTTTGTTACTTTTTGTCAAGCCCTATTTGTGTATCAGTAGCTGCTGCGTACCTCCTCGCCAAGCTCTTTTAATACCGGCTGCACCTCCCGCCAGGCCGCCACCCTGGGGACCGCCACGAGGACTCTCCCCAGGTAGTGGTTGGAGAGTTTCAATCTCCCTTTTGCGCATGGCATACTGCGTAGGTATATTCTCCCAGTTTCAATCTCCCTTGGAGATTTGGTGCCGTGGCCACAGTGTCGATTGTACCAGTTACTCCTCCATGCGAGTGGTTTCAATCTCCCTTGGAGATTTGGTGCCGTGGCCACGAAATATGGGAGCGTTTGGCTTGCCCTTGTGCTGGGTTTCAATCTCCCTTGGAGATTTGGTGCCGTGGCCACCAGTGCTCCGGAGCCGGAGAGTGAACTTCAGAGTGGTTTCAATCTCCCTTGGAGATTTGGTGCCGTGGCCACGAAATATGGGAGCGTTTGGCTTGCCCTTGTGCTGGGTTTCAATCTCCCTTGGAGATTTGGTGCCGTGGCCACCAGTGCTCCGGAGCCGGAGAGTGAACTTCAGCGTGGTTTCAATCTCCCTTGGAGATTTGGTGCCGTGGCCACATTGACCGCGACCGAAGGCAACTCGATGTTTCCAAAGTTTCAATCTCCCTTGGAGATTTGGTGCCGTGGCCACGAAAACTACAAGCTCTACACCGGCTACCGGCCGCCGCGTTTCAATCTCCCTTGGAGATTTGGTGCAGTGGCCACGGCTGCGCATATTCCGCACCTGTACCAACTTAATCCGGTTTCAATCTCCTTTGGAGATTTGGTGCCGTGGCCACCCCAACGACAGCCGGCTGTTCCTAGCGTGACTTTACTAAGTCAGTTTTGGTATGGCTTGATTTTCCCGGTTTTACAATGTATTTTACGTATAGACTAAAATAATTGCCGCCATATTTTGGCTTGACAGGTAGCCATGGTTATTGTATAAACTAAATATGGCTACCATACGTAAGCAGAAGGTGGGCAAATATACCTACTGGCAGATCGTCGAGTCCAAACGGGTGAACGGTAAGCCGCGACCAGTGGTTCTAATGCACCTGGGGACTGCTGAACAGTTACTGTATAAACTAAGGGAGGGGCCGGTTCAGAAAAGGATCCGTTCGGCGTCCCACGGTGCGGTCTGGGCCTTATGGAGAATTGTTGAGGAGCTGGACCTGATTAACATCTTCAATCAGTACTTCTCCTCACGACAGCGAGACGGCTTACCGGTGGGTAAATCACTTCTGCTGGCTGCCATCCACCGGGCCGTCAAACCGGGTAGCAAACGTTCCTTCGCCGCCTGGGCCCGACAAACCACCCTGCCAGAGATCGCTGCCTTTGACCCGGATCGTCTGGATAGCCAACACTTCTGGGAGCAAATGGATACTATTACCGAAGAACAAATGCAAGAGGTAGAAAATGCCATCACTCGGCAGATGCTGACCAAAGGGCTTTTTTCCTCCCGGCTCCTGTTTTATGATCTAACTAACTTTTTTACCTACATCGCCTCTGATAACAATAGCTCGCAACTGGCTCAAAGAGGCCGGAACAAGCAAAAGCGCCATGACCTGCGGCAATTCGGCCTGGCCCTGATGGTAACCAAGGAATTTCTTCTCCCGGTTTTTAACGAAATATATGAAGGCAACCGATCTGATGCCGACATGTTCCAGCCCATGCTTACCAAATTAAGAGATAAGCTTACCGGGCTCGAACTTGATGTGGAGGAGCTAACCCTGGTCTTTGACAAGGGGAGCAACTCCCGGAAAAACTTTGCTCAACTCGACAAGGCCGAGATACCCTATGTGGGTTCCTTGAGTCCGTTCTACCACGAGGACCTGTTGGCCGTACCACTTGGTCAGTACCGCAAGGCAAAAGTTGGCGGAAAAGAGGTTTGGTGCTACCGGACCCGGAAAAAGGTATGGGGCAAGGAGCGGACCATTGTTGTTTATCTAAGCGAAAAGTTGCGTGCCGGTCAGATGCGAGGTCTGCAACAAGCCCTGAATAAAAGGTATGAACTCCTGGAGGAATACAAGAGTAAGCTAAATGCTCCCCGAGCCAGGAAGAAGAAGCTGGAGGAGGTGAGGCGCCACCTTGAAAAAATCCTCACGGGAGAAAGGTGCGAGTATCTGATCCAGATTTCGGTTACTGAGAAAGAACCCGGTCGTTTTGATATTGATTGGGAGATAGATCCCGAAGTTCACCGGTGGCTGACCGAGAAGCTATATGGCAAACGGATACTGGTTACCTGCCGCGAGGAATGGAGCGAGGAAGAAATCATTGCCGCCTATCAGGGGCAAGGGAACATAGAACGGGTCTTCAAACATCTGAAGAACCCATATCACAACGCGGTTCATCCCCAGTATCACTGGACAGACCAGAAGATCCGGGTCCATACCTTTATTTGCTTGATCGGTTTGCTTCTCTCCCAGGTACTCTGGAAGAAAGCCCATGAGGCAGGCCATAACATGAGTCTGGAAACCCTGATTGATAAGTTGACAGAGGTCCGGAAGGCTGAAATCATCACGGTGACCAGCCTTCAGGGAAAGCCGGCGAAAGAAACTCAGATGGAGGAGATGCCACTGGAACTACAAAGGCTCTATAATGACCTGACGAAATGATTTTAGTCTATACTGGGCAGGTATCCGAAAATGCCTGGGCTAACTGAACTTAAAGCCGTTTTAAATTTTGCACTTAGTAAAGTCACGCTAGGCTACTGTGATGTTTCAATCTCCCTTGGAGATTTGGTGCCGTGGCCACTTTCATCCGATCACCCTCCCGTTGATCTGCCGCAAGTTTCAATCTCCCTTGGAGATTTGGTGCCGTGGCCACGATCTTTGTTTCAACTGCCTGCGAGTTGTCGCTGAAAGTTTCAATCTCCCTTGGAGATTTGGTGCCGTGGCCACAAAGGCGAGCAGGACATGACCGTTGAGGTCCAGTTCCGTTTCAATCTCCCTTGGAGATTTGGTGCCGTGGCCACGGTGGAATTTCCAGCGGCCGCCTACGCCTACGTCCCAGTTTCAATCTCCCTTGGAGATTTGGTGCCGTGGCCACCTAGGGCAGCCACAGACGCCAGCAGGGTCATGAAGGTTTCAATCTCCCTTGGAGATTTGGTGCCGTGGCCACAATTGAGGCGGGCATTGCGGAAAAGACCGCCGCCCTGTTTCAATCTCCCTTGGAGATTTGGTGCCGTGGCCACAATTGAGGCGGGCATTGCGGAAAAGACCGCCGCCCTGTTTCAATCTCCCTTGGAGATTTGGTGCCGTGGCCACAATTGAGGCGGGCATTGCGGAAAAGACCGCCGCCCTGTTTCAATCTCCCTTGGAGATTTGGTGCCGTGGCCACGAATGGCGGTGATCATGACCGAACTGAGCGAGGCTCAGTTTCAATCTCCCTTGGAGATTTGGTGCCGTGGCCACTGATCCGGGCCCAGTATGTAGAGGATGCGGTCTGGCAGGTTTCAATCTCCCTTGGAGATTTGGTGCCGTGGCCACCCACCTACTGTTCTATAAACGGAATTGTTACTTCTGTTTCAATCTCCCTTGGAGATTTGGTGCCGTGGCCACCCCCACCTTTAACTCAGATGGGGCGGCTACTTTTAGTTTCAATCTCCCTTGGAGATTTGGTGCCGTGGCCGCCAAGAACTGGCCGCCAAGGCCGTTCAGTTCGTAGGTTTCAATCTCCCTTGGAGATTTGGTGCCGTGGCCGCATCAAGCCGCTAAGGAGGACTGGTTTAAGATATGTGTTTCAATCTCCCTTGGAGATTTGGTGCCGTGGCCACACGTTGACCGGAGAGCTTCCCATATAAATGCCGAAGTTTCAATCTCCCTTGGAGATTTGGTGCCGTGGCCACACGTTGACCGGAGAGCTTCCCATATAAATGCCGAAGTTTCAATCTCCCTTGGAGATTTGGTGCCGTGGCCACGCTTCCCTGTCCCACAAACAATCGCAGATAATTATGTTTCAATCTCCCTTGGAGATTTGGTGCCGTGGCCACCCGCCACCAGAAGTGGTGGCTCTGGCAGAAGTCAATGTTTCAATCTCCCTTGGAGATTTGGTGCCGTGGCCACCCAGGGCAAGATCATAGACGGGCGCAACAGATACAAGTTTCAATCTCCCTTGGAGATTTGGTGCCGTGGCCACATAGTATATCGCTACGGAACGCAAAACACAAGCGTTGTTTCAATCTCCCTTGGAGATTTGGTGCCGTGGCCACAATGGCCGCGGGTGAGGACGCAGATCACCGCGGGGGTTTCAATCTCCCTTGGAGATTTGGTGCCGTGGCCACGAGCCCCGTCCCAGTCGGCCTTGCCGTTCACCCGCGTTTCAATCTCCCTTGGAGATTTGGTGCCGTGGCCACTCGCCTGTGCTCGCGATCTCTTCCTGGAGTACATGGTTTCAATCTCCCTTGGAGATTTGGTGCCGTGGCCACTTTACTTGGGCCTCGCTGGCCGGTGCGTTGGGGTTGTTTCAATCTCCCTTGGAGATTTGGTGCCGTGGCCACCCAGGATGCGCTCCAGGGCCTCAGTGATAAAATCCGCGTTTCAATCTCCCTTGGAGATTTGGTGCCGTGGCCACCCGCCGCCATCTTATTCCGCACAGCCTACACCTCCTTGTTTCAATCTCCCTTGGAGATTTGGTGCCGTGGCCACTTCCAAGCCAGGG
>SLTJ01000030.1:27599-65823 GCA_004347685.1 Clostridia bacterium
AATCTCCCTTGGAGATTTGGTGCCGTGGCCACTTCCAAGCCAGGGGCTTCGCAGTCCACGCGGCGGTGTTTCAATCTCCCTTGGAGATTTGGTGCCGTGGCCACGGTAACGTCAACAGGAAGGCCTGCATAATAGACGTGGTTTCAATCTCCCTTGGAGATTTGGTGCCGTGGCCACACTACTTCAAGCCCCAGAAGCCGGGATGGGATACTGTTTCAATCTCCCTTGGAGATTTGGTGCCGTGGCCACCAATTGGCGGTAATGCCACCATCTCACCCCCTTATGTTTCAATCTCCCTTGGAGATTTGGTGCCGTGGCCACTTGAAGCGCGAGGAGTTCAATCGCCTGGTGGATTAGTTTCAATCTCCCTTGGAGATTTGGTGCCGTGGCCACCGACAAAGAAGTAGCCGACCTGAACGATGAGGAAGTTTCAATCTCCCTTGGAGATTTGGTGCCGTGGCCACTTCCAAGCCAGGGGCTTCGCAGTCCACGCGGCGGTGTTTCAATCTCCCTTGGAGATTTGGTGCCGTGGCCACGGTAACGTCAACAGGAAGGCCTGCATAATAGACGTGGTTTCAATCTCCCTTGGAGATTTGGTGCCGTGGCCACACTACTTCAAGCCCCAGAAGCCGGGATGGGATACTGTTTCAATCTCCCTTGGAGATTTGGTGCCGTGGCCACCAATTGGCGGTAATGCCACCATCTCACCCCCTTATGTTTCAATCTCCCTTGGAGATTTGGTGCCGTGGCCACTTGAAGCGCGAGGAGTTCAATCGCCTGGTGGATTAGTTTCAATCTCCCTTGGAGATTTGGTGCCGTGGCCACGCATTCCCCCTCTGTACTTTCACCTACAGTATACCAGTTTCAATCTCCCTTGGAGATTTGGTGCCGTGGCCACACTCCATTTGCCTTGCGACAATGCTGGGCGCGATCTGTTTCAATCTCCCTTGGACATTTGGTGCCGTGGCCACTCGCCGAAATGGGCCTGGCTCATTCCGTACTTTAGTTGTTTCAATCTCCCTTGGAGATTTGGTGCCGTGGCCACGTTTCTGGCTGCCATCAAGCCGGCGGTGGCCGCCTCGTTTCAATCTCCCTTGGAGATTTGGTGCCGTGGCCACTTTACCGATAGGCCCCTTTTCCGCTATCCCAATTAGGTTTCAATCTCCCTTGGAGATTTGGTGCCGTGGCCACGTGCCTCGTCCAGTCGTAAACCCACTTCCAGCCGGCGTTTCAATCTCCCTTGGAGATTTGGTGCCGTGGCCACCCAAGGTTCAGGAGTTCCTGCACCGGGGCGAACTCGTTTCAATCTCCCTTGGAGATTTGGTGCCGTGGCCACCAGGACGGCGCGGAAATACGGGCTTAACAACATCGTGTTTCAATCTCCCTTGGAGATTTGGTGCCGTGGCCACCAGGACGGCGCGGAAATACGGGCTTAACAACATCGTGTTTCAATCTCCCTTGGAGATTTGGTGCCGTGGCCACCAGGACGGCGCGGAAATACGGGCTTAACAACATCGTGTTTCAATCTCCCTTGGAGATTTGGTGCCGTGGCCACCCAGAGAGGTGGCCGACCTCCGCATTCAGGCGCATGTTTCAATCTCCCTTGGAGATTTGGTGCCGTGGCCACGGGCGCTGGGTTGAGCTTGGGAACGCTGGCCGTCACGTTTCAATCTCCCTTGGAGATTTGGTGCCGTGGCCACGCCGCTAGTCCCAATCCCCGAAGTTCATCGGGTCATGTTTCAATCTCCCTTGGAGATTTGGTGCCGTGGCCACAGACGCGGAGGCTCTCAAGGAACAAATTATTGCCGGTTTCAATCTCCCTTGGAGATTTGGTGCCGTGGCCACCTTTCATACTTGCACGCGGGCCAGCCGTGTGATATCCTGTTTCAATCTCCCTTGGAGATTTGGTGCCGTGGCCACCCAGCTGGGCAATAATGTCGTCCCGCTGCTTGCCGTGTTTCAATCTCCCTTGGAGATTTGGTGCCGTGGCCACCATTGAGGAAGTATCTCCAGGCCAAAAAGCCCTATGTTTCAATCTCCCTTGGAGATTTGGTGCCGTGGCCACCATTGAGGAAGTATCTCCAGGCCAAAAAGCCCTATGTTTCAATCTCCCTTGGAGATTTGGTGCCGTGGCCACTGACCGCCTCAATCAAGGCCGCGATAGCCAAGTTATTGTTTCAATCTCCCTTGGAGATTTGGTGCCGTGGCCACAGAACTGGTCAGTTCACCCAATCCGGATGGTGTAGGAAGTTTCAATCTCCCTTGGAGATTTGGTGCCGTGGCCACCCAGCACGGTAGCCGTGTATCCCGCCTGCGCGTTGATGTTTCAATCTCCCTTGGAGATTTGGTGCCGTGGCCACAAATGGTATGTGGCCACGATCATCATTCCACCGCGGTTTCAATCTCCCTTGGAGATTTGGTGCCGTGGCCACCATTGAGGAAGTATCTCCAGGCCAAAAAGCCCTATGTTTCAATCTCCCTTGGAGATTTGGTGCCGTGGCCACTTAGATGTTGTGGAAGAAGCCATTGAGGCGGTTGAGTTTCAATCTCCCTTGGAGATTTGGTGCCGTGGCCACACGACTCCGGGGATATTCTCCCCGGCGAACTCCCGGTTTCAATCTCCCTTGGAGATTTGGTGCCGTGGCCACTGAGCAATGACAGTACCCGGGCTGTCATCCGGGTACGTTTCAATCTCCCTTGGAGATTTGGTGCCGTGGCCACGTGGAGGGGCTGCGAAGCGCAGCAGGGTGGCCGAGTTTCAATCTCCCTTGGAGATTTGGTGCCGTGGCCACGTGGAGGGGCTGCGAAGCGCAGCAGGGTGGCCGAGTTTCAATCTCCCTTGGAGATTTGGTGCCGTGGCCACGCGCAGGTTGGAGGTTTTCCCTCCCGCCCGCTTGCGGTTTCAATCTCCCTTGGAGATTTGGTGCCGTGGCCACCGCGGTTTCGTCCTCGATCGCGCTTATGCGATCGAGGTTTCAATCTCCCTTGGAGATTTGGTGCCGTGGCCACCTATCGTAGTAATAGCTCGGAATGCCCTTCTCCGAGTTTCAATCTCCCTTGGAGATTTGGTGCCGTGGCCACCGTTGGAGGGGAGCAATGGGGGGAAGCAATTTTCAGGTTTCAATCTCCCTTGGAGATTTGGTGCCGTGGCCACCGTTGGAGGGGAGCAATGGGGGGAAGCAATTTTCAGGTTTCAATCTCCCTTGGAGATTTGGTGCCGTGGCCACCGTTGGAGGGGAGCAATGGGGGGAAGCAATTTTCAGGTTTCAATCTCCCTTGGAGATTTGGTGCCGTGGCCACATCCTCCCATCCCCCCCCTGGGGGGGGATGCCCCGAGTTTCAATCTCCCTTGGAGATTTGGTGCCGTGGCCACTACTTGCCTCCCGCCACCTGTTCATGTTTTTTGCCGTTTCAATCTCCCTTGGAGATTTGGTGCCGTGGCCACTGGTGTGGGGCGCCAGCGATAACCTCGTCCAGGTAAGTTTCAATCTCCCTTGGAGATTTGGTGCCGTGGCCACCTTTTTAGGCTACCGCATTTGGAAAGACCACCGGTGTTTCAATCTCCCTTGGAGATTTGGTGCCGTGGCCACTCATTCTAAAGCGAGGTGAATCCCATGGCAGTGGAGTTTCAATCTCCCTTGGAGATTTGGTGCCGTGGCCACTTGTGGCCTCCTGGCTTGCCAACGACCCCGCGGCTGGTTTCAATCTCCCTTGGAGATTTGGTGCCGTGGCCACTTAAAGAGGCTAATTTTTACGTGCTTCGCAAGACAGTTTCAATCTCCCTTGGAGATTTGGTGCCGTGGCCACCAGGTAATACCCATTTAATGTTCCGGCAGTTATGTGGTTTCAATCTCCCTTGGAGATTTGGTGCCGTGGCCACGCTGCTGGAAAGCCGCGGGATTGCTCTCAAGAGTATGTTTCAATCTCCCTTGGAGATTTGGTGCCGTGGCCACTGCTTCACGCTGCGGGCCAGGCGGTCGAGCCTGTAGTTTCAATCTCCCTTGGAGATTTGGTGCCGTGGCCACGGAACAGGAACGGCAGATGGCCAGCCGGGATTTTGGTTTCAATCTCCCTTGGAGATTTGGTGCCGTGGCCACGGGAAGTGCTGCGTATTGCGCTGCGTACTGCGCCAAGTTTCAATCTCCCTTGGAGATTTGGTGCCGTGGCCACCGGGTGGTTTTATCCGGGCGCGGCATGGAACGCAGGGTTTCAATCTCCCTTGGAGATTTGGTGCCGTGGCCACCCCATCGCGCTACATAGTCCCATTTGAACAGATGGGTTTCAATCTCCCTTGGAGATTTGGTGCCGTGGCCACAATCCTGATACCGGGCAATGGGTGAACGACGGCGGTTTCAATCTCCCTTGGAGATTTGGTGCCGTGGCCACCAATGGCCGGGGGTGGGTACGGATGCCGCGGCGGGGTTTCAATCTCCCTTGGAGATTTGGTGCCGTGGCCACCAACCACGCCTTGACCCGTTGGTCGACGAACGTGAGGTTTCAATCTCCCTTGGAGATTTGGTGCCGTGGCCACCTGATCGGTTCCCAGTTCTTATAGATCAGGTAAGCCAGTTTCAATCTCCCTTGGAGATTTGGTGCCGTGGCCACCCCGTCAAACGCCAGCTTGTACGTCGTATCCGCGTCGTTTCAATCTCCCTTGGAGATTTGGTGCCGTGGCCACTATATGGGCATCGGGTGGGTGATCGCGGCCATCTTCGTTTCAATCTCCCTTGGAGATTTGGTGCCGTGGCCACTGGGCATTACTGATGCCAAGCTCAGCAGCGGCCAGGGTTTCAATCTCCCTTGGAGATTTGGTGCCGTGGCCACGGAAGAACTACCCGAGGTTCGGCCGCCAGTTCGCCTTGTTTCAATCTCCCTTGGAGATTTGGTGCCGTGGCCACTCGAGGATATGCAGGCCGGGTTCGGGATTACTTATGTTTCAATCTCCCTTGGAGATTTGGTGCCGTGGCCACTCAGGGCCTGCCAGCCCTGGCAATATGGTACCAGCGTTTCAATCTCCCTTGGAGATTTGGTGCCGTGGCCACGGACCAGCGCTGCCGCCTTGAATTCCCCCTCAGTTGTTTCAATCTCCCTTGGAGATTTGGTGCCGTGGCCACGGGATTGAGTGGAAAAGGGCAGATACCGTTTCCTGTTTCAATCTCCCTTGGAGATTTGGTGCCGTGGCCACTATGCTTCTTGCCGGTGGAGCTTCAGCATGGTTATGTTTCAATCTCCCTTGGAGATTTGGTGCCGTGGCCACTGGTACCCCAGCGACCAGGAATGGTGCGAGTGCTGCGTTTCAATCTCCCTTGGAGATTTGGTGCCGTGGCCACGCCGTGCCGGGCCAGCTCTCGACGTCCTTCAACACGTTTCAATCTCCCTTGGAGATTTGGTGCCGTGGCCACTGAAGCAGTTATCCACATAGTGGCCGGACTCTTGAGTTTCAATCTCCCTTGGAGATTTGGTGCCGTGGCCACACGAACATTGGGCACAGGCAACCCGCGTTTCGTTGAGTTTCAATCTCCCTTGGAGATTTGGTGCCGTGGCCACGCAGGGCTCCGGCTGGTCCGTGGGCACGGTGGACGTGTTTCAATCTCCCTTGGAGATTTGGTGCCGTGGCCACCGCCGTATGCAGTTCCCAGGCGTCTTGGACCGGCAGTTTCAATCTCCCTTGGAGATTTGGTGCCGTGGCCACCGCGAACATTTGACTTGTTAGGTTGCCTATAGGCAGTTTCAATCTCCCTTGGAGATTTGGTGCCGTGGCCACGTGGTCGCCCACTGGTGAATCCTCCGGTGAGCGGAGTTTCAATCTCCCTTGGAGATTTGGTGCCGTGGCCACCGAAAAGCTGTGCAGGGAGTGTGAAGCAATCGTAAATGTTTCAATCTCCCTTGGAGATTTGGTGCCGTGGCCACATCGAGGGTAGGGTTTCTGTCCCCGGTCTCAATCAGTTTCAATCTCCCTTGGAGATTTGGTGCCGTGGCCACGCGTGCCGGCCATGGCGCAACTCTTCGGCCAGGCCTGTTTCAATCTCCCTTGGAGATTTGGTGCCGTGGCCACGTGGCAACTATTGAAGCGAACGCCATCTTGAATGGGTTTCAATCTCCCTTGGAGATTTGGTGCCGTGGCCACAGGAGGGTTTGTGATTGTTGCTCCATAGAACCACTAGTTTCAATCTCCCTTGGAGATTTGGTGCCGTGGCCACGGCATTCTTCGTACCTTGGGACAAGAGATAATTGAGTTTCAATCTCCCTTGGAGATTTGGTGCCGTGGCCACACTCTCCCTTTCCATATCCTCATGCACTAATGTAATGTTTCAATCTCCCTTGGAGATTTGGTGCCGTGGCCACCCGTAGACTATCTTCTTGGCCGCACTGATGATCCCCGTTTCAATCTCCCTTGGAGATTTGGTGCCGTGGCCACACTCTCCCTTTCCATATCCTCATGCACTAATGTAATGTTTCAATCTCCCTTGGAGATTTGGTGCCGTGGCCACCCGTAGACTATCTTCTTGGCCGCACTGATGATCCCCGTTTCAATCTCCCTTGGAGATTTGGTGCCGTGGCCACACTCTCCCTTTCCATATCCTCATGCACTAATGTAATGTTTCAATCTCCCTTGGAGATTTGGTGCCGTGGCCACCCCGATCGGGCACCGCTCGGAGCAGTACCAATCGGTTTCAATCTCCCTTGGAGATTTGGTGCCGTGGCCACTAGAACACCTCTTTGCTCGGACCTATATTGATTTCGTTTCAATCTCCCTTGGAGATTTGGTGCCGTGGCCACGGGGAAGATGGCAACAGTTGGAACATTGATTGTAAGTTTCAATCTCCCTTGGAGATTTGGTGCCGTGGCCACGGTATCCGCAGGGAGATGCAGTGGTAGGTGATGACGTTTCAATCTCCCTTGGAGATTTGGTGCCGTGGCCACATGTTGCCGCTCAAGGATTTTGCCATGTTACTTTTGTTTCAATCTCCCTTGGAGATTTGGTGCCGTGGCCACTTCCCGCTTGCAGTCTCCTGCCCGAGTGGATGCAGCGTTTCAATCTCCCTTGGAGATTTGGTGCCGTGGCCACCAGAAAGGGTGATCCCGTGCCCGGCCACCTCGAAAGTTTCAATCTCCCTTGGAGATTTGGTGCCGTGGCCACTAGTCAACGTGCCGCTGCCGACGTGTTGCTTCTCAAGTTTCAATCTCCCTTGGAGATTTGGTGCCGTGGCCACGATTGGCCACATGCCGCTTGCTGCGGCAGTGGACCGTTTCAATCTCCCTTGGAGATTTGGTGCCGTGGCCACGGGAGGTGATATAGCATGTTCGCAGCCATCTTGTCCAGTTTCAATCTCCCTTGGAGATTTGGTGCCGTGGCCACGCTTCGGGGCAGCTCCCCCCCAGGGGGGATAGTAGTTTCAATCTCCCTTGGAGATTTGGTGCCGTGGCCACCATCCGTAGGCCTCAAAGGCCCCGTCCTTATATCTGTTTCAATCTCCCTTGGAGATTTGGTGCCGTGGCCACAGTGGGTAATGCGCGATGCTCTTGATTCTTTGCTTAAAGTTTCAATCTCCCTTGGAGATTTGGTGCCGTGGCCACAGCAGGCACTCGATTAGTTGTCACGCAAGGGATGTAGCTTGCTTCTGCGAGGATAACCTATCTTGCAGACCGTAATTTCCATTCCCAGCCAACCCAATGGATAAATCCTCCCGTACCAAGCGGCTCCTATGCCTTGAGCTCCAACGGCTTGACAGTACCCGACGGCCTTACGAGGGTAACCCGGCGTTTTTACTCAAACAGAGGTGCTCGCGGCCACGAGCCGGCATGTTTCGATCCCCTTGGAGATTTGGTGCGTGGCAACACCGCCCAGCAAACTTCCCGGCTTCTCGCCAAATGGTTTCGCCAAACGGCGGTGCAAATCCTGCCCGAGACCGGCCAAAATTTTTCCATGCTGTTCCGCGACAAAGAAATGATCTCTCTCGCAAGCGTACCTTTCTTTATTCCCAGGTTGGGCGTAACGCGGAGTTCCGGCTGTGCCTTCATGAGATCTCCGGCACCCGCACTTTTCTTCATTCCCGGTGTATGATCTGCGCCGGCTCCCCTTCCACGCTTGCAGCTTGCCGACCGGGTGTCCGGGCATGAAATATCGTTTGCCCCATGCCCATGGTTGACTTATATCCACTGCCGCAGTAGTAAGCGAAACGGGCGAGGGTACGCAGAGCCGCCGCCTCCGGCCCCTCCAGTCCGAGTATGCGAAAATGAACCCGGCCTACAAAGCCGATCTGCATGGCTTTCGGCAGGTAAAAAACCCTCGTCTCGAGGTGGTGCCGAGAGATCACCAGCCCTGCTTCCACATAGTCCAGCAGGCCCTCGGGAAATGGCTGCCCGCTGTAATCGTTCCACCGCTTAAGGTAACCAGTGAAGAGGATTTGGGGATCCGGCAGCGGCAGGTTTCGGGATTTGCGCCGCAGGGTAGTGGGAGAAATGAACTCGAGGCTAAACTCAGTTTCCCGCCCGCGCCGGCCCTCTTCCACCAACTGCTCGTAGGACGTGTAGTCGCACAGCAGGCCATGGCTCGAGTCGGTAAGCACCCGCAGCAGGTGAACTTCGGCCCGGCCAAGGCGAAGGGTCCGCAGGTCGGCATCCAGAAAGCTGGTCACCAGCGATTCCTCTACCTGAGGGGCAAAGACGGTAAACCGTACCCGGTAGTCAACGCCAGGCGATAATGTGATGTCACGGCCGCCTTCGTAGCCCAGTATCGAAGATACGGTAAAGGGCTTGCTCACCGCCGGGCCGTGCAGGTCACCGGCCAGTTTCGGGTCTACCCGGCTGATAAGTTCGAGAAATATGGCGTGAAAATGCTCCCCGGGAGCAACGTCCAACCTGACCGGTCTCGCGGGGGTAAACTCCAAGAGACAACTCCACGGCATTTACAACCCACTCCCCATCCTTCGAAGACGTATCGGCGCATCCCGCCCGTCGTGTCTGGCGGTAATGTAACGGCGCGGAGATACGTAGCTGCCATTCAATGGTTTTCAGAGAGCGTGGGAAACTGCAACAGATCGCTCTCTTTTATTTCCCCGAGGTCTAAAACGGCCCGCCAGAGATCGTGGAAAACTTTTGCCGGCACTGGGTCGAAGCCGTGCGCCAGGATGGACCGGTTGCGCTGGCTCAAAGGGGACTTCTCCCTATCTGCCAGGCCCAGGGCCACAAAGCGGTCCCCCATGGGGTCGCCTAGAGCTCGCAACAGTTCATAGTCGTCCTGCAGCGCCAGCCTCACTTTCCCTTCCCCGCCGGCACGGCTCGCCCATTTCGCCCTCAATGGCTCTGGAACCATTTCCAACGGCACCTTTCCGGTGTCGGCGATTCCGTAGCTGGCCTTGAGCCGGTGCTGGGCCAGGGCTTCGATACTGCGGTAGAGACGGGCAACCGCGTCGTCGAAACGTCCTTGATGTAACCGCCGCCTGGCGTTGGCCAGGAGGTCCAAGATCTTCGGAAACATATCCTGAGCCCCTACCAGTTGTTCCAGAAACGCTACGTGTTCGCGTACTTGCCGCGATAAGTTCTCCGCCTTATCCCCCCCCAGCAGGTGGCGCAGGTTGTTCATGTTTTTCAGCACATCTGTAAACCTGGTCAATGCCGCCTTGTGGGCGAAACGGTCCCATTCGCGGTAGCCTGCGGCCAGGTTCTGCAAAGCGGCTATCTCCTGCCTGACGTCAGGGGCGGTTATGCGTGGAAGAATACTTTTCAACAACCGGCCGGCAGCCTCGTATTCGAGCTGATCAAAAAGGACAATAGCTTCATCTACGGCCTGATAGCCGAGAGAGTTCCAGGGGTTCTCGGTGTGGAAAATCATCTCTCGCCCAGAAACTACCACTCCTACTCCGCCTTTGGTCCTTTCGTTACCGCCTACGTAGCTGAAGGTGCACGACCAGTTCCGGGCCACCAGGGCTATGGCTGCGGACATACACTTGGTCCCGCCGGTAAAATCAACAAGTACGCTGTAATCATTGCCGCGGCCCAGCCATTCCCGGATTTCGTTTTCCCTCGCCCGCACTACGGTGGTACACCCGGCGAAGTCCTGCGCGTCGTCCACTGCCCTTATGTCGTATTGCCCCGGGCCGATAACCACGCCTTGCGCGACCGCTTCCGGGAGAATCTTGTTTTCCACCTCCCGCGCCGTATCCCTGGAGGCGATGAATATTACCCGGTCGGGCTTCGACGCTATCAAGGAGGTGACGACCGGCTCAGGGCTTCCGCCCACCGAGCAAAGTAATAACACCGGCATCCGATCACCTCGTTTCTCCAGGCGCAGGCTCTAGCGCCCGCCGGATCCGGTTAACTTTGGCTTCGTTCTTACCTCTGGGTCTCTCCCACTGGTCCGGACGGTACTTGCGATACCAATCCGCCAAGAGTTGCGCAATCTCGCGCCTCACCACGGGCAACTCAGACTCGCTGTCCATGCGGGCCAACCACTTCGCGCTCAGAGACTCCATGAACCTGTCGGGGTTACCGCTATATCCGTCTTGCTCCATTTCCAGCCGCACGGGGCTCATGGCAGCCAGGGCCGCTGCCCTCGCTTCTTCCGCTTCAATCCTCACCTTCTCTTCCTGCCAGGAGCGTTCCGCCTCCTGATCAACCCTGAAACAGCCGTACCCGACCGACGTCTTCGCTCCCGCGCCGAGCTGTTCCAGCGCTTCCAGCAGCCAGGTGCCGGCCTGCGCCGCGTCCTGCCGGGCCTGAGCATCCTCTTGGCGCCGAGGCGCGACCGCAACAACGAAAAGCTGACCGGCAACCACGGTGAGAAAAGGAACGGGGATCGGGCTGTCCCAGTCAGCCGGCGGTTTCGTCCGGGTATCTTCCCGGTAGTAGTCCTGGTAGTGGGGCGTCATTACGTCAGCCTCCAGCTTCACCGGAGCGGCCGGCAACAGATCAAAAAATATGACGCTCCCAGAGGCTTTACTATCGCTGTGTTCCGGCCCGAAAACCCGGGCCAGGGCCGCCTGTTTCTCGGTCTCACTTTTCCAGCCATCCCACCAACTGGTCGCCCAGGCGCGTGTGACTCCCTTGACCGACGTGCCGGGCAAAAAGGGCGTTCCCAGGGTGTGGTGCCAGGCGAACCCGTTTTCCACCGGGTGCTCGCGGCCCATGCCGGTTACGAATCGGCCCACGGTCCTGACGAACCTCACTTGTCCGCCCAGGGCGGCGACAAGGCCGGCCAGGCGCGACACGGATTCCACGATACGCTTACCGTCTCCCACAGACGTACCAGTAACCGTCCCTATCCATTCGCTCTTGCAGCTCTTGCCGCTCTTGCCCTGGCCGGGGAGGCTCCACTCGCCGGCGGCAACTTGCCAGCGGTCACAAAACTTATCATACCAGAGCCCGGCATTGGCGTCCCGGGGAAGGTAACCGCCGGGAAAACCGTTATCCCTGTAAAGCGGCAGAGTCACCCGCGTCGCCTCCCGTCCGCTCCGGCCTTTTCAGGTACGCTACGGCCAGTTTTTTCAGCCACTGGAGCCAGGCCAAGGCTTCGGCCTGGGCCCGAAGATACAGATACCTGTCCCCGTTTACCACGGCTTCAAGCAGGTCACCTGCTGGGTAAACGGCGCCAGATTCGTTCCGGCAGAGCCAGCCCTGAAGGTGGCGGTACAGCGCAAGATGAGGGTCTTTCGCATCTCCCCGAGCCGCGGCCAGCAACATGGCGCAAGCCTGGCCAAGTCCGCACGTGAGAATGGTAGCCGGCAGGCTTTCAACGTAGGACGCATACCGGTCATTCCACTCTGAACGATCCTGGCGGTCACCCGAGCCCTGACGCAACTTAGCTACCACGTCCAGGGCGTTAGCGGCCCTGGTTTGGTCGAGAGTTCTGGTCACCGCCACTTCCCCCCGTCTCCGTACCACGCCACCGCACACCAACCCTGGCCGACCGTTTCATTTCCGCCCACCTGGAGATACGGGCGGCGCGCAAAAAGCTCCCGTACCTCATCCAGCATACCTTCCCCGCCCGGGCGGGCCACCAGCAGCGCGTACAGCAGCGTGTCAGGAGGTATAGTTTCTTCGTACCACAGGTTTTCGCTGGTCTTGGTATCGTCATTTAAGACATTCCGAGCACTAACTTGCAGGGCGTACCTGGCAAAGTACGCGAAGTCGTCGTCGGGACACACGAGGAGCTGCTCGCCCAGCCGGCTCCTTACTGAGTGGTGTGGTATCATGGAACTGACGGTCGCTACCACCACTGACAAATCAGCCACGGCCACCGTGAAAGAAACTTCCTCCAGGTACAGGGTACCTGGAGCCCCGGCCATCACGTGCCCGGGTGAAGGGGCGGTAAGGGAACCCGAGAAAGGCAGCCCCGCCAGCATGCCGTCTCTCTGCAGGCGCTCAAGAACGTATGCGCAGGTTGCCCATTTGAAATGCCCGGTCAGGGAGCGAACTGGTAATAGTAGCAGCCGGGCGTCGGTCACCGCCAGTCCCCCGGCAGAATCCGGGGCTCCAAAAATCGCCTCAACCTTCGGATCTTTGTTACCCCACTCCTCTTCCGCCCGCTCCCGCAGGGCCCCCTTGAGACTGGACCCGGGGATTACCGGGTAGCCGGTAACCACTTCCCTGGCCACCGGCAGGTCTATCACTCCTGATGTTGCCCCCGCTCCAGGATGCAGGCTGGTTTCGGCCAAAAGGCCAATTAACGCTGCTTTCATGTTTTCTCCTCCCATCTCCCGATCAGAACTTGCCCCAGCCCCCAGGCCTGCCCGTCGCCAAGGCATTTGCCGTGCAGAACCTGAACCTCTGCGGCCCTGGAGCCTTCCGTCTCAAAGAACCAGGTACTGCCAGCGGGGATCAGCGGCCGTAGAGGGCGCGGAGCGTGGCTTTTCAGGTCCCAGCCGCCTGATTGCTGCATCCGGCCCGTACAAGCGGCCACACAGCGTCCGGGAACTTCAGGCGGACCGTTCCTGACCGCGGATGCCACGTCAGGGAAGCTGCCGGAGGTGATCAAGGTAACCGTAAACCGGATCTTGTCACCGTCCCGGTGGACAGCCGGTAACTCAGGAAGATCGAGCCCCTGCTCCGCAATCCTTATCCGGGCCAGCCGGCCTTCACCGCCGAGCGGAATTACCGCCGGGACCCCGTCGTACCACTCGTCCGTCAGACCCGAAACTTCTACCTGGAGGCTGACACCCTGACACAGGCGGGTGAAGGTGGCCGAGTAAAGTTTGTGTTCCACCGCCGTACGCCGGCGGCGATCCCGCTCGATCCCCACCCGAGGTTCCTCGCGCCAGAGCGCGGAAGCCTGAAAAACCTGACCGTCACCAGGCAACCCGCCTGCCAGTACCTCTGCCATCCCCTGCCCGGACAACCAGGCACCCTGCAGCTCCGTTGCTCCCGCTGCGTTTTCAGTCGGTTCCGGAAGGCGCACCAGCCCCAGATCGCATTCAACGGCCGGACCCGGTACCAGTCTGATGTAATGGTATCGTTTGTCCCCGGCATCCTTTCGGCACAGGATGTTCAACGGGGCCGGGAGAAGAATCTCGCCTTCACTGAACAAATAGGGCCCCCGCAGTACTACCCGGCCCGGGTCATCCGGACCGCCCAATTCACCGGGCCACATGTCCGGCCGCTCCGGCCGCCAACCCCGTCCGTAGGCCAGCGCGGTGCGAACGGCTCCCTGCAATGTGGACATAAAGGGGGGAAAGAAACCCCCGGCACCGGTCCAGCCACCTTCACCGGCATTGTAAGGGCTGGCGTCCCTGAAGAAAAAGACGTCCAGGGGGGCGAATTCCCATAATCTCGCCGTCACACAGCCACCCCCTTGGTGGCGATAAACCTGACCAGCAGGGCTCCGTCCAAAGCCAAAGGCCCTTCCGCCTCGTGGACCCCGCCACCGGCATCCCGCCACGAACGACAACAGACCCGCAGCAATTGCCTGATGAGGTTCTCCACCTCGTCCACACCTGACCGAGCGCCGCGGTCCGGGCCGTGCTCCCGCGCCCTGAGGTATTCGGCAGCCAACAGGCGAACCAGGTCCTCCATCGCAAAGGTCGGGGCAGCCTCTTTCCCGGATGCGACAAAACGCTGGTGCAGATTGTAGAGAAAGCTGCCGCTCAACCCGCCCGCGTCACCCGTCTTGCCCCGGACCTCTTGCGCCAGTTCGGTGATGAGGTCCCGGTGCCCGTCAAGCAACACTCTCCAGGGCGCCGCCCAGGTGAGCACCGGTCCTCCGGTTTTCCACACAGTCACCGCCAGGCTGTCACGCCCTGTCTCCTCCTTCGCCACCTTTTCGAGCAGCCGGTGAGCCTCGCTTACGATAGCACTGAGCGGCGCGTGGTAATGGGCGTACACGATGGCCGCCGAGACGGTGGCCATGTCGGCGGGGACGTCGCTTCCCGCGAAGGCGTCCCGGTAGGCACAGCGCGATGCGATGGCTGCCGGCAAAGCGTCTTCCAGCGGCAGCATGGCCAGCAGGTCGTCGCCACCCGCGTAAATGGTAAAGCCGTTGTGACCGCCCACCAGCGCGGCGGCCCGCCCGGAGAAGCGTTTCAAGGCCTCACTTATCTTGACGCCACCAAACTGACGCAGGTTGGCCCCCAGCCTGTCCCCGTCCATGAGCAGCAAAGCGTAAAAAGGAGCCGGCTCTTCCTCAAGATTTTGCTTCAACATCCGGCCCACCATTTCCCTGGCCTCACGCGAGCCTTCTTCCCACAGGGAATCGTTAGCCAGCGAGGAAGTGAAGAAACACCTGCCATCCAGCCAGGCCAGTTTCGCCGCCCCTGGCTCGCGCTCCATGGCCTGGCGCAGGCAGGAGAAGTCCTCACCTCGACCCGGAACGGCCCCAGGCAGGAGCGAGGCTGCCGCACCAGCAAACTCGCCGGCCAGGGCGGGCCTCTCTACCATCATCCTCTCCACCCAGTGCACCGCGGCCATGTACGTCGTGGAAGGGTAGCCAGTGGTCCTCACCTTCCAGCCGATGGCTTCTTCCGCCACCAGCGGGAAAAGGCGCTTGATCAGGGCCACGGCGGACAGCCTTTCGTCCGGCCTGATGTCTAGATCGGGAACGGAGCGGCTCAGCGCCCGCCAGAAATCCTCCTGTCCAGCCCGATCCCGGGAACGAACAAATCCGGAAAGTTCTTGGAGATTCCCCATGATCACGCATTTGTCACCGGGTTCTACCGCGGGCACGTGGCTGCGCCAGTTCTTGCGCCGGTCAAGAAGGTCCTCGCCCGGCCCTACCACCCAGTTTACCTCCCAGAAACCCTTTACCTGGCGCTCCCAGATGGCCGGAGTTCCCAGCCCGTAGCCGCTGACCGGGGCCACAAAGCGCTCCCAGACGCTGGCCGCGATTTTCTCCCAGGAGGCCTGTACCGCTTGGACGCAGCTCTCCGGGTCAAAGCCGGCGGGGATTTCCGCCTTGAACCGGTTGGGCAGCGTGCCGATCCGCGGACCGGACGACACCTTGTCCCCGGCATTAGCAGCGCAAATCGCCTGCAACAACTCGTCGGAAATATCGCCGCTCGAAGATTGGACGGCGGGAAAAACAATCTTGCCCTTGGGGCCCAGGGCAGCTCTCATGGCCTGCCCGGCCAGGTAAGAAAGCAAGAATGAACCCGCCCACAGGTCTCGGGTGCGCCGGGCCCGGGCCACGAAAGCCTGCACCGGGCCAAGAGAAAAGTGCAACACCCTGGTATCCGGCACTAAATCCTCACCTCCACCCGGCTGTCGAAGCGATCAATAAAGCGGTGCAAGACGCCAAAATCAACCTGACAGGGCACGGAAATACCGCGGCCGCCCTTGGGTTTCATGAGTATGTTCTCGCCAGCCGGGACAAACCGGGCCGGCAACAACGACAGCACGGCCACGTATTCGCCGGCCAATGGATGCATGTGGATAAACAGGGGGCTGGCCCGGCGCTCAACAGTCTCGCCTGTTACCTCTACGTCCCGGGCACCTGGCGTGGAGAAATGATAGTTATGAGGCAGGCCGAAGACGACCCGCTCGGGATGTCTTTTCTCGCTTCCTCCCGTGGCCACGGCCCGCACCAGGTCGTGGTCAGGGCTGAAATTCTGTTCCGCCTCCGCTCTCCAGGGCAAGATGTGGCGGCCGCTCCGGTTATCCCGGTGCCCGTAACTCCGGTAGCCCATCATTTCCCGGCCCAGGTCGTCCAGCACGGCAAGGGGGTCTTGCTGGCCGAAGGACACTATGGCTATCCGGCTTTGCGCGCTCAATGCTGTGTACTCCGGCGGGCCGGCCGGTAAGGCTGTGTCACCCCAGATTTTCTCAATATAATTTCTCAACTCGTCCACCGTGGCCGGATCGGTCCGCCGCTCCGCCCCGTCGAGTTCCACCGCCTGCAGGGCGACGGAACCGAAACCACGGCGTGAGCGGGAGCCGAGGCCGCCTAGCAGACCGAGGGCCCGGATTGCCCTCACCAGGTGATCGCCCAGGACCGTATCTACTCCCGGGCGCAGCGTAATAAACACGTTGAAAATCGTGCCGGGTCTGATATACGGCCGCGCGCTCTGCGCGTTCTGGCCCGGCGTGATCGGGCCGTACCCCAAGTACGCGCTACCGGGCCATGGCCAGCGACTCCCCGCCGGCTCGGTCTCAAGCCGGCCAGCAGCCTCCACCCGGAGGGTAAACCTGGCCTGCCCACAACGTGTACTACCAAACCATTCCTGCTCTTCCTCCATGACCTTTTCCCATGTCTTCAGCCGGCCGAGGGCAATGGCCCGGTACCAAAACCGCAGCGCCCCTTTGACCGACGCGGCCCGCAGTTCAGCGGTACCTGCGTCGGCACCGGCCATGAACAACGGGGTAACAACACGAAAGGTGGCTTTGATGCTCTTCATTTCGGTTTATCCCTCCAGTGGGACCGGTAATCCACCTTTAGATTATCACCGGCAGTTCTTTGTCCGCGTCTGCCCGCAAGGCCCGGAAAATCGCCGGCCGGATCTCCGGGTAGAGAAGATAGGCGGCCGTGCCCACCACAGCCCAGTATTCCACCTCTTTCCCGGCATCGGGAAAGGTCACGCCCACCTTTACCGGCGCGATGCCGGCGCCGCGACACGCGGACAGCAAAGCGCCAACCGCGGCGTCAGGTACGACCAGGGCCACCACGTACTGGTCCTGTAGGAACCTGGAAACTTCAGCGGGCAGAGGGTGCACCGCCCCCCCGCGCGCCGATCGGCCCCGTATCCCCAGCCCCCGCAGGGCTACCGGCCGCGTGGCGTATTTCTCCATGAAAAAGGAACGGGTGACCTCCTGGGGACATTCGTAGCGATAGTATAATTGGAGGGGCTCCTCCCGGAATTTCACTACCTCCACGTAGAAATCGGCCGGCGGCGGCGTTTCACCGGCGCAGCGGTGGAATTCCTCGGCCCCGGGAAAGAACCGCAGATCATAGTACCGGAGCAGGTGCAGAAGGCCGTATACCGCGCCGGCGGTGTCGGTAAAAATCCCTTTGGGGTCATATACGGCGGCCACCGGGCCCTCCAGGCACTCCCTGAACGAGAAAATGGCCTTCTTGGCGGCATACTGGCCGCGGACGAAGTCCAAGACCTGGCGGCGGTACATCGGGTGCCGCAGGCATTCCGCCCCTTCGGCTGGACCAGCCGACTTGCCTGACCACCAAAAGAGGAAATCATGGGCATCCCGGGTGGTCAGCGCTGCCTCTGCCCGGCGGAAAACTTCCTCCTGGTGGGCGTAGCCACGCATAGCCCTGATCATGGAGCCGAAGCTGCGCCAGCTTGCCCCGGCAAAGACCTCCTTGACCCGGTCAAAGACGCTTTGGATATAAGGCCGGTCCTCCAGGGCGGTCATCCCGTGCAACTGGTAGATGGGCCAGAAGGTTTCCAGGTAAAAGGCCTCTGAACCGAGGTAGTGGACCAGGTCCCGGCGGGGCGGAGGAG
Source organism: Clostridia bacterium (assembly GCA_004347685.1). Classification (GTDB taxonomy): domain Bacteria; phylum Bacillota; class DSM-521; order Neomoorellales; family SLTJ01; genus SLTJ01. The sequence continues at coordinate 45,482 of SLTJ01000030.1, forward strand.
CGGCGAGTTCCGCGCTCAGTTGCTTCAGGGCGCTGCGGGCATACGTCCCCCCCTCCCCCACCCGGTCCCGCCAGGTGACGACCACATCTTCGGGAACCAGGGCCCAGATATGGCTGGGGAAATCGCACCGCGCCTTACCCAGCACCCGGCCCGCCCGGCCCAGGCGCTGCCAGAACTCGTCGTGATTGAAAGCCTCAAAGACCAGGAAGTCCAGCCCCTGGCGGTCTTTTTGTTTCTTGGCGAAGTTAAAGCCAATATCCACCGTCGGCGTAGCCCAGATAAGCTGTCGCGCGGCTGCCTCATGCCTGTTATCGGACGATTCCGGCCCGGTAATCCGGCCGGCGTCCGGCCAGGGGACGGCCTGCCGGGCCCGGTTCAAGCGGTGCAAAGAACTGGCAATCACCGCCCCGTCTTGACCCTGTTCCAGCAGCGGCCATGTTCTTTCCCGCAGCCACTGCGCCTGCTCGGCTACATCCCCTCCCACCAGGTGCAAAACCGCGGGGGCCAGGACAGGTGCCGCTCCCGGGGTCCCCGGCTCGGCCTCCACCTCCGGCGGGCGCACCTCGCCGACGTGTATTTTCAGCCGGGCCAGGAAATCCCGCATGTAGGGAGCCGGCGTCGCCGAAAGCAGGCATACCTTCCGCCCGGCGGCGAAATGACCCAGGTCCTCACACAGGAGCAAGAAAAAGAGGAAGTTGGCGAACTGCTTCGGGGCGTAGTAGTGGAACTCGTCTATCACTATGTAGGCGAAGCGGGAGACGAAATCCAAAAACAGGTTTCGCCGGTCAAAGGCGTTATACCGATAATAGAGGGCGTAATAGAAAATATCCGGGTTAACCACCACGATGCCCGGCCGGGAGGTGTCGGCGTCAATCAGCATATCCCCGATGCCCGACTGGCCGGCAAACTGGCGCGGGTCGGCGAGCAGCTCGTGGAGCTTTTCTCCCGCCCGGCCCGGGCCGGCCCCGGCCTCGAGATGGCGAAGCCCTTCCGCCGTGACTTCAAGGACGTTAAAGGGTAGCTTCCTTGCCGTGACAAAATCGCGGATGTCCCGGGCATGCTGCGCCAATAGCTCGTTTACCGGCGCGACGAACAGTACGTCTTTTCGCCGCCCGGTTTCCTCGTATTCGCGGGCCAGGTCCTGCAAGTAGAGCAGGGCGGCGACGGTTTTGCCCATACCAGTATCCCACGTATTGAAGACCAGGTCGTGCTCGCGTAGCGCCTGCCAGGTCTCCACCTGGTGCTGCAGCAAACCCGACAAAGAATCATTGTCCCCAAGATAGACGGGAGCCGCCACCGGCAGGAGATTAACGGTTAACTCCACTTGCAACCCCCTCATTCCTTCCCTGGCAGGGCAAACCGCATAGGCCACGGCAAGAACTCGCCCGTTTCCCTGACGCGCAGGCCCGGACCGGTCAACCTGGCGTTCTTTACCAGGACCGCCGGGCGGATGTGGACGATATCACACGCTCCCAAAGTCACATTCTCCGGGAAATCCAGAGGGGAGAGCACCCGGGCCACCTTTTCCGGGCTAGCTGCGGCCGGCTCCCATGTAATTTCCCGCCACTGGACCCTGGCCTTGCTGTTGAATTTCCCCAGACGGACGTACCCCGGCCTGGAGATTTCCTCACCCCGGGCCGGAAGCATCACGTAGAAGGTGAACATGCTCCCCACGGCCAGCATTTTCAGCCGCCCGTGCTGGGGATAGTTCACCGCCCTGGCTTCCTGCGCCTGGCTTACGGCCACGGCGTTGGGGCGAAACTGAAACCAGTAAGAATCAGAGTTGGCGTTAAAAGACTGAATGGCAAAGGCCGGCCGTCCGGCCGGAGTAGCCGGGGTAACGTATATCCCCCGCTGGTTCAATTGCTCGAGGTCACGGGCATAGAGCGGCGCCGGCGGCTGGTGGTATGGGCTCCGGCAGAACCCCAGGGCGTAGGCCAGGGCCACGTTCCCGATCACCGGCTCCGTCTCGTAGTAGTCGAATATCTCCCGGCTGGCAAAAAAGGTGTTCTCGTGTAGTTGCAGTCGCGCCAGATAGCAGCGGACTTCCACTTCCATCACCCCCGGTCCGGGTACTTGCCTTCAAGCTGCCGCAGCAGAGCCTGGAGGCCCTCCTCCTGCCGGTACAACTGCCTGACCTCCGCTACGAGCTGATCCAACTCCTCCGGTGGCATTTCCTGCACCCGGCCGCAGGCCTGACCGGCCAGCCTGGCGGCCGTCTCCCGCACCGGCGGTACCAAGTCCTGGGTCAGCAGAGGCAGTTCCGGCTCCTCCGGGAGTAAACCCGCCACCTCCTCCGTCAGCTCGAGATTGCTGTAGAGCTCGCAGGTGCTGAAGGTAATGCCGATAATGTGATTGGTCACGCGCCCCACCCGAGACGATACCGCCCCGTAACGGGTACTGCGCAGGAGGTTTCCAAGGACATACACCAGTTCCTCGGCCATAACGTCCTTGAGTACTTGCACGTCCAGGAAGTGAGAGTGAGGCTTTACATATTCGTTTTCGCTCAAGGCCCGGGAAGGTTCTTTGTTAATCGGGTCCCGCATAGTGCCGTCGTCATAGGTGGCGTTGAAAGTGCGCTCTTCGGCAATGTCGCCGGCGGGCAGCAATGAATACGCGTCCTGGGTGATTACCCTCGAGCGCTGGGCGCCACCGCCTCCCACAGCGTAGCCGTAAAGCATGCAATCAATACATTTCTCACAGGGGTTGTTGCGGTTGAGGGCACAGATGTTATCTTCTCCCCCTTTTTGGTTGGCGCTGTACAGCATGTCAAAGCGCCGTAAGAGCTCCCTCCCCGTCCGCCGCTCCACGGCCACCTGCTTGCGCTTGGTTATCACCACCCGCGGCACGGGTTCGCCGCCGGCGGTGAGGCGCACAAACTCCTTGTTCAGGCCCGGGCCGGCTGCCCCCTCGGTGCGAAAAATGGTTTCTGACAGGGTCTCGCGGATCATCAAAATGTTCACGTAGTTGCCTCGGGGAAAGTTCTGATACTGCGGCGCCAGGAAGTCCTGGTAGGGCTCCAGGCTCCGGATAACCATGCTCATCTCTAATCCTCCTCCAAGTTCACCTGGTTTTTCCCGGCCCGGCCGCCGGCCATGGCTTCACGTACGTAGAACAGGTAAGCCGCGGTCAATGTCTTCTGGTCGGCCAGCAGGTTGGTCACCTTCCCGTCGTAGCAGCCATCGAGCAGTTCACTGCGAAAGACTTCCACATAGTCCTTTACCTGCTCCCGTTTACGCATGCCGGGACGGTACTGCTCCTCGGCGATACGCTCCAGGTGGGCGTAGATTTCTTCCACGGCCGCGGCGAACAGGGTATCCAGATTCAGGTAGCGGCTCTTTTTCTCCAGCATGCCCAGCATCATGTTCCACGGTTTGAGCAGGGAATTGCGTTCCAGGGAACCGCCCCGGATATGGGCTTTCCACGCTAATTCCCCCAGTTTGGCGATTGCCTCCACGATCTTCTTTTCCCTCCCATCCGTGATAAGTGGCTCTACATACCCGAGCGCCACCTGGGACTTACGGATAACCGCCCCCTCGCGCTCCTGGCCCCGGTTGCGCTCGAGCTCCCGGTCACAGACCACGAACAGGCCCAGCGGGTCCCTGCCGGCCTGGCGCAGAAGGGCCGCGTTCACCCCCTGCCGCTCCACCGGCGCCGCGACCTCGGCGGCCACGGCATAAAGCGCCCGCAGCATATCCCACAGGGCATCGCTGTCCTCCCGCGGGAGATCGGGCCGGTGCACCAGCCCGGCCAGGTTTTCCGGCAAGTAATCGAGATAGGTATGGGTAAATTCCTCTCCTCCCAGGGGCGGTACCGGTGACCTGGAAATGATCCCCCGCAGACCGAAGCTGCGCTCAAAAAGGAGGAGGTTTTGCAGGGCAAAGGCGTACTTCTCCGTATCGTTGTCACCTACACAGTTAACCGGCAGGGTGATGACATTGCCGACGACCTCGGAGTACCTGGCCACGGGGATGCCGTTGCCCCTGGTGCCGCTGAAAGGGAGCGCCCGGGCTTCCCCCCGCACCTCAGCCAGGATGGCCCGGTCGGTCTTCAGCAGTACCGCTGTCACGTCCTCCCCCCGCAGCCGCTCCAGGCCCTTTTTGAAACTGTCCAGGAACAGGGCCGTATAGAAAGGTAGAGGATAAAAGTGCAGGTAAACCGTCTCATCGTCCGGCCTGGCGACAAAGTTGATCTTTTGCAGGATAAACTGGGTGTTACAGACGTGACAGATGTTGCGCTTTGGCTCGCGGGCCCCGCCGGCCAGGCGGTTGGAGAAAAACTGCACTTTAAGGTTGCTCGGCACCTCACCAGCCATCCACGGGCTCACTCCCTGCTCCGACCCGCAGGTGGAACACTGGACATGGGGCCGGGCGGCATAGTAGCTGAACTCGGCCCGGTAGCCCTCCAGGGAGACGGCCGAACCCCCCTCTATCTGCAACACCCGTTGCACATAGGTTTCCACGAGTTCGTCACTTCCGGGCGTTACCCCCAAGCTGTTCATAAAGCGCTCCCCGGCCTGCTCCACCAGCGGGCGCAAGTCGTCGTACCTTATACCCTTGGCCACCAGGTAGCGCCCCAGGGCCAGGTGACGGTTGTACAAGGCGTCAAAGGCCTCCAGATCCCCGCGAACCCCTTCTTCCACCCCCAGCATGTCGTAAACTTCCTGCCAGGCCGCGCCGGCGCTGTAGTTCCCGTGCTCGCGGAGGAACTTGTAGTAGGTGCGCAAGAGTTCGCCTACGTGCAGTTCCTCGGCGGTAAAAGAGGACGCCCCGACCCGCGCCAAGAGTTCCTCGGCCCCGGGGGTGAGGCGCTGATTCTTCTTGCGAACCTTGGCCAGGACCTCCAGGTGGTCGTCTGGCCTGGGCTTCTTGGCCTTGATCCTCTTTTCCACCTCGACCAGCAAGCTGGCGAAAGGAACGCCCTGCTCCAGACACTTGGCGTTGATCTTGATGCCGTCGCCGCGCGACTGGATAAAATCCGCGAAGTTGACGTTGACCATGCCGCCGATGCGCCGGGCCACGGCCCCAGCCACCCGGAAGTAGACATCGGTGCCGGGCGACACCTCGGCCCGGCCCGCCAGGTAATACGTGCCTTCCGGGTAGAGGAAGACAGGCACCCAGCCAAAATTATCCCGCACGTAGTCCGTCACTTCGTTATGGATTATGTTGGACAGAATGCCCCGCTGCTCGGTCAGGCGGTGATAGGTGAGGCGAGCCGGTCGAGACAGGCTCTTGTTGAGGTGGCGCAAGAAGGCTTGCTTGTGGTTCTCTTCGGCGAAACTGCGCGACAGGTCGGCCACATCGGTGGCCCGGATCAGGTTGAGCATGTGGTCGCGGCGGTCCGGGGACAGGCGGTAGCGCCCGGCCGCCCTGGCGATAACCGCCTCCCCGGCTATATGCTGGTGGCCGCTATGTCCGTGGATCAGGTAGGCGATATCGGCCAGGTAGTCGGCGTATTCCGGAAAAACCTCGGGAATCCTCACCCGCTCCAGTTCCGCTTTGATATTCTCGGTCGTGGCTATTTGGCTAAAACTAAGGCCCTGGTACCGGGGCAACTTATTCAGGTCGTGGACGCTGAACGCGCTTATGGCCACCTGCCTTTCCACCGGGGGCAAGCCGGCCAGCCCCGCCAGATTCTCCAGCAACTCGCACCCGTGTACCACATGGTCGTACAGGGTAGTACCCGCCCGCTCGCCAGTTTGGTAGATCAACTGGTAGGGCAACAATCCCCCCAGGGCACACTTTCGCACGAACTCCCCGTAAAACACCTGCTCCTCAGGTATGGCGATCAGACCAAAATCCTCCAGAGGCATCCGTTCACCTCCCGAACACATTATTTACCGCCATTAGCTGCACCCATATCTCCGCGTCCGGCCCGCGCTGCGCCTCCCCCAGTTCGCTTGTCCTCCCCTCTCGGTCTCACCGCGGCTCGGAAACGCCTACCTGACCACAGCGTGGTTTCACTAAAGATCATACTATCGCAACCCTTTGACAACTGTCTGTCACCGGGTCACACGAAAATAAGATTTTCATCCAGGGGCCGGACCCCGCCGATTCGCTCCACCTTCTGCTGGCAGTCCTGGCAGAGGAAATAGAAACGGATGCTGTCCTCTTTGGAATCAATGTTCTTCTGCAGCCGCTGCTTCAGGCGCAGGAAATCCCTGGCCTCCAAGCTGCACTCGAAAACACTGTACTGCACCCACTGGCCGAAGTCCTTGAGGACCTTGTGTATTCTGGTACGCCGCTTGTCATCCGGAATATCGTAGGAGATCACGATAAACATGATAACAACTTCCCTTCACAAACGCCAGCCCTCCCTGGCCCCTGAGGTAATTCCGAAGTATCACCTGAGCCCCACTTTGCCACTCCCGCCGGGTTCTTTCTAACCCGGGCAGAACCACGTACAAAACTGTGCCCTCTGTTACGGGCTGCTACTTCCGCTGGCACACGAACAGACGGCAGCAGCCACGTTACCGGCTGGTAAAAGGCTGGTAAGCGGGGATCTCCCCCATCAGGTACTTGGCCACCAGGCGCACCTGCAGATGCAGGCAGCGCCGCAGGGTGGCGCTGTATTCAAAATACGGGTGGTTGACTTCCGTGCGCAGGCGGGCCTCGTACTGCTCGAGGAACTTCCGCGTCCCGGCCTTTCTTAGCTCGTAAGTGCCGTATACCTCCTGCAGGTCGTCGGGCTGCAGGACGCCCTTGTTTATCACCGACTTGACCACCGAATCGACGACGATAGGCCGGAACTCCTCCATGAGGTCCAGGGCCAGCGCCGGCTTGGAATACTTGGCGGCGTGAAGGTAGCCGATGTAGGGGTCAAATCCCGCCAGGCTGACGGCGCTCATCACTTCGTTAAAAAGAAGCGTGTAACCGAAACTGAGCAGAGCGTTGACCGGGTCCCGCGGCGGGCGGCGACTGCGGCCGTTAAAGTACCAGCCTTCTTTCAGCTCCCGGCCGAAAACGCTGAAATAGGCTTTTGAGCCCACGCCCTCGTACCCGCGCACGGTGTCCACTTCGGCCGCGACGGCGGTCTTGTCAATGTAGATCTTTACATTCCTGATCGCTTCCTCGCTGGCAGCGTCGCGCTCGCCACGCGTTGCGCGGAGCATGAGCGCGCGCATGTTGGTGAGTTTGCCCTGGACAAACCACCGGGCCAGTTCCAGGGTCTGCCGGCCGTCCTCGGCGGCCCGGTACTGGGCCCGGCGCAGGAGTGAGTTCTTGCTAAAAGGGGGCGTCAGGGCGCCCCGGTAGCGGCCGCTGTACGTCAGAAATCCAACTGGGATGTCAGCCGCCAGCAAGAGATCAATGGCCGGCGGGGTAAGGGAGACATTGCCCAGGACCACCACTTGGTCCACTTTGACCAGGGGGATATCGGCCAGTACCTGCGAACCCCTGCGCACCACCAGCCTTTCCCCGGTCTTGCTCAACTGGGTGTCGTCTTCAGTTATATACACCACCGCCATAGCTCTCGTCCGTCACCCCCATAGCCAGACCTGGTTGGCGAGAGTGTTGCATCAGGCTTCCCGCCCGGCGGCGGGGCTGGCGCCCCGACGTTTCACAACACCTTCGCGAGAGGGTTGAAGAAATCTCGCCGCCGGCTACGGTCCGGCCCGCAGGATGGCCGTTTCCCGGGGCAGGCAAAACGAAAGTACGCTGCAAGGGTCACACCTGCCCTTACGGTAAGCGGGTACCGGTACCGGCGCACCCTCGTAAAGCGCCCGGAGATCCCGACAGGCTTTCTCGGTGGCCGCCATCAGTTCCGGGGTGAACTTCACTTCGCGCCGGCGGCGCGAACCCATGTACCATACATAACCCCGGGAGATCTCGCGGCCCAACTGCTCCGCCAGGCACAGGCCCTGGGCGCACACCTGCACCTGGTCGTTAAGCCATCTCCCTTGCCGGCCCTTTTTATACTCCACCGGATAGATTTCCGCGGCCCGCTCCTCGACCACGTCAATTTGCCCCACCAGGCCCAAAGCTTCCGACTTCACGAACACCCGGGTCGTCTGGAAACTGTCATCTACCACCCGCTCTTTCTCGCTGTGCACCGTCTCGTGCTCAATCTCGCCTTCAATGGTAAAGACATTATCTTCCCATTCCCCGAGGACATATTCCACATACGCCCGGTAGGGACAGTAGAGGTAGGCGTTGAGAGCCGAAAGGGGTATGTACAGATCATAACCCTCATCCATAATATTGCTAGTTTCGCCACTCCCTGCCAAAATTCCTGCCCGAACAGACAAAATTTGCGTGCGCTTATGTTCATTTACCCGCCGACTCAGCCCCGCCTTCCCCGGCCCCGGCTTCTACATACATCTGCACCATGGCCTGCGCCACCGTCAGGGCCTCCCGGCGCAGCCAGTCCGGCTCCAGGATCTCCACGCTGGCGCCATAAGACAAGAGCCAGAAGAAAACTTCTTTCCACCCGTTGACCTTTAGCCGGTAAAGTACGGACCCGTCCTGGTCCTGAACCTTTTCTTCGTGCCGGTGGAAGGTGGCTTCTAGGATAAGCTGGGATACCTCAGGTCTAAAGCGGGCGACAATGGTTACTGGTTCACCGCCAGGCATGAGCTCGAAGCCCTGGCCGAGGAATTCTTCCAGATCAAAGTCCTCCGGTAGATCGAAGTACTCAACCGTGTGCTCCATGGCTTCGATTCTGGCCAGACGGAAAAGGAGAATCTTGTTGTTCTTATGGTCCAGCCCTGCTAGGTACCAGGCCCGCCGGCGGAAAAAGAGGGCATACGGGTCAACTGTCCGCCAGGATGTAGCCTGGGAACTGAAGGAAAAATACTTTATCCGCACCCGCCGGTGTTCCTCCACCGCCGGTCGCAGACGGACAAGCATCTCCTGAGCCCGCGGACTGTCAGGAGGCATGGCCGGGAAAAGCCGCACCTCGCGCGCCACTTCCTGGCAGGCCTCTTGCAGTTCCTCGGGGATAACCCCGGCAATTCGCTGCAGCGCCTCCTCGAGGGGCCGGCGCAGGGCTTCGTGATTGGCTAAGGCCGTGGCCGCAATATATAGGGCCGTGGCCTGGCTATAGTCCAGGAAGACAGGGGGTAACGCCCCGTGGTTCATGAAGCGGATGCCGCTTGAGGTTTCCACCGGCATCCCGGCCTCCCCCAAGGCATCAACATCGCGGCGGATGGTACGCTCGTGCACCCCCAGTCCGCGGGCAAAGTAGGCATAGGATTGGCCTGGGTGCCGGGCAATGGCGTCGGCCAGGCGCACCAGGCGCAAAAGGCGGTCGTAGCGCACGCAAACTCCCCTCCCTTTACATTCTCATACACAAGCCTTTCCTTTGTGGCGGCGGCTACGTTCGCCGATACTGTACCACAACTGTTTGACACCTGTTTGTCACCAGGCGGGCGAAATCTTTACGGCGGCCTGTACCGCTGACCGGAAATATGAGTGGCGTTTCAATCTCTCAAAGGCAGGCTGCACCTATCATCAGTTTCCGGGAAGATGACCTGGGAGGGGGCCTGTCTCACTCTGCCACCTGAAAAACTATCTCGCCAGCGTACATCGGGAGCTTCCTCGCGCTGGCCTCCACCTTACTCTATCAGCTCAAAGTCCACCTGTCTGGCCTCTGGGTCGGCCCGTACCACCCGCACCTGTACCGGGAAACCGATACGATAAACCTTGCCAGTGTGCTCGCCTACCAGGGCCAGCCTATCTTCCAAGTACTGGTAGTAGTCGCCAGTCATGGTAGATACGTGGACCAGGCCTTCCACGGTATTATCCAATTGAACAAAGATTCCGTAGGGAACTACGCCGGATACCCGTCCCGGGAAGACATCCCCCAGGTACCGCTGCATGTATTCAACCTTCTTCAATTCCACCGTTTCCCGCTCGGCCTCCTCGGCCAGTCTCTCCCTCTGGGAAGCCTGCTCGGCCCACCGGGAGAGCTCTGACCGTTCGCCTTTCCAGCCGGCATCATCCGCCTCCTCCAGGGCCCGTCTTAATGACCGGTGCACCACCAAATCGGGATAACGGCGGATGGGAGAAGTAAAGTGGCGGTAATAGCCTAGTGTCAAACCCTGCCGGCAATAGTTGGTTTCAATCCCTCATAGGTAGGCTGCGGACATGGCCTGCCCCTCCTCGACTACCATGTCGCTCATAGTTTCAATCCCTCATAGGTAGGCTGCGGACCTGGTTGACCTCCCGGAGTTCGAACCTGATACATAGTTTCAATCCCTCGTAGGTAGGCTGCGGACGGCCTGGCGATCCGCAGGCGTTCGTTGAGGCTCTGCTGTTTCAATCCCTCATAGGTAGGCTGCGGACTCCACCCAAATTTGATAATCCTTAGTCCAGGCCGGGTTTCAATCCCTCATAGGTAGGCTGCGGACTAGAGGATGCGGGACCTACATTGAAGGAGCCTGTATTGGTTTCAATCCCTCATAGGTAGGCTGCGGACCGTAGTGCGCTCCAGGGGAGATGGTGACAATCTTTTGTTTCAATCCCTCATAGGTAGGCTGCGGACCTTTCTGGATAGTATACCAGGTAGCTAGCTACCTGTGTTTCAATCCCTCATAGGTAGGCTGCGGACTCAGCCCTTGACCCAATGACAAGGGGACTGAAAGACGTTTCAATCCCTCATAGGTAGGCTGCGGACGCCCAAAAGATACTTCCTATGCCTGACTGCTACCGGTTTCAATCCCTCATAGGTAGGCTGCGGACGAAGAAGCTGGGTGGTGCGAGGAGGAAGCGGCGGTAGTTTCAATCCCTCATAGGTAGGCTGCGGACCTTTTCGGCACGGGAATCTGGTGCTTCACCTGGGAGTTTCAATCCCTCATAGGTAGGCTGCGGACCAAGCCCCGCCTTGCCCCGCCTGCCATGCCAAGCCTGTTTCAATCCCTCATAGGTAGGCTGCGGACGGCTTATCACACCGCCAGTACTTTCCGGTGAGCCAGTTTCAATCCCTCATAGGTAGGCTGCGGACGAGTGGCGACCCAGCCACACCGACTACGGCGAGGATGGTTTCAATCCCTCATAGGTAGGCTGCGGACTCCGGCATGCCCCCACTATAGCCGCCTTAAACCCGGGTTTCAATCCCTCATAGGTAGGCTGCGGACCGGCCAGCGTTGTTGACCTTTTGGAAAACGCAGGCTAGTTTCAATCCCTCATAGGTAGGCTGCGGACCGTTCGGCCATGGATCTGGCGAGAGAAGCCATCCGGGTTTCAATCCCTCATAGGTAGGCTGCGGACCAGTAGTGCTATCGTAGTGCTACTGTAGTGTTCCGGGTTTCAATCCCTCATAGGTAGGCTGCGGACCGGCCAGCGTTGTTGACCTTTTGGAAAACGCAGGCTAGTTTCAATCCCTCATAGGTAGGCTGCGGACCGTTCGGCCATGGATCTGGCGAGAGAAGCCATCCGGGTTTCAATCCCTCATAGGTAGGCTGCGGACCAGTAGTGCTATCGTAGTGCTACTGTAGTGTTCCGGGTTTCAATCCCTCATAGGTAGGCTGCGGACCGGCCAGCGTTGTTGACCTTTTGGAAAACGCAGGCTAGTTTCAATCCCTCATAGGTAGGCTGCGGACCGTTCGGCCATGGATCTGGCGAGAGAAGCCATCCGGGTTTCAATCCCTCATAGGTAGGCTGCGGACCAGTAGTGCTATCGTAGTGCTACTGTAGTGTTCCGGGTTTCAATCCCTCATAGGTAGGCTGCGGACGTGGTGGCCGAGAGGTTAGGCCACAGCACTACCAGGGGTTTCAATCCCTCATAGGTAGGCTGCGGACACGGGGGCGAGAATTACAACGGGCGAAAAGTTCCAAGTTTCAATCCCTCATAGGTAGGCTGCGGACGCCGCGACCTCCAGACCGTCACCAGCAGGATTGCGGTGTTTCAATCCCTCATAGGTAGGCTGCGGACCCCCAGGCGCTGGTCAGCTGGAGCAACCCCGGTTATGGTTTCAATCCCTCATAGGTAGGCTGCGGACCTCGTCGCTGGCGCGCTTCTCGGCGCGCCGGACGAAGTTTCAATCCCTCATAGGTAGGCTGCGGACCGCCGGGCAGAGGAGGAAGGATGATTGTCCGCAGTCGGTTTCAATCCCTCATAGGTAGGCTGCGGACGAGATAGGAAGTATCCCCAAAGATAAGAGGTATCTCGTTTCAATCCCTCATAGGTAGGCTGCGGACTTCTACGTGGCCGGCCGGCGGCCCGGGGATCTGGAGTTTCAATCCCTCATAGGTAGGCTGCGGACGCCATACTGAGACATAATCCGCCCCACCTCGGCAAGTTTCAATCCCTCATAGGTAGGCTGCGGACCAGGACGCAGGGACAGGGCCATCTCTCTCAACTCAGGTTTCAATCCCTCATAGGTAGGCTGCGGACCTTCGCAGAAACGAGGACAATAGTCTCTGCGGTAACGTGTTTCAATCCCTCATAGGTAGGCTGCGGACTCAGCCCCGCAGGGCGTACTGCCGTACGCCCCGTAGTTTCAATCCCTCATAGGTAGGCTGCGGACCCAAGCCCGGCGTGAGGTGCTTCATGCGCGTTGCCAGGTTTCAATCCCTCATAGGTAGGCTGCGGACTCAGGATGGAAACGTCTATATTTACCGGGAGTACACGTTTCAATCCCTCATAGGTAGGCTGCGGACGAGGAGGGCGGCCTGGAGAAGAATCCGCTCGTCCGGGTTTCAATCCCTCATAGGTAGGCTGCGGACTTGCTCCCGCCCCTGGGCGGATGTTTTAGCTCCATGTGTTTCAATCCCTCATAGGTAGGCTGCGGACGGCTGCGGTCCAGAGCACGCGTAGCGGCTCCGGAGTGGTTTCAATCCCTCATAGGTAGGCTGCGGACTTGTCCCAGGTAACGACTTGGAGATACCGTCTCCCGTGTTTCAATCCCTCATAGGTAGGCTGCGGACGTATAAGTTTCCTTCCGATCCCGATAGCTGGAAAGGGGTTTCAATCCCTCATAGGTAGGCTGCGGACGGCTTCCAGACTGCCCATGAGAAACAAACTGAATTTGGTTTCAATCCCTCATAGGTAGGCTGCGGACTCATCGTAGCCGGCCTCCGTAGCGGCTACCAGAGTGTGTTTCAATCCCTCATAGGTAGGCTGCGGACCGTTTGCCGACGACCGCATTTGGCCGACGCCTAGATAAGTTTCAATCCCTCATAGGTAGGCTGCGGACCGAAAAAAGGAGGGGTTTAGTTATGGCCAAGTACCGGTTTCAATCCCTCATAGGTAGGCTGCGGACTCGTCCGCGATCTATTCGGTACGTTGCAAGGTATTGAGTTTCAATCCCTCATAGGTAGGCTGCGGACCAATGGTCCGTGCCGTATATAGACACTCTGGAAGGGTTTCAATCCCTCATAGGTAGGCTGCGGACTTGAACTCGTTCAGGCCTGCCATGTCGCCCGGCGTGTTTCAATCCCTCATAGGTAGGCTGCGGACTGAAGTACCTAGCCCACTTCCCGTGGACGAGGAATTGTTTCAATCCCTCATAGGTAGGCTGCGGACCCCTTCGCGGATATTGGGCAGGTAGCCCACGGCGGGTTTCAATCCCTCATAGGTAGGCTGCGGACAAAAATTTTCTCCGCCATTTTCCGGTTCAAAAGTTGTTTCAATCCCTCATAGGTAGGCTGCGGACGGTCGGGCACCTCAAAATGTCGAGCGTACTCTCGGCGTTTCAATCCCTCATAGGTAGGCTGCGGACGGTCGGGCACCTCAAAATGTCGAGCGTACTCTCGGCGTTTCAATCCCTCATAGGTAGGCTGCGGACGGTCGGGCACCTCAAAATGTCGAGCGTACTCTCGGCGTTTCAATCCCTCATAGGTAGGCTGCGGACGGTCGGGCACCTCAAAATGTCGAGCGTACTCTCGGCGTTTCAATCCCTCATAGGTAGGCTGCGGACGTCCGAACCTACGAGGTTGACGGGAGACGGTATCTCGTTTCAATCCCTCATAGGTAGGCTGCGGACGGCGACCGGGCCTAGGCCCGGTTTCGCTAACTACTGTTTCAATCCCTCATAGGTAGGCTGCGGACCATATGGAGATTCTTAGTCTTTACTCCCCGGTCGGCGTTTCAATCCCTCATAGGTAGGCTGCGGACGAGCGGGCAACAAGTCCAGAGTTTACGGCTTTTTGCAGTTTCAATCCCTCATAGGTAGGCTGCGGACCGCATAGCCAGCATATTTCGTCCGCTACAGGCACGTTTCAATCCCTCATAGGTAGGCTGCGGACAAGGGCCGTTTTCTGATTATACCCGGCCAATATGGTGTTTCAATCCCTCATAGGTAGGCTGCGGACGTTATAGAGGATCCCGAATCCGGCCTGCATATCCTGTTTCAATCCCTCATAGGTAGGCTGCGGACTTTTTCTTCCCTTTTTCAGAAGCGGTTTCGCCATCGAGGTTTCAATCCCTCATAGGTAGGCTGCGGACAATCACCCCTTTCGCCTCAAAGAAAGTCCTCACGTGTTTCAATCCCTCATAGGTAGGCTGCGGACTGAAGCACCGCACAATGCTAAACATGCCCATATATTGTTTCAATCCCTCATAGGTAGGCTGCGGACTAGTAAGCAGGGAAATACTATCAGGAAACTTGAAGGGTTTCAATCCCTCATAGGTAGGCTGCGGACATTCCGTAGGGGTGCCCGGAAAGAACCTCAGCCGTGGTTTCAATCCCTCATAGGTAGGCTGCGGACATTCCGTAGGGGTGCCCGGAAAGAACCTCAGCCGTGGTTTCAATCCCTCATAGGTAGGCTGCGGACATTCCGTAGGGGTGCCCGGAAAGAACCTCAGCCGTGGTTTCAATCCCTCATAGGTAGGCTGCGGACGTGTACGCGCGCATATATACACATGAATTTCCGATCGGGTTTCAATCCCTCATAGGTAGGCTGCGGACCGCAACCGCAGCAATACCCACAGGGCCGGTAAGTGCAGGTTTCAATCCCTCATAGGTAGGCTGCGGACTTAAATACGTCATTACCCATCCTGACGAGAGAGGGGTTTCAATCCCTCATAGGTAGGCTGCGGACATCCCATATGGGTTGTTCTAATTCTACCAGATCGGGTTTCAATCCCTCATAGGTAGGCTGCGGACGGAATAGGCAGGGTAGGGTAGGGGGGTAGGGTATCGTTTCAATCCCTCATAGGTAGGCTGCGGACTATCAGCTTGACCTGTTTATCAGGAAGTAGTCTATGTTTCAATCCCTCATAGGTAGGCTGCGGACGAGGCGGTGAGGCGGGATGTCTGAACGAAACCAAACCAGTTTCAATCCCTCATAGGTAGGCTGCGGACTGGTTCTTCCATGATCTTCTTCCATACCCAAAACGGGTTTCAATCCCTCATAGGTAGGCTGCGGACACGGCTGCGACCATTCTGCCGCATTTCGACCAACGGAGTTTCAATCCCTCATAGGTAGGCTGCGGACGGTTGAGGCGGAAATTAGGCCGCAGGTATGGCAAAGGAGTTTCAATCCCTCATAGGTAGGCTGCGGACTTCACGCCCCTCTGGAATGTCCCTACGGCCATGATACGTTTCAATCCCTCATAGGTAGGCTGCGGACGAGGCTCCGGGCAGGGCGGCTAGCCCTGCTCATCAGGGTTTCAATCCCTCATAGGTAGGCTGCGGACGATGGTCGCAAGCGTATGCGCCACAATGTGGAAATGGTTTCAATCCCTCATAGGTAGGCTGCGGACTGAAGTATATCCGTGACCGTATTCGGGTTGCCAGGAAAGTTTCAATCCCTCATAGGTAGGCTGCGGACCCGCCCCAGATCTTCTGAACCTCCTGGATGTTGGCGTTTCAATCCCTCATAGGTAGGCTGCGGACCCTGCCGCCTAGCCGCCTCGCACGCCCTCCAGGCGGGTTTCAATCCCTCATAGGTAGGCTGCGGACGGCCCACTTTTCGCTGGTCATGGGCAGGAGGAAGGTGTTTCAATCCCTCATAGGTAGGCTGCGGACGGTAAGCCCGTGGTTCTGTGGGCCGAGAGTGTGGAGGTTTCAATCCCTCATAGGTAGGCTGCGGACTATGACTGGACGCATCACACCGAGCAAGATGACCGGTTTCAATCCCTCATAGGTAGGCTGCGGACCGCCATTTTTGAACGGCCAGACGGTGTTGTGAGGATGTTTCAATCCCTCATAGGTAGGCTGCGGACACGTGATAGACAAAATGGAGATATAATCTGGAGGGAGTTTCAATCCCTCATAGGTAGGCTGCGGACCGGGCAAAGCAGCTCGGTCTCGATCCGCTGAGCGGGGTTTCAATCCCTCATAGGTAGGCTGCGGACGCCGGGCAGATGTACCGGATCGGCCTGGAGGTCTTGTTTCAATCCCTCATAGGTAGGCTGCGGACTTGGTCAGCGTCCAGGCCTAAGTCGTACAGCCGGGGTTTCAATCCCTCATAGGTAGGCTGCGGACGCCGGGCAGATGTACCGGATCGGCCTGGAGGTCTTGTTTCAATCCCTCATAGGTAGGCTGCGGACTTGGTCAGCGTCCAGGCCTAAGTCGTACAGCCGGGGTTTCAATCCCTCATAGGTAGGCTGCGGACAAGATCACAGCCGCAGGGTTCCCCTGACTTCCAGTGTTTCAATCCCTCATAGGTAGGCTGCGGACGGGCGGTCAGGCCGTGCTGCTGCCGAAAGGACTCGGGTTTCAATCCCTCATAGGTAGGCTGCGGACGGAAGCGGGCTAGCCGCGTCGTACTCGAAGACTCCGGTTTCAATCCCTCATAGGTAGGCTGCGGACTCGCCGCGGCATCTGCGCCCACCCCCGGGTATTAGTAGTTTCAATCCCTCATAGGTAGGCTGCGGACCCCTTGCGGGCGTTTTTTGTTGAGTAGTCTAGGAAGTTTCAATCCCTCATAGGTAGGCTGCGGACGACTGCGAGTACAGTGGGCTGCCGGTGCCACGGTCGAAGTTTCAATCCCTCATAGGTAGGCTGCGGACGTGCTGGCCGCCAGACCGGAACGCCAGCCGGTCAATGTTTCAATCCCTCATAGGTAGGCTGCGGACTATTGGCGGGCAGAGTATGGATGCTGGGCGTTGAGGAGTTTCAATCCCTCATAGGTAGGCTGCGGACGGACCGGGACTGCGGACGATGGTGAGCTTGAGCTTGTTTCAATCCCTCATAGGTAGGCTGCGGACCCGGGTCATCCCATATATGCGTATGGATTTGCCTGGTTTCAATCCCTCATAGGTAGGCTGCGGACTTTCTCCGGTCAGGTCAGGCGGCGCGTCCGAACTGCGTTTCAATCCCTCATAGGTAGGCTGCGGACGCAGGGAGAGGAGAGGCCGAGATGAGGCGCAAAAAGAGGTTTCAATCCCTCATAGGTAGGCTGCGGACCTCGTGCAGGTTCACGTACTCTGCCCTGGGTGGCAAGTTTCAATCCCTCATAGGTAGGCTGCGGACGTGGCGGAATGTCCTGAGCATGGACAAGCTCAGGGAGGTTTCAATCCCTCATAGGTAGGCTGCGGACGCTATGCCAGCTTTGCTTTTGAGATCACGCTGGGTCTGTTTCAATCCCTCATAGGTAGGCTGCGGACGTTTAGGTCGTCCGAACAGGTGTAATGAAGTCTGAGTTTCAATCCCTCATAGGTAGGCTGCGGACCTGGCGCTCCTGTTGCTTGGCCGCGATTTCATCCTTGTTTCAATCCCTCATAGGTAGGCTGCGGACGCTCGAGGCGGCGAAGGTCTCCTCATCCAGGTTGAGGTTTCAATCCCTCATAGGTAGGCTGCGGACCGGCGGGGCCACGGTCTCCCCGGCCTCATAGCAGGGTTTCAATCCCTCATAGGTAGGCTGCGGACATGCGCTCACCCCCTCGGCAGGCTCCCCGGTCCAGGTTTCAATCCCTCATAGGTAGGCTGCGGACCGTTTCTTGGCCATCTTGAGGACAGTATTCCACTGGTGTTTCAATCCCTCATAGGTAGGCTGCGGACTCAACGGCGGGGTGAGCCGGCACAATATCAGTCTACGTTTCAATCCCTCATAGGTAGGCTGCGGACGTACTCTTGCCCTTTCCCTTCTTGCTGCGGGTCCTGGGTTTCAATCCCTCATAGGTAGGCTGCGGACGGAGAGAGATCATGATCCCCTGGGGCTTAATAATATGTTTCAATCCCTCATAGGTAGGCTGCGGACTTTTCCTGGTGCTGGATGACCTGGGCGCGGAAAGAGGTTTCAATCCCTCATAGGTAGGCTGCGGACCAATTTCGGCCCAGGAATCCCAAATGATCTAGATGTCCACGATATGGCCGCGGTGCACCTGCCTTCTCGGCAGTCAGCAGCTCAATTGCTTGCAATTGCTAGGGTATGAGCGATCCATCCCCAGTTGGATTTGTCGTCGAACCCTGTGCCTTTATACATTATTAGTGGTAGACGACAGATTTCCTGCCGGGGGATCAAATTATCTGATCACGGCCGCCTTTTTCCAGACCCATTATTTCCCTGGAATAGTACTTGGTGGTTCTCAGATTGTAAATGATCACCGAGTCCTCTTCCCTATCAATAATACGGCCAAGCTCCATCTTCAGTTTAGCCAGGTTAGCTTCCGAAATGTCGCCCTCGAGTACAGAGTTTTGTACCCAGTACAGGTACTTACGGCATGTCTTGAGCACCTTGGCGACCCTGTTAGCGTTCACGTCATATACCAGGATAATGAACATCCCTATTCCCCCAACCTTTACCGCACTGTCACCAGGTAGCGACAAAGGGCTCGTATTCCTTCTCGCCCATTAGATGTTTCTCCAGTTTATAAAGCTCTAGCCGGATCAGTCGCCGGTAGGATACGGGCCTGCCGATTTCGCGGTGTTTGATCGTGGTCTTGAACTTCTCCTCCACTTGTTCCACGAAACGACGCCTGGCCTGCTCCTTCATCAAGAGACCTGCCGTTTCGCGCACAAAGTCGTCCGGGCCTACCATACGCCGGTCGAGCAGAGTGAAAATCACCCGGTCCACAATGATAGGCTTAAAAATCTCGGCCACGTCAAGGTTCAAAGTGAACCGCCGGAAATTGGTGGTATGCAGGAAGCCAATGCGCGGATCCAGGTGGGTACGATATATTTCACTCAAACATGCGGTATACATGAGCGAGTTGCCGAAGCTAATCATGGTATTGAGGTAATTCTGGGGTGGCCGGCGGGTACGGACCTCGAAGGTAAATTCTGGAATGCCGATGATGACATCGAAGGTGCGGTAATACTGATCCCGGATATTTCCCTCCAGGGCCATGAGTTCAGCCGTATCGCCGGCCTCGTTTATCAAGGGCAAAAGCCCTTCAATGGCAGCAACCCTCCCTGACAGGTCCCTGCCTCGCGTCTCATAATACTTTAGTACCCGAAGGATATTTCTGGCTGCGCCACTTACCAGCCGCCGGGCAATAAAGATGCGCTTCTCCTGGTCAAGGTAATGTTCCACCTGTTTCAGGATCATGTGGCCGGAGTTGAAGTGTTCCCGGGGGTAAAAGCTGCCCACATAGTAACCGTAGTGGTTGAAATAATGCATGATGATTTCCTTCTCGGCGAGGAACTCAAGGAATCGCTTGTTTACGTCTACCTCGCCCAGCACCACTATCTCGGCCGTATCTTCGACCGGAATGAAACGCCGTTCACCCTGTTCTGTCTCAAAATACAGGGTGTTTTCGCGGCGCTGGAAGGTACCTGAAGAAAAGACATAGAAGGTCTTCTTCATTGCTCCCACCCACTTCGAGGACGCCCCTCGAGCTCAGATACACAAAAGTCCTCTGCCAGGTTTTCAGGAAGAAACTATCACGTTAACTACGTCATGATTTGGCTGAATGGGCAACAGCCTCCCCCCTACGACCAGCAAAACTCCGCATAGGCACACTTGCCACAATAACGGTTCTTTTGGGGCGGAGGTGGTT
The DNA here is from genome assembly GCA_004347685.1 of Clostridia bacterium. Taxonomy (GTDB): domain Bacteria; phylum Bacillota; class DSM-521; order Neomoorellales; family SLTJ01; genus SLTJ01. The sequence continues at coordinate 65,309 of SLTJ01000030.1, forward strand.
GCTCCTGATAGACAATCCCCAGGATCTCCTTTTCCACCTGTTCGAGTTCGGCCAGGGTAGCCTCGTCCAGCACCACCGGTTCCCTGGTTTTCTCGGCCGGGAACCGCAGCTCGCCCCTGGCCTGTACCCCGCTGGTGGCAAGTTCCTTCAGGTAATGGGCCAATTGCATCCGCGCGCTCTGGCGGTAGCGGGAACTCTTTTTCACCTCACCCACCACCAGTTCGCCGTCAACAAATGCGTAGACGTCCATCTTGTTGCCCCCCAGGACGAGTTCTTTCTTTTCCCGGGAGTAGCTTGTGGCGTCAATCAGCCGCCCTATCAGGAGGTTGGTATCCTCCTGATCTGGCGTTAACTGGTGCGAGATCAGCCATACCTGCCGCGGACAAATGTAGTAATACCAGACCAGGGTCCCACCTACGTCTATTTCTGCCATCCGGGCCGCCCCCCAGCCCATGCAATATTACCGTAATCTTGTAACTACTCAGCCCACCAACGTAAAAGTTAGAGATCAGATA
>SLTJ01000005.1 GCA_004347685.1 Clostridia bacterium
AGCCGAGTCCAGTACTATTTTTCAAGCTGGCACAGGGTGGCTGAGCAGTTACCTTAATTCTATTCATCCTCAAGCCAGGTTTCTATGAGCTGCATCACATCCGGGTACCATATCTGGTATGGTTAACCTTCATTTTTTGCTACAGAGGTTGGGAGGGGGCAATACATGTAAGTTGAAGACGGCTGTTGGCGGGCTTACCCTCTGCAATAACGTTGGACCACCCCGGCGATAAATGGCTTAAAATCATCGAGGTTCTCCTGGATAATCTTCCAGAGCTCATGGTCATCCACCCGGTCGTATAAGTGGTCGAGGCGGTTCCGGAAGCGGGCCATCGCTTCGTACGCTGGGAGCATGTCCTCGGGAATAAGGCCGTTTCGGGCCGCAATAATGACAGCTTCCCGGTAAGACTTGGGCAGACCCCTGGAGGTTGAAGTGCAAGGAGAGGCCGGAGCCCCGCAGCCAGCTTTAACTATTTACCAAAGTCCGCTAAGCGCACAGCACCTGGCCGTAGCCGAAATCGGGCCGCAGCAGCCTATGCTTTAGTCTGGTCACCTTGGCCTTCTTGCGCATCAGGGCGCTGTAGACGCCGGCCTGGCGGATGTCTCCTACCAGAATAAGACCGACGATGATGTCGTCCTTCAGGACTATCTTCTTGTAAAGATTGTGTTCGGGCCGGTACTCCTTCAGGATTTCGTAGCCGTCACCATCAGCCTGAGCCAGGCCGACAGCTATGGCCGGCACATCGCGAAACTCAACCGCGTTCTGCATGCCGATCATCCCGCCATACTCCCGGGGTATTCCGGCCATGTTATACCCGGCCACCCGGCCCTGAGCCACGGCGTTGGGCCAGATGGGGGTCAGGCCGATACGGCCGCTCACCACATCCTCAGTCTCAGCCACATCGCCGCCGGCGTAAACGCCTTCCATACCGGTGGACTGGTATTTATCCACCACTATCCCCAGGTTTACCTTTACCCCAGTTCCCTCCACCAGCCCGGTGTTAGCCCGGGTGCCGGTGGCCACGATGACCAGCTCGGCCTTGAGATGGTCGCCGTTCTCCAGGATGACGCCCCGACCAGCCTTACCAAAGACCTTTTCCCAGAGACCCGGGGCCGCGATTTCTTTTATTCCCGCACCCAGGATAAAGCGGATGCCCTCGGCCTGCATTTCCCGCAACAGGATGGCGGCCGCGCATGCGTCAAACTGCTGCGGCAGGATCTGCGGCATCTTCTCCACCACCGTCACTTCCAGCCCTCGGTGGTACAAGGCCCAGGCTGCCTCCAGACCCACGAAGCCGCCGCCGATGATCACCGCCCGGCGCGCCCGGCCGGCCTGGGCCAGAATCTTTTTGGCATCCTCCAAAGTGCGCAGCCCGTAGACCCCTTCCCCGGTGATCCCGGGAACGGGCGGCATAAAGGTGGAACTACCGGTGCTGATAAACAGACGATCGTACTTGAGCCTGGCGCCATTGTCCAGGCGGGCCACCTTTTCTCCGACATCCAGCCTTACCAGGTTGCGGGCCACGATGGTGTCCGCGGTGGCGCCGCAGATGGCCACGTCGGTCTTTTTGGTGATACGGCAAGGACCATGGCTACACAACTGGCAGCATACCCCCTGCATGCCAAAACCGCACTGCGGCTGCTGCGCCTCGTAGCGGTCGAAGATGGTGGCCAATCCCATGGCCCGCGTCCGGTCATACATTTCATTGGTGCTGCGGTGGGCCGAAACGCAGGTTCCCTGGGCACTGCAAGCGGAACAACTCGTCATTTTTTCTCCCCCTCCGTCAGAAAACATTCTGTGTCGTACTGGCAGCCGGCCTGGCCGTAGTCCGGCCCGCGCGTTAGACGTACCCGACGGTCACACAGACGCTCTGCCATGCCCCGGCGGGCCAAAGCCAGAAAGGCGGCCGGCTTCCTCGCTGCTTCAATCCTACCGCCGCCACCATGACAAAACTATGATGCAGTTCACACTCTAACTGTGACTTTCATCACGCACTCTGGCTGCCATCAGCCATAAGGGGACCTGCGGCCGGTGCGCTATCAAGATCAAAGAGGGCAAGGTACGAACCCGGGAAGGAAACATCGGTGCCCGCCTGCGGCGTACCGGCCACGTGCTCGCCTGCCAGACTTTGGTGGAAGGCGATGTGCTGGTCGAGGTGCCCAGGGACTCCCGGCTGGACGAACACCCGGTGCTCCTGGCCCGCCGGGCGGAGAGCGGAGAATTGGCGGAAAAGGAGCTCGACCTCCTGGAAGGCTAGGCCTTTGATCCCCTGGGCCGGAAAGTGTACGTGGAGCTTCCACCCCCTTCCATAACGGCACATGCCACTGATCTCAGCCGGCTGGAGATCGATCTGCGGAAAAGGGTTCAGGCCGGCCACTTCCATATCGGCCTCAATAACCTGCGGCGGCTGGCCGAAGTGGTGCGGGCCGGCGACTGGAAGGTTACCACCACCCTGGCCCACATGGACGGGTTTACCGAGATAGTGAACCTGGAGCCAGGCCGTTCCCCGGGCCGGGCCTACGGCCTAGCCATTGACATCGGAACCACTACAGTAGTCGTTTATCTGGTGGACCTGGCTACCGGGGCCAGGGTGGACCAGCGTGGCGGGTACAACAAGCAGGCCCGCTACGGCGACGACGTTATCTCTAGAATGATCCACGCTACCGAAAACGGCGGGTTAAATGAGCTGCTCGCGGCGGTGATTGCTACTATAAACGAGCTAGTAGAGAAGCTGGTCCAGCGTAACGGGATCGCCAAGAGCGATGTTTGCGTTGCCGTATCGAAGCCTGCCGTCTTTCCCGGTATCCAAAGCCTGCTAAAGACCGTGCAAATGGATGTAAATGATATTGACCGGGTCCTGATTGCCGGCGGCTTTGGCAACTACCTGAATATCCGGGATGCAATTCAGATCGGGTTGCTGCCGGACCTGCCGGCGCCAGCCGGAAACTAAACTTGTCCGAAGTGTTGGCCTCCCGCTCGGCAGTGGAAGTACGCCCCAGAGCGGAATTTCCGCCTGTTTCGTCCGGCATCTATTGTCCCTCCTGAACGTCTTGTTGGCTTTCCTGGCCGGCCTGCCGGAGCGGCTGTGGCCAGGTGGCAGTGCCAGCGCCGGTCCCGGCCAAAAGGGGTGACGTTGCGCTCGGCCACCAGGGCCCGGGAGATCAGGTCGGCCAGCTCCGCCTCCACCGGCGTGCCGCCGGGCCGCGGCAGCTCCACCTTCACCACCCCCATCAGCGGGTAGTCCAGCTCCCGCTGCTCCCGCAGCCGCACGTACCAGAAGGCTACTTTGCCGTTGTAAGCACTGAAGGCGGCCGTCCGGTGGGCGTGAGGCAGGCCGGCCAGGATGGCGGTAACGTCCCGGCGGTCCTCACCCCGGCCCCGGGACCTGCGGCCTAAGTAAAACTGCGGGTCCTTACGGAACGACTTGGCCACCCCGACAAGATACCGGCTCTCCACAAACTCGTCCAGCTTTACCGCGCCGTCTAGGATCAGCCAGTTGTGCGCGTCGCGAGAGCCATCCGTGGCCCTGATCATTTCGATCTCCAGTTCGTGCATGCGGTGCCTGGCTTTGGCCCCGGCTTTGTTACGCAGGTCGCCTTCCTGCTCACCCCGGTTCAAGGCATGGGCTTTACCAACGTCGTGGAGCTCGACGAGCCCGTCTGCCCGGTGAAAGCGTTCCAACTGGTGCCAGACGCGTCCGAAATTCCCCTCGCCCCTTTGGGGAGTAGGAGCAACACCTTGTATTTGCTGGCCAGCACCCGGAGGTTACCATCGGGCCGGCGTTCGATCACGGCCGCGCCCACCTGGGCCAGCTCAATGGGGAAGGAACGGTTCCCTTCAATACCTGTGGCCAGGAAATAGGTGCGGATGCTGCCGTCAATGAAGAACCGGTAGAAGGGCTGCTCGATGCGGGGCAGTGGAGGCGTGGGCCGGTAAAGGGAGGTCAGGCTGGGTGTCGGCGTCTCGGCAAAGGCCGTTACTTCTCCCATCTCCCGGTTGATCAGGGCATCCTCTAGCTCGTCAGGGTCTGGATGCAGGTAGTCTTCCACCGCCTTCCCGGCCGCCGGTAGCACGCCTATGTTGTCGGCCAACACTTCCAGTACCGGCGTTAATTCGGCCAGGGGATTGGGCACGAGTATTACCCCCTAGATTTCACAGACCATCACCATGTAGATAATTTCTGCGCAGGCGGAGGAAAGTCCTGCCACAGCGGGAGGTCAAAAGTAATCCAGGCCCATCTTATTTTTGTGTTGACTTTGGCGGGTTCATATGCTATGAGAGTGGCATGTACATCCGCAAGACCGTCCGCAAGGGCAAAAAAGGAAAGAATACGTCAACTACCTATTGATGAAGTCCATGGCTACAAGGGGCCAAGGCAAAGGACGATCTGTTTCCCTGGGCAGCTTGGAGCCCGGCCCGCCGGAGCAGTGGTATGCCCTGGCAAAGAAGCTGGAGGCCGCCCTGGCCGGCCAGCTCTCTTTGGAAGATCTAGATCCTCGCGTTGAGGAGATTGTGGCGAAGGCAGGAAGGCGAGGCGGCAAGCGGCAACGGAGCAGGGCGAAGTAGTGGAGGTTCGTATGATGAAATATTGGTTGTTGCTCCTGGCGGCAATTCTTCTAGAAGTATGCGGCACCACTTCGATGAAACTTTCATCTTCTACTTTCGCGAACCTGTGACTTTCCCGCGAATTGTCGCCTTTGGCGTGATTATAGCCGGCGTAATCATGTTGCGCCTGAGTTAATGGCAGGTAAGCGGAAGTTGGGCCAGCTCCGTCCAGGGAAGCTCGAGCCATTTCACAGCCAGTTCCGGGTCAAACTGGCTCCCTGCCCCGCGCCGCACTTCCTCCAGGGCCACTTCCAGCGGCAAGGCTTTCCGGTAGGGCCGGTCTGTGGTCATGGCGTCGAAGCTGTCAGCCAGGGCGATGACCCTGGCCCCAAGGGAAATCTCCTCGCCCTTGAGGCCGTCCGGGTAACCGCCCCCGTCGTAGCGCTCGTGATGGTGCTTGATCCATGGAATCAGTTCCCGCAAGGGGGCCAGAGGCGCCAGGATGCGGGCCCCGATCAGGGGATGTTCCTTGATGAGGGCGAATTCCTCGGGACTCAGGCGGCCAGGCTTGTTCAATACTTCCTCCCGCACCCCGATTTTCCCCAGGTCATGGAGGGAGGCGGCCAGGCGGAGGTTTTCAATAAACCCGTCTTCCAGCCCCAGGCCGGCAGCCAGGCGGACGGCGTACTTGGCCACCCGGCCAGAATGACCGCGGGTGTACCGGTCCTTGGCCTCCAGGGTACGGGCCAGGGCTTCCATGGCCGCCAGGAACATTTCCTGGTTTTCCTGCCGGGCCGCTTCCAGTTCCTTGACCCGGGCCCGCAGCACCTGGTAAAGTTCCTCCATTTCCTGGATATGAATTAAAAGCAGCCGCTCCTTGGCCGCAGCCACGGCGCGGGTTTCCTCCAGCTCCAGCCGGTGCGAATCCTCCGGCTGCCCCGGTACCTGGTATCTCCGGCGCATCCTGATAATTTTGCGCACCACCTATCACCCTCTCTAAAAAAGAAACACCTCAAACTGGCAATAGGGGTCACCGTTGCTCACGCCCTTGGTTTGGGTAGACTTGGCCCGCCGTTGCATTATCTTTTCCAGGGCCCCGGCGATCAGGCCGCTCTCGAAGTGACAGACGAGCTGGCCGATGTTGGGAAGACCTGAACACGTCATACACTCCCACACCCGCACGATAAGGTTACTGGTATCTACCCGCTCCAGTTCTGGAACGCCGATCTTTTGCTTCTCCAAGAACCTCAGGAACTCGTCGCTCGTGGCCAGCGGGAGCTGCCGGCCCACCGCTTTGCCAGCCATATACAGGGTAGGCCCGGTGCTGTCGCCCAGGATTTCCTGCATCCCTACCAGCCGCAGGATGCGAAAGGTGGAGATGGGCACCTCCTGGCCCAGACGCGGCCGCGCTGGGTCACCTATTTGCGCCAGAGTAAGTCTTTCCACGCTGCTCCCCCCGTTCTGTTCAAGTCTTCAGGCATCATTCCCCGGCACATCCGCCCGCCGGCAAACCCCATGCCGGGGAGAGATGGGGGGCTTCCTGGATGTAGCTTACCAGCCTTTGCCTCCTGTGGCTGTGATGCATGATACAATTTCACCGACAGAGGTAGCAGCAGGTGTTCTACCAGAGGGGTGGGAAAAAGCGGTGGGTAACTAATTGGTCAAAGAGGATCAGGAGGCCGAGAGCCCATACGTAGAAACTGAAGGCGCGCATGTTGCTGCGGGTCAGGAGGTGAATCATGAAACGGATGGCCAGGTAGCCGCTGGCACCTGGCTACCACCCCTAAAAGGGCCGGGAGCAAAGGCAGGGAGGAGCCGGCCGCTGCCGGCAGGTCGCGCAACTCCACCAGCCCGGCCCCCAGGATGGCCAGGTGCAGGAGCACGTCAAAAAGCAGGGCTGCTTCTTCCAGCCCAAAAAGCCGCTGGCATGTGCGCCAGCCAGACCGGCTTTACGCCTACGCCTTCTTTGAAGGCTTTCCGTATGACGGCTTCAATTATTTTCCAGTACGGAAAGTTCGCCGCCGTCCGGTTGAACTTCTTATTCGTGTCCAGCCGGTCTTTGCCAAAATCCAGATCCTCTACCGCCAGGGGTTTGCCCAAGGTCTTGGCTATACCTACCACCACTTGGGTCAGCACGCCGATAAAATAGGTGCGCCGGTCCCCCCGGCTGTAGGCCAGTTCCGGCATCTTGATGTATAGAAACCCATTCGGGTGTACCGCGACCTGAAACTCTTCCGAACTTGAGCAGCGCTTTCGGGTAAGGGACCGCGAAGCCTTCCGGCCACGGCTCCGGCTGGCCGGTGTAACCCACGTTGGCCAGGGCCGCGCCGTCCGGGTTAGCGTCCACCCCCAGGTAGCCCAGGTTGGGGTCGGTAATAACCTGCGGGGCCTCCACGGCAAAGGTAATGTGCGCCCGGTAACGGTTATCACGCCCCTTGATCAGTTCCACAGTGTAGGGGGCTCCCGTGAGAAGCAGTTCCCACACTCCCAACCGGTGCTTCTCTGGCACCCAGAGCCGGCCCTCTACCCGGGGCGCTCTGGCCATCGCCGGTCGCCCTTTGCTGTCTGTGCCGGTCTGTCTCGACAGGTGAGAAATAGCGATCGATAAGGCGAACTTACCGTTCTGGTAGCTTATCCGGAGGTTCGGGTTGCCGTCCTTGGTTTCATCCCCCCAGCTTCTTTTTGGCCCGCGCCAGCTTGGCCCGAGACTCCTCGATCTCCAGGGCCAGCAATTCTTTCTGCAGGAGGGTGCCCAATATGATCTTGCATCAGCCGGACTGGAACCCGGGACTGCTGGCGGAGATCGGCCTGAACGCCGAAGAGGTGGAACAACTCGGAACCCTGTTGGACGAATATCTGGCCTATTTCCAGGACTGTTACCAGCGCCGCGAACAACAAGAACACGGGGAGACGTTTGTCAAAGGCCTCTTGAGCGATCTGGACCGCAAATCCATCGAGCCCATTGCCTTGCGCTATGAGGGTGAGAAGGCGGTCCGACCGATGCAGTTTTTCTTCCAGCGTTCCCCTTGGGACGAGCAGAAGATGCTCCAATTGTACCAAAAGCGCCTTGCTTCCATGGTGAATGACCCGGACGGGATGATTACCGTGGACGGGTCCGACTTCCCCAAAAAGGGCACCCATTCGGTAGGAACGAGTCGCCAGCATTGCGGCATCCTGGGCAAGACGGACAACTGCCAGGCCGGTGTCTTCATCGGTTACTCCGGGGCACATGGTTACGGCCTGGTGGACCGGCGGCTCTACTTGCCCCAGAAGTGGTTTGACGAAGATCACAAGGCCCTGCGCGAGCGCTGTGGTGTGCCTGAGGATGTCACCTTTGCTACCAAGCAGCAGGGTTTAGCTGTCAAAGAACCGCCCCGGATCTTCTCCATTAACCCGTCCGGGAAGAAGGAGGCTCTAGTAACACGCGGCTAAAACTGCAAGTCCCGGACACCTTTGGCGCCAAGGCGTTCGGGCTACTGTTTACCTATGGACTGTCGAACTCTACTGTCTGATGAAGTCATTATACCACGGGCCAGAAGCTGGGAAAAGAAGAATCCGCGTTGACAGGGGCGAAGGTGCCCCACCTGATCGCACCCCGTTGTGCTTCCGGTAGTCCTTCTGGTATAATGGCCATGATGAAGGAGGGAGGTAGAGGTACGCAAGGAACTGGCCGGTGAAAAGGCCCTCCTCGACCACTCCCTGCAGGCGGCTGGCGTGCTGTTTTGCCGCTAGCTATCGCGTGACGCCGGAGCCTCAGCGGGTGTTGCCACTATATCTGGTGGCTCTCGTACTTTAGTTCCTCCACTTCGCTCTTGAATAGGCTAACCGAGCCTTTTTACTCGGACGGCTTTGGAACCACGCCCCAAAGAAGAAGTTCAGGAGGGAGACATGCCCGGATGGAAGGTGAAAAGTTTCAGGAACTTGTACTGGAGCAGTTAAAAGTCCTGGCAGAGGGACAGGAAGAACTGGCTTCTAAAGTGGCTAGTATGGATGGTCGCCTTGGCAATGTAGAGCGGGGTACCATTGAGCTCCAGCACGGCCAGCAGGCCATGCGGCAAGACATCACTGAGCTCCAGCGCGGCCAGCAGGCCATGCAGCAAGACATCATTGAGCTCCAGCGCGGCCAGCGCCGCATAGAAACCCGCATGGAAAACGAGATCATCGAAAAGATAGGAGCCTTATTCGACGACCGCGAGGTCCAAAATGACAGACTTGACCGCATCGAAAGCAAGCTGGAGGATATCTCGGCAGACGTTCGTTATCTTGTTACCAAGGTAGCGCTGGTGGAGAAGATGGTAAAGTAAGACAGGCCGGCACCGAGTTAGCTATGCCGGGCGCACAAACAGACCATCTGCCTCTTGGAAACCGGAACGGAGCGGACTGAGAATACTCCTGGACGTAAGTATTTGGCGAACCACCTAACCAGCACCAGCCAACCAAACGCTGCCGCGTGATTTTCTTCCGCTTTGCGAAGATGTCGGACTTAAGGCCTAAAGAAAGTAAGGAAAGGGAATCCCTTGACAACTCGGCGGGTTTAGTTTATGTTAAGCACTGGTTCTTAATAAGCCGGCAGGCGGGATCTTCTTTATCCCAACGCCGGCGATTCTGTTTATAAGCTGCTGGGTTTCCTCTCGCTGGAAACCTAGGTGTGATGCCCGTCATAGCTGCCCCGGGTCCCGGTAGGTAGAATGGTGGCAAAACAGGACAGCGCGAGTCTGCGTGCAGAGGAGATGGTAGAAATGCCCCAGCAATATTCGGTGCTCTTTCTCCCGGATAATGTGACCGTGCAGGTGGAGGCCGGCGAAAGTATCTTCCGGGCCGCCTCCCGGGCCGGGATTGAGTTAAAAAGCACCTGCGGTAATAAGGGGACCTGCGGCCGGTGCGCCATCAAGATCAAAGAGGGCAAGGTGCGTACCCAGGAGGGGAATATCGGCGCTCGCCTGCGGCGTACCGGCCACGTACTGGCTTGCCAGACATTGGTTGCGGGCGACGTGGTGGTCGAGGTGCCCAAAGACTCCCGCCTGGACGAGCACCAGGTGCTCTTGGCTGGCCGGGCCGACCAGGGCGAGCTGGTCGAAAAGGAACTCGACCTCCTGGAGGGCTATGCCTTCGAGCCTGTCGGGCAAAAGGTATACGTAGAACTGCCCCCGCCTACCCTGACGGGGAACGCCACGGACCTGAACCGGCTGGAGATCGAACTGCGCAAAAAGGTACCGGCCGGGCATTTCCACATCGGCCTTAACAACCTGCGGCGCCTGGCCGAGGTGGTGCGCGCCGGTGACTGGAAGGTTTCCGCCACCCTGGCCCACATGGACGGGCTTACCGAAATAGTGGACCTGAAGCCAGGCTCCTCCTCCACCCAGGCCTACGGCCTGGCCATTGACATCGGGACCACCACGGTAGTGGTCTACCTGGTGGACCTGAACACCGGGGCGACGGTGGACCAGCGGGGCGGGTACAACAAGCAGGCCCGCTACGGTGACGACGTTATCTCCCGGATCATCCGCGCCACCGAGAATGGTGGACTAAATGAGTTGCACACCGCCGTGATCACCACCATCAATGAACTCGTTGAGAAACTGGTACAGCGGAACAAGATAGACCGCGCTGACATTAGTGTAGTCGTAGTGGCAGCCAATACCACCATGACCCATATGTTTCTCGGGCTGCCGCCCAAGTATATTCGCCTAGAGCCCTATATCCCTACCGCCTCTGAATTCCCGCCGGTAAAGGCCGGCGAACTCAACCTGGCCATCAACCCCGACGCGTGGGTGCTCTGCTTCCCGGCGGTGGCCAGCTACATGGGCGGCGATATCGTGGCCGGTGTCCTGGCCACCCGGCTGGCAGAATCCGACGCGCTCACTCTGTTTATTGATATCGGTACCAACGGCGAAATGGTGCTGGGCAACCGGGACTGGATGATCTCCTGCTCGTGTTCAGCCGGACCGGCCTTTGAAGGCGGTGGTATCACCTTTGGGATGCGTGCCATGAAGGGGGCCATCGAGCGGGCGACCATTGACCCCCAAACCTACGAGGTGGAGGTACAGGCCATCAGCGGCTACCGGCCCATAGGTATTTGTGGCTCCGGCCTTATTGACCTGCTGGCTAAACTGCGGCGCGCCGGCCTCATTGACCGTACCGGGCAGTTTACCCGGGATACTGTCACCCCGCGGCTACGCCAGACGGATGAAGACACGGAGTTCGTGCTGGTCTGGGGCAGTGAAACCGAGTGCGGCAAGGATATCGTCATCACCGAAAGCGATATCAAGAACATCCTCCGCTCCAAGGGAGCGGTCTTTGCCGGCATCCAGAGCCTGCTGAAGGCGGTACAACTGGACGTGCATGATATTGACCGGCTCCTGATTGCCGGCGGCTTCGGCAATTATTTGAACATCCACGATGCCATCCAGATTGGGTTGCTACCGGACCTTCCGGTTGAGAAATACGCGTTTGTGGGCAATACCTCGGTCAAAGGGGCCAAGCTGGCCTTGCTGTCGCGGCCCGCCCTCGAGGCGGCCCAGGAACTGGCGCGCAAAATGACTTACCTGGAACTATCCGCCGGTTCCTCCTTCATGGACGAATTCGTCTCGGCCCTTTTCCTGCCCCATACTGACCTTTCCCTCTTTCCTTCGGTGAAAAACTGATAGTCACACCGCCTCCTGGACCGGCATGGCCCAACTGGCCCGCCGGTCCGGGCTGCAAAGGCTATCTGCCCCATCCCCGGGTGCCCGCCCCTGACCTCGCCGCACCGGTTCGGTCAGGTTCCTGCCGGCCAATAAGCCGGCCGACAGTCTTTGAGGAGGTCCAGGAGAGCCCCCGGCGTGCGATTTCTTTCTGGGGATACCTCGCTTCTCGAGCAGCGGGAAAAGTACGTCATCTTCCTTGTGGTGGTGACAGCGGTCGGTAAAGACCGCAATAAAGTCTAGCTAGAGCCTACGCTACCAGGTCAGGTTTTCCCTTACCCCTGGCTCTTATGGGCATACATGGCCCGGTCGGCCAGGCCAATCAGCTCCAGGAGTTGGCCGGCCTCTCCCGCTGCGTAGCCCACAGCCTGCCCCTAAACTGGACTATGTAGCGTCATGCACATCGGCAACTGTGACGCAGGTCATAGAATTCAGCTATCTCAGCATGTAACATAGATACTGCTCAGGCGCGCCAGAAGGCCAGTTCGCGCAGGAACAGGTGCCGTTGCCTCCAGGCCGGAGCAAGTATGGCCCAAACAAGGAGGAGGTCCCCCACGGCAAAGAAGGCCCCGCCGGCGGCCCGGAGTCCCAGGTAGGGGCGGATCAGTCCTTGCACTTCCATAAAATCGCCGCCGACTACCCGCCAGAGGTAGGCTTGCAGGAATCCGGCCAGGGCCAGGGCCCCACCCATGACGACCAGCCCCAGGTTCACCAGGGCTAGCCCCAGCCAGGCCCGTCGCCCCTCAGCCCGACTGAGCTCGAGATGCCTGGTCAGGACATAAAAGGAGCCAGCCAGGATCATAAGGCCGAAAGCGCCGAAAAGGGCCAGGTGGGCATGGGCGGAAGTGAGGTACGTACCGTGGGCATAGAGGTTGAGGCGGGGGATGGCCAGGGTGAAGCCCAAAAGGCCAGCCCCGGTCAGGTGGTAAAAGACGCTGGAAGCCACCATGGCCAGGCTTAGTTTGCTCGCAGGATCAAGCCGGCGCCAGCGACCGCGTCTGAAGCCCTTGGCGGCCGAAAAGGTGAGAAGGAGGATGGGCACGAGCTGCAAGCCGCTAAAAACCCCGCCGATCCACATCCAGTAGGACGGTAGCCCGATCCAGTAATAGTGGTGAGCCGTGGACAGGATACTGCTGGCCACCACCAGGAAGAGTTCCAGCCACAGGGCCCCCTCAATCGCGGCGCGGCCTTCCCCTAGGACCGCCAAAAGCACGGCCGCCAGCACTGCGGTGGCCACCAACTCGAGGCTCCCCTCTTCCCACAGGTGCACCACCCAGAACTTGACGATTTCATCGGCCGCCGGATGGGGGTAAAAGAAAAGGTTGGGGACGAAAAATGCGACCAGGGTGATGGCACCTAAAAGAAAGGCCAGCAAAGTGGGCCGGCCCCTGGGCACACCATGTTTGAGGTAGGTCCGGCCCAAATTGTAAGCGAATATCACACTGGCCAGGACCAGGGCCCAGTCCAGGGGCGGAATGGCCTCCAGGTATTCGCGGCCCTCAGTCAACTTCAGGCTCAGGGCTCCAAGGTCCAGGAGGAGAATCAAGGTGAAGATCAGGAACTGGCCCCGGGCCAGACGGCGGCTGGCCAGGTCAGTGCCAGCCTCGGCCACAAAGAAATAATAGGCTAGGCCCATAGCCCCGAGCAGGGGCCAGAAGATGGCCAGGTTCAGGTGGATAGACCGGCCGACCTCAAAAGGCACTGGTACTGGGAGGTCGGGGATGACCTGGTCCAAGGCGCCGGCGGTGGCTACCAGGCTTTGGATACCGAAAAAAAGAAAGGCGGCCAGGGCGTAGGGATAAGCCACGCCCTGGGAGGGGTATTCGCGGGGGCGACCTGGAGTCGGCTCGCCCTGGCGGTGGAAAAGGCGGGAGAATAGTTTGGCGAAAAGATAACGGAGCACGGGAAAATCTCCCTTGAGTTACTCTTGGTCCCCTTCCCGGGTCCCCTGGTCCGGATCCGGCGCTGAAATCTCTGTTTCTAATACGGTCCTGGGGGGCCAGCCCTTGACCTGTAGGCGGTCGAGAAAGTAGAAATAGGCCATCAGGGCCTCTACCTCGGTTGGCTTCACTGGCGGGTGGCGCCGGCGGGCGTGGGGCCGCATCCTGGCCGGAGTGGTGAGAAAGCGGCGGAGATCTTTCTCCTGGCGGCTGCCCGCTACGTGGGTAAGATCGGGGCCCACATACCCACCGTTACCCAGGATGGTGTGGCATTCCACGCACCCGTATTTCTGCCACACCCTCTTGCCGGCCACAACCTCCCCGGGGACGGTCGCCGGTCTGATTCGGAGCCAGGACAGGGCCAGCAGGCCAGCGAAGACGAGCAGAGTTATCAACAGCAGTACCGTTAAACCCCAGGCTTTTCGCGGCACGAAACCCACCTCCCGACCGGTACCAGGCTTCCGGTTACCCCTGTTTCGATCCCTGGCCGCCCCAACCCCTTACAGATAAGTAAAGTAGAGAAGGTCAGGGAGGCCTCGGCCGGCCGGATTCACCTGGCCCCAGTAAACCGGGAATAACCCGCTAAGTAAAGTCCCTTGATGACCCGGCAGGTTTAGTTTACGTTAAACACGGGTTTTTTAGTTAGCTGGCCAGGAGCGGATTTTTGGGCGTAATGGCCGGAGCCAAACGCATGCCTCAGGGCCACGGCTTCGAGCAACTGGTGTATGGCAACGGCTCCGATGACGGCCATAGATTTGAGGGGATAGTGTAAAACGGCAGTTGTCTAGTAGAGGATCGCGAGCTACCGTAGCAAGTCGGCATGATATGGCAGCTACTTCTTCCCTTACGGGACAAGAGATGTCGCCTTCGATTTATTGATAGCAGGAAGGGTTTATGGGGTCCTTGTGCGGCAGGGGGGCTCCTGGACCGGCTGCTGCCTGCGCGGGCTTTTCCCGCGCGTTGGGAGACTGCCGTGTAGATAAAAAGCCCACCGGTCTGACCAGCCGTAATGTCTTCCCAAACCGTAGGGTATGGGTGGCCGCCCGCTCATCAGCGAACAACTGGGGCATCCCCTCTATGGCCTGGCTCCGCCAGCGATTAAGCTGGGTAGGATGCACACCATCCTAGAGCTGGCGCGGTATACAGATGGGTTCGCCAACCTGTAGCTGGTTTGGGTTAACCAGGTGCGGGTTCGCTTCGATTAGCCGTGGCAAAGGAACACCGAAGCGCCGACCGAGGCTGGCCAGGGTATCTCCGGGCCGTACCAGGTAGATAGTGCCCCCGGGGCAAGGGATAGGACCCGGTATGCCAGGTGGCAGGCAGATGACCTGACCGACCTGTAAACGATCGGGATCTACACCTGGGTTGGCAGCCCTTAGCGCCTCTATGGTGGTGCCGAAGCGCCGGGCCAGGCTAGAGAAGGTATCGCCGGCCTGGATCGTATAAGTATCCCCTGGGCAGGGGGGTGAAGGGGACGGGGCCGGGATGCAGACTTGTTGCCCAACGAACAACTTATCGGGGTCTACTCCCGGATTGGCCGCAATAAGGGCTTCTACGGCAATCCCAAATCGCCGGGCCAGGCTAAAGAAAGTATCGCCAGCTTCAACCGTGTACAGAAAGCCACCGGGGCAAGGACCGGGGACAGGTGGTACAGGGATGCAAATGATCATACCAATACGCAGGTTGGTAGGATCTACGCCGGGGTTAGCGGCCTCCAAGGCTTCAACCGTGGTGCTAAAACGGCGGGCCAGGCTAAAGTAGGAATCCCCCGGCCGAATGGTGTAGAGCGTACCTCCTGGGCAGGCAGGTATTTCAAAGGGATATTGTTGTCCGTCCAATTTAACAACTTACCCCCCCTCTGTTGATATAGATGGTATATGCAAGAACCAGGTATTCTGCTAACACTTGATCCCCACAAGTTACGCGCGAGGGGGTGACATCAGCCCCGGCGCTGCCAACGCAGTTGAGGCCTCTCCTATTTTGGAGTTTGATATACGATGGTGGCCTTGCTGGGAGGGGAGGAGGTTACGGTAAAGCATTACGTAATGGAAGGCGGCCACGGCCTGTTGCGGGCCAATAATCACTATCGGGATTACCCGGACATACCCTGGGGCCTGCAGACTGGGTCACTGGTGTGGTCGAGCGGGTGGTCACGCGTCCGGGGCCGTCCCCGCGACCCGCGTATCTCTGCCTCAATGAATGTCTTCATTTGGACTACAAAACCCTTGACTTTGTCTATCCAAGGCCGGGTGTCAGCCGTGGCCGGGGAGGCGGCCGAGCCAGGCGGCAAAAGCACGGGTGAAGGGCAATGCGGCTAGAGAGGTGATGAGATTGAACAGGAGGTGGGCGTTGGCCACCTGCCCGGCCGGGGAAGCTGAGGTAAGGCTGACCAGGGCGGCAAAAGCTCCTGTCAGGGGAAAAAAGACGGCCACGCCGCCCAGGTTCAACAAGAGGTGGGCCAGGGCCACCCGGCGGCCGGCGCCGTTACCCCAAATGGCCGCCACCAGGGTGTCGGCGCAAGTGCCGATATTGCTGCCCAGGACGAGGGCCACGGCCGCAGGCAGGGTAAGCAGTCCCTGGGCGGTGAAGGTGACGATGGCCGCGGTGAAAAGGGTACTGCTCTGAACTACAGCCGTGGCCACCATTCCGGCGGCCAGCGCCCGGCCGGGGCTGGCGGCCCAATGGGCCAGGAGGTCATAAGAGCTGGGGAGGCCGGCCAGAGGGGTCAGAGCCCTGGCGAGAAGATCCAGGGCCGCTAGTAGGAACCCGAGACCGGCCACGGCCAGGGCTAGGCGACGCCGGTGGATTCGCCGGCTGACCAGGGCCGCGGCCAGGCCGAGGGCTGCCAGGGGAAAGCCGAAACGCGTAAAGTCCAAGGCCAGGAACTGCACCGTAGCGCAGGTACCGATGTTGCTGCCCAAAACAATTCCCAGGGCGTTCTCCAGGGGTAGAAGGCCGCTCGTGACCAGGGCCACGGTGGTAATGGTTACGGCGCTGCTGCTGTGAACGAGGGCGGTAACGGCCGTGCCTACCACCAGACCGCGCCACGGGGTAGAGGTGGCCAGGACAAGCAGCCGCCCCAAGCGAGGGGCTGCGGCCTGGGAAAGCCCTTGCATGAGGCGCAGGCCGAGAAAAAAGAACAGGAGGCTGACCACCAGCAACAATAGCGAAAAAACAGTAGTGCCCGCCACGGTTGCGACTCACCCCCAGAATACCTATGGACTGCGCCCGGCTTTTAGCCCTGGTAAAGTCGGCCTGTTTTTCCTTCCCCTCCCTCACGCCAACCAAACATCTCCTCCCAGCGCCGGTTCCCCGATAGTGCCGCGCTACGTCTGTCGTCGAGCATACCAAAGGGTGAAACCAGGCCCTGTGCTTTCCAAACCCGGTGGTATAGTGGTATAATAACAAAAGCAGGCCGGTTACCTGGAGGGAAAAGGGGAAGCTCGTGTTAAGATACCTCAGTTACCACCCACAGGCGGGGATCCAGAAGGAATTCAGGCCGGAAGGGTTTGACCCCTGGACCGAGGAGGGGAGAATCTTCTGGCTTGACCTGGAGGCTCCTACGGAGGAAGAGGTGGACCTCCTCGATACCGTGTTTAAATTTCATCCCTTGGCGGTGGCCGACTGCCGGGACGACCAGCACCGGGCCAAGACCAAAGATTTCGACCGCTATCTCTTTATTACTCTGCACGCCGTCAGTCCCCCGGCACGCCGCCGTCCACCCCTGGAAATAAACATTTTCTGGGCCGGCAACTTCGTGGTTTCGGTGCACCGACAACCCCTGGAGCTTATCAACAGGATCTACGAGGAATACAATAAGTCACCGGACCTGCTGAACCAGGGCACGGGCTTCCTGTTCTACCGGCTGAGCGACACCCTGACCGCCGCATACTTTGACCTGTTCGACCGCCTGGACGAGGAAATTTGGAATCTGGAGGAACTCATTTTTACCCGGCCCGGCCGCCACGCTGTCAACGGAATCTTTGCCTTGCGCCGGCGGCTTATCGGCCTGCGGCGGGTTTTAGGGCCGCAGCGGGATATTTTCAGTGCGCTCATGCGCCGGGAGGACCTGCCTTGTCCGGCGCCCGGCGCGCGGGTGTACCTGGGAGACATCTTTGAACAGTACCTGCGCCTGACCGACCAGCTTTCCACCTTTCACGACCTGGCGACTAACATCCTGGAGGCCTACCTTTCTCTAACTTCCAACCGCCTGAACGAAATAGTCAAGGTGCTGACAGTAATCACCACCATTATGATGCCCCTGAGCCTGATAGTCGGTATCTACGGGATGAATTTTCGGTATATGCCAGAACTGAACTGGCGCTACGGCTACTATTACGCCCTGGGGCTGATGGCCGCCGTGAGCGGCGGCATGCTTTATTACTTTCACCGTAGGGGATGGCTGTAAGCGTTTTACCACAGGGGCGGGAAAAAGCGGTGGGTCACTAATTGGTCGAAAAGAACCAGGAGGCCCAAAGCCCACACGTAGAAACTAAAGACGCGCATGTTGCTGCGGCTGAGCAGGCGAATCATGAAGCGGATGGCCAAGTAGCCACTCACCCCTGCGGCCACAGCCCCCAGGAGGGCCGGGAACCAGGGTAGAGAAGTGCTGGCAGCCGCTGGTAGGTCGCGCAACTCCACCAGCCCGGCCCCCAGGATGGCCGGGGCCGAGAGGATGAAAGAGAACCGGGCCGCCGTCTCCCGGTCCAGCCCCCGGAAAAGCGAGCCGGCTATGGTCAATCCCGAGCGGGAAATGGCCGGCAGGATGGCCAGGCCCTGCATGGTGCCGATAAAGGCCGCATCCAGCAAGGAAATGCGTTCCATGGTTTTCGGGTTGTACCTGGGTCGCTGGCTTTCGGCCAGCCAGAGCACCAGGCCGGTGATAATAAACTCCACCCCCAGGCTCTGGCCGCTGGCAAAGAGCCGGTCGAAGAAATCGCGGAAGGCCAGGCCGATAATGCCGGTGGGGATGGTGCCGGCCACCAGGAGCCAGGTAAGGTGGGAGGCCGGTCGGCGCAAGATGCCGGCAAACTCCCGGTAAAAGACGACCAGGACCGCAACCAGGGTGGCCAGGTGCAGGACAACGTCAAAGAGCAGGGCCGCTTCCTGGAGCCCAAAAAGCCGCTGAAAAAGGACCAGGTGCCCGGAACTGCTGACCGGGAGAAATTCGGTCAGGCCCTGGACAAAACCGAGGATAATCGCTTCCCAGCCGGTAAGAGAACCCATTGCTAACTCCTTCCTGCGCCCCAGGGGCAAAAAACTAAGCTCACCGCGCTAATCAGTCCGTAGGGGAACCCCCGTGGTTGCCCATTTTCGTTGGGCGGCCAGGGGACCGCCCCTTTGTCCGGCGGAATTATTTCCAACCTGGAACAACCCCGGGTTCTTTTACGTCTAAGAAACGGCGGCACGGTCATTATATCACCGGCCGTCCTCCCAGACAACAAGTTTTTGTCTCGAGAGCCAGGTGCCCGCGACGAAAAGGCGGGTACCTGGTTTTCTCCCAGGTGCGGCCCAATTCCCTCCCTGCTTACCGCTAGGCTGACCTCAACCTTTTGAAAATGGGCAATGAAAACCATTATTTTCCTGAAGAATTTCCGCCGCTCACTTGTCTTAATACTGTGATCAGAATCACACTAGAAGTGTGAGTTGCGTCACGGTTTTCGTACCGCCCGGGTGATAGGATTTGGGTAGCCAGAGGAAACCGGTAATGAGGCCCTGTTTTCCGGCGGCCGTTGTCGGCACCCATTGCGACCGGGGGAACTGGACGAACGTCCCCGGGAGTAAGCTTGGCGGGACGGGAGCATTCGTTAGCCGGTAGCCCTTGCGAGCCACCAGGCGCGGTCGGCGGGGCAAGCCGTTGCCGGTGCGATGATCACAATGTTTTTCACGAGGGGGAGAAAAAATGACGAGTTGTTCCGCTTGCAGTGCCCAGGGAACCTGCGTTTCGGCCCACCGCAGCACCAATGAAATGTATGACCGGACGCGGGCCATGGGATTGGCCACCATCTTCGACCGCTACGAGGCGCAGCAGCCGCAGTGCGGTTTTGGCATGCAGGGGGTATGCTGCCAGTTGTGTAGCCATGGTCCTTGCCGTATCACCAAAAAGACCGACGTGGCCATCTGCGGCGCCACCGCGGACACCATCGTGGCCCGCAACCTGGTAAGGCTGGCCGTGCACGGCACCGCAGCCTATACCCATCACCTAGAGGAGTTGGCCCGGACCATCAAGGCCACCGTGGCTGGCAAGACGCCCTTTAAGATCGGGGACGAGGCCAAGCTGCGGGAAATAGCCAGCCTGGTTGGCCTGGACGCCAAGAAACCCGCCGGCGAACTGGCCACGGCCCTGGCCGACATCATCCTGGCTGAGCTGCGCAAAGGCTCTGACGAGCCCCTGGCCCTGGTGAACCTGCTGGCACCCAAAACGCGCCTGGAGGCATGGCAAGAGTTGGGAGTAGTTCCTGGCGGCGTGCTTTCGGAAATCCGTGACGCCCTGACCAAATCCATGACCAGCATTGATACCGACCCGGTGGACCTGCTGCTCACCGTGGTGCGCTTGGCCCTGGCCGCCGGCTACATGGGCCTGGTAGGCACCATCACCATCCAGGACATCCTCCTGGGCACCCCCAGCCTGGCCCAGAGCGAGGCCGACCTGGGGATAATTGACCCGGAGACGGTGAATATCGTGGCCCACGGCCACGTGCCGCTGGTGGCCACGGCTGTCATTCAGGCCAGCCAGGATCCCGAGATGCTGAGCTTGGCCAAGAAGGCCGGCGCCAAGGGAATCAGGGTTTACGGCTCTATGTGCACCGGCCAGGAGCTCATGCAGCGTTCGGCCACCAGCGCCAAGGGCTTTGCCGGGCAACTTTCCAACTGGCTGGCCCAGGAATACTACGTGGCTACGGGCGCGGTGGACCTGGTCATGATGGACATGAACTGCTCTATCCCCGGCCTCAAGACCGTAGCTGACCGGTTCCACACCCGGCTGGTGAGCGTGGACCGCATCGTCCGCATGGCCGGGGTGGAAGACCACGTGGATTACGCCCCGGAGAAGGTGGCGGAGCAGGCCCGCGAGCTCATCAAGATGGCCATCACGGCCTATAAAAATCGGGGTCAGGACATCCACATCCCGCCGTACAAGAACCCGGCAGTAGCCGGTTTTGGCGTGGAAACTATCCTCGGGGCCCTGGGCGGCAGCCTGGACCCGCTGCTGGACGCGGTAAAGAAGGGCAGCATCAAAGGCATCGCCGCGGTGGTCGGCTGCACCAATAACCGCAACGGCCATGATACCCGGGGCCTGACCATCATGCGCGAACTCATCAAGAATAATGTCCTGGTTATTGCCGCCGGCTGCATGTCCAGCGCGGCCGAAATCGAAGGTTTGATGCGGCCCGAGGCCGCGGACCAGGCCGGCGAAGGGTTGCGGGGAATTTGCCAGGCTCTTGGCATCCCGCCGGTACTGAACTTCGGCTCCTGCGTGGACATTGGCCGCATCGGCGTGGCCGTCACGGCCATTGCCGGCGCTTTGGGGGTAGACCCGGCCCAACTCCCGGTAGTGGCTTCAGCGCCGGAGTACCTGGAGCAGAAGGCCGTAGTGGACGGCGTCTTTGCCGTCGCTTTCGGCATCACCACCCACCTGGGGCCGGTGCCGCCGGTCACTGGCAGCGAACTGGTGACGAAGATCCTGACCCAGGATATCGAGGGCCTGACCGGCGCCAAGTTCCTGGTGGAGGAAGACCCTGAGAAGGCGGCCCAGGCCATGCTGGCCGTGATTGACAGCAAGCGCCAGGCCCTGGGCATCTAGTGAGCCCACCTGCTCACCTCAATATAGAGCCGGGCCGGCGCCCCTGGCGCGGGCCCGGCAGCCCCTTCGACAAGGAACATTTGCTCTTGCGTAGTTAGAGGTTAATGAGTCTAAGGTGGGTTACTGCATAACCTTCAGGAAAATCAGTCCGGAAAGAAGGTGTCCTATGAAGGAGATCATGGTCTATACCGAGCGCTGCAACGGCTGCCTGACGTGCGTCCTGGCCTGCGCCGCGGCCCATGCGGAGGATAAGACCATCGTCGGGGCCATGGCTGCCGGAGTACCAGGCCGCCTATTCATCCAGGCCGTCAACGGCCGACCGGTGCCGGTCCTCTGCCGCCACTGCGAGGAGCCGGCCTGCGTGGCCGCCTGCATGACCGGCGCCATGCAAAAGGACCCCGAGACGGGGATAGTGACCAATGAAGGCCACGAGCAGACTTGTGTCGGCTGCTGGATGTGCATCATGGCGTGTCCCTACGGCGCAGTCGTGCCGGCACCGGGTAAGGAAAAGATGGCCATTAAGTGCGATCGCTGCCCCGACCGGGACGTGCCAGCTTGCGTGGCCGCCTGCCCCAACCTGGCCTTGGCTTTCATCGAGCCGGAGGATTTTGCCAGGGAGCGGCAAAAGTCCGTGGCTACAGCCCTGGCTGTCGAGGCAGGTGTACCAGCATGACGGCCTACGTCATTGTCGGCAACAGCGCGGCCGGGATTAGCGCCGCCGAAACCATCCGCCGCCTGGACCCGGAGGGTGACATAACCATCGTGGACGTCGAGAAGACGCCGGCCTATTCCCGCTGCCTGCTGCCCAATTACCTGGGCGGGACCCGGAGTGAAGATGCCCTGCGAATCCGGCCCCGGGACTTTTACCAGAAACTGCGCCTTAACACCTGCTTTGGTTACCGGGTGGCAAGGGTGGATGTCGGAGAAAAGGTGGCCCGCCTGGACAATGGCGCCAGGCTCAAGTATGATCGTCTGTTTATCAGCACCGGTAGTTCCACCTTTATGCCGCCCGTTCCCGGGATCACCGGGGAAGGGGTCTACGGGCTGCGCACTTTGGAGGATGCCAAAAAGATTCTGGCCCAGGCCGGCCAGGCTCGCCGGGCGGTGATCATCGGCGGCGGCTTTGTGGGCCTGGAGGCGGCCTGGGCCTTGTACCGCCGGGGCCTGGAGGTGACGGTGGTGGAAAAGATGCCCCAGATCCTGCCGCAGCAGTTTGACGCATGCGCGGCTGCCATCCTGCTCCGGGAAATGCAGGCCGAGGGCATCCGCTTTATCCTGGGAACCGGCATCAAGGAGATCGCTGCCCCGGGCCTCTGGGAAAAGCTTACCGGCAAGGCCGGCCGTGGCGTCATCCTGGAGAACGGAGATCGCCTCAAGGCCGAGCTGGTCATCGTGGCCACCGGCACCCGGGCTAACACCGGGCTGGTGGAGGGAACTGGGGTAAAGGTAAACCTGGGGATAGTGGTGGATAAATACCAGTCCACCGGTATGGAAGGCGTTTACGCCGGCGGCGATGTGGCTGAGACTGAGGATGTGGTGAGCGGCCGTATCGGCCTGACCCCCATCTGGCCCAACGCCGTGGCTCAGGGCCGGGTGGCCGGGTATAACATGGCCGGAATACCCCGGGAGTATGGCGGGATGATCGGCATGCAGAACGCGGTTGAGTTTCGCGATGTGCCGGCCATAGCTGTCGGCCTGGCTCAGGCTGATGGTGACGGCTACGAAATCCTGAAGGAGTACCGGCCCGAACACAATCTTTACAAGAAGATAGTCCTGAAGGACGACATCATCGTCGGTCTTATTCTGGTAGGAGACATCCGCCAGGCCGGCGTCTACAGCGCCCTGATGCGCAAGAAGGCCAAGGTGACCAGACTAAAGCATAGGCTGCTGCGGCCCGATTTCGGCTACGGCCAGGTGCTGAGCGCATAGCCAGGCAGTAATGCGATTTGCCCCCGTATTTTCGTGGCCACCGGCACCTTCGCCCTGCGGCCCAGCCCGGCAAAGGAACTGCCGTGGTCAGATCTGGTGATCCCCGACAACCAAAAAATCTTGCCAACCACAGCCAATGTGCCAAGCCCTGCTTACGGGCTTGGCACGAATGCTTACGCTCACCTGCCGGCAAGCCCCCGGGCGGCAGCGTGTCTATGCGTTTTGGAAATGGCTAAGGAAACCAGTATTTCCCTGAAAAGTTTTAGCCTCTCGAGACAAGTGCATCTGTACCTGGCCCGGCCCTTATGATATACTAAATGGGCAAAATTGGCTGTATGTTATATCCCAGGGTTAATCCTCTTGCCAGAGAAAGTAAATATCCAGCCTGTCAGGCCGGTCGGAGGTCGGGCGGCGAACGACTGAACACCGCAAGCCGGGTTATCAGCCGTCGCGAAAGTGACGGCGAGGCCGCGCTCAAAGGCTGTGAGAGGCGGTGGCCTGAGTAGTTGCCAGAGAAGATTGGAACAGGAGGTTTGTCATGCGGCGATACCTGGTCATAATCCTGGCCCTTTGCCTGGCAGGGCTGCTTTTGTGGCTGCTCCTCCGCCATCAAGGGGGCGAGCTGGCAGACATTATGCGCCTCATCCCGCGGATTCGGCTGTACCTTTTGTTCCTTTCTCTCCTACTGCAGCTTGTTTTCTTATTGGATCAGGCCGTCCTGTACCGGATCATATATACGGTTCTGGGCTGGCCAGTAGCCTTGGGCCGCCTCTATCTGCTCACCCTGGCCAGCACCACGGCCGGGAGGCTGGTGCCGGTGGGCACGCCAGCAGGGGTGGCCGTCTTCGCCGGCGAGGCGGCCAGGGACGGTATCTCCCCGTGGAGCAGCGTGCTCAACAACGCCCTTTTTTACCTTTTTGATTACCTGACCTTCTTTTTGTTCCTGGGCGGGGGGCTGCTTTACCTCTCCACCCGGCACCAGCTTACCACTGGGCAACTGACCACGTCCTTGGTGTTGCTGGCACTCATCCTGGCGGCGGTGCTCCTTCTTGTCCTGGTAATGTTTAAGCGCGACTTGGTGCGCCAGGGGGCCGCCCGGCTTCTGTCCTGGACAAACAGCCTTGGCCGCAAATACAGGGGTAAAGACTTCTTCGCGACTGGGCCGATCTTGAGGGGACTGGAGGAGGTTTTGGAGCAACTAGGAAATCTCCGGTATAGGAAACGGGACATGGCCCTGGTAGCCTTCTGGGCCGTCATGCTCCAGGTCATTGACCTGGCCATCCTTTATAGCCTTTTTGCTTCCCTGCACCAGCCGGTTTCCCCGGGAGTGCTGGTGACCGGCTTCGGCCTGGCTACCCTTTTTGCCCACATAACCTTTATCCCCAACGGGATGGGCATATACGCCGCTTCCATGGCCTGGGTGTATACTTCCCTGGGTATCCCCTGGTCGGTGGCCACGGCGGTAGCCTTGTTGTACCGGGCAGTAACCTTTTGGTTTCCCATACCTATAGGGGCGGTGGCCTGGCACCTTGCCCGCAGGAGGGCCGATCATGTCCTCGAGCCATAGGCACTGGCGGCGGGCGGCGGTGGGATTCGCTGTCTTCCTGGGAGCGGTTAACATTCTTTCGGCCCTTACTCCGACCCTGTCCTGGCGGCACGCCTACCTGGTACACGTGGTGCCGCTGGTCATCCGGGGCGGCAGCCGGCTGCTGACGGTCATCGCCGGTTTCCTGCTGTTCGTTACCTCTCCGGCTCTGGGCAAAGGGAAGCGCACCGCCTGGGTGGTCACCCTCACCCTGGTCCTGGTGTCTACTTTCTTGCACCTGCTCAAGGGGTTGGACTATGAGGAGGCGGCCGTCACCATGGCCTTTGGCGTTTTCCTGCTGGCGGCCGCCGGCCATTTCCAGGCCCGCAGCGATGCCCCCTCTATCCGTACCGGCCTCAACATCCTGGTGGCTGCGGTCCTATTCAATTTGCTCTACGCCGTGACCGGATTGTACCTGTGGCACCACCACCTGAGCCTGAAGGCGGACGGCCGTACGATCCTGGCGGCCGCCTTTTACCTGGCTTCCTTCAGCTTCTACCCGGGGCTGGCCGGCCTGACGCCGGTCAGCCGTTGGTTCCTGGATTCCGCCTATGGGGTTAACAGCGCCTCGCTCTTAACCGCGGTGTGGATGCTCCTTCGCCCCGTTGCCCACCGGCAGCACGCCAGCCTGCAGGAACACGAGCTGGCCCGCAACCTGGCCGAACGCTGGGGCCGGTCTTCCCTGGTTTTTTTCACTCTCTGGCCGGATAAACTCTATTATTTCCCGGCCGCGGGCGACTGTTACGTGGCCTACCGCCAGGTGGGCGACACAGCGGTAGCCTTAGGGGACCCGGTGGGGGCACCGGAGAAAATAAGGGCCGCCATAGAGGAATTTATTAACTTGGCCGACGAAAACGGCTGGTATCCGGTTTTCTACCAGGTGCTGCCTGATTTCCTCCCCGCTTACCGCCAAGCTGGCCTCAACCTTCTGAAAATAGGCGAGGAAGCCCTTATTCCCTTGGAAAATTTTAGCCTCTCGGGCCGGGCCTGGAAGGAGGTACGCTACAGCGTTAACAAGGCCAGCCGGGCCGGCCTGGGGGTGAGGTTCTACGACCCGCCGCTGGATGACAGCCTGTTGGACCGGCTGGCAGAAGTCTCCGAGGCCTGGCTGAGGTTCCGCCACGTGCCGGAAAAGGGGTTTTCCCTAGGGTGGTTCGCGCGGCAGGTGGTGCGTGATCTCCTGGTGGCCACCGTGGAAGACAGGCACGGCCGGATCTACGCCTTTGCCGACTTCGTCCCCATGTATCACCTGCCCCAGGCCTCGCCCGATCTCATGCGTTACCAGCCGGATGCGCCCGCCGGAGCCATGGATCTCCTGATCGTGGAAGCGGCGTACTATTTCCAGCAGCGGGGATACCTGGCCCTCAATCTCGGGCTGGCACCCTTGGCCAGCATCACCCCGGAAGAAAAGGAGGGGTTGGCCGGCCAGGCCGAGGCCCTCCTGTTCCGCAGTTTCGCCAACCTCCAGGGTCTCTACCATTTCAAGGCCAAATATAACCCCGCCTGGGAACCTCGCTACCTGGCCTACCCCGGGACACTTACGTTACCCAAGGCCGCCCTGGCCGTGGTGCGGGCCGGCAATCCGCAGGGACTGAGGGCATATTTTCGGCCGGTGCGGCGACAACGCCTGAATGGATAGATAAAAAATTCGCCATTCCTTTCCCCATTATGATCTTCATCATCTATGCCGGTCTAAGTCACTTGTCTTTTTGTGCGTTGAAGCGTAAGATTAAGAAGGTAGGGACGGAAGGAATTGAGATACTTGTATGGACCTGGAGGCAATCCTTAAAAAGCAAGTACAGGCTGGGGCATATTCCGTCCGGCCTCATGCGGTACAGCATGCTTTGGCCGAGGGGTTTGCACCAAAACATATTGCCGAGGCTATCCTTAATGGCCGGATAATCGAGATCTATCCCGGGCGGAACAGGTGCCTTGTTTACGGTAGGGCCAGGTTGACGGCCAGGGTGAACCTTGAGCTTCATGCTGTATGTGATTACGGAGACCCTGAAATGTTGGACATTGTTACCGCGTACATCCCAGACAATAAAGTATGGGAAACGCCGCCCACTAAACGAAGAAGGGGGTGCCGCAAATGAGCAATAGAACCCGCAGGTGCGGCGAGTGCGGCAGCAAGACCGTTTGGCAGAAGCTACCTCTAGATTTTGAACGCAAAGGAATAAAGGTAACGATCTCCGAGGTAGAGGCCATGGTCTGCCCAAACTGCCACGAAATATACCTTAGCCCCGAAGTAGCAGAAAAGGTGCATAGCAACGCGGAGAAACTCCTGCTGGCCGCGGAGGCCAGCCTGGCTACCGCCCCTGAAATCAAGCAATACCTTGTGACCATGCCGTAGGCAAATCCGGCTTTATCTCTCCACGTGAACCACCACAATCAGGCAGGCCAAAGTGGCAAAGTGGCCGTCAAGCGCGACTGGCTCCTGGTGGTGATCTTGCTGGCTGCCTTTCTGGTGGCGGCAGCCATTTACCCCTACTTGCCGGAACAAGTCCCCATCCACTGGAACGCAGCGGGACAGGTTGACAATTACAGTTCCCGGGCCTTCGAAACGCGTTTTTCCCCCGGAGCTACGTCTGGGGTGCCTGCACCGCACGGCGGACTGAAAAAAGCAGGGGCAGGGAGCAGAGCTCTAGCACCACGGCCAGGACAATGGCGTAAGGAATGGCCACGCCGTAGAGGATGCCCATGGCGGTGCTGCCCACAAACCAGGCCGCGCCGTATCCCGTGTTGAAGATACCGTAGGCCAGGCCGCGTCTTTCTGCCGGGATGATCTCAGCCACCGCCGCCCGCATGATGGTCTCCTGCATACCCATGGCCGCCCCCCAGCAAACCACTCCCAGAATCGCAAGGTAATAGGCATGGGAAAAGACCAGGAACGGCACCGGGATGGTAAAGAGTGGGAGAAGACTCAGGGTCAAGAGACCCTTTTTGTCAAACAGGTGCCCCACGGGCAGGGCCACCAGGGCATCCACTCCCATAGCCACCGCAAAGAGGATAGGAATCTGAGCATCCGGCATTATCCCCTGCGCCTTGAAGTGGTAAGATATAAGCTGGAAGTGGGTAAAGCCGGCGAGGCTGGCCGTGGTGAAGGCCATATAGAGCCAGAAAACCCGTGGCATTTTCCCACTGTCCGGAAGGAGCGACGCCTCCTTGCGGGTCGTTTCCATGTCCTGGGGGCGGGGGAAGAGAAAGCGGGAAACGAATAAGACCAGCAAGGCCAGAATGGCTGGAATGAAAAGAACAGCGAAGGCCGGTTGATAACGGCCACCCCGGAGGTAGAGGATGGCACCCACGATCAGCGGCCCGCTTACGGCCCCGATCTGGTCCAGGGTTTCGTGCAGGCCGAACCCCAGGCCGCTCCCCACCTGGCGGCTGGCGTGGGAAAGCATGACGTCCCGCGACGGAGCGCGGATGGCTTTGCCTAGGCGCTCGGCCACGATCAAAAGGGCCGCCACCTCCCAGCGGCCGGCCAGGGCCAGCAAAGGCACGGCCAGCAGGTTTAGACCATACCCGATGATGGTAATCAGCCAGTAACGCCGGGTGCGGTCGGCCAGGTAGCCGAAAAGCAGACGCAGGCCGTAGCCAACCAGCTCTCCCAGGCCGCCTACGAAACCTACCGCTGCCGCGCTGGCGCCCAGGAGAGAGAGGTAGGGGCCGGTAATGCTGCGGGCCCCTTCGTAGGTCATGTCGGCGAACAGGCTCACCAATCCCATCAGGACGATAAACCGGAAGGCATTGCGTCTCAGACCACTATCTTTTGCCACGTGCTCTCTGCCCCCCATGTACTGTATCTTCTCATCACCAGGCGACCACCAACCAGGCGGAGGTGATCCAGAACTCTGTCCTCCATACTATTCTCCCTCCTCATTCCGGCCCAGACCCTTCCTGGGCCAAGAATACTCTGCCCGCGAAGGTCTCCAGGGCTTGCTGGCATTGGGAAAGATAATCCTCGGCCACGGCAGCCTTCATGGCACCGAAGAAATCGCGGTTCTTTATCTTTTGCAGCCAGGTCTCCAGCCGCCGCAGACCCTCCTCGTTTTCCTCCAGCTCGCCAAAGGTGAAGTTCCGCCGTTCCGTTTCCCTGCGGATTTCTGCTAAGAAAGCCCCACACTGCTCCAGAAACTCCCCATATTCGGCGTCGCGCTCCCCATTGAACCGCCCGACCACCTTTTCCTGGGCGGCTGTTCCCAGAGGTTCTGCCAGCAGCAGCAAACTTTCACCTTCGGCTTTAACAATTTCTTCTGCCAGGGCATGGAAAAGGTTACGGTTGGCCGGGGTGTCCGGCAAGACACACACCGAGTTTTGCAGGTAGACGGCGCCTCTTTCTTTCAGACGCCGCCAGACGGCGACCCGGTAGCGGGACGGCTCGGCGGGAATCTTATAAATCAGGATCAGCCATTTGCCGGCCTCGGTCAAGCGATCACTCCCTCATCCAGCTCTTGTAACTATCGTTACTATAGAGCATAGCATGTAACTATCGTTACGTCAAGCAGCCGGAATCCACTGTTCCACTGAGACCTTTTTAGTGCTTCCTGTACCGTAGGGTCCTGGTGGCGTTAAAGATGGCCATCAGGGCGACGCCCACGTCCGCGAAAACGGCCTCCCAGATGGTAGCTACGCCGAAGACACCCAGGAGAAGGAAGAATCCCTTGACGCCCAGGGCCAGCGCTACGTTTTGCCGCACCACGCGGCCGGTATGGCGGGCGATTTCGATGGCTGTGGCCAGTTTGGAGGGAGCGTCCTCCATCAGCACCACGTCGGCGGCCTCGATGGCCGCGTCGCTCCCCAGCGCTCCCATAGCCACCCCCACGTCCGCCCTGGTGATCACCGGGGCGTCGTTGATGCCGTCGCCCACGAAGGCCAGCTTCTGTCGGCGCCGGTCGGGGAGGGCGGCCTGTAAGTCTTCCACTTTCTCCACCTTGCCCCCTGGCAGCAGTTCGGCGAAATAGGCGTCCAGCCCAAGGGATTCGGCCACCCGCCGGGCCACCGTTTCCTCGTCCCCGGTGAGCATCACCATCTGCCTGACCCCCAGTTCCTTTAAGCGGGCGACGGCTCTCCTGGCGTCGGTCTTCACTTCGTCGGAGATGACGATGTAACCGGCAAAAGTGCCGTCAATGGCCACGTGCACGCCGGTGCCTTCCAGGTCGCAAATCTCATGGACGATCCCTTCCCGGTGCATCAGGCGGTCGTTGCCGGCCAGCACTCGCTTGCCATCCACCAGGGCACTAATGCCGTGGCCGGGGATTTCCCGGTATTCGTCTACCATGTCCGGTGGGATTTCCCTGCCGTAGGCCTCTCGGATGGACTGGGCGATGGGATGGGTGGAAAAGGCTTCAGCATGGGCCGCCAGGGCCAGGAGTTCCGTTTCCGCGAAACCATGATACGGTACCACCCGCGTCACCCGGAAAACTCCTTGGGTCAGGGTGCCTGTCTTGTCGAAAACCACTGTGTGGAGACCGGTCAGGGCGTCCAGGAAGTTGGCCCCCTTAACCAGGATGCCGCGGCGGGAGGCCCCGCCGATGCCGCCGAAGTACCCTAGGGGAATGGAAACCACCAGGGCGCAAGGGCAGGAGATGACCAGCATCACCAGGGCGCGGTAGAGCCATATGGAAAACGTGGCCCCGGGAAGGACCATCGGCGGGATGACCGCCACGGCCGCAGCTCCCGCCACCACCACGGGGGTGTAATAGCGGGAAAAGGCGGTGATGAACTGCTCGGTGGGGGCCTTGCGGCCGGCGGCGTTCTCCACCAGCTCCAGGATGCGGGCCACCGAGGATTCGGCATAGGGCTTTGTCACCCGGACGGTCAGGAGACCCTGGCCGTTGATCATGCCGGCCAGAACCTGATCACCGCTTTTCACCTTGCGGGGCACGGATTCGCCCGTCAGGGCCGAGGTATCCAGAAAGGAGGTTCCTTCCACCACCTCGCCGTCCAGGGGCACCCTTTCCCCGGGCTTGACGATGATACGCTGGCCGACCGCCACTTCCTCCGGCGGTACCGGCCTGGTTTCTCCATTGATCTTCAGGTTGGCGTACTCCGGCCGGATGTCCAGGAGGGCGGCGATGGATCGGCGGGAACGGTTTACCGCTCTTCCCTGGAAATACTCGCCTACCGCATAGAAAAGCATCACCGCCACGGCTTCGGGCAACTGGTGGATGGCAATGGCCCCCATGGTGGCCACGGTCATCAAGAAGTTCTCGTCGAAGACCTGGCCCCTGGCCAGGTTCCGGATGGCGGTCCAGATCACCGGTCCCCCTACCAGCAGGTAGGCAGTCAACAACACGACATACTCGGCCCAGGAGTAAGGGGTGTGGTGCAGGGGCGGGTGGAAGATGAAACCCACCGCCAGGAGCAGGCCAGCAACCACGATGGCGTACGGCGCCCTCTTTTCCTCGCGCCCCTCCTCCGCGGCCGCCGGCCTGCGGCCAGCCTGTTGTAACAGGGTCACACCGGGTTCCACCCGGCTGACGGCCTCCCGGGCCGCCTCGGCCAGCTCCGGGGGCAGTTCCAGGCTTTGGTCGGCAAAGTTAACGGTTACCCCCTCCAGCCCCTTGATCTGGCGTAGTTCCTGCTCAATTTTGGCGGCGCAACTGGCGCAGTCCAGTCCGGCCAAGGTGTACCGCATTCGCTGTTCCTCCTTGCTTACAGCAAAGTGATAATCCCGACCGCCGTAATAATGGTCCCCGACATTACTTCGCCGTATCGCTCCAACCAGGCGAAGCGGAGGGTCTCCAGACCCCGCGCTGAAAGCCACACGATGCCGACCATAGATACCACGGTCACCACCACCCAGGCCCCTATAGCCGCGAGGGAAGAAAAGACGCCTATCTCCCTTCAGCAAAGTGAGCCTGGGCCTCTCGGATCAGGTTTAGGATGTGAGCATCGTCTAGGGAATAGTAGACCATCTTACCGTCACGGTGGTATTTGACCAGGCGCAGGGCCTTCAATAGCCGCAGATGGTGAGAGATAGCGGGCAAGCTCATGTCCAGGATCGAGGCCAAATCACACACGCAAAGTTCCTGGTGGGCCAGCAGGTACAAAATCTTGGTACGGGTTTCGTCCCCGAGTACCTTAAAAATTTCGGATAGGCCAGCCACTTCCAGGACCTTATTCCGCAAGTGATTCAGGTTTTCCGAAGGGCAGAAGCTGTCACACAAGTCGTTAGGCAATTCAACCCCTCCGTGTTAAGATTAAGTAATCGTTTAATTAAATTGTACTAGGCTACGCCTTTCATGTCAAGCCCGGCATCAAGAAACCGCCGGCAAGCAGGCCACGGCGATTAGTTGCGCCAGGAGCGTCACGAAACACCTGCCGAGCTGGCCGGGGTAGCCCCGGCAAAGCGAGTCAGCGGCAGCGCCGGCCCGGGCGGCAATTTCTCACGGCGCGGGCGAGTTACAGTAGGCGTTAAAGGCGTCAAGCCACCGCTGGTTTTCCCGCATGAATTCCACCAGCCGCCTGATCCGCTCAATTGGTTCCTCGCTCAGGTGGTGTTCGATCCTCTCCGTCTCTGAAAACATCTTGGAAAAAGCGGCCTGCTAGGCCCGGTGCCGCACCAGGTGGCGCCAGAGCAGATAACAGACCAGGACGACCAGGAGGATAACGATCAGCAAGTCCAACTGGTGAAAAAGGGTCCCCAGTTGCTCCCAGCGATTCCCCAGTTGCACCCCCACGTAGGTCAAAAGCCAGCTCCAGGGCAAGGAGCCTAGGAAGGTGTAGATCACGAAGCGGTCCAGGGGCATACGGGCAATCCCTGCCGGGAGGGAAATAAAGGTACGGACCACCGGCAGGAGCCGGGTAAAAAAGGCAGTAGCTTCTCCGTAACGGGCAAACCAATTCTCCGCCTGCTCCAGGTGCTGGGGAGAGATGAGCAAGTAGCGCCCGTAGCGTAAGAGCAATGGGCGCCCGCCGTGCACCCCCACCAGGTAGGCGCCTACCGAACCGATGGTACCCCCTACCGTGCCGGCAAGCACCACCCCCCAGAAAAGAAGCTCCCCCTGGGAGACCAGGTAGCCGCCAAAGGGCAGGATTACCTCGCTGGGTATGGGGATACAGGCGCTCTCCAGAGCCATGGCTATGCCGATCCCAGCGTAGCTGAGGCGGGAGATAAGCGCAGTGATTACTCCGGCCAGGGCGGCCAAGAAGCCGGTCACTTGGTTCCCTCCTTGCCAGATGCGGTGGAAAAACGCCTTCCCAACGGTCAATCCCAATATCCAGCAGTACGTCTAAGAAACGCGCGGCCCGCAGCGCCCAGCCGGCAACGGCTCCCACCACCATACCGCCCAGAACATCAAGGGGATAGTGAAGTCCGTAATAACAGCCATTCCCCCTTGAGAAGATCATATTTCCCGCAGGTACTAAATGGGTTCCCCCGCACCAGGCCGGTGCGGGGGAACCGCGGGCAGGTGGGCTAACTAACTAACGGGCTAGCTGATTAGGTTTTTCGGCGATGGTTACACCTTTATAGATGGTATTTCCGTTGCGCCAGATAAGAAGGGTCATTTTCTGGCCGATCTTGGCCTGCTGAATGGTCCGGGAAAGATCCTCTGGAGACTTGACCTTCTGGCCGTTCACTTCCAGAACCACGTCACCGCGCCGCAGGCCGGTTCCTTGCGCCGGGCTGCCGGCGGCCACTTCGTTGATGAGGGCACCCTCGGGTTTTTCCAGGCCGAAGTATGCCGCCAGCTCTGGCGTAACTGCCTGGAGCCCCACGCCCAGCCAGGGACGGCTGAGGTGTCCTTTTGTTATCAGGGTATCCACCACGCCCTTGGCTGTACTCGCCGGGATAGCGAACCCTATGCCCTGGGCCGCAGCGTTAACGGCCGTATTAATGCCCACCACCTCGCCTTGGAGGTTTAGAAGTGGGCCACCACTATTGCCCGGGTTGATGGAGGCATCGGTCTGCACCAGGTTCTCGTAATGCCTGTCCTCCACGGTGATCGGGCGACCCTTGGCACTGATCACCCCCACCGTCACCGTATGATCCAGGCCGAAAGGATTACCGATGGCGATCACCCACTGGCCGACCCGCACTTTATCGGAATCTCCCAACTGCAGGAAGGAGAAATCCCCCGCACCGGCGACCTTTAATACGGCCAGATCCAGGTCGTAATCCGATCCCACTATTTTGGCCGGAAGGGGCTTGTCGTAACCCTTTACCGTCACTTCAATGTCCTTTGCCCCGTCCACCACGTGCTCGTTAGTCAGGATGTAGCCGTCTTTGGAAATGAGGAACCCCGAGCCCAAACCCTGTCGCACTTGGGGCGACTGGTTTTCGCTGAAGGGAAGGTCCCCGAAGAACTGCCGGAAAAACGGGTCGTCAAGAAAAGGATTAACCGCCTGTTGCTGCACCTCCACCCGGGTATCAATCTTTACCACCGCCGGCCCGGCCCGGTCCACGATGTTGGCGATGGCGTCGGCATCAACTCCTGGCGGTGACGAGGGGCCGGTCAGAGGTTCTGCCGGTGTTACCGTCTGGTTCTGGGTGTCTGCCCGGGCCACGAAGGATATCTTCCCGCCGCCGACGGCAACGGCCGTCACAGCCGCGCCCAGAAGAAAAGCAATTACCACCAGAATAATTGTGTTGCGCTTCCTAGTGCCCATTTCTTTCACCTCCATTGACCACCTATCCTGAAAATGAGAGGTGGGAGGTGGGAAGTGGGAGGTGGGACACTTGTAGGAACTTGCTACGCAAATTCCAAATCAACATCCACGCCTCCTACCCCACCGCCGTTTTTCCATCCTCCTGGTGGTGCCGGGGCGCCGAGCCCCGGCATGGTGGTCTACTTAATTAGACTCCATCATCCCTGTGAAGGTTACACGTTATTTCCCGGCGGCAAAAAAATTAAGCCCGAATTTCCTGCCGTAAAAATAGGTAATAGGCCAGGGCAAAGACAATCAGCGTAGCCGCCACCAGGCCGGTCAGGTGTGGCCACACGGGGATCAGCCTGCTCTTTGCCTTCTACCACCAAAGTATCCCCCGTCCTTGCCGAAGAAAATGGATAGGCGAAGTCAGGATCCTGGGGTCCTGGGATCGCAGATTAACGGATCTTCTGCTCCCGACCTCTGTTTCTTAGGACCCGTTGTCCGATACCGTGCGCACCACCGGGCCGTCAATACGCAGGATCATGGAATGAGTTTCGGCGGCGGAGCTCCCTTGCGAGGAGACGAGGACCGCCTTCCCGGGGCTGTCAGGGGCCTTGATTACCTGCACCGGGGGGATCAGTTGCCCTTCCAGTGGTACGGTATAAAGGAGTTGCCAGGAGGAGGTTTCACTTTGTCGTTGCCACACCAGGGCCAGTACCTGGCGCAGATCCAGGGTACCCTCAATCTGCCACACGGCAACCAACTCATCTTCTCCCTCCCCGTCCAGGTCTACCAGGGCGGCATAAGCCGGCTGCCCGGCTACCTCCCCCGGCGCGCCTGGTCCCGCGTTGTCCGATTGCCACCGCCAGATCAGAAGCAGCAGGATGGCCGCCGCCACGGCCGCCCATGTAGCCCACCTTAAACCCGGCCGGAGTCCAGTCTGAGGCGGAGACGGTGAAGGGGTCCTGGCCAGCCAGGCATACTGGTCGGCCATCCGGTGCACGTGGGCACGCATTGATGGGGAGAAAGTCCAGCCCCGGAAGGTTTGCCGTAAGATCGACCGCAATTGCCGCAACTGCTTTTCCGCATTGTTACTCTGTCTGGTCATGGCCACCACCATCCTTCACGAGCCCCTCCAGGCGCCGCCGGCCGCGCAGGAGACGTACCTTCGCGGCCGGGACCGTGATACCTAAAACCTGGCTGATCTCCTTGAGGCTCAAGTCGTGATAGTAGTGTAGAAGCAAGACTTCTCGGTAGGCCACCGGCAGGGAGTAAATGGCGTGCACTACTTCCTGGGCCGTAATGTTTTCCACCGCCATAGCTTCAGGATCGGCGGTGTCGCCGTACTGGGCCAGGTTATCCGGTTCGGTACATATATAGCGGTTTTTCTTCCGCAGGGCATCCCGGCAAACGTTTACGGTAATCCGATATATCCAGGTATAGTAAGAGCTCTGGCCGCTGAACTCGTCCAATGCCAGGTAGACGCGCAGGAAGACCTCCTGGGCCGCGTCTTGGGCCCACTCCCGGTCCCTGAGATAGCTATAAGCCAGATACAGCACCTTGTCACCGAACCGGCGCATCAAGTATTCCAGCTCCGCGTGCCGGCGCTCCGTATCCGATGGTTCAAGCCCGTGGCGGCCCGCGGGCTCATTTTCGGCCATCCTCCTGCACCTTCCTCTCACGGGATACCAGCCAGGTATGGATTCGCCGCCGCTAACCTGTTTCCTGCATGACTATCGCCTGAGCCCTTCCTGTCCTGGTGATAGCGACACTCAAGAAAATATCCCTGCTCCACCCCGGCGCTTCAGGTCAAAGTTGAGGTATGCTGGCCCAGGTGGGGCAACCACATTCCAACAGGGAAAGCGGCCCGTCTGACGACAAAGATCCCGGCCGCGCAAGTCACGCCCGGGAAAGACTGGAGTACACTACCAGCAGCAGGGACATCCCTGCCATTAAGAGC
The DNA here is from genome assembly GCA_004347685.1 of Clostridia bacterium. Lineage (GTDB taxonomy): Bacteria > Bacillota > DSM-521 > Neomoorellales > SLTJ01 > SLTJ01. The sequence continues at coordinate 36,041 of SLTJ01000005.1, forward strand.
GTGGTGGCCCAGGCAACGGCGTTGAAGCCAGGCGAATTGGTGTACTTCCCCATGATGTCGGGCGTATTGGCCAGGTCCAGCATAAACGCAAGAGTGACAGGTAGGAGAAAACCGTTTGCTACCTGAGACCAGAACATAACCGCAATGAGGGGCAGGCCTGGCAGGAGGATAAAGCCAACGCTGGTGGCAATCAGGGCCGTGTAAACCCAGTAAAACACCGGAGCCTCAGCCCAGTTCTTATCAAGACCAGCCTCAAAACCCAGGGCTTCACAAAGCGAATAGGCAGTGGCCAGAGGTAGGATGGCCGCCGCAAATATCGAGGCATTTAGAAGTCCAAAGGCAAACAGTTGGGAGGCCCAGCGCCCGGCCAGCGGTTGGAGCGCCATAGCTGCGTCTCCAGCAGTCTCGATACTTACTTGATGCTGGTAAAGGGTGGCGGCACACGCCACGACTATAAATACGGCTATCAGGTCGGTCATGAAACAACCAACGATCACATCCAGGCGCGAGTGCCGATACTGCTCCATACTTATTCCTTTTTCTACCACTGCCGACTGGATATAAAACTGCATCCAGGGAGCAATGGTGGTTCCGACCAGGCCGATGAAGATCGTCAGGTAATTTTTTTCCAGACTAAAGCTGGGGATGAACAGGGAGTGATAAACCTCCTCCCAATTCGGACGAGCCAGTAACCCCGAGATAACGTAGGAAACGTACAGCGCCGAAGCCGCCAGAAAAATTCGCTCTACGTACCTGTAGGAGCCTTTCACGACCATCCCCCATACCAGAAGACCCGCCAGGGGCACCGAAAGATACTTGCTAAGACCGAACAGCTCCGTGCTGGCCGCGATTCCCGCGAACTCGCTGATAGTGTTGGCCAGATTAGTAAGCACCAGTCCGAGCAAAATCAACAAAACAACTCGTACTCCGTAGCGCTCGCGCAAGAGGGCGGCCAGGCCTTTTCCCGTGGCCGCTCCCATCCGGGCGCTCATTTCCTGGATCACAATGAGGGCTAGGGTTATGGGAAGGAATAGCCATAGCAACTGGTACCCTAGTGTGGCCCCGGCCACCGAGTAGGTAGTTATCCCCCCGGCATCGTTGTCTACATTGGCAGTAATAATTCCTGGCCCCATGACGGCCAGAAAGGTGAGCAAGGGGACCGTCAGTCTCCCCATGGAGATCCGCCATCGTCCCGTTCTTCTCTCCCGGCTCATGGTCTGCCCCTCCGGGCTAGCTTCCCACCTACGAGATAATGAGAAAACGTTTCCAGGTTGTTACGGTCGGGCAGCAGTGTCTCGATTATGTCGTCCACTGTAATAATGCCCAGCATAATGCCCTGGTCATCTACGACTGGCACTGCCAGAAGATCGTACTTGGCGATAACCTCGATGGCTTTATGGCCATTGTCACGGGGGTTGACCTTAAGCACCCTTTTTTCCATAATTTGGTCTAGGGTTTGGTTCGGGGGAGCCACAATTAACTGGCGGAGAGAAACCACGCCGACCAGGGTATTGTCGCTCTCCAAAACAAAGAGGTAATAGATCGTATCCGCCGAAGGGGCCAGCTCGCGCAGCCGGTCAATGGCTGCTGCGGCGGTAGTCCGGGGAGAAAAGGAGAGGTACTCGGTCGTCATCAGGGCCCCGGCAGTGTCGGCGGGGTAATCCATTAGCTTGCGCAGGCTGTTGGCCCTTTCCGCCTGCATGAGGTTGAGAATCTGTTCGGACTTCTCGCGGGATACCTGGCCGAGGGCGTCGGCGGCTTCGTCGGGCGCCATTTCTTGGATAATGGTTGAGGCGGCGCTACTTTCCAGGCTCTCGATAATATCACTGCGGGTATCCGGCGCCACTTCGGCCAGCGCCTCGGCTGCGGTCTGGTTGTCCAGATTTTGAAGAAGTTCTAAGCGTTTCGGAGCATTAAGGTCCTCAATGATGTCCGCCAGATCGGCCGGACGTAATTGGCCGATCTTATCCCGGGAAACATCAGGGCGCAACCTGAGGTCGGCAACCCTGGCTTCCAGCGGCACAATATGTTCCCAGCCGAGGAGTTTGTTTTCTCGTCCTTTAGCAAAAAAGTTCAGCCCCACCCGCCGGAGTAACCCTCGTACCCCGATATCCACAGCCGTCAGTAAAAGCTTGCGGGATTCCTCTTGCTCAACCCAGACAAGCTGGATGTCGTTAACCCGGGCCAGTTTGGAACCATTGATGTCAATAACCTGTTTATCCAGTAACCATTTGCTCACATAGATTTCATCCGCCTGCAACTGGCACTTGGCGGTAGCGGCAAAGTCCTGGCGTAGCTCGATATATCGCTCTCCCCAGGCCAAAACCTCACTGGTGGCCACGTGATTTTGCGTATGCCGCGCGTATTTAATCCCTACCGCGGTGGGATAGACCGCCTCCCACCGAATGGCCATGTCCCGAAGGCACCCGATAACCTCTCCCCGGGCGTCACGGATAGGTTTCCCCAGGACTTGACTTAGAAAGAACTCTTGCTGTATATTAGCCGCAGCCATGCATCGCCACCTCGCTCGCGCCGGGAGATAGACGGAAGGCACTTGGTTACTAGGAACAACCCAGAATGTAGCACTTGCGCTGGTGCTTGTCAACATTTTCTCCTTCTGCACCACCTGCTGGGGGAAGCCAGGGATGAAATCAGTACCCTCCAAGAGAAGGGCGGTTTTCTTGACCGTAGCCATGCTGGTGGTCATTGTCCCCGCCTCATTGTTTCTTGCCCGGGGACTTATCGAGGGGCGCCGGGATCACCACCATGAAGTGAGTATTAACCTGAATCCGAGAAATGAGTTACTTAAGGTTTCTGGCCCGCCGCGCGGCGAGGTACCTGTGGATGTCGGGTTATGTCGTACTGGTGGTACTAAAGTAACACCCGCAAACTGCTAAATCTACAAACATAGACTGGGATTGACTGGAGTAAACTAAAGGGTTATACTTTTTGCGGCGGGCCGTGAAAATTGTTTGCCTCCGACGAAGCGGGGATAACGTCTCCCGTATTTAGGATACGGGCCGGCCTGCCGGAGCATGTGAAGGGGGGAGCGGGGGAATAAATGGATTTGGCTACCCTTCTGGGCCTGGGACTAGCGGTGGCATCGCTGTTTATCTCGCTAATCATGGAAGGCGGGACCCTGGCCTCCTTGTTGAACCCTTCGGCCCTGGTGCTGATCGTCGGCGGCACCCTGGGAGCTACCATGATTTCCTTTTCCATGAGGGATGTGACCAGGCTGCCCTCTTTCCTCTCTCAGGCCATCAAAGGGGCTGAACCGGACACCAGAGGCATTGTCGAAGCCCTGGTCAAATGCGCTGAACTGGCCCGCAAGGAAGGCCTCATGGGTCTGGAAAACAAGGCCTCGACCGCGCCAACCCCCCTCATGGCCCACGGGCTGGAGCTGGCGGCTGATGCCATGGACCCCGAGCAGGTGGAAATGATTTTATCGGCCGAAATAGCCGAGAGGCAGCGGCAGGCCAAACTCGGGGCGGAAATAATGGAGACAGCCGGCGGATATTCGCCGACCATGGGCATTATCGGTACGGTGATGGGCCTGGTGCATGTGCTCGGTAACATCTCAAATACAGAAGCTCTGGCCGGGGCCATCGCGGTGGCTTTTCTCGCCACCTTCTACGGCATCGCCATGGCCAATTTACTGTGGCTACCTTTAGGAGGAAAGTTAAAACAGCAGGCGAAGCAACAGAAGGTGACGGACGAGGTGGTCATGGAAGGAATTCTAGCCATCATTCAAGGGACAAGTCCAAGACTGGTGCGGGATAAGCTGGAAACTGCGGCTGGCTTGCGCGCTGCACCGGCGGTTCAGAAAAAGGCTGTTCTCTCTGGAGGTGAGGCTGTTGCTGAAAGAAAGGCGTAAGCGCGAAGAAGATAGTGGCGAGGGTGAGGGGGGCCACGATGGTTCCGGGGGAATGCGCTGGCTCTTGACCTATTCCGACCTAATCACCCTGCTGATGGCCTTTTTTATCGTGATGTATGCCATGTCCCAGATTGATACGGCCAAGTACCAGGCTCTGGCCCAGGCGCTGGGGCAGGCCCTGTCGGGAACCAGTTACATAGGGGCGGAGGGGGCAGGGATTGTCCCTGGAGCAAGCCAGAGTACAGGAGCCGCAAGTAACCCTTCCGCTCAGGATGCCCTAGGAAAAATAGCCCAGGATCTGACGAGCTACGTCAACAGCCACGGCCTGCAGGGTAAGGTAGCCCTTTTTCTGAGCGATGAAGGGCTGAACGTCAGTTTTACCGGCTCCGTCCTCTTTGATCTCGGCAAGGCTGATTTGCGCGCCGACGCCATTCCAGTGCTCGAAGAAGTGGCCAACTACTTGCGCCAGATCCCCAACTACGTAGGAGTGGCCGGCTCTACCGATGACCTGAGAATAGCCACCGCCCAGTTCCCGTCCAACTGGGAGCTTTCGGTGACCAGGGCTACCACCGTGGTGCGATTCCTGGTGGAACAGGAAGGCCTCGACCCGCACCGCCTGCTGGCCTTGGGATATGGCGAATACCATCCCCTTTACCCCAATACCAGCGCGGAAAACCGGAGTAAGAACCGCCGCATTGACATTATTATCTACCGTTCTCCACCCTTTCTCGCTAATCAGGAGAGAGGAGTTACCCCTTCCCGACAGCCTTCTACGGCACCAAATCTCCAAGGGAGATTGAAAAACTAGCAGAGCGTTCTCAAACTATCTTGGCAGAATTACAGTATTTGGATAAAGCTATAGCCAGGCCCTGGGCCTTGTGCAGGGTCTCGTCGTACTCGGCCGCGGAGGTAGAATCGGCCACAATCCCTCCCCCGACCTGGAAGTAGGCTAGTCTGTCCTTGACCACGAAGGTACGGATGGCGATGTTCAGGTCGGCGTCGCCATTAAAGCCCAGCCAGCCGATGGATCCGGTGTAGATACCCCGACGCACCGGCTCCAGTTCCTCGATGATTTCCATGGCCCGCACCTTGGGCGCCCCAGTAATGGAACCGCCGGGAGAGGTGGCCCGGATAAGGTCGGCCAGGCCGGCCCCCGGTCGCAGGGTCCCGGTTACAGTGGCCACCAGGTGAAAGACACTGGCATATTCCTCGAGGACCAGCAATTCCGGTACCCGTACCGAACCGTAGCGGCAGACGCGGCCCAGGTCGTTGCGCTCCAGGTCCACGATCATCACTAGCTCGGCCCGGTCCTTTTCGCTCTGCCAGAGTTCCTCGCGCAGGCGCCGGTCTTGTTCCGGGGTCGCGCCCCGGGGTCGGGTGCCTTTGATGGGTCGGGTTTCTACCTGGCGGTCTTTTACCTGGAGGAAACGTTCCGGGGAGGAGCTGACTACGCTCACCTCCGGATAGGCCAGGAAGGCGGCGAAAGGAGCCGGGTTGACCGCCCGGAGCCGGAGGAAGAGCGCGTAGGGATCCTCCGGCCAGGGAGCCACTAGGCGCTGGGAGAGATTAGCCTGGAAAATGTCGCCAGCGGCGATGTAATCTTTTACCCGCTGTACCGCTCGGCAGTATTCCTCCCGGGTGAAATTGGCTTGAACCAGCCCGGCGGCCAGCATCTCGGCGGCCAGGAGGGGGGGCGCCCCTTCGCCGGCAGCCGCCTCCACTCCGCCGCCAGGGCCGACTTTCCTACACCCCGCCAGGCTGATGTCAGCCCCGGGAATGTTATACCCCCCGAAGCCCGGGCCGCGCAGCCGCGCGGACATTTTCCGTGCTCGCTCGGTAAAGGACCTGCTGGATGTCAGCTCCGGCAGCCTGGCGGAAACCAGATATACCTCGCCGTTAAGGTGGTCTACGGCCACCAGGGTATGGTAGAAACATAGGTAGAGGTCCGGCAGCCCCAGGTCGTCGTCGGCCGTGGCCGGCAGCTTTTCCAGCACCCGGCCCAGGTCGTAACCCAGGTAGCCCACCGCGCCCCCGGTAAAGGGAAAAAGCTGGTGGCGCTCGGTCCTCTGAAAGCGGCCCAGCAGCCGGTCCAGCACCTCCAGAGGGTGGACTTTTCCCTGCCAAGAAGTACCGTCCTCCCAGGCCAACTCGCACCATTCCCCCTTGGCCCGGAAAACCAGAAAGGGCTCGTTGCCTAGGAAAGAATACCGCCCCAGGCGGTTATCTGTCAGGCTGCTTTCCAGCAGGAACCCGTATCGGCCTGGTTGGTAAAGCCGGGTAAAGAGCAGGTGGGGCAGCGGCGGCAGGTCGAGCTTCTCCACCGAAAGCGGTGGGTCGGACAGGCATCCGCGCCCGGTTTTATCCCCAAAAAGAAAAAGACCAGCCACCCTGGTCCTCACCCCAATTCTCCGAGTCGTCTCAGCTAATCTAAGGTCTTCTCGTCTCTTGTTCTTCTCGTCTTATTAAGTTTTGCCGATATCAGTATAACTGCCCGTCCCTCATCCTGTCAAGGAGGCCGCCTAGAAAATAGAGGTGAGAGGTGGGAAGTGGGAGGTGGGACACTTGTAGGAACCGGCTGCGCCAGTTCCAAACTTGAAATCTGGGCCTCCCGCTTCGCCTGTTTTTATCCCTCTGTTGGTGCCGCCGGCGGCGCGGGCGAGGAGTGCGGCCGAAGCCTATGGAGGCGCAGGTGGCAGATCCGGGAAGCCAGCCAGGTAGGACCGGTAAGGGGCGAGCTTCTTGACAAACCCGCGGTAGCCGTCGCTGCCGTTGATGCGGATCCGCTTCAGCCGCAGGGGGGCCTGGTCGGCCGCGGCCAGGCCGTACTCGGTAGTAACCCCGGCCAGGTAACCGGCAGCCTTCACGGCCCCCACTACTCGGGTATCCGCCTTGCCTGCCGGGTAGGCGAAACTGACCGGCGCGGTCCCGAGCATTTGGGCCAGGGTTTCCCGCGAGCCCGCCACCTCCCTGACAAGCACCTTATCTGAGACCGTGGTCAGGTCCAGGTGGCTGATGGTGTGGGAGCCAACTTCAAAACCGGCGTCCGCCATCTCGGCCAGCATGGCTGCGGTCAGGCCATTGGGCTTATTTAGCTTGGCGGTGTTGATAAACAAAGTGGCAGCGAAGTTAAAATCCTTCAGGATAGGGAAGGCCTGGCTGTAGACACTGGGATAGCCGTCGTCAAAGGTAAGCACCACCGGCCTGGCCGGGAGCGGCCAGCCTTCTTGCCAGTGGGCCACCACTTGCTTTAAGGTCACAGCGTGGTAGCCGTTGTCATCCAGATACTGCATCTGGGCCCGGAAGTCTGCAGGCTCCACGTACAGCTCGGCATAGGTCCGGCCCGGGTGATCCACCACGTGGTACATGAAGATAGGAACAAATTCATACCGGACATCTTCGCCCTTGCTTCCCGACCTCACGCTGCCGGCCCCGGCTACGGGTTTTATGGCGGCCGCTTTCGGTGCGGTCTTAGTTCCCGGTATCCCCGGTCCCGGTGCCGAACCACCCTCCTGCAGGCCGGTCCCGGCAGAGGCCGAAACGGGTTCCCGGCCGAACCCCGCCGGCACCCCTGGCTGTTCTGGGGACATGTTTTGGCCTGTCTCCGGCGCGGCCGGACGGGCACTGGTCGGAGGTTGGTCCGAAGAATAGCCGCAGCCTGTTAGCCACAGCAGCAGCAAGAACACTGCCGCTAGCTTGCGCAAGGGAACTATGGTACCCACTCCCCGAGGTACTAACTTTTACGTCCCTAGATCGAAGGAAGTCAGGTATTTCTCCTGCTCCGCGGTGAGATCTTCAATTTCGATCTGCAGGCTGGCGAGCTTCAGCCTCGCCACTTCCCGGTCTATTTCCTCCGGCACTGGGAATACCTGCTTGCCCAGGCTGCCCCGCGGTTGCCCGGCCAGCCAGGCCACGGACAGGGCCTGATTGGCGAAGCTCATGTCCATTACCTGGGCTGGGTGCCCTTCGGCGGCCGCCAGGTTAACCAGCCTTCCTTGGGCCAGCACAAAGATGCGCCGGCCGTCCTGCAGGCGGTATTCCTCGACGTTTTCCCGTACCTCCTTTACTTCCACGGCCATTTCCCGCAGGGCGTCGAGGTTCAGCTCCACGTCGAAGTGGCCCGAGTTGGCCACGATAGCCCCGTCCCGCATCCGCTCGAAATGCTGCCGGTCAATGACGTGTTTGTCTCCGGTCACGGTGACAAAGATCTGGCCTACGGTACTGGCCTTGACCATGCTGGTCACCCAGTAGCCGTCCATGACTGCTTCCAGGGCCCGCAAGGGATCGGCTTCCACCACGATCACGTTGGCTCCCATGCCCTTGGCCCGGCTGGCCACACCCTTGCCGCACCAGCCGTAGCCAACCACCACCAAGGTGCTGCCGGCAATCAGGTAGTTGGTGGCCCGCAGAATGCCGTCCAGGGCCGACTGGCCAGTACCGTAACGGTTGTCAAACATATGCTTGGTGAGGGCCTCGTTCACGGCCACGATGGGATACTGCAGCACCTCCTCCTTTTCCATGGCCCGCAGCCGGATGACGCCGGTGGTGGTTTCCTCGGTGCCACCCAGGATGTTCTCCAGCAACTCGCGGCGCTTGCCATGGAGCGTGTTGACCAGGTCCGCGCCGTCGTCCATGGTGATCGCCGGCCGGGTGTCCAGAACCTGGTTAATATGGTGATAGTAGGTCTGGTTGTCCTCGCCGCGCACGGCATAGGTGGGAATATCGTAGACCTCGTTAAGGGCCGCGGCCACATCATCCTGGGTGCTTAGCGGGTTGGAGGCGCAGAGGGCCACCTCGGCCCCGCCGGCCTTCAGTGTCCGCATCAAATTGGCTGTCTCAGTAGTAACATGCAGGCAGGCACCGATTCGGATTCCCGCCAGCGGTTTTTCTTCACTCCAGCGTTCCCTGATGCCGGTCAAGACCGGCATGTGCCGGTCAGCCCAGAGAATCCGCCTTTCTCCCTCGCGAGCAAGCTCTGATAAGGACAAGAAAAAACCTCCCTGGTAAAAGTGTGTTTTTCGCCAACCCGCAACCCGCAAGCTTACTCAATGCGGGCCCCGGCCAGGCTGCGGCTACACTCGCAGGTGCGCTCGGGCGGGATGGCTGCGATTATCAGCTTGACCAGCTTCTTCAACGGGCCAATGCTGGCGCCGAAGACCCGGGTGACCTCCTCGTGGTTTACCGGCCTGATATCGGGATGGCCCTCCAGACCCACGTCATAGTCGGTGATGAGGGACAGGTTGACATAACATATCTCCAGTTCCCGGGCCAGGATACATTCCGGGTACTGGGTCATATTGATCACATGCCAACCGTTGCTGGAAAACCAGCGGCTCTCCGCCCGGGTGGAAAAGCGCGGCCCCTGGATAACTACCACCGTGCCGTGGGGATGTATGGTGAAGCCAACTTCACCGGCCTTGTCAATGGCTATCTGGCGCAGTTTGGGGCAGTACGGGTCGGCGGCGCCGATGTGAGTGGTGATGGGGCCGTCATAAAAGGTGTCGGCCCGGCCGGTGGTGCGGTCTACAAACTGGTCGCAGACCACCAGGTCCCCGGGTTTGAGGTCGGGGTGAAGGCTTCCGGCCGCGCAGGGCCCGATGATATGGGTTACGCCCAGTTCCTTCATGGCCCAGACATTGGCCCGGTAATTTACCCGGTGAGGCGGGAGGGAATGATCCCGGCCGTGGCGGGGCAGGAAAGCCACCTGTTTTCCGGCCCAGGTACCCAGGGCGATCTTATCGCTGGGGGGGCCGTAAGGGGTCTCCACCTTGATCTCCTGGAAATCCTCCAGAAAGTCGTAGAAGCCGGTGCCGCCGAAAATCCCTACTTGTGCTCTGGCTGCCAAAATATCCTCCTCCTCCTCCACAGCATCTATTCGTCGAAGGCGAGAATGGAGAAGACGCTGTAATCCTTCAGCTTCTCCCGCCCGTGCAGGTAGGTCAGCTCTACCAGGAATGCCAGCTCCACTACCACGCCGTGGAGCCTCTCCACCAGTTGGGCCGTGGCCAGGCCGGTCCCGCCGGTGGCCAGGAGGTCGTCCATGATGACTACCCTTTGCCCAGGCCGCAAGGCATCCCGGTGGATCTCCAGGGTTTCCCGGCCGTACTCCAGCTCGTAGTCTACCCTGGCGGTTTCGGCCGGGAGCTTGCCAAACTTCCGTACGGGGATAAAGGGTAGCTGCAGGCGGTCGGCCAGGGGCGCCCCGAAGATGAACCCCCGCGATTCGATGGCTAGCACGGCCTCCACCATCTTGTCCCGGTAGTGGTCAGCGAAAATGTCCACCACCTGGCGGAAGGCCCTGGCATCTTTGAGCAGGGTAGTGATGTCCCGGAAGAGCACTCCCTTTTCGGGAAAGTCGGGAATGACACGGATTTTTTCTACCAGGTCAGCAGTCTCTACCATCCATTCTGCTCCTTTCGGCGAGTACTTAATCGGGCGAGCATACCCCACCAGACGCCTGGTCGCGGGCCTATGTACCCCGAGTGCGGGCGGGCCATGCGCCGCAGCCATATTCTTGGCCAGACGGGCCGGGGCCGGCGTTCCTGAAGGCATCTTCTTTGCAGTTCGACGCCAGGGGGGGCAAATCCTGCCCTGAAAATAAGAAGTGGGAGGTGGGAAGTGGGACACTTGTAGGAACCGGCTGCGCCGATTCCTGATCTTAACTCCCGTCTCTGCCACCGCCTTCTAGGTGCCGGCGCAGCTCGGGCACAAGAACCGTCCCCGGCTGTCAAAATACACTGCGGTGTTGGGGCGGTGGCAGGCCAGGCAGAGGGGGAGTTCCAGGGCTCCGGCGGCCAGGTTGTAATAGAGCGTCATGGGGGTGCGCATATTCTTGTGCTCGATGTCCAGGGTAAGTTTGACCTTGGGCCACACGTATACGGTGACGCTGTCCACCTCCGCCTCCACCATTATCCGGTATTTACTGCGAATGTCCTCCACCCGCTTGTAGAAGTCAGCCTGGGTTGCGGGTAGTTTCTTTTCCAGGCGTTGCCGCCGTTCCTCATTAGCGTCCTGCCGGTGTATCCGCTGACGGATCTCGACCATGGTCTGCCGGTAAAAGGAGGCGAGCCGCTTGGCCTCATCCTGCAGGAAGTGTTGCATGCGGGCCTGGAACTCACCCAGATCCTGGGTTATCGCGCCGGGCAGAGCTTCCTTGGCCGCCTCGTAGGCCTTGGCGTACCCACAGTGGTCCGCCGGAGTCAGAGCCGCTATGCCGGGATCGCCGGTGACAAAAAACATGGTCTGCAGCCAGGGCAATTGGTAGTTTACCTCCTGCCCCACCGCGGTATCCACCAGGATGGGATAGATATTTTCCTGCTTTTCATCGGAAATAAACCGGGTGCGGAAGTTGAAAAGGACGGCTTCGCTCCGTACCACCCCGGCCGAACGGAGCACTGGTGGGCGGCAGCGGACAAATTCCAGGCGCTTCTTTATTTTGGCCGAGATATCCGAGGGTACGTTTAAAGTTGAAACTGCAGCTACCTTGCGGGCGATGCGGCCGGCTTTCAGGCCTAGGCCTACAGCCCGGTCCAGCAGGGGGCTGCCATAAGCAACCAGTTCTGCCTCTGGGTTCTCGCAGGCCACCTCATAGTCAAAGGCTAGTTGTACTTCCTCCGGCAGTTCCAGGGCGGCAGCCACTTCCGAAGGCAGCAGCGCTTCCAGCAGGGCATAGCCCGGGGTGTCTACCACTGCCCCATGGGCCTCGAGGGTATCCAGGAAGTAGCGCTGCAGGCTGATCTCCTGTTTTGGACCTCGATTTTCCTGTTTCCCGCCGGCAGTCATGGTTTCATCTCCCATCAAGGGTACGTGGCCTGGGGTCAGGTTTATCCGCTGTTCTTATCCTTCTATCGGTGTTGTTCGTTGCCTGGGTATCTAGTCAAAAATTTCCAGATCGTGTTGTTTAATTTCCTCATACCTTTCCCGGGAGCGGGCCAGGGCGTCGCCCAGTTCGGCAATTCCCTTGGCCAGTTCCGCATCCGAATGTGAACCGGCCCAGATGTCCATAATCAGATCTTCAAAGTCCTTTTCCTCCGCCAGCTCACCGAGGATCATGTCCAGCTCCCCCACCACCAGCTCGAACATGTTGATCTTGGTATCTAGCAGGCTCAGGATATAGGATTCGACCGTACCTGCGGCCGCCAGGTTATAGATGCGGACATCATGCGTCTGCCCGATACGGTGGATGCGACCGATGCGCTGTTCGATGCGCATGGGATTCCAAGGGAGGTCGAAGTTTATCATGATATGACAGAACTGCAAGTTGCGACCTTCACCGCCGGATTCGCTGCTGATAAGCACGGGGATATCGGCCGCGAAGTCCGCAATCGCCTCTTCCTTCTCCTGGCGGCGCATTTCCCCGTGGAACATGGCGAAGTCCAGGCCGTTTTCACGGCATACGGCTGCCAGGTGCTCCTGGGTGTGGCGGAAATTGGTGAAAACTATCGCCTTTTCCCCCTTAAGCGCATGCAGCAGGCGGATCAGGGACTGTCCCTTGGCGAACTCCTTGGTCTCCCCGGCCAGTTGGACCAGGCGGGTCAATCGCTCCTTCTGTCCTTCATCCCTGGGTTCGCGGGCCAGCTTGTCCAGGGTGGGCAGAACCGCCCACGGGCTGCTGCCGACCTCACGCTGTAGGGTCTTGAGCACGAGTTGCTGGCTGGCCCGGCCCCCGGCCAGGTTATATTCCTGGCGTACGTAGTCCGTGAGCTGGCGGTAAAGCTCTGCCTCGGCCGCGGTGGGGTTTACCAGGATCGTTTCCGCAGTGCGTTTGGGCAGGCTAAGGCCCACCGTTGAGCGCCGGTTGCGGATCATTACCTCCCGGGTCAGGCGCCGCAATTCTTCAGCGTTTTTGGGCTTACGGCGGTCTCCACGGGTGATAAAGGTGCTGGCAAAGGAACTGGCCGTCTGGAGTTGCCCGGGCCGCAACAGGGTGATGAGGTTGTACAGTTCCTCCAGGTCGTTCTGTACTGGCGTGGCGGTGAGGAGGAGGATGTATTTTTTCTTCAGTTCGTTGATGAACTTCCAGTTGAGGGTGGTGCGGTTGCGACAGCGGTGGGCCTCGTCCACTACCACACAATCAAAGAAGGTCTCGAGAATCTGCGTGCGGTGGGGCTCCCGTTTGGCCATATCCAGGGAGGCGATGATACGATCAAAGGTTTTCCAGGGCGCGGGATGGTTTTGAAAGCGCGGTTCGTCGTGGAGGACGAAATCCAGGCCAAACTTTGCCCGGAGCTCCTCAGCCCACTGGGAGGCCAGGGAGGTGGGACAGAGCACCAGCACCTTGCGGGCCAGACCCCGGAGAATATATTCGGTGATAATAAGGCCAGCCTCAATGGTCTTGCCCAGTCCTACCTCGTCACAGAGCATCGCGCGGCCGCGCATGCGCTGCATGACTTCCCGGGCAACCTCTACCTGGTAGGGATAGGGAGTAAAATTGCGCGCTACCTGGAGGCAAAGGAGAGTGTTGAACCCGGGGTTGGTGGACAGGGAGCAGGCCTGCTGGTGAAGATTCTCTTCAGGTGGAGTGGCATAGCGGCTCTGGGCGAGGGAAGAGAGAATCTCTTCCCAGGCGGCGTCACGAAACTGCATCTGGGGCTCGGGCAGCCGGGTGGCCAGTGCAGCCATGGCATCAAATTCCCGGTCCAGGGCAGAGTACTCGTCCTCCAAACCTGCGGACTGACGTTGAGGTTCCGGCAGGGTGCCGCTGGTTCCGCTGGCATCCCTGGTGGCTGGCACCGACGCCATGCTCGTCCCCGGCGGCGCTGTGCTCCGCTTTGCGGGCCGGGACGGTGCCTCGGGGCCCCCGGCTTGCCCAGACCTGGGGGCCACCTGGGGGCGGTTTTTTCCCGCGGCGGCCGGCCTTCTTGCCGCTGCTTTCTCTCCGGCCCTCTTGTTCCTCGGGGCTGGGGGTTCTTCCTCCCCAGCGATAATCCCCATCTGCGCCAGAAGTTCGAGAGCCTTTATGATATCTTCCTTGGACCGCTTCTTACCCGGCCGGTATTCAGGGGGCAAGAAGATATTCAGCAGTTCATCTGCGGTCAGGTCCTCCAGGCTTTGCCGAGCCTTATTTCGGCTCCGGCCGGTGCTGCCGGGTTGGCCTCCTGCCGGTCCCGACTCCCGGCCCCCGGTCCGGGATTCCTGTTTTCTGTGGGAGGTAGCCGGTGGAGATTGGGCCGCAACTACCTTGCCAGGTTCCAGGGATTCTGGCTTTTTCGAGGAGGCTGCGGCCGACTCCCCTTCCTTCCGCCCGGCGCCGGCGGGCACCGCGTCCAGGAAAAGAATAAGGCCGCCGTTATTTTTCTCCTGGTGCACCACCCTCATGGCGTTTGCACCTGAACGGCGGAAAAATTGCTCCAGCTCCGGATGGTACAGGGCGCGGTGGGGGTTGAGAAGCTCGACGGTGAGAGGCTGTTGGCCGGGCAGCACCAGGGTTATAGGTAACACCGCAGGCCTGGTGGGCAAAAGCCGCCGCAGTTCCCCGTTCAGGAGCAGCAGTCCTGTTTTCAAGTATTCCCAGTCAAGCTGAAAGGTGCAATTCCCAGGCATTCTCGCCATCCCCTAACCGTTCCAGCCGGAAGCAAACGCTAAGCGTGATTTCCTTTCCACCTTACGAAGATACCAGGACTTAAGGGCTTATCATGGTTACCAAGTTGGGTTTCAGAAATTAGCAGACCGGCCTGGAAGACCCGTACCAATTTAGTACCATATGGTAGATGCTTCTCGTCGCAATCGCCGCCTGAGGCCAGACAGTACTATTCACGGCCGAGCTGCCGTAGGCGCTTCAGATCCAGGATGGTGATGTGGGACCGGGAAAGACGCAAGATACCCTGGTTCTGCAGATCAGCAAGAGTGCGGCTCACCGTTTCGCGGGATGACCCCACCAGGCTGGCCAGGCCGGTTTGGGTCAGGGCCAGGTCCAGGCGGACACCCTCCGGGGTCTGCACGCCGAAATCCCGGGCCAGCTTGAACAGGCGGCCGGCAATGCGGCCGTAGGTGCTTTTCAGAGCCAGACTGCTGATCTGGCGGTAGCAGGTGCGCAGGCGGGAGGCGGCGGTGGCGAGAAGGAGTTCGTTCAGGTCGGGACACCGCCGGCGCAGTTGGTGCAATTCCTCCCTGTTTATCAGGGCCACCTGGCTGGTATCCATGGTTTCCACGGTCAAGGGCTGGGGGCCACCGTCCAGGACCGCAATTTCTCCCAGGAGTTCACCCGGGCCCAGGAGGTGGATGATCTTCTCCCGGCCCTGGGCCGAAAGCCGGTAAAGCTTCACCTTGCCCTCCAGGAGAAATCCTAGCGCTTCCCCGGGGTCTCCCTCCGTGAAGATGGCCCGGCCGACCTGGTAGGTGCGCGCGCTGGCCCGGGCTGCCACGGCCTGCCTGGTTTCCGCTGTCAGATTGAACTGTTCCAGCATACGACCGGCCCCTTTCCCGGCCCCCTTTCCGGGCTGGATGCCGCGAGCGCCGGTGGGGTTTAGCTTTGGCTTCCCTGGTTTTTGGTTATTATAACATGGTTCTTGTCTGGGGAAAAGGGTTAAGGGACTTTTTTCCGCCCGTGATAATGTTACGGGCGGTAACGGCCTCGGGTATCGGTAAGATTGCCTCGGATGGTATGTACGCAGTGTTTTTTACCGCCTTGCTGGAAAAGCAGGAAAAATGCCGTCAGGTGGCGAAATGGTATTGTGAAACCGTTCTTATGCGTAGGTTCAAAAACCTTATCGCCACTGTCAAGCAGTAGTGCAAGGGGCTACATGAGCACAAAGGTGATTTTTAGGTCTGCGGCCAGGTGGCAGTTACGCCTGATCAGGCCGTGGGCAGTGCGACTGTCCGGCTGATACGACTAAATCTGGGGAGGGATGGGAAATGAAGCTGGGCCTGAAAGCCAAAATTCTGCTGTTGGTCTTGCTGGTGATGGTGGGGCAGTCCGTGGCCATGGGTACCTACGCGGTGCTGACCATGCATGCCAAGGTCATTGAGGCAGCCCAAAAGAAGCTGATGGCGGATCTGGCCCTGGGCCGGACCCTACTGGAGGAAAGGTATCCGGGGGAATGGTCCATCCGGGACGGCAGTCTGTACAAGGGTGAGGTCCGGATGAACGAGAACTTCGAGCTGGTGGACCTTATCGGTTCCCTTACCGGAGATACGGTAACCATCTTCCAGGGCGACACCCGCGTGGCCACTTGTGT
This sequence comes from Clostridia bacterium, assembly GCA_004347685.1. GTDB lineage: Bacteria > Bacillota > DSM-521 > Neomoorellales > SLTJ01 > SLTJ01. The sequence continues at coordinate 52,088 of SLTJ01000005.1, forward strand.
CAAAAAGGTGGACGGGACCAGGGCGGTGGGCACGAAGGTTTCGGACAAGGTGGCCCAGGCCGTGTTGAAGGAAGGGCGGACCTATGTCGGCGAGGCTGACGTGGTTGGCACCATAAACCAGACGGCCTACGAGCCGATCAAAAACGCCGCCGGGGAAATCATTGGCATCTGGTACGTGGGGGTGCCAAACAGCACGTATGACCAGTTGGCCACGGACTTCCGTAATAATATTATCCTGTTCGCGGCCCTGGCCCTGGTAGTTGCGGCTGTTGCCGCCTGGCTGGTAGGCACCCGCTTAACCAGATCCTTGCTTACCCTGGAGAAGGCCGCCGGCAAGGTAGCAGACGGTGATCTGAGCGTAACCTGGGATGTCAAGGGCGAGGATGAGATAGGATCTCTGGCCGCATCGCTGGCCACTATGCTGCACGGCTTGCGCCAGCTCGTGCAAAGCACCCGCAATGGCGCGGAGCAGGTGGCGGCTGCGGCCCAGCAACTCAGCGCCGGTACGCAGCAGAGCGCCGGGGTCATCAACCAGATCAACCAGGCGGCCCAGGAGCTGGCTACGCAGGCCGACCAGCAGAACCAGGAAGTACAGGGCACCATGGCTGCCATTGAAGAGACTTCGGCCGGTATTCAGGAGATCGCCGCCACGGCTGAAGAAGTGGCCGCTTCGGCCCAGGAAACCAGCCACCGGTCCATGGATGGCAACCAGGCCATGGGCCAGGCCATGGCCGAGATGGAGAAGATCAAGGCTTCGACCCGGGAGGTGGCGGCTACCGTCAACGAACTGGGCACCCGCTCCCGGGCCATCGGCCAGATAGTGGATCTCATCAGCAACATTGCCGATCAGACGAATCTTTTGGCCCTGAATGCCGCTATCGAAGCGGCCCGGGCCGGGGAGCAGGGCCGGGGCTTTGCGGTGGTGGCCGAGGAGGTGCGGAAGCTGGCCGAGCAGTCGCGGCAGGCCGCTCAGGAGATAGCTTCCCTCATTCGCCAGATCCAGGACGATACCTCCCAGGCCGTACAGGCCATGGAGGGAAACGTCAGCCTGGTGGAAAGCGGCAACCAGGTGATGGCTGGCGGGGCCGAAGCCTTCCGGCAGATAGGGGCTGCTGTGGACAGCGTGGCCCTACAGATACAGGAAGTCTCCAGGTCTACGGAGGAAATGGCCCGGGGCAGCGAGGACATGGTCAGCGGCGTGACGCGGATCGGGGAACTGGCGCAAAAGGTGGCCGAGGCGGCCCAGAATATGGCCACCAGTACCGGGGAGGAGGCGGCTTCCATGGCGGAAATCGCTACTGCAGCCGATTCCCTGGCCCGCCTGGGAGAAGAATTGCAGCAGGCCATCTCCTGGTTCAAACTGTAATTCCGGCAGGGTTGGTTATGCGGGAGCCGTAGGGAATGTGGTGCCAAACAGGTGAGGGCGAAGCCAGGCTAGCCTGAGAGGCAAAAGGAAGCCGGATCAGGCGGCTTTAAACAGTATCGGAGGGTTCTGGCAGGAAGGCTCAGTCCGAAAATCAGGCTACCCGGCCGTGTCCGCCCGTTTCCTGGGCCACGCTGAGGAATATGCCGTAAAGATCTGCCGGAGCTCCCGCCAGCAGTTTCGGTGTGTCCCCCTCCCGCTCGAGAACCCGGAGAAAGGCGTCCACCAGCTCGGGGTCAAACTGGGTACCGCGGCATCGGTTCAACTCATCCTTTGCCTGGGCTGGGCTCCTGACGCAGCGGTAGGGCCGCTCGCTGATCATGGCGTCGTAGGCATCGGCCACGGCGATTATGCGGGCCCCCAGAGGAATGTCCTTCCCGGCCAGGCCGTCCGGGTATCCCTTGCCGTTGTACCACTCGTGGTGGTGGGCGATGACCGGCAGGAGGTCGCGCAGGAACTCGATCCCTTCCAGCATGGAGGCACCCAGGGCGGGGTGGCTTTTCACTATCTCGTATTCCTGCGGGTCAAGCGGGCCGGGCTTGCGCAGCAACTCGCCCGGCACTCCGATCTTGCCGATGTCGTGCAGGATGGCGGCGCAGAAAAGGGAGCGGATTTCCGTCTCGCCTAATCCCAGCTCCCGGCCAATGGCCAGGGCATAGCCGGTGACCCGTTCGGAATGACCGCGGGTGTACGTGTCCTTGGCTTCCACGGCGGCCATCATAGCCTTGAGGATGGAGACGAAGAGCTCAAGGTTGCGCTGGTTGGCCGTGGCCAGTTTCCCCGCCTGGTCCCGGCATTCGCGGCTGAGCTGGCGCTCCCTGAGCATGATCCAGGCGATAAACAGGCAGAATGCCAGGTAGAAGAAGGGGACAAAGAAGCCCTCGAAGAAGAGCTTCTCCCACTGGGCTAACTGCCAGTTTTGTACCAGTACCGGCCAGCGGGCCGTGGTTACGGTCGCAGCCGCATAAGCAGCTATGCCGGCCCCGGCCCGCAGATTGAAAGCCAGGCCGGCATAGATTACCGGGGCGCCAAAGAGGATAAACATGATCTGCTGGGTGGTATTGGTGGTGAACCAGACCACCAGGGTAACCGCCGCCACGCATGCGGTCAGGACCGGCAGGGAGAAACGGGTATGGCCGGTTATATCCAGCGGGTTAATGGAACGGATTTGTTCTATCGAGGGCATCACATGAACCTCCTCCCGCTCTGGCGAGCGCGGACACTCCGGGTCTCGGAGAGGAGTACTTAATACTAAGCGCACGAGACCAGCTATTCTACTCTACATAAGGCTCCTCCTTTCCTGCCGGCCCGCAAAAATGGCCCATGGGCACACTTTTCTGGCAGCAACCCATGGATGACCAGGATTAGGAATGTTGCCACGTGGTGGCGTGGAGGTCTACCTTGAAAAGACCGGACTGCGGTGGGTTAGCCCAAATGGGTAGTTTGGGATAGCGTCCCCGAGCCGGCCTCGCAGGCCTCAGCCCACGGAGGTGCAGGCAAGTATCTTCCCCGGCCGGGTCAGGGATCGAGTTTGTAGCCCACGCCCCGCACCGTCTTCACCCAGCGGGGACGGGCCGGGTCGGGCTCGATTTTTTCCCGCAGCCTCTTGATCATCATGGTCACGGCTGCCGTATCGCCCTCGTAGTCGGTATCCCACACCTGGCGCAACAACTGCCCGCGGGTAAAAACGCGCCGGGGGTTGGAGGCCAGCAGCCAAAGCAGGTCGAATTCCTTAGTGGTGAGCTCGACAAGGCGGCCGCCTACCTTCACTTCCCGCGTGCCCCGGTTTATTTCCAGCTCTCCGCAGGTGACCACGTCGTCCGGGTCTGCCCTGGTCCCGCGGCCCGGCCCGGCCCGCCGCAGGACGGCCTTGATCCGCAGCACCAGTTCGGCCGGGCTGAAGGGTTTGGTCAGGTAGTCGTCGGCCCCCAAGTGAAAGCCGAGCAGCTTATCTACCTCCTTATCCCGGGCCGAAAGCACCAGGATGGGAACATCTGAGCCTTGCCGGATGCGGTTACAAACCTCGTAACCGTCCATTCCGGGAAGCATCAGGTCGAGGAGCACCAGGGAGAAGGTACCATGGCCCAGGGCTGCCAGGGCCTCCTCGCCGCTGGGGCAGCAGGTCACGGCATAGCCTTCGTGTTCCAGGGTGCGGAGCAATACCTTGGCGATGCTCTCATCGTCTTCCACTACTAAAATGTTGGCCCTGGGGGCATCTTCTTTCAACCGGCGCCTTCCTCCCCTTTGAAAACGTCGGAGCCTGACTGGCCGGGGAGATCGGCCCTGGCTGGAATGGTAAAGGTAAAGACGCTCCCCCCGCCGGGCGCCTCGTCAACCGTGATACTCCCGCCGTGCATTTCCACCAGGCCCCTGGCCACGGAAAGGCCCAGGCCGGTGCCGGGATAGCGGCGTCGGGCGGAGTTATCTAGCTGGCGGAAGGGCTCGAAGATTACCTGGCGCTGGTGGGGAGGGATGCCTGGACCGCTATCAATCACGGCTACGGCGAGGATCACGTTACCGGGCGCCAGGTCATCCTCCGGACTGCCCGCCGCTTCAGGTACCGGGACCGGCCCGGCTTCCACGGTGACGCTGCCCCCCGGTGGGGTGAATTTGACTGCATTGGAGAGCAGGTTAAGGAGCACTTGCTTGACCTTGGCTACGTCACCGACGGCCGGGGGCAGGTCCGGGGCGAGGTTTACGCTGTAGCTTAGTTGTTTTTCCTGCATTGCCGGCCGCATGATCCGGCCGGCTTCGGCTATGATGTCGGCTATGGAAAATTCCTCCCAGTTCAGTTCCATTTTGCCGGCCTGAAGGCGGGACATCTCGAGGATGTCGTTGATGATGGCCAAAAGAGTCTTGCCGCTTTTCTGGATGTCCTGGATGTACTCCTGCTGTTCCCGGGTTAACGGGCCGGCCACCCCCTGTTCCAGCAGTTCGGCCAGGGCCAGGATGGAGGTGAGGGGTGTCCTCAGTTCGTGGCTCATGTTGGCCAGGATGCGGGACTTAAATTCGCCGGCTTCCTGCAGCTCCCTTTTTTGCTCCTCCAGTTGCCTGTTGGCCGCCAGGAGCTCGGCCGTCCTCTCCACCACCTTTTCCTCCAGACCCTGGTAAAGCTCCTGGAGCCTGGCTGCCATGTCGCGGAAGGTTGTTGCCAGGTGTTGCACTTCACCGTAGGCCCGGGGAAGGGCAGGTACGGCCTCCCAGGCTCCCTCGCCCCACCTGCTGGCCACCATGGCCAGTTGGCCCAGGGGAGCGGCCACCAGGCGTTGCATGAGGAAGTAAATGGCCAGGGCAGTAGCGCCCCCCAGGAAAATGGCCAGCAACAGGCGGTAGCGCAGGTTGACTGTGGCATAGGTGTCAAAGGAGGCCATGGGCACGGTGATGCTCAGGGCCCCGGCCAGGTCTCCCAGGTGGTAGCCCTCCCGCAGGTGCCCGGATACGTCCAGGGTGCCGGCCGGCTCCCCATGGCACGGCAGGCAGTCTTCTTTGGCCACCAGTGGCACCATGTAGCGGAAGTACCGTTGGCCCGCCCTTTCCTCTACTCCATAGCTCTCCTGGAGGCCGGGATTGGCGGCAAAGGCCAGCAGTTGCTCACGTTCCCAGGCATCGGGCGCGTTGGCGCTCAGGCGCGGGGAGAGCCGGGTCTGCTTGATGGTGTAAGTGGTGCGGGCGTTGAAGATTTCGCTGGCCCCCTGAATCACGGCTGCCGGGTTCATGTGCTTGAACTCGTAGTTGCCGTGGGCGTCCCGGTTGATGCGGTCCTGGTTGGCGGCCATGAAGGCGCGCACGGCCAGGATCTGTTCCACCATTACCTTGCTTGACTGCCGCACCTGGGCCAGGGCCGCCTGCTCCTGCTGCCTGGCCTCCCAGAAAAAGCCGGCCAAAAGGATGGTCAGCACGCCGCCGACAATGGCCACCATAAACCGGAAGGTTAAGCTGCAGGCCCAAGCCGGGAGCCCGACGGTGTGAGATATGGCCCTGGTTGGGTTTGACATAGTGCTGGTTTGAGCTTTCAAGGACGGTGGCATGGCCAACACTCCCCAGGCGAGAAACGGCCCTATCTACCGTATTTCCCGTCAATTATACCGCAGTCCGCGCCAGATCGCCAGTAGTTCCTATTAATTGAGAAAATCGTCGGCAGGCGAGGGTGGAAATAGTGCTTAGAAGTGTTACGGTAATGTTAACTTTCCGTTAGGTCGCGGATAGAAATCGGTTGTACAATTATTAACAAAGGGGCATGGTGGCTCGGGACCGGTTGCCGGTCGGAAGTTGTGCGGTTCCTGAATGAGGAGGAGGTGGGATCTTGGGGATAGCCTTTATTGAGGGGGGTGCGAAGAATGTCCTGAATGAGCCGTAATTCTAACACGTAGTCCTACGGCCGCCAGGCCCTGCAACCGGTGGAGGTTTTGCAACACCGTGCTAGTGGTAACGTTATTTATGCCATGAGCAAAGGATCGTGAGGTGAGCACTCAATGCAGAGGAAGATTTTGTGGGTGGCATTAGCTCTCCTGGCGGCGCTGGTCTTTGCCGGTGTTTCCCTGGCTGCCTCCGGCATCAGAATTGTGGTGGATGGAAAGGCTCTAGATGTCAGGGAGGCGCGCCTGGAAGGCGGCCGGGTTATTGTCCCGTTGCGGCCCGTTCTTGAAGCCATGGGGGCCGAGGTAAGGTGGGATAAGGCCAGCAAGACGGTATTTATCACCACCCGGAGTGTGGCTAAGACATCCCAGCCGGCGGCGCAGCCTTCCGGTCTGGGAATAGACCCGGCCTCATGGGCCGAGAGATATCCGGCGGAGTACCAGACGTATCTTCTGAACAACCAGGGCGGCGTGGAGCACAGCAAGTACCGGGGATCCGATAATTTCGACCGCAACAGCGCCTGGCCCTTCCAGTGGGTCCTTTACGATGGCTGGGGTATGGGTAAGCAATACACCGAGTCCCGCGGGCACACCCTGGCCCTGGTTGACCAGCTCGAGATCAACCCTGCCCGGCGGGCTGCCGGCGGCGTCTGCCTGAGCTGCAAGACTCCGGCTGCACCGCAACTTAAGGAGAAGATGGGGGTAGACTACTACCGCCTTCCCTATGATGAGGTTTACAAGCAAATACCCCAGGAATATAACAAGCTCGGGGTTTCCTGCATAGACTGCCATGATCCCCAGACCCAGGAACTGAGGATAACCAGGTGGCCCCTCACGGAGGCCCTGGCACGGATGCAGGGGGTACCGGCCAGCTTCACCCAGAGCCAGAAGGCGTCGCTGGCCTGTGCCCAATGCCACGTTACCTACAGCATCCCCAAGGATAAGGACAAGAAGTCCATCGGCCTGGTCTTTCCTTGGGACGGGGCCAGGTGGGGAGGCATAACTGTTGAAGATATTGAGAGGAACATCAAAGAGCAGGGGTTGTACGAATGGACCCATGCCGTTACCGGCCTCAGGTTAGGTCATATCCGCCACCCGGAGTTTGAACTCTTCACCAACAACAGCCCCCACTACCGGATGGGCCTGAGCTGCGCCTCCTGCCACATGCCTAAGGTTGAAGTGAACGGGCAGACCGTTTCCTCCCACCAGTGGACCAGCCCCTTCAAGCAGGACCTGGTGGCCTGCCGTTCCTGCCACCAGGAAGGGGCGGAGGCCTTGAAGCAAAAGGTAATCGCCATCCAGGACCGGACCAACGAGCTTTATACCGAAGCCGGGTTTACGGCGGCTCAGGCGGCCAAGGCCATTGAGATGGCCAACAAGACGCTGGCTGCCGACCAGCAGTTACTGGCCCAGGCTAAGGAAGCCTACGAAAAGGCCTATTACCGGGTGGTGTTTGTCGGCGCTGAGAACAGCATGGGCTTCCACAATCCGGCCGAGGCCGAGCGGGTGTTAAAGGATGGCCTGGCCTACGCCCGGGAAGCGGAAACAAAGGCCCGCCAGGCCCTGGAGAAGGCGGGGGTAACGCCTCCGGCCGCCTTCGACCTGGAGCTGAATAAGTATCCTTACGACCCGGCCCAGAACAGGGCTGCAGGCCACAGGGAGCAATAGGCATTACCTGGGATTTGGTTTGCCGGCGGGTTAGCCGCCGGCTTTTTTACTATTTCGCTGTGGTCGCCCATGGTATATAATAGGAGTGCGTCTATCTGCCGGTATTTTTTTACGAACACCTAACAAAGGGAGGCCTTGAGGCATGCAGTGGAGTAATTCCCTGGCCACGGGCGTGGGCGAGATTGACAGCCAGCACAAGGAACTGATTGAGCGGGTAAACAAGTTGTTGGAGGCCTGCAATCAGGGTAGGGGTAAGGAAGAGGTTGGCGGGATAATAAAGTTCTTGGAGGATTACGTAGTCACCCATTTCGGGACCGAAGAAAGGTTCATGGCCCGGTACGCCTATCCTGAGGCAGCGGCTCACAAGCAGCAACACGCCGAATTCGTGAAAAACTTCGGGGAACTGAAGTCCCAGTTCGCCGCCGACGGTCCCTCCCTGCAATTTGTCATGCGGGTCAACCGGGTGGTGGTAGACTGGCTGATAAACCACATCAGCAAGGTGGATAAAGCCTTGGGAGCGTACTTAAAGACCAGGATGTAAACACACTTGTATACTGTATAAGAACAGCCAGGTTATTGCATTTCCCTGGCCGGACGGTGTATACTTTACCAGAGAAAATTGCTGGGGGATCGGTCGGTGAAGCGTTTATCCCTGCTTACAATCGCACTGGCGATACTTCTCCTCACAGCGGGCATGGTAAGCCTGGTCGGAGGGAGCGGACTGCTCCTTGCTGGCCATTCCCCCTTGTCGGAATCACCACCTACCATTACGGCCCTCTCGGTCGACGCGTATGTCGAGGTCGGTGAACAACGGAGCGGCCGCAGCCGGGGGCTGGCAGAGGGTCCGGTTGGCCTGACCAGCATGACTTGGCTTCTATGGCTGTTTTGTCTGGTAACCGCAGCGGCGGCCCTTTTCGGCTGCCCGGTCCCGCCCCGGCGCCGGCCGGGTTGGCTGCTTCCCGTCCATTATCAGTCATCCTACCTCAAAAGGCGGGAGTTGAAGGTTAGAGGTTAGAGGCGGGATCTTTCGGAACCGGCCGAAGCCGGTGCCCAATTCGCATGCCGACCTCACCTCGCCCTTGCTTCCAGCCACCCGATTTTCATTCCCTGACTTGATTTTTCCATCGCTGTGTGATGGTTGCCGAGCCCGCGTGTACGGCGCCGAGGGCCGGGGGGCGATCCGCACTCTGGCCGTGAATCCCCGAAATATGCGCCTTGCGAGCTTTAGCACCGAGGTATTGTTGACTTCACAGTTTGAGGAGGAGAGCCAGCCTTGTTCAAGAAAATCCTGATCGCCAACCGTGGGGAGATTGCCCTAAGGGTGCAGCGCACCTGCTGGGAGATGGGGATCGAAACCGTGGCGGTTTATACACCGGTGGACCGGGAGGCCCTGCATGTCCGTTGGGCCAGTGAGGCGTACCCGCTGGAATCCCCTTACGGCTACCTTGATGTGGAGGAAATCCTGGCCGTGGCCCGCCGCAGCGGGACCCAGGCCGTCCATCCGGGATATGGTTTTTTGGCCGAGAATCCGGTTTTGGCGCGCCGCTGCCGGGAAGAGGGCATCGTTTTCATCGGGCCGGATGTGGCTACCCTGGAACTAGCCGGGGATAAGGTGGCGGCCCGGCGGGAGGCTGCGGCTGTAGGGGTGGCGGTAGTACCCGGGGCCGAGGTTGAGGATGCGGCCGCGGCCGCGCAGGCGGCGAGCAGCCTGGGCTATCCCCTGCTGGTGAAGGCTATTGCCGGGGGCGGCGGCCGGGGCCTGCGCTTAGTGCGCAATCCGGGAGAACTGAAGGAGGCCATGCACGCTGCCAACCTCGAGGCCATGTCAGCCTTCGGCCATCCTGGGGTCTACCTGGAACGCTTCCTGCCGGCGCCCCGACATATCGAGGTGCAGGTCCTGGCCGACCGCTACGGCAGCGTGGTAACCCTGGGCGAAAGGGAATGTTCCATCCAGCGCCGTCACCAGAAGCTCATTGAGGAATCTCCGTCGGTCATCGTGGAGCCGCAGTTGCGGGAGGCGTTGAGCCAGGCGGCCGTCAAGGTGGCCAGGGCCTTCGGGTATACCGGAGCCGGCACGGTGGAGTTCCTTCTGGCGCCGGACGGCCAGTTTTACTTTATCGAAGTAAACGCTCGCATCCAGGTGGAGCACCCGGTTACCGAGTGGGTGACCGGAATTGACCTGGTGCGGGAGCAGATCCGCCTGGCTGCCGGGGAATCCCTGGGTTACGGCCAGGAGGCTATCTCCCTGCGCGGGTGGGCCATTGAATGCCGCCTGAACGCAGAAGACCCGGCCCGTAACTTCATGCCTTCGCCCGGTACAATTACCACCTATATCCCTCCCGGAGGTTACGGAGTGCGGATGGACAGCGCCGCCTATGCCGGGTGTGTCATCCCTTCGTGTTATGATTCTCTGTTCGGCAAGCTTATCGTCTTGGGCCGGGACCGGGGCGAGGCCATTCGCCGCATGCAGCGGGCCCTGGAAGAAACCGTGGTGGAGGGGATAGCCACCACCATCCCCTTCCACCGGTGGGCCATGGCCAGCGAAGCCTTCCAAAAAGGGAGGCTGTCCACCGGCTTTGTAGATACTTACTGGCTTCCGGGCCGGGAAGTAGGGAAAATGGCATAAGGGGGTTAGAGAACGGATGCCAAGGGGACCATAAGGTTGTGCTGGAATCGGGTAGAGTTTACCGCATATTTTGGTGGGACAAGGAGGAGTGTTAGTGGAAGTATTAATAGCGATATCTGGAGCTCTGGCTATCTTGATGATCATCTATCTCACCGTCAGCGTTTTCCGGCACGACAGAGGCCCAAAGAACATGCAGGAGATCGCCCAGGCGATCCGCGAAGGGGCCATGGCCTTCTTGAGCCGGCAGTACCGCACCATCGCCTTGCTGGCCATTATTGTGGGCGTAGCCCTGGGGCTACTTACCAGGGAATGGCACACCACCCTGGCCTTCCTGGTCGGTGCCTTATGCTCGGGGTTGGCCGGGTATATCGGCATGTACGTCGCGGTCAACTCCAACATCCGCACCGCGGCCGCGGCCAGATCGAGTCTGAACGAAGCCCTGCAGCTTTCCTTCCGTGGGGGAGCCGTGACCGGCCTGGCAGTAACGGCCCTGAGCTTGCTCGGGGTAACCGGGCTTTTCTATGCCTTTGGCGGAGCCGTAGACCCGACCCGGGCCCCGCTCTCCATCGTGGGCTTTGGTTTTGGCGCCAGCTTCGTGGCTCTCTTTGCCCAGCTCGGCGGCGGCATCTACACCAAGGCGGCTGATGTGGGCGCCGACCTGGTGGGCAAGGTAGAGGCCGGCATTCCTGAAGACGACCCCCGCAACCCAGCCGTCATTGCCGACCTGGTGGGAGATAACGTCGGTGACTGTGCCGGCCGTGGTGCCGACCTATTTGAGTCTACGGCCGCCGAAAACATCGGGGCCATGATCCTGGGCATCGCTTTGTTCCCGGTTTTTGGTGTCAACGGCATCCTCTTTCCGCTGGTAGCCCGGTCGGTGGGCATCGTCGCCAGCATTATCGGCATGTTCTTCGTCCGCACCCAGGAGGAGGCCGACCCCATGCGAGGTCTGAACCTAGGGTATATCGTCACCTCCGTCCTGGCGGCCGTTTTCCTCTTTTTCGTCACCCGGACCATGCTCAGCGCCCCGGGTGTCAACTACCTGTACTTTTACGGTGCGGCCTTGATCGGGATTATTTTAAGCTTCCTGTTTGTATACATCACACAGTACTACACATCCTATGCCTACCGGCCGGTTAAGGAGATAGCTAAGGCTTCCGTTACCGGGCCGGCCACCAATATCATCACCGGCTTCTCCGTGGGGATGGAAAGCCCAGCCTTGCCGGTAATCTTGATTTCGGCCGCCATTTACGGCGCCTACTGGCTGGGGGCCCATAGCGGCCTGGCGGGTGGCGGACTGTACGGGACCGCCGTAGCCACCATGGGCATGCTCTCGGTAGCGGCCTACATCCTGGCCATGGACACCTTCGGCCCCATCACCGATAACGCCGGGGGTATTGTCGAGATGTCCGGGGCGCCGGAAAACATTCGCCGGCGCACGGATCGCCTGGATGCCACCGGCAACACCACCAAGGCCCTGACCAAAGGCTATGCCGTGGGCAGCGCCGCCCTGGCCACCTTCCTGCTCTTCTCAGCCTATATTGACGAGGTGAAGCTGCACCTGGGTATTACCGGTAACTTCCCGGTGGACATCGGCAAGCCAGAGGTTTTCGTGGGGGCCTTTATCGCGGCCATGGTAGTATTCCTGTTCAGCTCCACCGCCATCCGCGCCGTAGGGCGGGCAGCCCAGTACGTGATCCTGGAAGTGCGGCGCCAGTTCAAGGAAAAGCCAGGGATCATGGAGGGAAAAGAGAGGCCTGAATACGGCACCTGCGTGGACATTGTTACTCGTGGGGCCCTGAAGGAAATGGTGGTGCCGGGCCTCGTGGTAGTAGCGGCGCCGATAGTGGTGGGCGTCCTCCTGGGAGCCGAGGCGGCGGCCGCCTTTCTCATGGTGGGCACCATTGCCGGCGTGGTTCTGGCCCTGGTGCTGAACAACGGCGGGGGCGCCTGGGATAACGCCAAGAAGTATATCGAACTAGGCAATTACGGAGGCAAGGGGTCTGAGGCCCACAAGGCCGGCGTGGTAGGAGATACCGTGGGCGATCCTTTCAAGGATACGGCGGGGCCCTCCCTGCACGTATTGGTCAAGCTGATCAGCACCATTACCCTGGTGCTGGCCGCATTGTTCGTTTAAGGTATCTAAGGTGGATATGTACCCGGCTGACATCCGGGACCGGAGTGAAGTAAAGGGAGCTGCCGCTGCCCCTGACCGCGCCGCTGCAGGCAGCGGCTGGGGGGCGGCGGTCCCCTGGCCCCCCCCCTCCTCCTCCTTATCCTCCGGTAGTCAAAATCTGGAATAACGCCTTTTGGGGCTAATCCCCTGGCAATGGCCTTACATTCGGCTGCTTGGCGCAGAATCATCCCCTGCGGTTATACCGGCATCCCCACCAGCATATACTTCCTGATATGGAGGGGCCGTGTCAAGCCCCCCAACAAAATTCTTTTTCGGGGTAGACTTATCCAAGGGTCATGACTTGCATCACCATTGGTAAACAAAAACCTGCGTAGCACATTTCCTTTGCCCGCCGTTAATTATAAGGAAGGGCCGGGGGCAAGTCAGTCAAGGGCCGCGAAGCGGGCCGAAGGCTTTACCCTTGACTGACGCAGCCGCCCGGTCCTATAATCCGGGCCGAGGCGGGCTGGAGATAGGTTTTTGCTCCTTGACAATCTACCTCCTTGTCAGGGTGCAGAGGGCAATAGGTGAGCTGGC
>SLTJ01000019.1 GCA_004347685.1 Clostridia bacterium
GTCGGATATACGACGTACATCAGGATGGTGCTCCGAAAGGCAGTGGGACGCTAATGCTAACGGCTGCAATCGCTTTGGCCTATCCCACGGGCGACCCATTGCCGGCCCCCCACCTCGGCAGGCTCCTAGGCAGGTCCCGGGGCCGTGCGCCGGTCCCGACATAGACGTATCGCCGGCAGGACTGTGCAAACTGGTACTCCTGTGCGTTCCAGGCGACCAGGCTCTCCCTGGAGCACGTGAGCTTCCTGAACGCCCGCGGTTTCCTGACCGGCTTCGGCCGGTACGGTTTCAGGTTCGGGCCCCGGGGTTTCCTCCCGGCACCGGGCCGGGCTCCACCCTTGGGGTAGGCTGCTATACCCAGCTTCTTGCGCATGAGCCGAACAGTTTCGGCGCAAATGCTTACGCCCAGCTGCCCAGACGCTGCTTCCGCAACTACCGCGTCTGGCGCGGTCGCACGGTTGGTGACCGACCCGGCGTAACGACGGACGATTGCCTCGAGCGCCTGGGGGTCAACTTTGTGTGGCCAGCCACCTTTCAGGTTTTTTGGAACAGAAAAAGATACGCACATAGCTATACTACCCCCCCCTCCAGGCCGGGTTAAAATTGGAGCTAAATTGTCGGTGGGGACATTGGGGACATTTAGATACCCCTCCCCTGGGGCGACTTGGAAAAACAAGAATTTCGTGGAGAACCAGGAAGAAACTTGCGGGAAATAAAAAAACCTGGACTGGCATCCAGATTTTTCTTGTAGCATAGCAAAATGACGCAGATTCACCCTGCGTTTTTTTAAACGCTCAAAACCCCCGCTGTTAAACAAAACACTGTCAAACAAAACAGCGGAAGCACTTTCTCAGTTCAGTCCGGCCGCCTAGCCGAACCGAACCTTCAACACATCTTTTTCCGGCACGCCCTGCGGGTCTCCGGCCTGTCATTTTTTCGCGGTCATGCGCTTGTGCGCTGCCGCTTAGTCTTATCGCATTTTAACACTGCCGCGTCCCACTTGTCAACCCCCTTTCCGATATTTCCTTCGCCCATTTTCGCCCACTTCCTCCCTCTCCCTCTTAATACGATAATCTTCCAAGCTCACCACCTTCCTGCCGTCCACCGCAACCACAAGCCGCAAGTCGTTATCATCTTCATCATCAAGAAAATAACCAAGACGCTACAGCTGCGCCATCACTTCCTTCTTCACCATTTAACCCACCTTCCCCTTTTTTTTTCTAACCACTACCTACCTACCTACCTAATCGCTGCATCTATCCAATACCCCAATATGTGAATTCTACCTCGGCCCGCTGGCCCCCACCCGCCGCCCACTCATCATACCCCTGATGAAAAGATTCATCATGCGTTTCGAATCCCAAATGCCTTGTGCCGCAACGACTTCAGAGATCGCCGCTTGTCTGGATTCCCGACAAGATCAGTCTGGAATCCAGACAAGCATCACGTCAACGAAATGACGGCGAAGGCACAGGAATCAACCGTCTGACCTCCGTCGCCCGCAGGCCGAACGCCATGCCGATTTCATATTCTACCAATTTGCGACTGCCCAGAGCCTCCAGGCATGATTTGACCGAGTCTTTGCCCAGCCCCCCTGCGCTGGCGAGCTGCCGGTAATTCGCATAGACCGCGCCGCCTACCCCCACCCCTCTGACCTTCTCAAGATCACAGACGCCGTGGTAAAAGCATATCATAGTTGCGCTAAGATGCCCTTTCCACAACCGCCAAAACAGCTCAAAGTTCTGCCGCCTCAATGCCTGCGGCGGAAGCGATGCCGCATGTCTTACCAATTTTTGGTAAAAAAGACAATCATCCTTACCGAGGCAAAGTCCCTGGTTAGCGCCAACTGTTGCATGCTGGTTGACGGCCTGGATTCCGGCGTAGATACCTGACCTTACCCGAGATGTCGCTTAACCGCATGACCTTCTTCGAATACCCCTGGCAGGCAAGCTTATTATTCCATGTCTGTACCGCATTGACGATTTCGTCGTCTTCATACCCCAGCCGGCCTAGCTCTTGGACGATTAAGTATGCCGCGTCATCGACGGAATAACCGCCTGCCGATCCGGTAAGAAGTGCCGCCACGCAAGGTTTAAGAAATTCGGGCAGGGCAGCCTGCTTTGTTACAGGGTCACGTTGCAGCTTGCCAATTGCTTCAAGCGATTCGACCTGCTTAATTGCCGTGCCTGTGCTCATCGTCCATCACCTCTCCGGTAGAAATAAAGAAACCGGCGTGTGAACGCCGGTAACAGGACTGATAGCCTTCTGGGGTTTTTGACATCAACCCTGACATCAACCCGGGCGAAAAACCCCAAAACTAGCAGGTATGAAATGGGAAACAGAAACCCCGAAAGTGTTGAAAAATAAGGCTTGACGGGATAGGTGAGGATATGATAAGATTAGTTGCATGTGGTTTGGGACCAAGAGGCCGGGGGTTCGAATCCCCCCGCCCCGACCATTTACGGCATATGTGAGGGTTTGCACGGCCCCGGCATGATATGCCACCCGGCAGCGCGATACGCCGGCCAATTCGGTTCGATAGGTGCGGGGCGCGCCACCTTTGCGGAAAAACAACGTCTGCCGACGTAGCTCAGGGGTAGAGCAGTCGACTTGTAATCGGCAGGTCGTGGGTTCAAATCCCACCGTCGGCTCCAGGAAAGCAAGAAATGGCCGCCGCGCAAGCCAAGCCCTGTAAGAAATTAAAGGTTAGAAGTTGGCGGTTGGAGCTCTTGGAAGTGGCTGCGCCACTTTCGATCTTTTGGTCTTGACTCCAGTCACGGAATTTGCTAATATAACAACGGCGTTGCGGGATGGTGTAGCGGTAGCACACATGACTCTGGATCATGTTGCCTAGGTTCGAATCCTAGTCCCGCAGCCAGTTCCTTTAGGTATGCCGCGGGGCCGCAAAATCAAGGGGTGTTTGCTTTATTCGCGTCGGTATCCTAGGACCCATAGCCTGGCGTACTCCGCCGAAACACTATGGTCCATGGGAGCAGGTGGTCTGGACCCTGGCCGAGGGCCTGGTCAAAAGGGGGGCGGACGTGACCCTTTTCGCCACCGGAGACTCCATTACCAGCGCCCGCCTCCGGTGGGTGTGCCCACGGCCAACGAACGAGGATCCTTCCCTGGACGCCAAAGTATATGAGTTCCTGCACCTGGGGGCCTGCCTGGAAGAAGCGGCTTCCTTTGACCTCATCCACAACCACTTCAACTGCTACCCTCTATGCTTTTCATCGCTGGTGCAACGGCCTATCCTCACCACCCTCCACGGCTCCGCCCTGTTGGAGCCAAATACCCGTATTGTTTACAGCCGGTTCAAACACCTGCCCTACGTCTCCATAAGCCATGCGGAGCGGGCCGGCTTGCCGGAACTAAACTACACGGCCACCGTATACAATGGCTTGAACATGGACCAGTTCGCCTTTAACCCGAACCCGAAGGACTATCTATTGTTCCTAGGTCGCATTTCTCCCAAAAAGGGGACCCACCTGGCCATCAGGCTGGCCCGGGATACTGGGCACAGGCTGGTCATCGCTGGCTACGTGCCGCCGGACGAGGAAGGCTACTTCGAGGAAAAAATCCGCCCGGAAATCGGGGGAGCCATAGAGTATATCGGTCCGGTGGGCCCGAAGGAACGCAACGAGGTTCTGGGTAAAGCCAAAGCTTTGCTTCACCTGATTACGGTGCCGGAGCCCTTCGGCTTGGTAATGGCCGAGGCTCAGGCCTGCGGGACCCCGGTCGTCGGCCTGAATCTCGGGTCGGTGGCCGAAGTGGTGGAGAACGGGGTGACGGGTTTCGTGGTGGGCAGTCTCCAGGAAGCGGCAGAGGCCCTGGAGGAACTGGACCGGATTGACCGCCCCGCCTGCCGGAAACGCGCCGAAACATATTTCAGCGCCGAGGCCATGGTGGAAGGGTACCTGGAGGTGTACCGGCGAGTGCTGGCAAACAATTAGGGACAGCGATAGAATGGAGCGGCAGGATTCCGGCCGGTAAGTGAAGAACATATTTACTGATCAGCCCGGTAGCGGCGATCTACGCCGTACGGAACCTCAAGCCGGAAGCATCCCATTGGCGTATCATGCGCCCTGGTAGGCCTCCTGGACCAGGAGGGCAGGCTCACCAGCGTCTCACTTCACAATCTGCCCCCGGAGGTTACCGGGTACTGGGAATTTCGCCGGGGCGAACCGCTGGAGGGGGGGGGTTGTGACCTCCGGCCAGCCGGCCATGATCTACGACCTCACCACGGACCTGCGCAGCAAATACCCGGAGGCGGCCCAGCGCCTGGGGCTATGCTCTATGGCCTGCGTGCCTGTGATCAGTAACGTCCAGATTGTCGGGGTCCTCGACGTATTCACCCACCAACCCCACGAATTCGAAACCGACGAACTGCAATTCTTGCAGGAACTGGCCGCCCACGCCGGGGTAGCCATCCACAATAGCCGGCAGATGGAAGCCCTGTGCCAGGCCAATACCAAGCTGGAAGAAATGGGCCGTACCGATTGTCTCACCGGCCTGTACAACCGCCAGCACTTCGATACCTTGCTGGAACACCACATTTCCCAGGCCAGGAGACATGGGTACCAGCTTTCGGTGCTGACCAGTCCATTCAACCGGGGGATTTGCTGATCGTCTTCGGGCAAAGAGATAACCTGGCCCGGCTGGAGGCATATGTCAATGCCTGATCTCTTCTAAGTCGTCCTGGGAGAGAAGGCATCGGCCTGGTAGGAACTACGGACAAAGGGCCCGCTGGCCACATGGACGAAACCCATGTCCCGCCCCAGCCTTTCATAGTGGCTGAAAACGTCAGGATGAACGAACTCCTGCACCGGCAGGTGCCCGGCCGTGGGCTGGAGGTACTGCCCTATGGTGAGGATGTCACACCCGGCCGCGCGCAGATCCTGCATGACTAGTTCTACCTCGGCGACTTTCTCCCCGAGCCCCACCATCAGGCCGGACTTGGTGTACACCGCGGCCTCCGTTTCCTTGGCCAGCCGCAGGACCTCCAGGCTGCGGCGGTAATCGGCCCCGGGCCGCACCTGGCGGTAGAGCCGGGGCACAGTCTCCAGGTTGTGGTTGAAGATGTGGGGCCCGGCGGCCACTACCGTGCCCACGGCACCGGCGCTACCCTGAAAATCAGGCGTCAGCACCTCCACCACGGCTTCCGGCAGTCTGGACCGCAGGGCCGCAATAGTGAACGCAAACTGGCCGGCCCCACCGTCTACCAGGTCGTCCCGGGTAACTGAAGTGACCACCACGTGGCGCAGGCCCAACCTGGCCGCCGCCTCGGACACGCGCTGCGGCTCGTCCGGGTCCGGCGGGCCGGGTTGTCCGCCTTTGACAGCGCAGAAGCGGCAGTTGCGGGTACAGATATCTCCCAGGATCATGAAGGTGGCGGTACGGCGGGCAAAGCACTCTCCCAGGTTGGGGCAGTGGGCGCTGGAGCAGACGGTGTGCAGTCCCAGCCCGGCCACCATTTCCCGGACCGCGTCTATCTCGGGGGACACAGGCAAACGCTTTTTTAACCACGCGGGAAAACCGGCAGGCAATCCTCATCCTCCTTGCCACATGGCGACCCGGGACCAGGAGCGCCAAACAAGGCGTCTTGCCTGCTACAGGGCTGCCACCCCGATCCGGCGGGTGTTCGGCCTTGCGGGCTGACCGGCCCGGTGTTCTCCAGCAGAGTTAAAGAAAAAATCCAGGCGAAATGCTGCGCCACCCTGGGCTTGACCTCGGCCGGGGTAACCGGCCGGCCCAGAACCGCAGCCAGGGAGGTGACGGGTTTATCAGTGATACCGCACGGAACAATCATTTGAAAAAAACGCAGGTCTGGATTGATGTTAAAGGCAAAGCCGTGGAAGGTAACCCAACGGCGGATGCCGATACCGATGGCGGCAATTTTCGCCCCGTCCACCCAGACGCCGGGATAGCGGGGGTCGCGTTCCCCGACCACGCCGAACTCGGCCAGCACTCCGATTAGGGCCTCCTCGTACATGTGGATGGCCCGATGGACATCCTTGCCGTGCTCCTTCAGGTCCAGGAGCGGGTAACCCACGATTTGACCGGGGCCGTGGTAGGTAATATCCCCGCCTCGGTCAATTTCGTAAACCTCTATCCCCTCCGCCGCCAGCGTCTCCTGGGAAACCAGGAGGTGCTCCCGGCTGCCGCCCCGGCCGATGGTAAAGACGTGAGGGTGTTCCACCAGGAGCAGGGTGTCCGGGATCTCGCCCGCTATCCGCCTTGAAACCAGCTCTTTCTGCCGGGCATAGGCCTCCGCGTAGCCCTGCCGGCCCAGGTTGGTCACCTGTAGAACCCTTTCCGGCAACGTCAGTCACTTCGCCTCCGTTAGCAAAGCTAAGAAAGACCAAAATACGGCCGTAGCCCTGGCGGCTGGTATAGGGTGTGGGATCCAGGGTAAAAACGCCCTTTATGACCCTCTCCAGGCTGTTAAATCGGTCTTGCTTTGCTTAATCTACCTTCCACCGCGGCACGTCCACCAGGGGTATTTCTTCCTCCTGGGGCGGCCGGGCTCCAGGCGACAGGTAATTGATGACGGCGATTTCGTCGCAGTCATGGAACTTGTCGCAGTAGACGCATTCCTTCCAGACCTTCTGGGGCAAGATTTCCTTTTTGACCACTGCGAACCCGCATTTAGCAAAGAAACCCGGCTTATAAGTAAAGGCAAAAACCCTGGGTACGGCCAGGCCCTGCGCTTCGGCCAGCATGAACTCCACTAGGCCCCGGCCGATCCCCTGCCCCACCCTGTCCGGGTGCACCGACAGGGAGCGTATCTCCGCCAGGTCGTGCCACAACATGTGTAGGCCCCCGGTGCCCATAATGGCCCCGCCATCCTCGGCCACGGCAAAATCCCGCACACTCTCGTACAACCGCATCAACGGCCGGCGCAGCATCAACCCCTGCTGGGCATAATGGTTTATCAGCCGGTGGATATGGGGCACGTCGGCCATGGTAGCTTTACGGAAGATCATGGATGTCGCTGGCGCCGGTATGAATGCTGGAAACGGGTACAACCGGCCCCCGGCACACACTCCTCTCCAGGATAACTGTTAGACTCTCGACAGACGCGCTGAAAAGACGACCTGCTTGAGATATAATCAAGAATTCACAGCGGTGTCTGGCCTCACCAGGCAATTGCGCCCTGCCGGCGGCCCGGCCTTGTTCACGGCCACGGGAGTAGACGCGGGTGATTTTCCGCGCTAACCGCTCGTCCCGATCTCCCGGGCGAAAAACTCGCCCACTTTGACGGCAGCCTCCATCTCCCGCCCCCACCAGAAGTGGTCGGCTCCCGGGATCACAACCACTTCCCTGGGTGCAGGCATGGCCTGGGCTTGGGCCACGGCCTCGGCCACGGGTATCACCTGGTCGTTCTGGCCGAAGACAAACAGTTTTGGCTTAAGACACTGAGAAAGGGGGTGATCCGGGAGCAAGGGCGATATACCGGCTATGGCGGCCACCCGTTCCTCTTGCGGCCCCACGCTGAAGGCCACCAGGCCACCGAAAGAATAGCCGCACAGGCCCAGGCGCGCACCGGCCACCTCGTCCCAGGAGGCCAGGTACTCCAGCGCCGCCCTTGCATCTTCCTGCTCCCCGAGGCCACCGGCGTATACTCCCCCGCTAAGCCCAACTCCCCGGAAGTTAAACCGCAGCACGGCCAGGCCGCGGCTGGCCAGATCACCAGCAACCATCCGGACCACGTAGTTCTCCATGTCCCCTCCGTGCAAGGGATGCGGGTGACAAATCACCACCCCGGAAGATGGCCCGACCGGAGGTAACCAGAGCCGGCCTTCCAGCCTGAGGTTGCCGGAGGTAAAGGTAATATGTTTTTCTGGTACTGCTATCACCCCCGCACGCGTGTCTTCATTCGGTTTAAGTCCGGGGAAACGCGTTCACGTGGACCATGGTGACCTTGGCGCCGGTTTTCTCCCCCGGCTTCCCCGCCCGCCTGTGCGCCCAGGTCGGCGATCCGCTCCAGCAGGTACTCCCTTGTGTTTTTCTCTGGGTCCTCCCATACTTCCTCCAGGAGCAGGTACAAAATTTTTCCCACCGGCGGACCTGGCGGCCAGCCCAGGACAGCCATTACCTCCCGGCCGCCTACGGCCAAATCCTTCAGGGTGATTGCCTGACCGGCCCCCATAATTCCAGCCACCTGCTCCTGCAGGCACCGCAACTGCTCCAGGCGCGCGGCCAGAACCCCGGGCCCCGTGGCCACGAGGTCAGCCTGCTTCAGGGCGAGTAGGTCCAGGATATTTTCGGTGCCCACCCGGCTCATGAGCCGGCGCAGGCCTCTGGGACCCAGGCCCAATGGAAACATGTGCCAGGAGACCAGGGCGGCCACCCGCTCCGCCGTGGTCCGGGGGGCGCGCAGGCGCCGCGATATGCGGACCGCCATCTTGGCTCCTTCCCGGTCGTGACCGTAGAAATGTGCCCGGCCATCCTCTCCCCGGGAATAGCATATCGGCTTGGCCACGTCGTGTAGCAGGGCCGCCAGGCGCAGCTCGGGATCCGCCGGAACATACCGTACCGTCTCCAGTTGGTGCTCCAGTACAGTGTATATGTGGGGCGAGCCCGTCTGGGGAAACCCAAAGCCAGCCCACAGTTCAGGAAAGATTACGAACAGAAGGCCGGTATCCACCAGTACCCTCAGGCCGGCCATGGCCTCCCGGCCCCCGAGGAGCTTCTCTATTTCATTCCAGATCCTCTCGGCCGCCACCAGGGAAAGGAGGTGGCCGCAAGAGGCCATTTGCCGTTCGGTCTCCGCCTCGACGGTGAAAGCGAGTTGGCCGACCAGCCGGGCCGCCCGCAACATGCGGAGGGGGTCCTCGGCAAACCTTTCCCCGGCACGGCCTACGGCCCGAATCCGGCCTTGCCTCAGGTCGCGGACCCCGGCCACGGGATCCACCAGTTGACCTGTACGCAGATCAAGGGCTATGGCATTGATGGTGAAGTCACGCCGCGCCAGGTCCAAGGCTACGTCAGGGACAAAGTTCACCCGGTCCGGGTGCCGGGCGTCGCTGTAACCGTCCTCCGTCCGGAGGGTGGTTATTTCTATGGGCAAGCTGCCGATCACCACGGTTATCGTGCCAAACCTAAGGCCAGTAGGGTGAACCTGGTAGCCGGCCTGGCGGAAAACCGCCATGGTCGTCTCGGGCAGAGAGCTGGTGGCGATGTCCCAGTCTTGGGGCCGCCGCCCCAACATGATGTCTCGCAAGGCCCCGCCGACCAGAAAGGCCTGCTTCCTCTGCTGGAGTAAAAGCAGGCCGGCCCGCCTCACTTGCCAGGGAACGAGTTGCGCCAGGCCCGGACAGCTCCGTTGTACCAACAGCAGCACCTGCCCCGAAAATAGAACTGCTTTGAGCGCCTAGGCCCATATGCAGGCTGGGTGGCACACTCCATCACTCGGCTGCGTTCCTTATCCAGACAGCGGCCCGGGAAAGCCGTTCCAGGCACTTCTCCCTACCCAACACCGCCATGATGCCGAAAAGGCCGGGCCCCATAGTGCGGCCAGTAAGGGCCAGGCGGGTGGGGTGGAACAGGACCGGAGTCTTTACGCCCAGTTCTTCGGCCAGTTGCCGGTAGGCGGCTTCCGCGGCTTCGGCGGTAAAGGGCTCCACCCCCGCCAGCCTTTCCCCGGCCTGGGCCAACAGTTCAGCCGCTTCAGAAGTAAAATACTTGCCCGCCCCTTTTTCCTCATAATCCCAGTCATCGGTGAAAAAGTAAGTGGCCGCGTCCACCACTTCCACCAGGGTTTTTACCCGGTCCCGGACCAGGCCCACCACCTGCCGCAGGTAATCCACTTCCTTCGGGCTCGGGTTCTGGGAAACCAGCCCTTGCCGCTGGAAAAAGGGCAGGGCTCTGGACGTTATTTCCTCCAGATCCACGGTCACCAGGTAATGGCCATTCATCCAGGTAAGCTTGCCCAGGTCGTATATGGAAGGGTTGAGGGAAACCCGCTCCAGGGAAAAGCGTTTTACAAGTTCTTCCTGGGGAATTATTTCTTCTTCGGTCCCAGGCG
Source organism: Clostridia bacterium (assembly GCA_004347685.1). GTDB lineage: Bacteria > Bacillota > DSM-521 > Neomoorellales > SLTJ01 > SLTJ01. Next base: position 10,031 of record SLTJ01000019.1, read on the forward strand.
ACCAACCAAGTAAGGCCAGGTAGTTCGTTAGGGCCTGCGGGAGATAGCCCTGGTCGCGATATTCCTCCACCGAGGTCGCGCCGTGCCGCTTGCTCAGCTTTGACCTGTCCGGCGCCAGGATCATGGGCACATGGGCAAAATATGGTTCGGCATAGCCCAGAGCCCGGTAAAGGGCAAGCTGCCGGGGAGTGTTGGAAAGGTGCTCCTCGGCCCGGATGACGTGGGTGATGCCCATGAGGGCGTCATCCACCACGCAGGCAAAGTTATAGGCCGGCATGCCGTTGGACTTAACGATAATGAAGTCATCGAGCACCTCGTTATTGAACACGACTCCCCCGCGGATCAAGTCCCGGACCACCGTTTCCCCGGCCCGGGATACCTTCAGACGCACCACCGGCTGCCGCCCCCCGGCTTCCAGCCGCTCCCGGTCCTGCCGGGTGAGGTCACGACAGCGGCCGTCGTAGACTGCCGGCCGCCCTGCCTTCAAGGCCGCCTCCCGCTGCCTAGCCAGCTCCTCCGGCAGGCAATAACAGAGATAAGCCTTGTCTTCGGCCAGCAGTCGCTCAGCGTCGCGGCGATAAAGCTCTGCCCGCTGGGACTGGAAATACGGACCTTCATCCCAATCGAGGCCAAGCCATTTCATGGCCGCGAGGATGGACTCCAGGAACTCCTGAGAGGACCTCTCCCGGTCGGTATCATCAATGCGCAGGATGAACTGGCCCCCGGACTGCCGGGCCACCAGCCAGTTGAACAAAGCCGTACGTGCCCCCCCCACATGCAAGTTACCGGTGGGGCTGGGCGCAAAGCGAACCCTTAAGGACAAGAAAACAGCACCTCATTCCCTTGGCTCCAAGATGTTACCAGTATAGCATAAGCACAGCGCGACGTCCACGCCCCGGTGTGGGGCTTCCTAGAATAAGCCGGCCAGGAAATCATCCATAGCCATATTCGTCTCCTCAGGCTTTTCCAGCATCACCATGTGGCCAGCCCCGGGGATCACCGTCAGCCTGGCCTCCGCCAGGTTCTCGGCCAGATAGGAGGAATATTTCACCGGGGTCATCCTATCCTCGCTCCCAACTATGATCAGGGAGGGTACGACTATCCGTTCCAATTCTTGGCGGCAGTCAAACCCGTCGCCGGCGGAGAAATCCGCCAGGTATAGCGCCGGGTCAGTGGTTTGTAGCTCTGAAGCGGCCGCCTGTAGCAGGTCGTCACCGGCCCGAGGGCCGTACAACCAGTCCAGGAAAGCCTCAGGGTAGGCACCGGCAGCCAGGCTGGTGAGGAACCATGGCCCTACCTTCAACCGGGCCCCGGTAGCCACCAGCATCAGGCCGGCCAGACCCGGCCACCCTCGCAGGGCCAGCGCCAGGGCCACGGCTCCGCCCATGGAATGGCCACCGACCACGGCCTGTTCCAGGCCCGCATCCTTGAGAAAACCTGCCAGCCACTCCGCGCCGGCGGCGATATCCCGGCAGGGCTGGCCGCCGGAACGCCCGTGTCCCGGGAGGTCCGGGACAACTACCGGGTACCGCCGGCTGAGAAAATTGAATTGCGGCAGCCAGCGCTGGCAACTGCCCCCGGCCCCGTGCACCAGAACCACGGCTTTCCCGGATGCCGGTACGGCCGGGCTGGCCAGGTAAAAGACCTTTTCTCCCCCCACTTCAACGTACGGCACGTCTTTCCCCGCCCTTCACCCGCATTTGCTGTAACCGCAAGTACAGACCAGACAACCCTCCTGGAAGCGCAGGGGCGCGTGGCAGTCCGGGCAAATTCCCCGCCGCAGCAATTCTCCCTCCTCCAGCCCGTCCAGGTCCTGGTCTTCCCGCCCGTCCACGTCTGGATCCGCCGCCGCACTGCAGGCTTCCACGGCGGCCTGCAGCTCGTCGGCCACCGCCGCCAGGGCCGCCCGCGCATCCTTCCCTTCCTCTTTCAACTCGCGGGCCAGTACCCGCCCGATGATGTCCGGGCAGGACTTGCCCACAATGGACGGGTCAGTGGCCTTGCGGCGCAGGTAGTTGGAACAGCTAACCGAGGTTAACTGGTCAATAATGGCCTCAGGCGCGATATTAGCCCGCAGGGCCAAGGAGATCAACCGGCTGACGCCCTCGGTGAATCCCTGGCACCCGCCGGTGGACCCGGTGGTAATAAAGGTCTCAATAATCCCCTCCTGGTCCGAGTTTACGGTGATATACATTTTGCCGCACCCGGTCTTTACCTGCTCGGTCACCCCTATGGTGCGCTTGGGCCGCGGCCGGGGATACGTCTTTTTCCGCCTGGCCGCCTGCTCCTTTTCTTGGCCACTTCCCTTGCCCACGGTCATAACTTCCTCTTCCCGGCTGCCGGAGCGATAAACAGTGACGCCCTTGCACCCCAACCGGTAGGCCAGCAGGTAGACTTCCTCCACCTCCTGCTTGGTGGCTGTGGCTGGGAAATTAACCGTCTTGGAAACAGCATTATCGGTAAACTCCTGGAAGGCGGCTTGCATGCGGATATGCCACACCGGGCTGATCTCCAGGGCGGTGACGAAAACCTTACGCATGGCCATGGGGATTTCTTCCACGTCCTGGACACTGCCGGTGGTCGCCACCCGCGCAAAGATCTCCTTAGCCTGTTCCGGGCTGAAATTTTCCCGCACGTATTCTTCAAAGGCCGGGTTTATCTCCAGCAGATGTTCCCCTTCCAGCACGTTCTTGGTGAAAACCAAAGAAAACACCGGCTCAATTCCGGAGGTGGTACCGGCGATCATGCTGATGGTGCCGGTAGGGGCAATGGTGGTGCAGGTGGCGTTACGCATCTGCTGACCACGGTAAACGCTCTGCTCAATATTGACGAAACTCCCACGCTCGGCGGCCAGTTCCCGGCTGGTACGGTGCGCCGCCTCCTGGATTGTCCCCATGACCTTGCGAGCCAGGTCAATGGCCTGCTCGCTGTCATAGGCGATGCGCATCTTGAACAGCATGTCGGCCCAACCCATGACTCCCAGGCCGATCTTACGGTTGCCCCGGGTCACCGCGGCGATTTTCTCCAGGGGGAACTGGTTGACTTCAATGACGTTGTCCAGGAAACGCACGGCCAGGCTGGTAATCTCCTCCAGCTTGTCCCAGCGGACATGACCATCCTCAACCATATGGGCGAGGTTGATGGATCCCAGGTTACAGGCCTCGTAGGCCAGGAGCGGCTGTTCGCCACAGTTATGGGCGTAGATGCCGTTGGCGTCAAAGGCGCCTGCGCCGGGAACCCGGACATCATACACGTCCTCAGCCCCTTCGCCTTCGACGGAAAGAACCGTGGCCACAAACCGCTCACGGTTCATGTCGCGGCGGTAGGCTTTCAGCAGCAGTTCAAGCTTTTGCTCCTTCTCGACGTCTCCAAAACTGATCTGCCCGGCGAAACGGGCCAGGTTATCGCCGGTAATGACCAGCTCGTGCTGCGCCTTCACCTGGTACTCCCTGGTACCCCCTTTTCCGTCTGGCATTGGTCTCCCACCTGCCGGCCGCCGGTCCTCGTATATGGTGCTGGCAATGCCCAGCCTAAGCAGCATGCGCTGGACCGCGCGTAGGAGTCTCAGATCACTCTGGGCCAGGCGGATGCTAACACCCTTTTTCTGGCTACCCTGGACCGATCCATCACAGTCAAAAAGACCGCGCAGGAAGCCACGGTAACCGTCTGACGAAGCGCGTTCGATCTCGGGGGTCACTGTCTTCATCCCCGGCCGCATTCCCATGCGCCTAGCCAGGCGCATGAGGCCGGCCGACTTGAGGCGGAATTCGTTTCGCCCCCTGACCCAGACCCACCCCGTAAAGTCAGAACGATGGGGCAGCGCCATAACGTGCTTCAAGGCGAGCTGCATAACAGAAGTCGCCCCGGCTCCTGCGGCCAGGCCGCAGGCCACCTCTTCCCTGGTCCACACCGACAGTACAGCCGTGTCTTCCTTTAGCACTCCGTCTCCTACAAGAAGGCCAAGCAGGTAGCCTTCACCCTCACCCAGCTCTCCAGGCCAGCCGGTCAGTGCCCTATGGTTATGCAACAAAATCTTATCGCCCGGCTTTAGCTCGTTGACCGGGACCCATTCGGAGGTGAGGCGGTAACGCGTCTGATCAACTACTAGGAGGATATGGTGGTCTGGAGTGAGCCGCACCTGGTATCCTTCCCGCGTCGTCAGCCGGACAACTGTCTTGGTCCCAGTTTTGAAAAAACCTTCCCGGCCCGTTACGCAGGGCCGCCCGTTGATAATTACCTCAAAGGGCCGACCGACCAGCTCGTATGCTTGGCGAGGGCCTTCACTGGTAGCCACCCATGTATCCCCGGTAACACAGGGGTTGGTGGCTTCAATTTCGCCCAGGGCCGGGGTGGGATTCCCGGCGTTGAGACGGTCCAGAAACACTATCCCCGGCTCACCGTTGGCCCAGGCGTGCTCCACAATCAGGTCAAAGATTTCCCTGGCCTTGAAGCGGTCGTATATCTTGCCCCCGAACTCCAGGTCATAGTAACCATCGTTCTCCAAGGCCTCCATGAACTCCCGTGTCAAGCCCACGGAGATATTGAAATTAGTTAGATCATGGTTGCCCTCTTTGGCGCGGATGAACCCCAAGATATCCGGGTGGTCCACCCGCAGGATGCCCATGTTGGCCCCGCGCCTGGTCCCGCCCTGCTTGATGGCCTCGGTGGCGGCATTGAAGACCTTCATGAAGGAGACCGGGCCGCTGGCAATGCCGCCGGTACTGCGCACCGGGCTGTTTTTGGGCCGCAGCCGGGAAAAGCTAAAGCCAGACCCTCCCCCTGACTTGTGAATAAGCGCCGCATCCTTCACCGCTGTGAAGATTTCCTCCATGCTATCCCCCACGGGGAGCACGAAGCAGGCTGAAAGCTGCCCCAGGTCCCGCCCAGCGTTCATCAGAGTAGGGCTGTTAGGAAGGAAATCCAAGTCCGTCATCATTTGGTAAAATCTCGCGGCCATCTCTTGTACGCGTTCAGCGGGAATGTCTGGATTAAACTCCTTTTCCGCCCCGGCCACAGTTTCGGCCACCCGGCGAAACATATCTTCCGGGGCTTCCACTACGTTATTCCCTTCTCTTTTCAGGTAACGCTTGACTAAGATTGTCCTGGCATTTGGGGTAAGCTCCATGTCCTTTCCCCCCTGTTTCTAGGAGACTGCCCGCAAACTTCGCCCGGCTTTGTCGGGCTCGCCGGCAGATGCTCATGTACCGCAAAGATACGCTCCGCCGGCGCCGGCGCCGCTTTTCACGCCATGCTCTTTTTGCCCAGCCTCCGGGAATTCGGTGAAACACGCCGATACTGGTTCAGACCTCCCCGGCCGGTCGCCAGCCTCTGCCAGACGCGGTGAGCCAGCAAAGAGGCCACCCATGCCAGCCCCAGCCGGAGCAAAATCACCGGCCACCGGAACTCACCGGTCCAAACAACACTTACCGCCGCAAACACGGCCCACAGGCCAAAGGCCACCCTCTCCCCCGCATAGCCCGTCCGGCGTTGCGCGGTCACATTGGCGGCCAGGGCACCGCAAAACAGGCTAATCCACCATCCGGCCAGGCCCCATCCCCCGGCCGCTTTAGCCGCAAAGAACCCTGATGCGGCCAGGCCCGCGAAAATGAGCGCTAGGGCCGCAGCCGTGGCCAGCACTGCCACCAGGCCGGCCCCGTAGATCGCCCATGATCTCGACATGTTCCTCGACACCTGGGCAGGAAGCCTATTTCGCCGTACCAACGTCACTTCCCCTTATGACGATATTTTCCCCCATACTGAGTCTAAATCCTGCCTTTGCAGCATCCGACATCACATCCCATGAATCTACCTTTTCGGCCTTGACCCGTGATTATCCACATGTTTTTCCACTTGTCCACAGCCAGATACACTTTTTCTCCCCGGTACGCCTTGATATAATAAAAACAAACCCTGGAGGGAGGACAAAGATATGTATCTCATCAGCGCCTGTCTGGCCGGCCTCAATTGCCGCCACGACGCCCAAATCAAACCAGTGGCGCCTGAGATAGCCCGGGATCTGGCCAGGGGGGGGCTCTGGCCCGTATGCCCGGAACAGCTCGGTGGGCTGACCACCCCACGGCCGCCGGCGGAAATAGTCGGAGGTACCGGCGCGGATGTCTGGCGAGGCCAGGCCAAAGTCGTTACTGCGGACGGCCGGGACGTGACGCCGGCCTTCCTGGCCGGGGCCAGGCAGGTATTGGAACTAGCCCGCTCTCTGCCGGTCCAGGGGGCGATTCTCAAGGAAAAAAGCCCCTCCTGCGGAGTCAAGTGCATTTATGACGGCACCTTCAGTCGCCTCCTGCGGCCCGGCCCGGGAGTGACGGCCGCCCTCCTCGCCGCCTCCGGCATCCCCTGCCTGACCGACGACCACGCACGATAGACAGTTCCTCCCGGGCAAAAAAGTATCGCCTCTTACCCGGCGCCGACCCTATCCTCCCCGCGCCCGGCGGCCAAATCCCACGGGTGGAGGGCGGCATGGCCGAGCAGGCCGGCCACGAACAGGGTTGCCGTCAGCCGGTAAGATAGCTCACCTGTAGCCAGGGAGCGAAAGGCGGCGTGAAGGCTGCTCCCGTATGGCCGCCGTCGGGCCTCCGCCCGGGCGGCCTTGACCAGGAAATGGCGGAACCAGGGGTACTGCTGCAGGCGGTTGTCCCAGTTAAACAGGGTCATCCCTACCCGGTTATCTCCGGCGAAGAAGCGTAGGGGAGCGTGGTAGTAGCGGTTAAAATCGCTCCGGCTCGTTCCGTGGTAGACTATGGTTTCGGCCGCGAGCCGGGTGCCCAGAAAAGAAGCGAAATAGCCATCCTTCAGCACCCGGCCGTAACCCGTGAGGTCCCCGACAGCCGCCCACCCGTCGCCGTAGAAACCGGGGGAGGCGCCGGTGTAAACGCTGGCCGGGCAAATGGTATGACAGCGCAGGTGCGCGCTGGCCTGCGGAAAGTAGATAAACTCCCTCAGGCTGGGATGGGTAAAAAGATAGTCAATATCCTCTTTGCTCATCCGGTGCCCCAGGGAGGTTACCGTAAGCCAGTTTTCTCCCTTAGGGATGAAGGCCAGCATGGCCCCGGGGACGAGGTTGTCCAGGATAAACATCCGCGACCCGATATAGTTGAATTCAGCCTGGCTGGTATCTACCTCCGTAACGCTGGCCTCCATGGTAGGCGGAGGCACGTACCCTCCCGCCGCCTGGAACCCGGTCATCATCGGCCGGTTCAAGGCGCGGAAGCCGCTGGCCATAATCAGGACATCGCCCTCTATCTCCATGAAACTCTTATCCGGGTTCCTCTTGCTGAGGACAACCCGCCAGCCGCTGCCTTCCCGCAAAACCTGCTTGACAATGGTCGGCTCGATGCTGGTTAGTTGCTCTGCGTACTCGCCAGGAAGACCTTCTAAAATACGGTCCTTCAGCGAATCGTCAAAGCCCTCGACGCCAAAACGGCTGGTGCGCAGGGTAGCCGTGAGGGGCTGGTTCAACTGCACCGGAACGTATCCCTTCTGGTTGACGTAAATACAGCTCTTCACCTGCTTCAACACCAGGTGGGCCGGCACGTCCAGGGCCAGCAGCTCCTGCATGGTCTGGAGGGCCAGGTCCGTAATCAAACCGCCGCAATAGTTGCAGTTGGTGCTGTTGATAAGATATACCCGCACCGGCAGGTTTTCACGGTTGGTGAGCAGGAGTAACTGGCGGGCGAAGGAACTCCCGGCTATGCCCCCGCCGACCACAATCACCCTCGTCCCCGGCCGCAGGGTTGGAGGGGTAGACACCCGGGAAACCGGCGGTGGCCGACGGCCAAACCTCTGTTCAAGGGCTTCTATCCATGATGCCAAGGAAATTCTCCTTTTCTGGCCGGACCGTTAGCCTGAAGAAGCGGAAGTCAGAGATTAGAAGTCGGCAGAAACCGCTCGCGAAACCGGGCTAAACCGATAACTCCAAAGGCAGCCGTACTGGATTCTAGCGGCTGCCGGCCCCAGAATAGGCCCTGTATCCTCGGCCGTCAGTGGCCTCCAGTTTGCAATCTGGGTCTTCGCCAGTAAGCGTGGACTCGCCTCTGGATAATTATTGTTCTGCTTACTAGGCCAATATCCTCCCCTGTTCCAGAATAAACTTGCCGGCCGGTTTGGTCGCGAAACGGTCCGCCCCGACTGGCCGGGGCCGCCGTAAAAGCCCGGCCGGCAAAACAAAATCGAAAGGAGCCGGCGGGTACCGGCTCCTCAAGATAGGAACTGCGGGGGCTGGGCTGGTGAACCCCGGCGTGGACACTACACCAGGAGCATGGGGATAAAGGTCCAGAGCAACAAGATGAAGATGGCCACATAGATGATCAACTCTACCACCATCAGGGGCAAACTCTGGCTGAACGGGGAATGCCCTTCCCCGTCAGGTACCAACATCCCCTTGGCCTTATATTCCTGCACCAGCCGGTCGTACTCCAATGGGTGTTCTTCCTTCAGGTGCTCCCGGTTGATGGTGCCGTCCCACCAAACCCGGCTGGTGGGAAAAACCTTCGGGCTGAAATGGGCGGCGAAGAAGTGGCCCACCACCAGGGCCAGCATGGCGACAAAGGCTTCATTGGTGTGCACTACCCGGCCCACGTCCAAGGCCCACCGCGGCCAGAAGACAAACAACTGCGGGAACCAGAGCATGATGCCGGAGAAGCCCATGACGATGACACCCCAGATGACGGCGAAGTACTCGAATTTTTCCAACCAGGTGTAGCGATCAAACTGGGGCGGGTCCGGCCGCAATCCCAGCAGGTACTGGATATGCTGGATAGCGTCCCGGACATCCTTGTAACTCGGCATCATCGCGATGTCCGGGCCGCGATTGTATTCGTGGCTGATCTTGGTAAACGCGTCGGTGGGGCTGTAGGTGACCGGCTTGCGCTCCTTGTTCCTAGAGGTAACGAAGCTATAGGCCAGCCAGATTACGTGGTAGAGGGCGCACAGGATCATGATTACCCCAAAGGCCAGGTGCACATGGAACATATTCTCAAACCCGCCGAAGAGGTTGACTGCATATTGGGCCCAGTCCTGGGCCGCGTACTTGATGGGAAAGCCAGTTATAATCAACATCAAAACGCTTATAGCCATGCCCGCGTGCTGGAAACGCTGCTGCAGGTTGAAGCGCTGTATCTTGACCGGCAGTTCCAGAGCCTTTTGGTTGGCTGCCATGTTAACTCTCCTCCTTTCTATCGGGTCCGCCCGGCCTGGATCCCGTGGCCTTTCCGCCGCCCCCTGATCTGTTTGATCAGATCCAGGATGATAATGGGCAGGTCTTTAATAATGTCCACCATGATCAGCAGCAGGAAGATCTTCCAGGTGATCCAGAGAGGGAAACCCTTTTCCCGATCTCTTATGGTGGTATGCTCAATACCAGCCGCCCAGTTGGCCACCGGCTCCCCGCCATGGCACGCGACGCAGCGGGCCGGCAGGTTATCCGGGTGGGTGCTGGAGGCCGGGTCGCTAGCTGGAAGTATCTGGTGGGCCGTGTGGCAGTCGGCACAGTTGGCCGCCCGCTCATAGCCCAGCTTATTGGCTGACCCATGGAAGCTCCATTGGTAGGCTTCCATGACCCCTCCCTGGTGGCAGCGGCTGCAGTTGGCCACCACGTTGGCCCGGTTGTGCAGGGCTTGCGGGTTATCCTGCGGCTGGATGTCGTGGGTACCGTGACAGTCGCTGCAATAGGCGGTACCTGCTGTCCCGGCTGCGGCCAGTTTCCCGTGGATGCTGGCCTGGTAGTCCTGCCCCGCCTGGGCGTGACACTGGCTGCAATTGGCAGTAACTTCCCGGGCCAGTTCCGCGCCGTAGACCGGCTTTTGGTGCGGAAAAGCCTGGGTACCAGTGTGGCATGATGTACATGCTATTTGGGCGTGGACCGAGTTCTCCATAACCTGGGGGTCAACATAAAGAGAGATCTCCCGCTCGCCCCGGGTTGTCTTCAGGTTGGGCTGGCTGTGGCAGGAAAGGCAGGCCTCGTCACCGGCAGGCTGGGCCGCGGCCGCCTGGCCGGCCAGGTACAGGAGGAAAAATAAACCGGAAAAGGTGAAGGCCACAAAAACCAGTACAAACAGGCCGGTTATCAGATAGGCGGTAAGGTGCCCGGCATTTTTGGTCCACATGCAAACTCACTCCTTTCATAGGTGAGTCTGCCGCAAGACTTGCTCTCAAGGCTTGCAGCCTTAACGGAGTGAGTCTGTCGGGCATGCTGACTCTGCGGCCGGAAGGCTAGAAAACAAGGTAGTACAGCAGCGTCCCCAAGAAGCCGATACCAGCCGCGGCGATCAGAACAAATACGGCTACAAACCAAGCGGTGAATACATAGGTTAGAGCGTTACCCAGGGTCAGACGCAGCATCAGGGCTCACCTCTTTTCTTGAAAGAATTCGGTGGCCTCTTGACTTGGAGCCTATTGACCTGGACGCTATAGCCTCCCCTGAGGGCAATAGCCGACAAGCTTATCTCTGACCACGCAGGTCGGCCACGACCTGCCTTTCACCCTCCTCCTCCGGTCCGAGCCTGTACTCGATGTTAACCAGTCCTTTGGTGTGGATGTAAATATACCGTTTACAATGGCGGCACTTGATAATCACCGTATCCCCTTCTAGCTGGCAGACTATCTTCTTGCACTGGCAGCGGAAGTTCTCCATGTTCAGCCCCCCTGATAAATTGTGTCGAGAGACAAAAAGGCTAGCACCTGGAAATGGGTGCTAGCCTTTTGGCTTCCGGCCTAATGGCTGCTGACCTCAAGCTGTCTTATGTTATTTACTTAAGTCTGGGCACCAGGATAAGCTATATCATCCTTCAGCTTATATTCTAACTCAACTACCCCCCTGGTGTAAATACAAATGTAGCGTTTGCAGTGGCGACATTTTATGATTACGGTATCACCTTCTACCTGGCAGACAATTTTTTTACAGGCACAGCGAACTTATTGCACCGGGGTTCACTCCATCCTCCAGCCCGCTAGCTAGAGGGCTACCAGGTGTCGATTCTGCCGGCTGTCGCTATCCTCCAGCCGGGTTTCCATGGCCACCGGGGGACCGCCCATACGGATGACAACGTACCTTTTGCAGTGACGACATTTGATAATGATTTCATTGCCCTCTACTTGACAGATGATTTTGTGGCAGGTGCAGCGAACGTCCTCCATGGTCTCCCCCCCTCCTTTGGCGTCGGTGTCAATAGAAAAGGCCAGCTCAGGCTGGCCAGATACCTGCTCTCTATCGCCTCCGACTCAGCCTTGCAAATCAGGTCTGGGCTATTCTGTTGACTGTTTACACAACGATACTCATTTCTTTTACCATTTACTCCTTGCAGCTCAAGCTTAGTTCTTGATATCTTTTTCACTTAGTGTATTCTACGTGAGCTTCGAGATTCCTGCCATCCTCCCAAAAAAATTTTGGCCGGCCGGAGCCCCAAATCCAGAGCCCCGACCGGCCGCATTGCTTATCTGACTCAAGCCGGCTACCGCAGTCCAAAAGGCAAGAAATAGTACAGGAATACACCCAGAATCACAGCGTAGATAACCATTTCAGCGATTATCAAGCCCCGGCTCCTGGAATACTTGCTATCAGCGGCCATAATTCTTCACCCCTACCGGCCTTACTTGTGACTTGCCGCGCCCGGTTGCTACCGGCATCCTCTCTTCCAGTTCGCGCAGTTCGTCCGGATGTTCTTCCTCCATCAACTCCCGGTTCATCTTCCCGTGGAACCAGACGAAGTTCATGGGGAAGAAGGTCGGGTTAAAGTGGACGTTAAAGAAGTGCCAGACAAAGATGGCCAGAATGGCCAGCATGGCTTCGTCGCTGTGAGCGTAACGGGCAGCATCAATGATCCAGCGCGGAAAGTACTCGGCAGCCAGGTGCGGAAACCACATCATCAGCCCCGAGCCACCCATAATGGCCATGCCCCAAAACACTGCCCAGTAGTCAAACTTCTCTTTGTAGGAGTAACGCCCGAACTTCGCCTTTTCCGGGCTTAGCCCCAGAAAATACCTCATGTTCTGCAGCAGGTCCAGCACGTCCTTCGGCGTAGGCAGCATGGCCAGCCCGGGGTAAGAAGCCAGGCCCCGGGAGATCTTCCGGTATGCCTCGGCCGGCGGATACTTCCTGGTGGTGGCTGGTTTCCGAACCACCAGCGGGTAAATGACTAGATATACCAGGTGGTAGGCCGAGCAGGCAAGCATGACCACCGCTCCTACCAGGTGGATCGCAAACATGGTGTCAAATCCGCCGAAAAAGGATGTCACAGCCGGCGCCCAGAAGCTTCCATTGTACTTTATCGGCAAGCCGGTAATAGTACATAGGATGAAGCTGGAGAACATCATGATGTGCTGTATCCGGTGGTGGATATTAAAGCGCTGGAATTCGCCGGCCTTGGCTGTTTCTCGGGCCATCAGATCACCCTCCTTCGCCCTACCGGCTGCGGCCTGTGTCCTTCAGGCGCCGGTACAGCTCGAGTTCCATATGAATGATAAGCAAGGTCATGGCCAGGATGGTCAACCAGGTAAAGAATTTGAAGGTATAGTACATGGGCATCCCCGGCCCCTCGGGTGCCAGTTCAAAGTGCTCTATCCCGGCGGCAAAGTTGGTCTGCGGCGTTTGGTGGCACTGGGCGCATGTCTGGGGTATATTCGCCCTGGCCACCCGAGATGCCGGGTCGTCCTGGGGCAGGATGTCGTGGCTGCCGTGGCAGCTCACACAGGAAGCCGCCTGGGTGCTGCCGAGAGAAATGGCCTTGCCGTGAAAACTCTCTTCATAGCTTTCAATGATCTGCTTTTCATGGCAACTGCCACATGTCTCCGGCAGATTCTTGGCGTATGCTTTCGAAGCCGGGTCGCTCACCGGCAGGATGTCGTGACTGCCGTGGCAACTGCTGCAGGTGGCCACACCGGTCTGAGCATGAATACTTTTCTTATAGTCCTCGGCTATCCCGGCGTGGCAGGTCTGGCAGGCAGCCTGCACTTCCCGGGCTAGAGCCAGGTCGTACTTCACGTCTGCATGCGGCAATTTATCTTTGCCCTGGTGGCAACTAGCACAATCCAGGCCAGCATGGACCGTCTGCTGCAGTTGCTTCTGATCCACGTAGAGTGAAACCTTCTGGCCGTCAACCTCGGCGCTCAACTGGGGCTGCCCGTGACACTGCAAGCACTGCGCGTTTTTCTGGCTCTGGCTTCCTTCCTCGGCGAAGGCAACCGCGGGCGTAAAGGCCAGGAAGATGGCGAGGACTATTACGCTGCCCAGGAGGATAATTAGCCCGCGGTTGCATTCATAGGGATACATAGCCGTAAGCTCACCCCTTTCCCTTCAGCCCGCTAGCGATACTCAACGGCTACCTTGCCTTCCTGCTCGTTGATTATGCCTTTGGTGTTGACAATGACCAATCTCTTGCAGTGGCGGCACTTGATGATCACCAGGTTGCCCTTGATCTGGCAGACTATTTTCCCGCACTTGCAACGCAGGTCTTCCATTTTAGCACCCCTTAGCCAACTACTCTACAACCTACAGCGGCCAGAACGGAGGCCACACCACGAAAACAGCCAGAACGGTAACCACGGCAAAGGTGGCCACGGCCAGCCCGGCGAAGGCCAGAGCCCGGCCTACCAGATTCTTGACGGCGAACTTGTAACCGGTCAGGTACCACGCGACCAGGACGCTGAACAGGGCGAGCAAAACCACTCCAGCCAAATAAATAACTGCCATTTTAATTCCTCCTTCCTGGATTTGTTAAGAATGCACCGGTACGTCTGCTGACCCCTGTGCCGTCACTGCCTGCCGCCTGCTTCAGCCTTACTTCCCCTTGCGCCTTTCACCCCCTTAAAGCAGTAAAGGCCAGCGGTATGAAACCGCTGGCCTCCGGGCTTGGTGCCTCTGGGCTCGCCTTTTACGGCTATGTATTCTTTAATTAAAAATGCCGGCTTTATGGAGACAAAAAGCCAGCATTCAAGATGCTGGCCTCCGGACTTACAGTCTCAGGACTTTGTCTTTATCGCCGCCCCGGAATCCCCTGGCCGGACTAGAACGTCTCAGGGAATTACCCTGCCGCCCGCCGGACCTTCCGCCTTTTCCGAAGCGCTGTTTATTCTCTTGTCAGAACAGCTCACTCGAGCCTTGTAAGAACTAGTACTACTTTAGCCGTAACTACTCCGCCTCACCGGCTATCGGACGGCCATGCTCACCGTTGCCGCTCGCCCTGACCCTTGTGGACCAGATTGACTTTCGGTGGAGACCACCTGCCGGCCAGGCAGGCTGTGCAGTTACTGGCACGCTTTAACGACCCTCTCCCCCTCTCCAACCATCCTCTTTCTCTTTGTCTTAGTACTATAGTTCTATGCACATCGCGAGATTCCTGCTACCCTGGAAAAAATTTTTTTGCCTTGGCCAGCCGGATAATTTCTTCCACCAGGTCTCCGAAAGAAATCCCGGCAGCCCGGGCTGCATCGGGTACCAGGCTCGTTTCGGTGAGGCCGGGGATGGTGTTTACCTCCAGGACCATGGGCCGGTCATCGCCGGCCAGCCTGAGGTCCACCCGGGCAAAGCCGGAGCACCCCAGGAGCCGGTAGGTACGGGCGGCCAGGTCGCGGATTTTTCCCTGGACCTCCTCCGGCAGCCGGGGCGGGATAATATGCTCGCTCCCGCCAGGAGCGTATTTGGAGCGGTAGTCATAGAACTCGCCAGCTAGAGGCACTATTTCAATTAAGGGGAGGACCCTGGGGTTCTCATTGCCAACCAGGGCCGCGTGTACCTCCATGCCAGGAAGGAATTCCTCAACCAGGGCCCGCGGTGACATCTCCAACACACGGTCCAAAGAGGCCGCTAGTTCGTTCCGGTCGTGGGCCATAAAGGTGCCGAGGCTAGACCCCTCGTCAGGCACTTTTACCACCAACCTGTCCCCCAGGGCCTTCCCAATGGTCTCCAACACGCGGTCACGCTCGCCCGGCCACTCCCCCCTCTCCACCACGGCAAAGGCGGCCGTAGGCAGCCCCTGGCTCTGCAGCAGTCTCTTAGTTGCGATTTTGTCCATGGCCAGGGCGCTGGCCAGGACGCCCGAGCCGGTATAGGGGATATCCATAACCTCCAGGAAGCCCTGAACACATCCGTCTTCACCAAACTTCCCGTGCAGGGCGACAAAAACTACGTCCGGCGCTGCCTCCTTCAGCCTTTCCGCCAGATCAGCACCGGCATCTATCTCCACCACCTCATAGCCCCGCTCCCGCAGGGCCAGAGCTACCGCCCAGCCGCTGCGCAGCGAAACTTCCCTCTCGGCCGACCGGCCGCCAGCCAGCACCACCACTCTCTCGGTCAACCCCTTACCTCCCGCGAAACGGAAGGCGATGGTAAAAGCTAAGAATCTGGATAATCGTAGCCGCTATTGCCGCCAGTTTCAGATTCAAGCCGTTACCTCGCCGCCGCTTTCGTTTTTCACCCGGTACCTGGACGCAATCTCGGGATACGGGCTTTGGTAAAAGTTCCTCGTTGCCGGTTCCTTCCGGTTCCTTATTGTGTAGATTATGCGCCGGTACCCCCGGCAATGCTCTTGCGGAATGTAATTTCGCGTGGCCACCCGGTTGACAGTAACCAGCGCCCGTATTATAATTAACTTGGTTTTGCAGGGGTGTAGCTCAAGTGGTAGAGTAGCGGTCTCCAAAACCGTTGGTTGCGGGTTCGAGTCCTGCCACCCCTGCCAGCATTCATTCACGTGGGTACAAAAATGGCCGGGATGAACCCGGCCATTTTTTATTCAGCCTTGGCCTCCCTGGCCGCCCGCGCCTCCTGGATTATATGTTCGGCCAGGTTGGCCGGCACCTCTTCGTAGTGACTGAACTCCATCTTGAAGCTGCCCCGGCCCTGAGTAATGGATTTCAGGTCAATAGCGTAACGGTACATTTCGGCCAGGGGCACCTGACCCTTGATTACCTGCGTTTTCCCCTGCGGCTCCATGCCCAGGATGCGGCCGCGCTTGCTGTTCAGGTCGCCGATAATGTCGCCCATGAAGGCTTCCGGCACCCGGACCTCCACGTTCATGACGGGCTCCAGGAGCACTGGTTTGGCCTGCTCCATGGCCTTGCGAAAGGCCATGCCGGCAGCTATCTTAAAGGCCATTTCCGAGGAATCTACCGGGTGGTAAGAGCCATCTACCAGGGTGACTTTCACATTGGTTACCGGATAGCCCGCCAGGGCCCCTTCCTGAATGGCCTCCCTTATCCCTTTCTCTACGGCCGGGATGTACTGTTTGGGTACCGCACCGCCGAAAATAGACTCGGAGAAATTAAAGGATTCATCGGCCAGGGGGGACATGTCCAGGAATACGTGTCCATATTGGCCGTGACCCCCAGTCTGCTTCTTGTACTTGCCTTCTACCCGGCTCACCGGCACACGAATGGTTTCCCGATAAGGCACCCTGAGTTCGCCGGTTTCCACTTCAACACCGAACTTGCGCTGCAGCCTTTCCAGGGTAATGTCAACGTGAAGCTCGCCCATACCCTTCAGGATGGTCTGCTTTGTTTCCGTATTCTTTTCCAGCCGGATGGTGGTATCTTCTTCCAATAAACGGCTCAAGGCACTGCTCAACTTTTCCTCATCGCCCCGGCTCTTGGGTGAGATGGCCACCGGCAGGGTCGGCTCAGGGAAGGAGATCCCCGGTAATACCTGGGGGCTGCTCTTTACCGTCAAGGTGGTTCCGGTAACCGAGGCCTGGAGCTTGGCTACGGCGGCGATATCGCCGGGCTCTACCCTATCTACCGGCTGTTGGTTCTTGCCCATGACCTGCAGCAAGGAACCGACTTTTTCCTCGATTTCCTGGTTCGCGTTATAAACTATACTGTCCTTCTGCAAAACACCCTGGTAAACCCGCAGGTAACTCATGCGCCCGATATAGGGGTCGGCCAGGGTCTTGAAGATCAAGGCCGCCAGCGGTGCCTGCGTGAGGGCCTCCGCGGTAGCTCCCTGCCGGTCCAGGGGCGAAGGCATGAAGTCCACGAGGAAATCCAAAAGCTGCCTGATACCCATATTGTTCGTCGCTGAACCGCAGAGGATGGGCACGATCTCGCCCTTCAAGATGCCCTGCCGCAATCCTAGCCGGATATCCTCGAGCGAAAGTTCTTCTCCGTCCAGGTAACGCATGAGCAGTTCGTCATCGGCCTCCGCCGCGGCCTCAATCAGGGAGTCCCGGAATCTGGCCACGTTTTCGGACATGTCCTCGGGCACGGCAGTTTCTTGCGCCTCACCCGTCCCCCTGACCAAGATATAGGCCTTTTCGGCCAGGAGGTCAACCATACCGCGAAAGTTTTCCGCCGCTCCCACGGGCAACTGACAGACGACCATTTTCTTACTGGCAAAGCTGGCCTGCATCCTTTCTAGTGCCTTGTAGAAATCAGCGTTTTCCCGGTCCATTTTATTGACAAAGGCAACTCGTGGCAGGCCGGCCTCCTCGGCATAATCCCAGACCACCTCTGTCTGCACCTCAACCCCGGCCACGGCGTCCAAAAGCACCATGGCCCCGTCTGCCACCCGGAGGGCGCTTTTGACTTCACCGATGAAATCCCCGTATCCAGGGGTATCCAGCAGGTTGATCTTATGGTCCCGCCACGAGCAAGGAGCCACGGCCAGGGTTGTGGTCACCCGCCTCTTGATTTCTTCCGGCTGGAAATCAGTGGTGGTGTTGCCGTCCTCCACCCGGCCCATCCGCTTGATGGCCCCGCTGTCAAAGAGCATGGCTTCCGTTAACGAGGTCTTGCCGGCACCGCCGTGGGCTACCACGGCCACATTGCGAATCCTCTCAATCATTTCTTTCCTCCTTTGCGCCAGCCTTCCTTGCTAATATATTTAGGTAAACCCTACGTTAAATCCTTTCGCCCGGGCAAATTTATTTACCCATATTCTTTCCAGGATTTGATAATTTTACTGTTCCCCCGGGCATAACATTTAACCTGGGGGAGCAGGGATGAATAGGCAATCTGTTATCTACGGCACGCTGGTGTTGGCCGCTACCGGACTCTTGAACAGAATCCTCGGCTTTGCCTACCGGATCCTGGTGGTGCGGCTGGTAGGAGCCGAAGGTATCGGCCTTTACGAAATGGTGTTTCCGGCCTATGTGCTGATGCTGGTCATAACCACGGCCGGCATCCCCGTCGCCATTGCCAGGATCGTGGCCGCCCAGGTAGCGTTGGGCAAGTCCGCTCGAGCGCAGCGGTTCTTCCGCTTTACCTTCTGGCTCCTGTGCTTGCTGGGACTTACCGTAACGGTGGCGCTAAACTACCTGGCTCCGGTCTTTGTCCCTTTCTTCTTTGCCGATCCGCGGGCTTACCAACCCTTCAGAGCCCTCACCCCCGCCATCCTGATTGTTTCCCTCTGCTCGGCCCTACGCGGCCTGTTCCAGGGACGGCAACAAATGACACCGCCGGCCTTGGCTCAACTGGCGGAGCAGGTGGTGCGCATAGTGGTCGGGCTCTCGATGGCGAGCCTCTGGCTCACCCGAGGCGTGGAGTACGCCGCCACCGGGCTGGCCGTGGGGATGGTGGCCGGGGAGGGTGCTGGTTTCCTCTTTCTGGCCGGGTGGTATCTGGTGGCCCGCCCTGGACGGGGAACTGCGGACTCCAGCCGCCGCGAATCTCTGCTACCGTTGGTGAAGGAAATGTACGCCCTGGCCCTGCCGGTAAGCCTCTCCCGAATTGTGGGCAGCGTAACCCTGACCCTGGAAGCAATGCTCATTCCCCAGCGTCTGCAGGCGGCTGGCTACGCCCTGCGCCAGGCCACGGAAATCTACGGGTATTACGCCGGCATGGCCATGACGCTGGTGCACTTGCCAAATATCCTCACCTCCAGCCTGGCCGTCAGCATGGTACCGGCCATTGCCGCGGCCATGGCTGTGGGCAATACGCCGGCTGTACACCGCCGCTGCCAGGAAGCCGTCCGCGTCACCGTGGTCACGTCCCTTCCCTTTGCCGCCATCTTTTATCTCTTGCCCTACCAGCTCACCAGCCTCATCTTTGCCGCTCCAGAGGCCGGGTTGCCCCTGCGGGTTCTGGCGATGGGCAGCTTTTTCTTTTACCTGCAACAGACCACCGCCGGTATCCTGCAGGGGCTGGGGCGGGTAAATACTGTCCTGCGCCATTCCCTGGTCAGCAACGCTATCACCCTGGCCGGCATCTACTTCCTCACCGGCCTGCCGGCATACGGCATCGCCGGCACGGCCCTAGCCGTCAATGTCGGAGCCGCCGTCTTTTGTTGGCTGAACATATCCGCCATCAAAGAAGAAGCCGGGCTCAGCCTCCCGCTGGTGTCAGTGCTGTTCAGCCCGCTGGCCGCTACTGTCCTGATGGCCGGTACCCTTCTCTACACCTATGCCCGCCTGGCCCCAGCGGCCGGCCCCCTTATCGGTACCGGCACCAGCCTGGGGGTGGGCCTGACGGTCTACCTCGGGGCTTTACTCCTTACCGGCGGTCTGACCCGCCGTGACCTGCAACGCCTACCCTGGATCGGACACCTGTTCGGATAACCTCCAGGTCATAATTTCACCGATGGCGGTCGTGTTGGTGAGGTCAAAGTGAATAGGGGTGATAGATATTTTCCCGGCGCGGATGCAGTCCAGGTCACTGCCCGGCCGGGGTTCTACCTCGACACATTCGCCGGCCAGCCAAAAATAGTCCCTTCCCCGTGGGTCCTGCTGCCGGTGCACCGAATTTACGTAGCGGCGCCAGCTCAGACGGGTCACTTCGACGCCGGCAATTTCTTCGGCCGGAACGTCTGGAACATTGACGTTCAGAGCGGTTCCCCGGGGTAGACCCTTCTGGACCACCTGCCGGCACAGGTGACGGGCAAATTCGGCTGCATAGGTGAAATCCCGCACCTTCACAGATGCAACCGAAACGGCCAGGGAAGGAATGCCGGCGATGGCTCCCTCCAGGGCGGCTGCCACGGTACCCGAGTATATGACATCCGTACCCAGGTTAGCCCCTTCATTGATGCCGGATACTACTACGTCGGGCGGGCCCGGCAAGAGGGCATCCAGCCCCATCTTGATGCAGTCGGCGGGGGTACCGGTAACAGCCCAGCCGTAATCCAGC
Source organism: Clostridia bacterium (assembly GCA_004347685.1). Classification (GTDB taxonomy): domain Bacteria; phylum Bacillota; class DSM-521; order Neomoorellales; family SLTJ01; genus SLTJ01. The sequence goes on from SLTJ01000019.1 coordinate 30,092, forward strand.
TTTTCCACCCGCAAAATGTCATGCACGGTAATGTTGTGGCTACAAGCACTGCGCTCTCGGTCAGGAGCAATGACATAAACTTCGCCCAGGGGTTGCAGGGCCTGGCAGAGGGCCAGCAAGCCGCGGGCGCCGATGCCGTCGTCGTTCGTTACCATTACGCGCATGTCCCGGCTACTGCCCCCGGCTGTTTATCAAGGCAAAGGCTTCGGCCCTGGTAGCATCGTTGGTGGCAAAATACCCGCGCACCGCCGAAGTGACGGTCATGGATCCGGGCTTGCGCACTCCACGCATGGTCATGCACATATGCTCGGCTTCCACCACCACCAACACCCCGCGGGGCTGCAACCCCTGCATAATGGTATCGGCGATCTGCGACGTGAGGCGCTCCTGCATCTGCGGTCTCTTGGCCAGCACTTCCACCACCCGCGCTAGCTTGCTCAGGCCGGTCAGGCGCCCCCGTTTGGGAATGTAGGCCACGTGGCTCTTACCATAAAAAGGAAGGAGGTGGTGCTCGCAAACAGAGTACAGGGGGATGTCCTTTACCAGAATAATCTCCTCGTGCTGTTCCTCGGTAAACACGACCTGGAGCAATTCTCGGGGGTCCTGCTCCAGGCCGCAGAATATCTCCTCACACATGCTGGCAATGCGGTTCGGGGTATCCCTCAGACCTTCGCGCTGCAAATCCTCACCAATACCCTCCAGGAGCAGACGAACTCCCTGGATAACCTTTTCCCTGTCCATGCGATGTTTCGCTCTCCTTACAGTTCTCGTAGTATGGGATGCACTTGGGGTATGACGCGGACATCCTCCAGGGCGGACAAGGCCCTTTCCTGCCAGGCACGCAGCCTGGCCGCCGCCGGGGGTTGCGCCCGGCTCCCAGGTGTCACCGGCTGCAACACTACCGGGATCCTCCCATCCTCCCCGGCCACCAGGGCCATGGCCTGCTCAATTTCTTCGTCCAGGGTATCCGAGGTGACCACTATCTTGACGAAAAGCCGTTTCTTTCCGGCCAGGCGCAGAAACTCCCGGTGCTCTTCCCATAGTTCCCGCCCGCAGGCACCCGGGAGCTTTATGTCCATACTGATAATGTCTACCATGGGCAGAAGCTTCCCCAGCCTGTCCGGGAGGGTACCATTGGTTTCCAGATAAACGGGGATCTTTCTAGAAACGTAGGCCAGAAGTTCGGCTAAGAAATCGGCCTGCAGCAGCGGTTCACCCCCGGTGACGGCCAGGGCGCGGTGGGGTGAACCTAGGAGGGCCAAGAGAATAGTGGCCAAGTCTTCGCCACCGACCGGATTGGCCATGGAGACAAACTCCCTCCGCCCCGGCATCTTCTCCAGCCTCCAGTCCGGCGACGGCCGCAACGCAGCCGGGGTATCACAATAGCCGCAGGAGAGGTTACACCCGGATAAGCGAAGAAACAAGTGACGCGCACCCACCCACAAACCCTCTCCCTGGACGGAAGAAAACACCTCGGCCAGGTAACCGGCCAACTATTCCACACCTCTTACCTTGCATCTGGCCAGATAAATACCCTCTGTCTCCGCCGCATAGGCCGCGAGGACAGCCTGAGCAAAACCGGGGATGTTCTTCAGACCCATCTCCACCAGCCCGGCGGCCGGCACCGGTGTCCCTTCCGGGACGATGTTCAGCCCCGCATGAATGAGGGTGGAAACCGGAGACAGGGTGGCAATAGAAACGGATAGCTTGCGGCCTTGGTAATAAAGATCGTCACCACTGCGTACAAGCCGCACCCCCACTGTTTGCTCCAGCAGTTCCTTAATTATAACCATCAGCAACCGCTGGCGCAAAACAGTTTTCTCCAAATCCAGGGAAAAGTGCTCGGCAATAAAATGGAGCATGTCCTGGCTGTAGATGGGCGCCCGAGCTAAGGCATCGGCCACGTCTACCAGGGCCTCTACCCCCACCTGGCACGGGCCGGCAAAACTCACCAGACTGTCGCCCTGCAGACCGAAGGCCCGGAAAGCCCACAGCGAACGCAACTGGCAGCCATCGTAACTAATTCTCTCCGGGTGCCAGTAAGTCTTCATCCTGCCACCATCTCCCAGGCCCGTTTAACCCGGCGACAGCTCTCGCACCGGCCACATGGTACCTCGCCCCCGTAGTAACAGCTCCAGGTCAGAGTTAGCGGTACCCCGAGTTCCCGGCCCAGACGGACGATATCCGCCTTGTCCATTTCCTGGGTAAAACACTTCACCCGGACCCGGCTGAGGGTAGAGTAGCCAAGGGCCACGTTGGCAGCCGCTACGAAGTCAGGACTGTTGTCCGGAAAAGCCGCCCCTTCTTCTCGGTTAAACCCGGCTACTACCGTATCGCCTTCCAGGGCTTCGGCAAAACTGGCGGCAATGTTTATGAACAGGCCGTTGCGGTTCGGCACCCAGACCCTGGCCGTGCTGGCCAGCCGGTCCTGCTCCAGTTCCTCCAGGCCGGCCTCCGGGATGTTTGCCTCGACGTTGACCAGCGAAGTTCTGGTAATATCACCCAGAAACGGCAACGCAATTACCCGGTGGGGCACACCGAAATGAGCTGCCAGTTGTGCAGACGCGTTAGCTTCCCGCGCTGCAGCCCGCTGGCCATAGGCAAAGGTAAGGCCCAGGATTACCTGCCCGCTACTCACGGCCTTACCCAGGTTGACCGCAGAATCCAAACCGCCGGAAAGCAGAACTACTGCCCGCACCCATCTTCCCCCCGGTAACCGGCTCCGGCATGATCCGACTCCCACACCTGGACCTCTTCTACCAGCACCTGAGCCGGCATCTCGGCCTGCAGGCAGTCGTAAAGGTAACGACATAGATTCTCTGCCGTGGGAAGTTTTCCCTGCAATTCCGGCACCTCGTTGAGGTAAGAATGGTCCAAGGGAGTCAGAGCCTGGCTCACAACTTGTTTCAGTTCGCCCAGGTCCATGAGCATCCCCCCGGCCCCTAGGTCATTTCCTGCCACGCAAATCTCCACCTGGTAGGTATGCCCGTGCAGGCGGGAACACTTGCCCGGGTGGTCAGGCAACTGATGCGCCGCCTGAAAATGATCCTTCACCCGCAATCTGTACATACGCAGCTAACCCCTTCGACTAGTTATTACGTTCTTCGCCCTGGTTCCCGACTTTCCTGCCGGCCCGCAAAAAATCATGTCAGGCCCAAGGCGCGGTTATAAGCCTGCATGGCTGCCTCCTGTCCGCCCATGGCCTCGTGGACGACGGCCTTCAACTGCCAGAGTTCAGGCGAGGGACGAACCAGGAGGAGCTTTTCCAGGAGCAGCAGAGCCTCAAAATAGTATTCTGCCTGAGCCAGGCTGCGAATACGCCCGATTTCCAGCTCCGGGACACCAGGTGCCAGCTCCATGGCGCGGGCAAAAAGCCTTCCAGCCTCCAGTGGCCGGCCGATTTTCTCCAGGCACCCCGCGGCCTGTTCCAGTACCTGAGGATCGGATCCGGCCAGCCGCAGGGCCCTGTCCAGGCACTCCAGGCCGCGTACCGTCTCACCCGTCTCAACCCAGGCCACTCCCAGGTTCGCCCAAATGGTTGCCTCCTGAGATCCCCGCTCAGCGGCCCGGAGAAGGTACGGTAAGGCTTCCTTGGCCTTTCCCAACCGGGCCAGATATGCGCCGACGCAGTTCAGGAGCCAGCAGTTATCGGGGTCTGCAGCCAGCCTGGATTTGGCGGCCCCCAGGCTACGATCAAGATGGCGGTTGTTGTCGTCAATTCCGACTACGTAGTGAAAGACAACCCGGCCCCGCAAGCATCCCCAAGCCATCTCCCCTCGCCACCGGCATGGATTGACCGGCTGTGCCGCAGCCGCCCGGGCTGCATGCAGGTGACGCAGGCCTTCCCATGAAACGCCCAGGCAGGAAAAGGCATGGACCCAAGTATTCACGCCTACCCCTCCTTTTTAGGCTGGATATTCGCTACATATCTGCCGTTTCCTGCCATAAGACATATTAACCCATAAATTGATATGGGTGATGGCAAGACCGCGCTCAAAGGCTGTGAGAGGCGGTGGCCTGAGTAGACCCTCATGGCGCCCAGGCGCCACCAGCGAAGTGGATGAAAATGGAGGCCAACTAGCTACTTTCAGGCTAGTTACATGACAAACCTGCCTGAATTGAGAATGTTAGCAGGGGTGGCTGGAGAAGACGGGTGGAGACAAGCAGAGGAAATGGTCCTAGTTGGCAGCACGACTTCGACCGCACTGAGGACAGAAGCCGTAAAACTTGACCTGGTGGTCTACTATCGAAAACCCGGTCTTTTTGGCTACCATAGCTTCCAGGGATTCCAGCAGATCATCCTCAAACTCCATGACTTTGCCACACTCAAGGCAAATCAAGTGATGGTGATGATGCTCCTCCTCACCGGCAAACTCGTACCGGCTGCGACCGTCATCAAAATTCATCTTTTCCAGGATTTCCAGGTCAGCCAGTAAATCCAGAGTCCGGTAGACGGTGGCCAGCCCAATTTCCGGATCGCTTTCCTTGACAATATTATATACTTCCTCGGCACTGAGGTGCTCCTGGGCATGATCCAGAAAGGCCTTTAGGATCACCTGACGCTGAGGCGTAACCTTATAGGCCTTATCGTGGAGTTTCTGGCAGATGGCTTCCATGGTGTGGGGACCCATAGTACTACCTCTTTGTTAAGTTCAGCTTAACCCATGGCCATTATATGCCGCTGCCGCCGGTTTGTCAATGATTGCACAATATGCTCACAGTTAACCTAGCCGGCGAGCGTCTCCCACTTACCGCACCGGTCACCCCACCTGGCGATTACCTTTTTGCCAACCTTGATGTTGATTACCTCGCACAGGTTCGGACACCCTTTGCACTCAAAACTCGAGGCTTGGAAATCCTCTTCGCTGGCCGTAAAACCACGGAACCTGGTCCTGCCGGTTTTCCTCACTTCCTGCGCAGCCAGCATGGCCGCACCGATGGCTCCCATCACGTTGAAGTGCGGGGGCACGGTAATCTCCATTCCTAAAGCTTGAGCAAAGGCGGCACGGATACCGAGATTGGCGGCCACCCCGCCTTGAAATACGACCGGCGGCAGGATCTCCTTACCCTTCCCCACATTGCTCAAGTAATTCCGTACCAGGGCCTCACACAGCCCGGCCACAATGTCGGACGGCTCATAGCCCATCTGCTGCTTGTGAATCATGTCGCTTTCGGCAAATACAGTACAGCGGCCGGCTATCCTAACCGCAGATTTGGCTTTGAGCGCCAGCCCGCCAAATTCCTCAATGGGCACGTTCAAACGGAACGCCTGCTGGTCGAGAAACGAACCCGTTCCAGCGGCACAGACGGTATTCATGGCAAAGTCTACCACGACACCATCCCGCAGGATAATGATCTTAGAATCCTGCCCGCCTATTTCCAAAATGGTCTGAACCCCAGGGACCTCCTTCGAGGCAGCCACGGCATGGGCCGTTATTTCATTCTTAACAATGTCCGCGCCCGCAATGACCCCAGCCAGGGTACGGCCGCTGCCGGTAGTGCCCACACCCCGGACCTTTATCTCCGATCCCATTTGCGCGGCAATTGTGGCCAGGCCTTCTTTGATAGCCTTGATCGGCTGCCCCTGGGTACGCAGGTACAGGCTGGCCAGGACCTCTCCCGCCGGATCAATTACCACTACGTTAGTGCTCACCGACCCCACATCAATCCCGAGATAGCCATCCATGCAACCACACCTTCTCGCAAGAAATCGTAACTACTCAGACCGCCGCCCACAGCCGCTGTCACCGGCCTCGCCGTCACTTTCGCCTAGCCTGATAACCCGGCTTACCTCTTCAGTCGTTCGCCACCCGACCCCCGACCGGCCTGGAGGCTGAGTAGTTACAAAAAATCAAAGTGGACAGGAACCACCTAGCTATTTTTCCCAAGCTGACCAAACTTGTATTCGACATGGTAGCGGTAAATCCTGCCCGCCGGTAATACGATCATGAAAAAGCGCATAGGTTTTAGCATAAGGAGGGATCAAACCATGGTCTGGCCTTTTCTCACCGGTCTAGGCGTGTCCTTGGCAGTTTCTCTGGGAGCCGGAGCCCTGGGAGGGGTGATTTTGTACTTTACCCCGGTACCTGAACATTATCTCGGAACAATGGCCCTGCTGGCAGCCATCCTGGGCGTCTTCGTCGGGGGGTTTGTCTACGCCCGCCAGGTCGGTACCCGTGGCCTCTGGCATGGGGCCCAGGTGGGGCTGGGGTATGTAGTTGTCGCGATAATCATCACCCTGCTGGTCGCCAATCACCCCTGGCAGACAGGTACTTTCTTTGGCTTTCTGGCCTACAGCGTCATTGCCGGAGGTCTGGGGGGACTGGTGGGGGTATCCTCTGGCTGACTATTTGGCTGCCTCCCAATGCCCAACTATCCTATCTACCAACCAGCGGCCGTCCCTGCGGACCAGGTGCACTGTGACCGGGGTTTCTTTCTCGTAGGCGGTTAAGGGTCGCCAGATAGCGTCGCCGGCCACCCAGGCTTCATTACCAGCCTCGGCAAAATCAATGACGTGGAAAACCACGTAGACCCCGGTGCGGGAAGCGGCCCTTTCCTCCTGCAGGGACCGCAGCACCCCGGACAACTCCAGACGGCGCCAGTAACCCGGATCGGTCATGGCCCGCATCTGATCCCACTGCGCATAGTTGATGGCTTGATAAAAGGAATCGGCCACCTGCACTGCGGCATGGTGGTCGATCTTTATTATCCGCCAGGCATCAGGAAAACGCTGTAAATAGACGGTTTGAACCGTGTTCGGTAAGCCCGCACCCGTGGCGGCCCACCTGGTCTGACCCATGGCCCATGCGCGGCCCTTTTCCTGATCCAGCCCGTATTCGATTACCAAAAAGAAAACAAAATGTACGGAAGGGTCCAGCCGCTTCCGCTTTTCCCAATCAGTCACAAAGCCACTACGCTGCAGGTACTGCCACATGGCTGGGGAAGTCAGGGCTGCCACTTTATCCCATTCATTCTCCCCCACGGCGTGATAGAACTCGTAAACCGTATTAAAAGGGACCTCTGTGCTCTGGTCGAAAACGCCGGCCAGAGCCGGAAGGGCCGTATTCACCGCAGGCTGAACCTCCGGCCGGCTCCACCAGCCCCAGCCAACGATCAGCAAGATAATAATAGCGACAATGGCCAGCCGGCGCGACACAGCAGTCTCCCCTTGTCAACCCCTCCCCATATATTATGCCCGAAACGAACGATCTATTTCTGCAGAATAGCCACGGCACACTGAATCCCAGCCCCCATGTTGTGAGCCAAGCCGACTTTGGGCTGGATTTTGCTTACCTGCCGTGGTCCGGCTTCGCCACGCAATTGGGTAACTATCTCCGCCACCTGAGCCGCGCCGGTGGCGCCAATACAATTGCCCCGAGACATGTAACCACCGTCCATATTCACCGGAAAGTCGCCGTCCGGCCAGGTAATACCCCTTTCGGCCAAAGTCCCGCCCTCCCCAAGGGCGCATAGGCCAAGATCTTCCAGCCCTTCAATCTCGCCAATGGGCATCCCATCCTGGACCTGGGCAATGTCAACATCCTCCGGCCCCACCCCGGCCTGCTCGTAAACCTTCATGGCGGCAATACGAAGCAGGTCCGGCGGGTAGAAGAGTTCATCCCACTCATAGATATGGGAAACGTGCACGCACCCGGCCACTAAAATGGGCTGGCGGCAGCCGTACTTCCGCACCGCTCTCTCGTTCCCGAGGACAATAGCACCGGCACCCTCACTGGTGGGAGCGATCATGTAAATAGTAAAGGGGTCTACCACCATGCGTCCGTTAAGAACTTCTTCTACCGTAAGGTTGGGGAGGTTGCCGTAGTGGGCATAAGGGTTAAGGGCCGCGTTCTTATGGCTCTTGACCGAAATCCAGGCCAGTTGCTCGCGGGTAGTGCCGTACTCATGCATATATCTTTGCATCAACTGAGCGTAATAGATGGGGTAGGCACCGGCCCCGATCATACGCTTCCAGACCGGCATGTCCAGGGCCGGGATGAAACCCCGGGGCTGCTTTTCGCCTCCCACGCACAGTACCACGTCGTAGGCGCCGGAAGCAATGGCATAGACCGCTTGGGCCATGGCCGCCACAGTACTGCAACAAGCGGCCTCCATGTTCACCACTGGAATACCCCTGGCGCCCAAAGCATTGGTGATTTTGGTTCCCCAGGCCGCCCCTTGTTGCATGGAGGTAGAATATACGATCGGGATATCCTCATACGGCACCCCGGCGTCTTCCAGAGCCCGCAGGGCCGCGATCCGGCCCAGTTCGCCGAAATCCTTGTCAGGAAAACGCCCGAACTTATGCAGGCCGACACCCATCACATATACCGGGGTATCCGTTTTGGGAGCAGGGACAATGGGGAGATCAGGCTTGGTGAGTTTAGGTACCCCAGGTGCGCCTTTAGGCATTTTTATCGCTCCCTTCCACCGGCTTGAACATATAAACTATCAACGGGTTGCCCTCGTCATCTGACCCCATTTCTTCCAGCACCAGTTCCACCTCAGTGCCGATAGGGAGAATCTCCAGGGTGTCGCTGAAGTGGGCTGGAACCAAAACCCTTTCCGGTAATTCCACGGTCCCTATGGCGTAGGGAACAGGCCCATTATACATGGCCGGGGCCAGGTAAGAAACGGTAGCACTGTAAACCCGGCCCCTAGGGCTCAACTCCATTGGCTGCATGGTTTCTTTATAACACTTCGGGCACTGGGGCCGTTGAGGAAAAACAACCTCGCCGCATTTACTACATTTAGAACCGATGAGCCGAGGGTTGTCACTGGGCCAGGTAAAAAGCGCCTGGCCGTTGTCGTCAGTCAACATTAGACCATTTACCTCCTTTGCTCTTTGGGTACAAGCTGCATCTGTCCGGCAATGATCTCCCGCATGATCTCATCCGTGCCGCCGCCGATGCGCCACAACCGCAGATCCCGCCACAGCCTTTGTATCGGGTACTCCATCATATAACCATAACCGCCGTGGAGTTGCAACGCATAATCGGCGGCCATAAAAGCCGTATTAGTGCAGTATAACTTGGCCATACTCACTTCCTTAACCGGGTAAAGATCATGCTTGTATTTCCAGGCCGCACCGTAAACTAGTTGTTTTCCAGCTTCCAGAGCGGTGGCCAGGTCCACTATCCGGTGCTGCAGGGCCTGAAACCCGGCCAGGGGACGGCCGAATTGCTGCCGTTGCTGACAGTAGGCGATGGCCATTTCCAGAGCGTATTCGCCGGCGGCCGTAGCCGCGGCCCCCACTACCAGCCGCTCCAGTTGCAGTTCCCACATAATCTGGTTGAAACCCTTGCCTTCTTCACCCACCAGGCGATCCAAGGGTACGGCACAATCCTCAAAAACGAGTTCGGCCGTGTCCGAGGCATGGTTACCTACCTTTTGCAGCTTCCTGGAGACGGAAAAGCCTGGGGCATCCCGATTCACCAAGATCACGCTTATTCCCCGGGAACCCTGACCGGGCTCGGTCCGGGCCGCCAATACCACGAAATCCGCCTGAGTCCCATTGGTAATAAAGATCTTGGTTCCATTTATGATCCAGCGGTCACCGTCCTTGTGCGCTACGGTCTTCAGCAAACTGACATCAGATCCGGCTCCCGGCTCGGTGATGCCCAAGGAAGCGATCTTCTGCCCTTTGATGGCCGGCTCAAAATAATCATGCTTTTGTTCCTCGGTGCCGTAGCGCAGGATGATAGGCACGGCCATATAGGCATGCACCAGGACGGTATTGGCTACTCCCAGAGAGCCACTCCGCCCCAGTTCCTCGGCCAGGATAATGGCGCTGAAGACATCACCTCCCTGGCCACCGTATTCTTCCGGGTACATGAGGCCCAGGTACCCCAGTTCGCCCATTTGCTGCACCAATGACCGCGGTGTCAGGCCCAGTTCATCCCACTCTTCCACATGAGGCGTGATTTCATTGGCCACGAACTTGTGGATGCTGTCTCGCAAGATTTTGTGTTCCTCTTCAAACCAGAACTCCATGGCCGTCCTCCTTATTGACAAAAAACGGCCAGGCAGACTTGCCCTTGCCTGGCCGCATAAATGGGTTTCAGGCCGATTTCTTGTCCAACTTGGCGACTAGTTCTTTCAAATGGGCCATGTCAGTGGGAGTCGGGATGTACACCTTGTCATTGGCCAAAATCTTCCTGGCTAGGGAGCGATATACTTCCGCCTGATCAGAATCGGGGAAAGTCTGAATGACCGTTTGCCCCTTGAACTCGGCCTGCTGTACCAACTTGGATCTCGGGATATGTTGGATCACAGGCACCCCCAACACCTCGGCAAAGGCCTCAACTATATCTTCCTCATGAGCCACACCACGCATGTTGTTTATCAGCCCGGCCACGCCTACATCTACTCCCAGACTGTTAACCTTGACCACAGCCTTAGCTATGTTGTTGGTCTGGTAGATGCTTAATAATTCCCCACAGGTGACCAGGTAGATCTCCCGAGCGAAGCCGGCACGCATAGGCTGGGCAAACCCACCGCAAACCACATCCCCGAGCACATCGAACAGGGCGAAGGTTATGCCATACCTTTCCAGGACCTTGAACTTATCCAGCAGCTGCAGGGCGAGGTTAACACCCTTGCCGGCACACCCGGTTCCGGGCTTGGGGCCACCGCTCTCGCAGCCCAGAATGCCGTTATACCCCTCAAAAATAACTTCGCTAAGTATTTTTTCGTCCACCACGTCAAACTTGCGGACCTGATCCATGATGGTCGGCATTAGCCTGCCGCACAAGGTGGCAATAGAATCACGCTTAGGGTCACAGCCGATCTGCATTACCTTCTCACCCATGTGGGAAAGGGCCGCACTCAGGTTTGAGGAGGTGGTTGACTTACCTATTCCGGCTTTGCCATATACAGCTATCTTCTTCACCTTTCTCCCTCCTGTTCTATGAAAAAAAGTATCCTAGGATAGAGCGCCTTCGTACTTCTGCATCAGGCCCATTATATCTTCCAGTTCTACAGGCCTGGGTATTTTCGTTGGTTGCCCGGCCCGGTTCAGGATATTTTGGGCCATTTCCTCGTATACCTTGGCCTGTTCAGATTCCGGGAAGAACTCCATGACTGTGCCTCCTTGGGCCTCGGCCTCCTGTACCTTGGGCGACCTAGGCACATAAGCCATAACCGGAATGCCTATCCTCTCCGCAAACTCTTCAACCAGATCCCGCTCGAAGTCCATATTACGCATGTTGCAGATTAGGCCGGCCACGCCTACGTTAGCCCCGGTTCTGGCCAGCTCGGAGATGGCGATACAGATGTTGTTGGCCGAATAAAGAGCCATAAGCTCACCACTGAGGACAATGTAAACCTCATTAGCGTAACCGCGCCGCATAGGCTGGGAAAAACCACCACACACCACGTCAGCGATAACATCATAAACCAAAAAGTCTACGCCCAATTTATTGGGAATATCATACTGTTTAAGGAGATCCAGAGCCAGGGCACTTCCCCGTCCCGCACAGCCCTCGGCCGGTTCAGGCCCTCCGGCTTCAGCACAATAAATGTCGCGGTACCCCTTCTTGACGGCCTGCATGACTGTGTCCTCATCCTGCCCCTTAATCCGGGAAAGCTCCAGGATGTTTTCCGTCGGCGGCTCACCTCCCAGCAGGGAGGCGGTAGAATCAACCTTGGGTGAACATCCAACTACCATTACCTTCCGCCCCCTGTTCTGCAGCGCCACCGCAACATTGGTCCCAACGGTGCTCTTGCCAATGCCGCCCTTACCGTACAGGGCTATTTGTCTGATATCATTAGCCATATCACTCGCCCCCTGATTTTTGGCTTGTTGCTCCCTCGCTAGTACGTTGCTCTACAAAGTCGGGTTGCACCCGCGGAAGCCTGCTTGCACGATTTCGTCATAAGGAGTATCCCTCTTGATATACGACCTGGCTATCCAACCACCCTTTTCAGACTTGACTTCATCAGTTACCCGGGCCATCTCAGTTAATAGGTGCAGGGTTCCCAGCACCCCGGCATAGGGCCAGGGAATAAAGGTAAAGTGATTAAAATAGTAAAATCCCCCCAAGCCAAGGTGCGGGATCTTTAACCCTTCTACTAAGGTCCGGTCGTTCTTCTGGCCGATGGCAAAATCTACGTTTTCCTCAACCAGCATCCGGCCATACTGGTAATAGGACGGGTCATCCAGCACCTTCATGTCCACGTACGGCGCTATTTCTTCCAGTTGTTTCTTGGCTACCTCCATGGCCCGGTCCGTCTCAGCCCAGAGACCAACCACCGCCGGCCTGGCATTCAAATCAAAGAACAGGTATCTGGCCATGGCGGCGGCAAAAGTTGAGTAACCCAACACGCCTACCCGCTTACCCGCCACATCGTGCATGACCCAACTGGCATTGTAGTCGTTGGCGATACGTCTCCTCACTCGATTCATGTCTGTCTTGAGCTGCTTCTTTGCCTTCTCGACATCGCCAAAGCGCTCCGCTATTTTGAGGTACCATTCTTCTGTATTGGCCAGTCCATAGGGGAGGACGACATCAGTACCCCAGTTCTCCATCCCCAGTTCTGCGGTTACTGCCTCAAAATCTGGCAATACTTCTGGTGTCAATACGTAGTTGGCCTCAGCCTCACAGAAACGCTCGAGATCGGAAATCCTGGTGTTAAAAGTAAGATGGACGTTAACCTGCACATCGGCAGCTTCGAGGAGCCTGACAATCTCGTAGGTATCATCAATCATGTTGCGACTGCCCATCATGTGGTGGCCGATAATATTTATCTTCCCTTTTTGCGGCTTGCGGCTCTTATCGGCAAACCGGTCAATCAAAGCCCGGTAGACCATCTGAGCTCCCAGGCGGTAGCCTCCCTGAAAACCAGGGGTATCCAGGGGAATAATGGGCACCCCGGTTTCCCCTTCCACCTGCCGGGCAACTCCCACTAAGTCGTCCTGGACCATACTGGTGGCGCAAGCGGATAGTAGCCAGATGGCATCCGCCCGACCCTTGTACCTGTTGGCGACTTCCCGCACCCTGTCGCGCATTTTAGGCGTGCCACCGTAAATAAGATCGGCCTGCTGTACGGCGGTGTGGAAGATGGGCACGTTGGTGCCGTCAGGCACATTGTTGCTGCGAAAGTGAGTGTTGCTTATGGAGCAACCTGAAGGGCCGTGATTTACGACCACCGTCCCGTCAACCATCGAGGCGGCCATCACTGCGCCCATTTCCATACAGGGTTGAAACTTATCTACAATCTTATCCTGGGCCTTGACTGTTTCTATCACTGCTTTCCCCCCCCCCCGGTTAGCCCTGAAGCTCAAAATCAAAGGACTTGCTGCCCCGCAACCTGCCATATAGCGTTGGCCGCCGTCTAGGATCATCCTTCCGTTCGGCTGCCATGACAGCGGCGATTACGTCGCGGGCCATCCCTTCCGTGCCGCGAAAGCCGACATCCCGGGGCCGACATTTCGTCCGCCTGAATGGTTGACCGATATTATCTACGATTGGAACATTGGCTGCATCCCAGGCGTCGGCCCGCGCATAGGCAAAGACATCATTATGCATGTAAACCACGTCGTGGGGATCAACGTTTATCAGCTCCGCCATCTGGATGGCGGAAAGGGGCTTTTGCTCGGCATAGGGACCGAATAGTATCAGGGGATCCACTCCATCGGAAATGAAATAACGCATGGTTTCTTCTTTAGCTTTTACGGCCAGGGGGTGCATCTCAAAGATATATGGGGTCATGCCGAGTTCCATGGCAAAACGGGCCTGGGCCAGGGGTCTGGTGGCGGCAGCCTGCACCATGCGCACCCCGTCAATGAGGGCCACTTTCCCTTTGGCCATTTGCCTGGCCTTTTCCCAGGTCTCCTTTATAACATCATATTCCCGATTAATGAACCTGGCGGCTTCGTCTCTCACTCCCATGAACTCGGCCAGTTCGTTGATCCACCTTATCGTAGTCTCGACGCCAATGGGTTTACCGTGCTTCATATATGGAGTACCAAAACGCTTCTGCATCTCTTTGGCCAGCGGATACCCCCAGCAGGTGCAATCAATGGCATTGACCGCCGCTTCAGGAGCAGTACGGAAGTATTCATAATCACCGCCGAACAGGGCGCGATGCATCTTCAAACCTATTCCTTCAACGGTTCGGGCCAGTTCATGGGCATTGGTCGGATAGACGGGATCCCACCGTTTGCGTTCTGGCATTCCCGGGCCGCTGAACATGTCCTTGTACAGGCCAATAATATTAACTGCTTTAGGGTCAACTTTTTTGGGCGGATCCATGATCTGTGTATAGAGAGGCACATTTAGCTCAGCGACATCTCCGGTCCAGGTGCAGGAGAAACCTTCGCTGGGAATAAATACAATTTTTGCCTTAACTTCGTCCTTGACAGCATCGATGGCCTGTGGGATATCGTCCATATTGAGACCAGCACAGCAGTTGGAATGGACTATGATTAAGGGTGGGTGATACTCCCGGTCAGCCCGGCGCAGCGTTTCCTGCAATTCATCTTCCCCGCCCAGGATGACCTGCTTGTTGCCCATGTTACTGGTAGGGATATGTAGAAACGGGAGGCCAAAATGTTCTTCAAAATGAATGCCGTGGAATACCCTGCCCGAGGCCTCACACCCCAGCGGACCGTGTACAACCACAACGATGTCGTCCAGCATACCGGTAAGGGTGACCATCCACTGCCAACGGCACCAAATACCCCAGGCAGCCGGAAACTTCTCTTCAATTTGTTTTTGCGCCTTGACAGGAGGAGTTTCTTCCAGAACCTCGCTCAGGCGCCGTAATTCGTAGCCTTCCAGTGCCATTAAATCAGCCCCCTTTCCGAACATTTTTCCTCAAAAAGAAGATGCGGCAACTACTATTCTTCCTTTTCAACCTCCTTGCAGACAAAAGTATATCTCTATATGCCCAATATACACCGGAACAAATAATATGTCAATGTTTTTTTTGACCCAGAAAAGAATGAATAACTACGGGTTAACCCTGACGATATTTGCTCGCAATGCATGGGAGATATTCAGCGCCTGTCCAGCAGGAATCTTCGCCGGCGCGCCGAAAGCATTAGCCTGGAAAGAAGTATTTGCGTTGACTTCGGGGCAAAATAGCATCAGGGCAGAGGGAGGCGGCCCCATGTGGACTGTCATTTATCTGGCTTCTGATAGGCGAAAGGCTGAGGAGGTACAGCAGCACCTGCAGAAGGAGGGCTTTTTGGTGATGTTGCGGAGCGCCAACGCTGACGAGCCGTTCACGATGGAAGTGCTGGTTCCGGAAACCGAGGCCCAGGAAGCGCAGGATTTTCTCACCGATTTGTGGATAAGCTTCGGAAGGTAGGCAACCTCGATGCAGAGGTTAGGGGTCTTGACCAGCGGTGGGGACGCCCCCGGGATGAACGCGGCCATTCGGGCTGTGGTCCGGACGGCGGTGGCGCGCGGCCTGAAGGTAACCGGCATTGCCCACGGTTTTGCCGGCCTGATTGCCGGGGAGTTTCAGGAAATGGACAGTGGCTCGGTGGCCGGGATTATCCACCGGGGCGGGACAATCTTACGGACCGCTAGATCTGCGGAATTTATGCGGCCTGAGGGTCAGGCCAAAGCTGTAGTCAGGTTGCAGGAAGCCGGGATTGACGCCCTGATAGCCATCGGCGGTGACGGTACCTTTCGCGGCACGGCCAGCCTGGCAGCTATGGGCATACCGGCGGCCGCGGTTCCGGCCACTATTGACAACGATATTGCCGGCACGGATTACAGTATCGGCTTTGATACCGCGGTCAATACGGCGGTAGAGGCCATCAATAAGATCCGGGATACGGCCACCTCCCACGAGCGGGTTTTCCTGATAGAAGTCATGGGCCGGGAGAGCGGACACATTGCCCTCATGGCCGGCCTGGCCGGCGGGGCCGAGTCCATCCTGGTGCCAGAGATACCCTTTGACCTGCAGGTGGTGATGGAGCGGGTAATAAAGGCGCGGCAGGCGAACAGGCTCCACAGCATCATTGTGGTGGCCGAAGGGGCTGCCGGTGCCCCGGGCCTGGGCGAGGAAATCGCCAGGCTCACCAATATGGAGACCAGGGTCACCATCCTGGGGCATATCCAGCGGGGCGGCACGCCCACGGCCTACGACCGGATTCTGGCCAGCCGCATGGGCGCGGCTGCCGTGGAACTCCTCCTGGCCGGGCGGCGCGGCTTCATGGCCGGCCTCGTGGGTGAGGGCATCGTGGCCCGGGACCTCGACCAGGTGGTCGGCCGGCGTAAGGAGATCAGCCGTGAGCTCTACGAGCTCGCGGCCGTTCTGGCGTAGGCGATTTCTTCTGGTTTGCCCCTGCTTCCGACCTCTGACTTCTGGACTCGAGCGGCGATGCTATAAGGCTACCGAGGGGGGGTTGTTTTTAGCCATGCGCCATGTGAAAATTGTCTGCACCATCGGTCCAGCCAGCGACCAGGAGGTCACCCTCAAGGAAATGCTTCAAGCCGGCATGGATCTTGCCCGGCTTAATTTTTCCCACGGTACCCGCGCGGAACACGGAGCTCGCATAGCCACCCTGCGCCAGGTAGCGGAGCAGGTCGGACAGCCGTTGGGGATCCTCCTGGATACCCAGGGACCGGAACTCAGGGTCGGCCAGTTGCCCGGAGGAAGCATCGTCCTGGAGACTGGCAGCCGCATCACCCTTGGCCCGGAGGGAACCGCCGGCGGACCGGGGCCGTATCTCCCGATTAATTACCCAGCCCTGGCCGGGGATGTCAGGCCCGGGGACCAGATTCTCCTGGATGACGGCCTAATAGGACTGGAAGTAGAGGAAATCAGGGCCGGAGAGGGCCGGATTACCTGCCGGGTGCAGAATAACGGCCTCCTGACCAGCCGCAAAGGGATCAATGTCCCTGGCCGGGAGATAGGTCTTCCTGCGCTCACAGAAAAAGATAAGGAGGATATAGCCTTTGGCCTGGACCGGGGGATTGATTTCATCGCCGCCTCCTTTGTCCGGCGCGCGGCCGACATCACCGAACTGAAGTCTTTCCTTGCCAGCCGTGGCGCCGGTGTCTGGGTGATAGCCAAGATTGAGAACCGGGCCGCAGTGGAAAACCTGGAGGAAATCCTCGCGGTGGCCGACGGAGTAATGGTGGCCCGGGGGGACCTGGGGGTGGAAATACCGGCTGAGGAAGTACCCCTGGTGCAAAAAAGGATCATCCGCCTGGCCAACAACCTGGGTAAGCCAGTGATCACCGCCACCCAGATGCTGGAGAGCATGATCGAACACCCGCGGCCTACCCGGGCCGAGGCCAGCGACGTGGCCAATGCCGTCCTGGATGGCACCGATGCGGTAATGCTCTCCGGGGAAACAGCGGCCGGCAAATACCCGGTGGAGGCGGTCGGCACCATGGTTCGTATTGTGGTCCAGGCTGAGGCGGCCCTGCCTTACCGGCGACTCCTCGCCCGGCGCTCTCGGACAACGGCCCCCACCGTCCCGGATGCCATCAGCTACGCCAGTTGCACAATAGCCCAGGCCATAAACGCCGTGGCCATCATTACTCCCACGGCTTCAGGCTCCACCCCACGCATGGTGGCCAAATACCGGCCCCGGCAGCCCATAATCGCCGCCACCCCTGATCTGAGCGTTCAGCACCGCCTGACCTTGATCTGGGGGGTGATACCCCGGCTGGTGCGGCCCCACAGCGGTACCGACGCGATGATCGCCGAAGCCATGCGCGCCAGCTTGGAAAGCGGCTTGGTGCGGGAAGGTGACGTCACCGTGGTAACGGCTGGCGTGCCGGCCGGCATTCCCGGGAGCACCAACCTCTTAAAGGTGCAGGTCGCAAGACTGGAGGTTGGAGGTTGGAGCTTGGGATCGCCGGCAGGAACCGGGTCACGGCGGTTTCATAATCTCCGAGCAGGATTTCAAGGCTAAATATAGAAGCTAGTTTGAAGACCGTTTACGCTGGTCCGCTATCTAGCAACAACCAACCTTCTTACCTGGAGGTCATTCATTTATGGGCCTGGCTATTACCGATACCACTCTACGGGATGCGCATCAGTCCTTGCTGGCCACACGCATGCGTACTGAGGACATGTTGCCCATTGCCGAGAAAATGGACGCCGCCGGTTTTCATTCCCTAGAGGTCTGGGGCGGAGCCACCTTTGACACCTGCATGCGCTTCCTAAACGAAGACCCGTGGGAGAGGCTGCGCACCCTGCGCCGGCATTTCCGCCAAACCAAACTACAGATGCTTCTCCGTGGCCAGAACCTGGTGGGATATAAGCATTACGCGGACGACGTAGTGGAGGCCTTCGTTACCAGGGCCAGAGAAAACGGCATTGACATTTTCCGTATCTTCGATGCCCTTAACGACGAGAGGAATATGGCCAAGCCCATGGAGGTCGCAAAAAAGGTGGGCGGCCGCGTGCAGGCCACCCTCTCTTACACCATCAGCCCGGTACATAACATCGCCCATTACGTGACCAAGGCCAAGACCCTGGTGGATATGGGGGCGGATTCCATCTGTATTAAGGATATGGCCGGCATAATTACCCCCACGGCGGCCTACGAGCTGGTGAAACGGATAAAAGACGATCTCCATATTATGGTCCAGTTGCACTGCCACTATACTAGCGGCATGGCCTCCATGGCCTACCTCAAGGCAATCGAGGCCGGTGTTGACGTGGTGGACACCGCCATCTCCTCCATGGCCATGTCCACCTCCCAGCCGCCTACCGAAAGCCTGGTGGCGGCCTTGCAGGGCACGCCTTACGACACCGGCCTGGATCTCGAGTTGCTCTCCGAGATCGCCCAATACTTCCAGCAGGTACGCAAGAAATACGCTCAGTTTGACCTGGCGGCAGGCACGGTGGATGTCAACGTCCTGCGCTACCAGATACCGGGGGGCATGATCTCCAACTTCATCTCCCAGTTGTCCCAACAAAACGCCCTGGACAAACTCCCCGAGGTGTTGGAAGAAGTGCCGCGGGTGCGGGAAGACCTGGGTTATCCGCCCCTGGTCACCCCGACCAGCCAGATAGTCGGCTCCCAGGCGGTCCTCAACGTGCTGGCTGGTGAGCGATATAAGATGGTGAGCAATGAGGTCAAAGCCTATGTCCGGGGTTTGTACGGCCAGCCCCCGGCGCCGGTGAAAGAAGATGTGCGCCGAAAAATAATCGGCGACGAGGAGCCGATTACCTGCCGTCCGGCCGGCCTCCTGGAGCCGCAGTTGCCGGAGGCCAAAAAGGCCATCGCCGCCTACCTGGAGAGCGAAGAGGATGTCCTCTCCTACGCCCTCTTCCCGGCCGTGGCCGAAAAATTTCTGGAGGAACGCATGGCCGGCAAATACAAGGTGGATTTCAGCATTGCCCGGGAGGGGCTGGCCAACAGCGGCCTGGCCTACCACCCGGTATAGGGTGTGAGGAAATTGTATGAGCCGGAACTGCTCGAGGACCTGCCGGCCGGCATGGAAAAATCCCTGCGAAACGAAATGGCCCTGACCGAATTGACCAGGCTCAAGGTAATGACCTCGGAAAAGGAAGCCCTGGTCCTGACCAACCTGGCCGTATATCTGTGGCGCCCCGGTATGTTCCGGCGCTACAAGTGGCACAGGATCCCGCTCGGTCAGATCCGGCAGGTCAGGGTGGATGCCGGTACGCTGCTGCTAGGGCTAAGCCACGTGCAGGAAAAAGTGCCTTTTGCTCCGCGCAAGATAGGCCTGGCGGCCAAAGTCGCCCGCCAGTTCACCCGGGCAGTTTCGCCCGGGTGACGATTTCACCGCTGTCGGGGAAAACCGTCCCATGCCCGCCGGCCGGCTCAGGCCGTGCTGGCCTCGGAGTCGCTCGCGGCGGTACGGTAACATTCACTCAGGGGGGCTACCCTGAGGCCCCCGGCATCTACAAAAGCCGCCACCGGCCCCGCGTACCGGACCTCAGGCAGCGGCAAGGTCGCCTGCACGCCGGCGACAACGAGGGCGGTCGGTCGGAGGAAAAAGGCCACCACCCGGCCGTGCGGGTTCCCGCCGCAGCCGGCAAAAACCTCGCCCCTCACTGTCCCGATCACAATCACGTCTCCCCCGGCCACCACCCGGGCCCCCGGGTTGACATCACCCATGACCACGATATGTCCAGGCCGCTCCAGTTCCTGGCCGCTGCGCAAAGTGGCAGGATAAAAGAGGGCCGCGTCATGGTCGCACCTCCCCCCCGAAGGGAAGGCCAGCAACGTCGCCGTGGACGCCGCCGCAGCCTCGGCCCTGCTACCAGACCATTTTTCGACTGGTACCATGCCGTATTGCCGGCATATCCCTTCCAGTTCTCTCTCCCGCCCGAGATCACCACCGTCGCCCTCCCAGTGAAAGCTGAAATGGGCGCCATGAAAAAAGCCGCAGCCTTGCTGCATGAGCCGGAGCAGACCGGACTTGACTTCGTCAAAACTGGCGTCAGGCCTCACCCTGATAACAAGGCCGTTCCTGGTCCCCTTGATACTAACCGCTTCAGCCAACCAGAACTGCCTCCTTTCCCCAATATTCACCCGCGAATAGGGAATTTTTGTATGGCTAATCGTTGCTGGTTTATACTTCGACGGCATGGGAAGAAATTCCTGCCTGATGCCGATTTATTTCGGTGATTATTGTCGGTTTGTGCTGCATGTGGCTATTGACTCCCTTACCCGCCCTGGGGTTATAATACTTACGGTGAAAGTTTTGTCCGTAAAGCCAAATCTAACTCGCGGGAGGACAGGCCTTGAACCCGAAAAAGCTGGTTTCACTCTTTCTTGCCACCCTTATCCTTATTCTTGCCGGCAACGCCCCGGCCCAGGCCGCCCCGGAAACCAATCCCCTGAATCTGGCGGCCAAGAGTGCCTTTCTCATGGACGTCCGCACCGGTAGAGTAATGTACGCCTATAATGAAGAAGAACGGATACAGCCGGCCAGCCTGGCCAAGATCCTCACCTTCGACATGGCCCTGGAGGCCCTGGAGAAGAAACAGATAAGCCTGGAGGATGAGGTGCCGGTGAGCGAGAAGGCCTGGCGCCTTTCCATGGACCAGGGCGTCTCCCGCATGTTCATAGAGGTGGGAGATAAGGTAAAGCTAGAAGACCTGCTCTACGGCCTGATGGTTTCTTCCGGCAACGACGCCGCTGTGGCCCTGGCCGAATTTCTAGCCGGTACGGAGGATGATTTCGTCCGGCAAATGAACGCCCGGGTCGCCCAGCTCGGGCTCACGGATACCAGGTTCAGTAATGCCCACGGCTTGGAGGCGCCCGACCAGTATACCACGGCCAAGGATATGGCCCGCCTGGCCCAGCACTTGATCCTTAACCACCCGGAGGGGCTGAAATACACGTCATCCAAGCAGTTTGTCTTTAACGGCATTCCGCAGAACAACTGGAACAAATTGCTCTTCCAGGACCCGCGGGTAAATGGCTTAAAGACGGGACACCTGGCTTCGGCAGGCTACCACCTGGTGGCTACTGCCAAAGAAAAGGAAGGAGAAACCTATCTTATCGGTGTGGTGATGGGGACGGCCAGCGAGGACCTGCGGGCCAGGGAGGCGGAGCGCCTGCTGGACTGGGGTTTTAAGAACTTCAGCACCGTGGAGGTCCCGCCGCCGGCTCTGCCTGCGACCTTGCCGGTATATAAGGGAGAGCAAGGGACGGTGCCGGTCAAGCTGCAGGGGGATACGCTGGCTACCGTGCCTCGGGAAGACACCGGAAAGCTCAAGGCTGCGGTCGAGTTGGAGGAGCTGGTGGTCGCGCCCCTTCCTGCTGGCAGCCAGGTAGGACAGGTCACCATCACCAGTTCCCAGGGCGAGCCCCTTAAATCAGTCGCCGTAGTGACAGCCGGGGAGGTAAAACGGGGTGGCTTTTTCCGCGTCCTGTGGGACAGCCTGCGCCTGCTTTTCCGGCGGCTCTAGACCTGCTGGAGAAGGGCAAGGCCATTGCCGTGTTCGAGAATCTCGATACCGAAGAACAGCAGGAACTACTGCAGAGCCTCTGTAGCGAAGAGATACTCCACATCCTGGAAAATATGTCTCCCTTTGTCGGTTTCTGCCACTCTAATCGGAACGATAAAGTCTACTTGAAGGAGGTAAAACCTGGACAGCGTTTGGTGCTGCCAGGAATAGACGTGGCCATTTACCTCGATAACGCCGCTACCAGTTTTCCCAAACCGGAATCCGTCTACCGCGCGGTAGATCACTACCTGCGGGAAGTAGGGGCCAGCGCCGGCCGGGGAGCTTACCGTCGGGGTTTACAGGCGGACCGGCTGGTCTATGCCGCCCGGACCGCTCTGGCCCGCCTCTTTAACGTTCCCGATGCTTCTCGCATCGTCTTCACTGCCAATGCCACGGAGGCCATTAACCTAGCCCTCAAAGGTTTGCTGGCCCCGGGAGACGAGGTAGTGACTTCCAGCATGGAGCACAACGCCGTCTGGCGGCCCCTCAAGCGCTTAGAACGCGAGCGCGGGGTAAGAATCAGGAGCATCAAATGTGCCAGAGACGGGAGCCTTGACCTGAAGCAAGTGGAAGAAGCCGTCGGCAAAGGGACAAAGATGGTGGTGACAACCCATGCCTCCAACCTTACCGGTACCCTTATGCCAGTGGCGGAGATAGCCCAGATCGCCCACCGCCATGGCGTCATCATGATGGTGGACGCGGCCCAGACCGCCGGCGCCTATCCTATTGACATTCAGGCCTTAGACATTGACCTCCTGGCCTTTACCGGGCATAAGGCCCTCTTTGGCCCTCCCGGGACCGGCGGCCTGTATATCGCTCCCCACCTGCTGCCGGAGCCCCTCAAGGAAGGCGGAACCGGGGCTGAATCCTTGCTGGAAGAACAGCCCCCTACCCTCCCGGAGCGATACGAGGCCGGTACCCCAAATACGGCCGGCCTGGCCGGGCTGGGGGCCGGGGTAGAGTTTATCCTCCAAGAAGGGGTGGAAAAAATCCAGCGGCGGGAAAAGGAACTGCTGCGCTCTGCCCTGGAGGAACTAGCCGCAGTTCCGCATATTACCATCTACGGGCCCAGGGACCCGGAAAAACAGATGGGTGTCATCTCCTTCAATCTAGAGCAAATCCCGGCAGATGAGGTTGCTTACCTGTTGGACAGCGTTTACGGCATCATGGTGCGCACGGGGATGCACTGTGCCCCCCAGGCTCACTCTACTGTCGGCACCCTGGAAACAGGCGCCGTAAGAATGGGCCTCGGTTATTTCAACACCGAAAACGACCTGGCATCCCTCGCCAACGCCCTCAAGGAAATCTCCCGGGAGATGGCCCGGTAACACCTCCACGCATACCCAATCTCCCGGCCATGGCCTTCTCGTATCAAGATTCGTCTATCCGCTATTATCCCTGTCTTTTGTGCTAATTTCTTACATATATTCTTGTTAACCCCAAGTGCTACCCTTCCTGTGATAATTTGTGTAGGAAATGGCAACTCCTTGCAGGATTTTTAGGACAAGCGTCGAAACAATAACCAGCATCCTGTGGGGAGGGTCAAGGTTTGCGCCGTTTCTTCTCTTTTCTTGCCGTTCTCCTGACAGCTTTCATTTTCGCCAATGTGCTCATGCCCATGTACGGCTCAGAGCTTGACGATCTACGCCGGCAACAACAGGAAACCAGCCGGCGGATACAGATACAAAAGAATGTCATCGCCGAAAAGACCATGGAGGCCAAGAGCCTTAACCAACAACTGCAGGATCTGGATAATTCGATTACCGAAAGCGAGGACAAACTGGCTGCCATCCGGCAGCAATTGACCGACGCCGAAGCTGATGTCAAGGAGGCCGAGGCGCAATTGGCTCAGGCGCAAAGGGATCTCGAGGAGCGGACACAGATTTTTACCGAGCGCCTGCGTTCCATCTACCAAAACGGTTCGGTTAGTTATCTGGAGGTCTTGCTGCAGTCAACCAGCATTACCGATTTCCTCGTGCGCCAGGGACTGTTGCAGAAAATCGCCGAGCAGGATATGAAATTGCTGAACGAAATTGAGGCCCGACGCCAGGATATCGAGGCGCGCAAGGCAGCCCTAGAGCGAAAGCGGGACCACATTGCCAGTCTGGAAGCGGAGAACACCCGCGAACTGGCAAACCTGGCAGGCCAAAAGGAAAAGAAGCAAGGGCTGCTGGAGCAGGCCTTGGCCTCCAAGGAGGCAGCCGAACGGGCCCTGGCCGAGGAAGAAGAAGCCTCCAGGCAACTGGCCGCCAAGATTAAAGAACTTGAGGCTCGCCTGGCAAAGGAGCCCTTCGTCGGCGGCCGGTTCGCCTGGCCGCTACCGGGCCACAGTCGCATAACCTCGGACTTTGGCTGGCGTATCCATCCCATTCTGGGGGGCAGGCGGTTCCACGATGGCATTGATATTGACGCTCCCCAGGGTACCCGGGTCATAGCTGCTGCCGACGGCACCGTCCTCCTGGCCGGCTGGTATGGCGGATACGGCAATGCGGTCGTGATCAGTCACGGCGGGAGTATTACCACCCTGTACGGCCACATGTCCCGGATTGGAGTCAGCGAGGGACAAAGAGTTACCCGGGGGCAGGAAATAGGGCGGGTGGGAACAACCGGCCTCAGCACCGGCTACCACCTGCACTTTGGCGTACGCAAGAACGGCGAGCCAATCAACCCGTGGAGTTACCTGAAGTAGGTTGGGAAAAATTAACAATGAGGTGAGCATGGTGAGCAGAAAACTGTTATTGGCAACGGACGTTCAGTGCGAATTCGGCCGTCCATGCACATCTTTCCAGTCCCGGCAAGTCCCATGCGGTAAGGCTTTGCGGCTTCTGTCATCCCAGCCTGTCCTCTGCAAAACTGCCTCATGCTAACCACTTGGTTTGCAAAATGTTTGCAAGCCCTAACCCGGCCACTCGCCACTGAGGAAACTCCCCGGCGTGCCTGGCTGGTTAGCCTACCAGACGGGCCACTTCGTCAATGAGCGACCTCACCCCGACCCGGACGGCTTCGGCCTCGTCATGGCTGATGGTAACGAAATCGTCGTAGTCGGCCTCGGAACGTTTGGCGAAGCATGCCGTCAGGGTTTTTGAAGCCTCTTTGCTCACTATCCCGGGTTTCACGAATTCCCGGTTGAAAAGGGAAATGACGCCTTTATGCTTTGCCGCGTCCAGCCCCCTGGTGGCGAGGAGGGCCCGGGCGGCGTGAAAGGCGGCGTAATAGTAGCGGTTTACCGCTCCTTCGTAGGACCCCGCATCCTGCAAGCGTTTCCCGTCGGCGTACGCCCTTTCCGCCTTCTCCATGCGCTACCTGGCCAAATCCGTACTCATAAGGAGACGCCCTCTTCTTGGGTGGTCTTAAACAGGAGGGTCTCCCGGTAGAGGGGACTGTAATAGCGGCTTTCGGGTATGACCAGGGGAGCAATGAACACGTCGTGCTCCAGGTTAACCTCTACCGCCGCCTCGATGACGATCTCCTCCAGGGACCGGTCCTTGCCCGCCGTAATAAGGAGCACGTCAATATCCGATTCCGGTCCCGAAGTGCCGCGCGCCTTGGAGCCAAAGAGGCGCACCTCTTTGAGGTCCGAGCCGAGTTTTTCCCGGACCAGCCGGCAGAATTCTTTTATCGCCTGACTCTCGCGCTCGCTCAACCCACGGGACACAGCCTTACGGGAAGCCACGCTCTTACCCCCTTGCTTTCGCGGGAGGCCTTGCTCAATAGTGTCTTCTCTAGACCAACCAAAGCCACAGTATCATCCTGTTGCCAGTTTATCACAAGCCAGCCGCGTTGAAAAGCGGCATCCGTGTTTCACGTATGTTTGACACTGCCAGACCGCAAGTCGGCAGCCCCGGATTGAGTCCGCTGGCCGGCCATATTGAGCCACCTGCTGGCTGTAGGCGGTGCATGGCAAATTCGACAGCCAAGGTTTTTGTTGAATCACAGAACCTTTTATGGTATAATCTGACATGACCATTGCCGGCAGCTTTGCCGGCCAAAGGAATGAGTTGTTGGATTGATACCTTTTAGCCCCTCAGGCTGGACCCGGATAGGGCCGTGTGAAACGGCCATCCGGGCCGGGCTCCGATTTGGTGATAAAGGGACGCACACGAGCCGGACTATTATGCTCAGTGAACTCAGCGACCTGCTGGCTGCCCTACCGGGGTTTGCTACTCGCGAGGACTACGCGTCTGCCATCATCAGCGACAACGTACTCGGTAAGCAGACGGCATCGACTCGCCGGCTTACCAATCAACGTCTGGGCGAACTCTACGGCCTCGACCCTCAGATTCCCATCTTTCGTGTACTTCGTCGCCTTTGGGAAATTGATTGGACGGGGCGGCCGCTTTTGGCGCTGCTTTGCGCGTTGGGGCGCGATCCGTTACTGCGAGCAACTGCACCGACCGTTCTTTCGCTCGAGGTGGGAGAGGAGCTTGTGCGATCAACCTTCGTGGAAGCAGTCAAGCAGTCTGCCGGGGATCGCCTCAATGATTCGATTCTGGACAAAGTAGCCCGCAATGCTGGAAGCTCCTGGACCCAGTCCGGCCACCTCGAGGGACGTGTAAGAAAGATCAGGAAGCGCGTAGAACCAACACCGGGTGCAGTGGTATTCGCGTTGTGGTTCGGATCACTTTATTCACTTTCTGGTGAAGAGCTACTGGCAACGCCTTGGACGAGCGTGCTTGATCGCACCCCGCCAGAATTGTTCGACTTGGTACTTCGGGCCAAGCAATTGCGGCTTCTTCACGCCCGAATCGGAGGCGGAGTTATTGAGATTGATCCAACTACTTTGGATCCGGAGGCGGAGGTACGCTGATTATGAGCAAAATCGAAGAGCTAGCGTCACTCTACGAGCGACATATCAGTTTACCGTGGCAACGCACCGTTGCGGGCGCCCAGCGCGTGGTGATGGTGGTTTACGATAAAGAACTCGAGAGAGCCTTTCGAGCCCGAAAAGGCGAGTTTGAGCAGCGAACGCGCGCGGCCGGGCATACGTGGGTGGAGTATGACTGCACGCGCTGCTTCGCGGAGTGGATGGCTCAAGACGAGTACCGGGAAGCGTATTTTGAGCATCCTGGCGATCTGGTAATGAAGCTGGAAAGCGAGTTCACCGAGTACGTCGCCGGTTCTCTTCGCGAACTACTTCGGGCCTGTGATGACAATACGGTTGTGGCCGTGACGGGGGTGGGAAGTCTCTACGGTTTTATGCGGGTGTCCGATCTTGTTCGTGCCGTAGAGCCGGACATCAAGGGTAGGCTTGTCGTCTTCTTTCCCGGAACGAAGGATGGCAACAACTACAGACTCCTCGATGCCCGCGACGGTTGGAACTACCTTGCTCATAGCATCACGTTAAACGGCCCTGGAGGTGCCTTATGAAAATTTTTGAGGTGTTGGATCGCGACCCGCGGACGAGTTCACTGGTGAACGAGGGCCAAGCACGCATTAGGGCGGAGCAAGATGACCGCGCGATCCGTGAGCTTCGGGCCGAACTCGAGACGTTCGTCTGCGATGGCCAGTACGGGGACGCCATCGAGCGCATCCTGCGCAGCTACCTCACCCAACTTGACCGGCCCCGCCAGCTTGCGGCCTGGGTGAGCGGGTTCTTCGGCAGCGGAAAATCCCACCTGCTGAAGATGCTGGGCCACCTGTGGGTCAATACGGCTTTTGCCGATGGCTCCACGGCACGTTCCCTTGTTCCCAAGCTTCCCGATGAAATTGTGGCCTTGCTCCGCGAGTTGGACACTCGGGTCGCTCGTAGTGGAAAGCCGGCCGTTGCTGCAGCCGGGACGCTACCCTCCGGGAGTGGGGACCACGTTCGGCTCACGGTCCTCTCGATCATTCTGCGTGCCTGCGGACTACCCGAGCAATACCCGCAGGCCCAGTTCTGTTTCTGGCTACGAGACCGGGGCTATTTGGAACAGGTGCGTGCTGCCGTCGAAGCAGCCGGTAAGAACTGGCTGCGCGAACTAAACAACATGTTCGTTAGCGGCCCGATCGCACAGGCTGTTTTGGCTTGCGAGCGAAACTTTGCTATTGACGAGCGCCAGGCGCGCCAGGTCATCCGGGAGCAATTCCCGGTCCGCGCGGCCGACATCTCCACTGCCGAGTTCATCGAACCAGCACGTAAGGCCCTGGCCTTCGACGGGGAACTCCCGCTGACCATTCTCATCCTCGACGAGGCCCAGCAGTACATTGGGGACTCTACGGATCGCGCGGTGACGTTCACTGAGATTGCCGAGGCCATCCAGACGCAGATGGATAGCCGCGTCATGCTCGTCGCGTCGGGGCAGTCAGCACTCTCGGGAATGCCCTTGCTTCAGAAACTCCGCGATCGTTTCCGCATTAACATCCAACTATCAGATACGGACGTCGAAACTGTGACCCGCCAGGTCCTGCTCCGCAAGAAGCCTAGCGCGGTCGAAAGTGTTCGCCACGCCCTTGACCGGAACGCCGGCGAAATCTCGAAACACCTGCAAGGAACCCGCCTGGCGGAAAGGTCGGAGGACCAGAAGATCATTGTTGAGGACTATCCTCTGCTGCCGACACGACGCCGGTTCTGGGAAGAGTGCTTCCGGGTGGTGGATGCCGCTGGCACCCACAGCCAGTTGCGGTCACAACTGCGGATTCTGGACGATGCGTTGAAGGATATTGCCCCGCGCGATCTCGGCGCCGTTATTCCCGCCGACTCCATGTTTGAGGCAATCGCCCCCGACCTTGTGAATACTGGAGTTCTTCTCAACGAGATCGACTTGAGAATCCGGGCGCTCGACGATGGCAGCGGCGAGGGTCGGCTGAAAAAGCGCCTTTGTGGGCTCGTTTTCCTCATCAACAAATTGCCGCGCGAAGCGGGTGTTGATGCCGGCGTGCGGGCGACAGCTAAGATGCTCGCCGATCTGCTGGTCGAAGACCTGGATACTGACTCCGGCCCGTTTCGCAAGACAGTGGAGACGGCTCTGGAATCCCTGGTCAACGACGGCACGCTGATGAAGGTCGGTGACGAGTACCGGCTGCAGACCACAGAGGGTGCGGAGTGGGACCGTGCTTTCCGGGAGAAGGTGGCGGCGTTGCGGCAGAAGGAAGCCGAGATTGCCTCAAAGCGTGACCAGCTTCTGGCGAGCGCCGTGCAGAAGGTCGTGAGCGAGATTCGCCTTGTTCATGGCGAATCAAAGCTTCGTCGTTCCTTGGTGTTACATGCCCGCTTAGATGAGCCTTCCGCCGCCGGCGATCAGATTGTTGTCTGGATGCGCGACGGTTGGTCCACAGGCCAAAAGGACGTAGAGAACGAAGCGCGTCGCCGTGGACAGGACGACCCCGTCATCCACGTCTTCGTGCCTCGCGCGGCTGCTGACGACCTCCGGGCGCGCATTATTGAAGTGGAGGCCGCGCGACAGGTGCTCGACTCCAAGGGCGTTCCCAGCACGCGGGAGGGCCAGGAGGCCCGCGAAAGCATGAACAGCCGGCTCCGGACTGCTGAATTGGCCCGTGACGATCTGATCCGCGAGGTGATTGCTTCTGCCAGGGTGTTCCGGGGTGGGGGCAACGAAGTCTTCGGTGATTCGCTCAAGTCCAAGATCGAAACGGCTGCGGAAGCTTCCCTGGCGCGCCTCTTCCCGCGTTTTGCCGAGGGTGACCACCGGGCCTGGGAGGTAGCACTGCGGCGGGCACGCGAGGGCTCCGACCAGCCCTTCGCTGCGGTGGGCTGGGATAAGTCCACGGAAGACCACCCGGTGGCCCGAGAAGTTATGGCTACTGTCGGAAATGGCGCCAAGGGCGGTGATGTGCGCAAGACCCTGAAAGCGGCTCCTTACGGCTGGCCACAGGACGCCATTGATGCCGCCTTGGTGGCGTTGCACCGCGCCGGCTCGCTCCGCGCCACACTGAACGGCCAGCCGGTGCCACCTGGTCAACTGGACCAGAACCGCATTCAGAGCGCCGAGTTCCGCCCGGAGAAGGTTCGTCTCGGGACCGCGGACAAGATCGCCTTGCGCGGTCTCTACCAAAAGGCCGGCGTGCCAGTGAAATCAGGAGAGGAAGAGCTTAAGGCTACCCAGTTCCTTGACGCGCTCCTGGAACTCGCCCGAGCGGCCGGGGGTGATCCGCCTCTGCCTCCTCGACCGGATACGACGAAGGTCGAGGAACTGAAACGCCTCACCGGAACGGAGCAACTCGGAGCGATCCTCCAGGTCAAGACCGAGATTGAGAAATGGATTGACGAGTGGACTTCCTTGAAGCAGCGGGCGGAAAAGCGTTTGCCCAACTGGAAGGTGCTGGAGCGCCTGCTTGCCCACGCCGAAACACTCCCGGTTGCTGCGGAGGTAAAGCCCGAAGCAGAAGCCATCCGCGCCGGTCGTTCCCTTCTGGAGGATACGGACCATGTCGCGCCCATTCGGGCCCAGGTCGCCGCCGCCCTCCGCGCCGCGGTGACCGACCAATCCACCGCCATGCGCAAGGCCTGGGAGGAAGCCATGCAGACGCTCCAGGCCGATGCGTCGTGGGCCGCCCTCGATGATGCTACCCGCAACCAGATCCTTGACCAGGTTCGGCTCCGTGCGCCAGTTGAGCCGTCGATGCAGAGCGATGACGACCTGCTGCGTGAGCTGGATCGCCAGTCGCTTGTCGCCCGCGCCGATGCCGTGGCCGCAGTGCCGGAGCGTGTTGCCCGGGCTCTCGAGGAGGCCGCCCGCAGGCTGAAGCCGCGGGCTCAGCGCATCTCACTGCGGCCGGCCACGCTAGAAACGGAAGAAGAAGTGAAGGCCTGGCTAGCCGAACACGAGCGGAAGCTGCTTGACGCCGTCCGGCGCGGCCCGGTGATCATTGGTTAAGGGGGGAAACCGGTGCCTGTACTATCGCCCGAACTTCGCAACCTTCTCGCCCGGGTGATGGTTGCCGCTCGCGAAGCGGCGGAGGCCGGCGCTCGCTCCACCCTTCGGGCCCTTGCCGTCCACCACCACGAGCCATATGGTTCCATGACGCCTGAGGAGCGCGCCCTGCGCAACCGCCTCCGCGCCCGCGGCCGCCAGCTTGGCGACCAGCGCGATGCTAGGCGCGGTACCCAGGACATCGAGCGCCTGGTCCACGAGTGCGCCTACCAGCACTGGCACCGCATGATCTTCGCCCGGTTTCTCGCCGAGAACAACCTGCTTGTCGAGCCGGACTCCGGCGTGGCCATCACCATGACCGAGTGCGAAGAACTGGCTCGCGAGCAGGGCGAGGACCCGTGGGTAATAGCCAGCCGCTTTGCCCAGCGGATGCTGCCACAAATTTTCCGGGTTGACGACCCCGTCCTGGAAGTTACGTTGCCGCCGGAGACCCGGCAGGCGTTAGAGCGGTTGCTGGCAGAACTCCCATCCGTAGTGTTCACGGCGGACGACTCCCTGGGCTGGACCTACCAGTTCTGGCAGGCGGCCGAGAAGGAACGCGTCAATAACCGCGTCAAGAGCGGGGAGAAGATCACCGGCCGGACGCTCCCGGCTGTCACCCAGTTGTTCACCGAGCACTACATGGTGCTTTTCCTCCTGCACAATTCCATCGGCGCCTGGCACGCCGGCAAAGTTCTCGCTAACCGGCCCGGGCTCGCAGACTTAGCGACCAGCGAGCAGGAGCTTCGCGAAGCCGTGACGCTGGATGGCTATGGCTTTGACTACCTTCGCTTTGTCCGGGAACCGGCTGGTGAGGATGGCGGCGAGGCGAAAGGCCCCTGGCGGCCTGCCGCGGGAACCTTTGAGGCCTGGCCGCGCCAAGCCAAGGACCTGAAGGTGCTCGACCCCTGCTGCGGCAGCGGGCACTTCCTTGTGGCCGCATTCGATCTACTCGTGCGCTTGCGGATGGTTGAGGAGGACCTGTCGCTCGAGGAAGCGGTCCTGGCAGTGCTGGCCGAAAACCTCTTCGGGCTAGAGCTGGACGCCCGCTGCACGCAAATCGCGGCGTTCAACCTGGCGCTGGCCGCGTGGAAGACGGTGGGCCGCGTCATTGACCTGCCCGCCCTGAACATCGCCTGCTCGGGCCTGGCCGTAGGCGTACCCAAGAGCGAGTGGCTCAAGCTCGCCGGCGACGATATGCGCCTGCGGATCGGCATGGAGCGGTTGTACGACCTGTTCGAGCAAGCCCCGGAACTGGGCTCGCTCATTGACCCGCGCCGGGCGGTCCCGGGTGGTCCTCTATTCTCCGCCGAGTTCCACGAGCTCCAGCCGCTGCTGGAGCAGGCGCTAAAGCGCGGGGACGTGGCACGCAACGACGAGCAACGAGAAATCGGTGTTGCGGCCCAGGGCATCGCCAAGGCCGCCGAACTCCTGGCCGGCAAGTACCACCTGATTATCACCAATGTGCCTTACCTAGCCCGGGGCAAGCAGAGTGAGAAACTGAAAGGTTTCTGTGAAACGCACTACTCCGAGGCCAAGCATGACCTGGCGACGGTCTTTCTCGACCGTTGCCTGGGATATTGCTACGAGGGCGGAACCACCTCCATCGTTCTACCCCAGAACTGGCTTTTCCTGACCAGCTACAAAAAGTTCCGCGAAAAGCTCCTGAAGAGCGACACCTGGCACCTGGTTGCACGGTTGGGACCGGGGGCCTTTGAGACTGTAACCGGTGAGGTCGTTAAAGCCATTCTCATCAGCATCAGCCGGGGGCAGAAAAGGAAGAATACCTGTGCGTCAGAGAACCTCATCTCGGGCATAGATGCCTCCGAACCCCGCCAGCCCGCCGAAAAGGCCGAGTTGCTGCGCACCGGCGAAATCAGGCAGGTAAAGCAGGCTAAGCAGCTTGAGAACCCAGATGCTCGGGTGGCGTTAGAGGATGGAGATTCTGGCAAGTTGTTATCTAAAGACGCCTACAGCTATCACGGACTCACATCAGGTGATATGCCTCGAATGAAAATGGCATTCTGGGAAATATCGGATAGAGGTAACATTTGGATTCCCTATCAAGGAACCGTAAGTCGCTCACTACTTTATGGCGGCAATGAATACTATTTACGCTGGCATAACGGTACCGGGGCTATCAATGAATTAGATGGCGCTCGCAAAGATGGAACGGAAGCTTGGGGAAAGAGAGGGGTTCTCGTTAGTCAGATGCGCGAACTTCAGGTAACTATGTACACTTCGTATGCCTTTGATAACAACACTGCTGTCATCGTTCCCCACGACCCAGCCCACCTCCCTGCTATCTGGTGCTTCTGCTCCTCATCGGAATATAACGAGGCGGTGCGGAGAATCGACCAGAAGCTAAATGTTACGAACGCCACTCTGGTCAAAGTTCCGTTTGACCTCAATTACTGGCAAGAGGTCGCTGCCGAAAAGTACCCGAACGGCTTACCCAAGCCTTACTCCGAAGACCCAACCCAGTGGATCTTCCACGGCCATCCGGCCAAAGGCGAACACCCGCTCCAGGTAGCGGTGGCGCGGCTCGTCGGCTACCGCTGGCCCGCTGAACTGGATGCGGAAATGGAACTCTCCGATGAGGCGCGGGAGTGGGTGGCCAAGTGCAACGACCTGCTTCCTTACGCCGACTCGGACGGCATCGTGTGCCTCTCACCCGTACGGGGAGAGGAATCGGCGATCGAGTAGGAGGGGGCGGCTAGCCCCCGTCCTCTCACACCACCGTACGTACCGGTCGGTATACGGCGGTTCACCAAGCTTGACGGACGTTTAAGTAACTCCCGGCTAAGCTCATTA
>SLTJ01000006.1 GCA_004347685.1 Clostridia bacterium
ACAAATTCGTGTGCCTATGGATTTTTGGATTTTGCCTATGCCTCAGAGTCCGAAACCCTTGCAAATCAAGGATCGTACTTCGAAACAGCGCTAATAAATGCCTCGGCACTGTCGAACTCGGGTTTAACAACCCCCTGCAAAAAATTTTTCATCTTTTACTCCCAATGGCCCTGTGGCTCCCGATGGTTACCTTTTCTGATAATCAAACCAAGGGAAGGATTCTCCTCTTGCCTGTAGAAGGAAAGGGGAAGGTTAAACCTGCTGGTAGGGTAGTTGAAGAGTAACTACTCAGGCCACCGCCTATCACAGCCTTTGAGCGCGGCCTCGCCGTCACTTTCGCGAAAGCTGATAACCCGCTGGTGCCTTCAGTCGTTCGCCGCCTGACCCCCGACCGGCCTGGAGGCTGAGTAGTTACGTTGAAGATTTTTCTACGGAGAGCGGAACAAATTGGCCGGTTTCTACGTCTATACCTTACGGAGAAAAAATCTTGAGGGAGGTTTTGCTGGTGAGGAAGAAGTGGTTAATAGTTTTTGGTGCTGTCTTTTTAGCTGTTGCTCTCGCTACAGTGGGTTTTGCTGCTAGTCCAATCAAGTTAATTGTCAACGGCCAGGAAATTAAGCCAGATGTTCCACCGCAATTGATTAACGGCAGGACAATGGTCCCCATTAGGTGGGTCGCTGAGGCGTTAGGCGCTGATGTCCAGTGGGATGCAAAAAACCAGCAGGTAAAGGTAAATGATGGCAAGAATATCTGGAATGACCCTGTTAATGCCACGGACTCTCGAATTAGGGATGCCATAGCTGTTGTGAGTCGTTACCTAAGTTACTTAATTGGTTACTCGCCGGAGGACTTAAGCAATCTTGCTACCTCCAAAGCATTAGACACCTCATCTCCTACTAAAATATTGCAGCCATTTATGCTAACTGGTGAGCGTTCTGTACCACGCTTTGAAATCTTGGATGTCCGCGAGGCAGATAATAATGTTGAAATAGCAGTCCGAAGGTATGAAGCGGAAAAGCGTGATGGTCCCACCACCAGTGCCGCTTACTACGATGAAGTCTATACGGTAATTTGGGAAACAAGATCAAGTTCAGATGGAAAACAGTCGCAGGTTCCTCTTATTGACGGTGTAAAGGTCATTGGTTCAGGGAGCGGTAAAATATGGTAGCTTAAAGGGAGGGGGTCTCCCTAATCAAATCAAGGAGACCCCCTCTTAATACTATTAGTTAGGGTGCAGAGATGCTAATGTCCTCATCGTACCATTGGTTAATTGTGTTAATTGAAACTCTAGTGGTATCAGGGTACTTGCCCACCCACGCGGTATCTGATGGCACCCACAGGTGCATGTCCGAAGGCGTAGCGATGAACACACTTCTCCATTTGTTGTTATTTGAGTACCCACCTGGGTCGTTCAGAAGCAATGTAGTCAATCTCCGAAAAGCCTGACCCGTTCCGTCATACCGCGTTCCAGGGAGGTTGCGAGTAAAGGTCGTGTTCTGGGACCCAAAACTAATGTAAAAAGCTATCTGGTTATCTGCCGGAACGTATAACCTCATAAACACCTGTGTTCCTGGCGGTATACCACCGGAGGGCCAATTGTCTCTCTGCCATCCACCGTATGAGGAGCCGAAGTTATGAAATACTTCCCACTTTCCACCTCCAAGCCCATTTGGTGACGGAGCGGTATAAATTCCGTACTCGGCCCACAAACTGCCTACCTTCATAGAAAAGTAGTTATAGGCAGCTTCTTGTCCAGCTACATCTACTCCACTAATATCTCCAGAACCCGGAACAGTGATGTACCCCTCGACCTTTCGATAGCCTGTGTTTGACTCAACTCGTCTCCAATATTCATATTGCGCCACTAAAACCTACCCCCTTACCTTATTTTGGAACAAAGATTTCCTCAACCTGTTCAACGCTCGTTCTTTCAACCGGTGCACTACTTGTTGCGATATTCCCAAGTGCTCAGCTACCTCCTGCTCTGTCCGCTCCTCCAGGACCGTTGCCGTGATAACCTTCTGCACGGGTGAAGTACCTGGTTAACTCGTCCCTGCCCCAGGTGGTATTTGGCCGGTAGCGATGAACTGCCTCGATTATCCAAGTCACTAGGTCGGAGCAAGCTTCATCGTAGCCCACTTGTCGGCTGTATTTCTTCACCAGCGGGACGAGGCGGTGAACAACCTGGGCCATGGCCTCCTCGTCACCACTTCTAGCCTGGTTAATCAATTCCCGCAGTTTTTGCCTTCTTTGCACGGCTCACTGGCCTCCCTTCTTCCCGCTGGCGCTGCCAACAAGGTTGTCATGGATTACCTGCCAGCCACCGATGGCGGAGGCGGCCACCAGCAGGCCGTTGAGAAAGTAAAGGGGGAGGTTGGCGGCGGCAAAATTACCCGTGGCCAGGCTGGTGACCACCACTATTCCCTCCGCCACCGCCAGCGCCAGCCAGCGGGTGGGCAGGCGCTTTAACGGTCCCAACTCCTTCAGGAACTCCACCACGAGAACGGTGGCCGTGACCGCCCCGGTCAGGGTTCCGAGAGAGGCATAGGTAAAAAGGTCTGACATGGTTATCACCTCCCTCCAGGGGAAAAAGAAAGACCCGCTGGTAAGAAAGGGCGGGTCTGACCACCAAAAAGCGCGGCAGCCAGGCTGTCGTAGTGCCATCACACAAGCACCTTAGACCCTGTAGCTTTGCGTCCCCACCTTTCAATGGGTTTGCCCTTGACGCCCGGTATGCGGTTGTTTGGTGGGTAAGTAAACCGCCACCTTTCTCCTTTTACCTTATAGACGTACCCTAAAGGTAAAATGTTCCATTATTACCATCAAGAACTTAT
This sequence comes from Clostridia bacterium, assembly GCA_004347685.1. GTDB lineage: Bacteria > Bacillota > DSM-521 > Neomoorellales > SLTJ01 > SLTJ01. The sequence continues at coordinate 2,835 of SLTJ01000006.1, forward strand.
CGTCTTTTTCCGACAACATTTGTGATTTTGGCTGCCTCTTTACGTGGGGCCTTAATCCAGGATATCCTCTTTTTGCTCGCCAACCCTCATGCTGCGGCGCAGGCCCGCCTTCGCCCTGGCTACCGCTTGGTCCCATGCCTCGTCAGGGTCCACATCCTTAAGCAGGTTGACCAACGCTTTGTTCAGCCAGGCCGCCGTGCCGGCGGCGATGCCGGCGTGGGCCAGCATCCCGGCCAACTGGTCCACGTGCGGCTCGATAACCCGCCGGATGGCGTCCTCCACCACCGGCACTCCCAGGCGGGCGGCTTCGTTACGGAGATGTTCGTCCAGGATGTTCCTGACCAGCTCGCTCATCGTTAGACCTTGAACCCGGGCTTGGGTCTGGAGTTCGGCGTAAACCTGCCTGCTAACCTTGGCCGTGATTTTTCCCTCCAGTTTGGCGGTCACTTTGTTCACCTCCCTTGCACTCGTCAGGTCGACCGGATGTCGACCGGGCAAACCGCCGTGGTTGAAGCCTTGGCGCAGGCTTTGCCTGCGCTGTGGTGTCTCTCTTATCCTGCATTACATAGCTTTGAACAGCAAACCGAAAGACTGTCCCTTGTCAGTTCGTTAACCAAGGGTATTGCTCCCATTCCCGCAAACGTGGTAGAATATGGGCAAAGGAGGGGAGGCGGCTTGGCTGTGGTCGAGGACGAAACCAGAAAGCAACTGGCTGCTGGCAGCGAGGAGCAGGGGTTCACCTTCCGCACCTCCTTTGACCCGTTCAACATGATCATGCAGCAGTTGGGCAAGCTGGACGACAAGCTGGGCAAGCTTGACGAAAAGATTGATACCAAGATTGATAAGCTTGATGCTAAAATCGACGATCTGCGCAAAGAGACCGATGCCAAGATAGAAAAGCTGGATACCAGGATTGAAAAGCTGGATACCAGGATTGACAAGCTGGATACCAGGATCGACAAGCTGGATACCAGGATCGACAGACTGGACGCCAAAATAGACACCAGGGTGGATGGCCTGCAACAGGAGTTCCGGAATTCCACCCGCTGGATAATCGGGACCATCGTGGCCGTAGCCGGGGTGGCCGTGGCTCTGGCGTCCTGGCTGTTCCGGTGAACCAGATTGGCCCTGTGAGTGAGCGGAGGTAATTTACATGTACCCCCGCTTGTTTATCGTTCCTGGAGGCTTCTGGCGCGTCCTGGGGCCTAGCTGTAGCGCATCCTCACTGCCTCCAGCGCTACCTGGAGGTTATCCCGGTCCAGGCTGTAAAAGGCATCCTCCACCGTTACCGGCCAGGCCAGGCTGTTGAAAAGCGTGGCCGCCAGTTTGACCAGGGCCTTTTCCCCGCTAGGCTAGACCAGGGAGCGGCATCCTTGGTCAGTTCCGCGAAGTGTATCTCTCCAGGAAAGACGTACTTGTTCAGGCTTTCCCGGTCTCCCCCAGGACGTAGAGGGCCGCCAGGAAGTTCTTCCCGCCTGTCACCCGCGCCCGCGCCTTCAGTTCGGCAAAGGCTTGTTCATGCTCCCCGCTCTTAAACCACATTTCCCATTACCCCCTTGCTTTCTGCTGGCCTTCCGGCCTTGGTTGCAAGGCCACCAGCGCAGGCGGACGGGCAAGGGCGGCTTTTAAGCCGGGGCCGGGAGGGATACCGGACCGGAGCGAAGCGCCGGGAGGATATGCTCACGGCCCGCACCCTTGCCCGGGCCGGGGTGCCCGCGGAGGTTGCGGAAACTCTGCTCCTCTACCAGGTGCTGCAGGGTCTTCTCGAAATACGCCTAGTGGTTGGTTATCACGGCACCTTTGTCCAACTGCGCTTGTACCGCGAGCATGGCCATCACCACCTGCCTGGCATCGGCGCCAAACCTCTCCGCGTAGTACCGGATGAGCGGTTGGGGGTTGGCAAAGTCAATCCGTCTGTCCGTCAGTCTTTTCCGTCCCGGCATCTCTAGATGATGATGGACTGACGGACGGACTGACGGATCTTCTTCACCTGGGTATTTTTCACTTGGGTATTCTTTGATGGCCTCACTGACCACCCCGGGTGGTCCCACAGACCATCCCGGCTGGTCTAACAGACCATCCGGGGTGTTATCACAGACCACCCCGCCTGTTCCGCCAGAACACCCCGGTTCATTCCTATCCTGTCCTCCACAGGAAGTAACAGGGGATTCCGGTAGCGGTTCCGCTGCGTCATTACCAAGTAGTTTCCTCTTTGGCCCTTGTTCGGGCACGGTGGAAGGGCGGATAAGGGTGTAAAGGTTGGAGGTTTGAAGGCCGCGGCTGTCGTACCGGGCCTCCTTGAGCAATAACCCCGCGGCAATCAGGGCCTTAATGGCCCGGTGAACGGTCCTCTGGGAAGCCCCCACGTCTTCCGCGATGCGGGCGTAGGTGGGGAAGGCTTGGCTATCATCGTCGGCCCGACGGCAAAGGTAGATATATACTGTTTTGGCGTAGACGTTGATGTCCCGCCGGTCAAAAATCTCATTGGGGACCTGAAAGAAGTCATGGCCCCATCCTTTCTCACCTTGTCTGACATCGGTTGTCACCTCCAGGAAAAATAAAGAACGCCCCAAAGAAGGGTGTTCAAGGCAGGGCTATGCTGCTATCCTTATCTCAAAGCTGACGTATTTCCCAGTATTTGGTTCAGTCCCATATTTACGCTCGGTTCTCCAAGTGGGTAAATGATTATAACTGTGCCAGGGGTATTGATTATGACCCGGTGTTGCGCGCGGTGAAGACCTCGACACCCCCGGTGGTGGACGGGCTGGTAGCCGACCCGGTATGGGATCAGGCTCCCACCCACGTGGTAAAACTGGTTCGCACCATTTACACAGCGGCGGACTGGATCGCCCTAAAGGCGGGCTACACTGACGCTGACCTTTACATTCAGACTGTCTGGCCCGATTCCACCCTCAGCATGACCCGGAGCGGGGCGTGGGAATGGGCGGGCAAGTGGCAGACCATACCCGCCGCTTCCGAAAACGACAAGCAGTCGGAGGACCGTTTGTCCCTGGTCTTCAACATGACGGTACCAGACTTCAAGACCGTCAAAGGGTGCGCCGTCAAGTGCCACGACAACACTGTCATCGCCGCTTATACGGATAAGTGCCAAGAATGCTCCCAAGTACATGGAAAAAGCCCCCGAGAATTACATCGATGCCATGATCCTGCGGCAGGATGAGATCGATAAGGGCGAGGCGATAATCGCCGATCCAACGGATGCTAATTACGCGGGCGACGCAGCGGTTGCTGCGGCATGGGAGATCTACAAAGGCTTCAATGCGGTGGTGCCGGAACGCGTTCTCCGCCCGGCTACCGGTGGACGTGGAGACGTTATCTCAGGGGCAACCTGGAGTAACGGGCTGTGGATGATGGAGATCAAGCGGGCGCTTGTCACCAATGATCCCGATGATGTGCAGTTCGATTTAGGTAAGAAACGTGAATACGAGTACAGCGTGGCTACCTTCGATAACTGTGGCCGGGGCGAAATCCCGCCCGGGCACAACACCTTCGGTGATGGCCAGTATCAGATCCTCAGATTTGAGTAAGATATTAATCCACGAATTGCTTCCTGAGTTCAGGGCCGCCTTGGAGGTGGCCCTGAACTTTTATTGACCCACCATTAACCCTCTTGGCCCTGTGGTGGAAGAACGTGGACCTGAAAAAAGGGGTACTGCACGTAGAACAGACCCTGGAAAGGCCAACTGGTGTTCCAGGAGCCGAAGACCAAGAAATCCAGGCGGACGGTGCCCATTCCCCAGGACATCGTACAGGAACTCAAGGCCCACAAGGCCCGCCAGAACCAGGAAAAGCTTCTGCTTGGCGAAGCCTACCAGGACAACGGTCTGGTCTTCGCCACCCCGGACGGGCGGCCGCTGGAGATAAGGACCTTCCTGCGGCGCTTCGATAACCTCCTGGCAAATGCCGGGGTGCCCAAGGTGCGCTTCCATGATTTGCGCCACACCTACGCCACCCTGTTGCTGGAGGCAGGCGAACATCCTAAGGTGTTCCACGAGCTTTTGGGCCACAGTAATATTTCCACGACCCTGGACACTTACAGCCACGTCCTGCCGGAACTGAAGCAGGCGGCTGCGGCCAAGCTAAACGGCATCCTTAGCCAAAGAAAAGTTCCCTCCCAGGTGGAAGGGAACTAAACCCTCGAACAGTTATACGGCCGCCATGGACCTCATCCCCGGCGGCCGTTTTTATGGCCCTCACCAGGAATTCGGTCATGGGTGCGCTCTGAAATTCCGGCTATGCCGCAGGCAAAACGGAACGTCACAATTCAGCTTACCATAGGCAGCCGCACTGCCTACGTTAACGGGCAGGCCAGAGAGCTGATCATCCCGCCTAGACCTCAGAGCGGCCGAGCACTTCTGCCTTTGAGGTTCATTGGCGAAGCTGCCGGAGCCAGTCTGGACAGGAATAATGTGTTGCAAATTTGGCCGCTGTATGGTAAAGTATTGCCGGAGGTGATCTCTTTGGAGATTCTCACAGTAGAGGAAGCAGCTAAGATGGTAAGGATGAGCGAGTACACCTTGCGAAAATACGCGAAGAAAGGCAGGATACCAGCTCACAAGGTCGGCGGCCAATGGCGCTTCTCCAGGGAAGAGCTCTTGGACTGGTTTCGTGCTACTGGTTCGGGAGCCAGGGATTTCTTCCCGGGTGATGGGCACCGCAAGGTAGAGTTTGACGAGCCTATAACTCCCGAAGAAGCAGAGGTAAGCGAAACGGCCTGGCAGGCCTATCTAGCAGGTTTGGACAAGGGAGAACCCCTGGAAAAAGTAAGACGGGAACTCCTGGAGGAAAGACGTGGCTGAGTGGCAGGTGATCCTCCTCCAGCCGGCCCGGCGCTATCTGGAGAGGCTGCCCCAGAAGGAGCGGGAGCGAATCCTGAAGGCCCTCCAGAGACTACAGGAAGCCCCGGAGCAGGCGCCGGTCAAACCTCTCAAAGGCCGGCCGGAGTGGAGCTTGCGGGTAGGGGGCCGAAGGGTGCTGATTATGGTGGACCGGGAGCAAAGGCGATTTGTTGTCACCACCATAGGGCCGAGGGGGGATGTCTATTAGGCGAAGCGTGCCAAGCCGTCTATGTGATCACGAAAGAAGAGCGGAATTTGATGCCCGTGCCAGGAGGGAGGAACGGGCATGGCGAAAAAGCGAGGCAATAACGAAGGGACTATTATCGGCGCAAAGACGGGACCTGGTGCGGTCAAGCGACCATCGGCAGGGACCCAAATACCGGCAAGCTAAAGCGGGTTACTTTCTTCGGTAGGACCCGGCAGGAAGTGGCTGAGAAGCTGACCAAGGCCCAGAATGACGTGAAACAGGGAACCTTTGTGGAGCCCACCAGGCTGACCGTGGGGGAGTGGCTGGATACCTGGCTTAACGAGTATAAGAGGCCGAAGGTGCGCCCCAGCACCCTTGAGAATTACGAAATCATGATCCGGGCGCATATCAAGCCGGCCATCGGCGGCGTTCAATTGAGGCAGCTTCAGCCCAGCGACGTCCAGCGGTTTTACAACGCCAAGTTGGAAGCCGGGAGGACCGACGGTCGGGGTGGGCTTTCTCCCCGTATGGTTCGCTACATGCACGGCGCGCTGAAGCAGGCCGTCAAGGAGGGGCTGGTAGTCCGCAACGTCACCGAGGCCGTGGAGCCGCGGCACACTTACGCAACCCTGCTGCTGGAGGCAGGCGAACATCCTAAGGTGGTCCAGGAGCTTTTGGGCCACAGCAACATCTCCATCACACTGGACACTTATTCCCACGTTATGCCCGAACTAAAGCAAGCGGCGGCGGCAAGGCTGAACGGCCTGTTCGCCAAAAAAAGGTCCCCTCCTCAGTGGAAGGGAACTAACCCTACAAACAGCATAACCACCGGGGATGGCGCCCCTGGTGGTTATTTTTTTATCCAGGGCTGGTTGTAGTAAGGTCGTAGTAAACGCCGTTGTTGTGGTAACTTCGCTATAATCCCCGAACCCTGAAACCCTTGTCATTACTGGTGCGGCTGAGAGGATTTGAACCTCCATGGTCATAATGACCACTAGATCCTGAGTCTAGCGCGTCTGCCAGTTCCGCCACAGCCGCACGCGTTTCCGCTTTCGGGTGTTAGTTTAGCACGCGCCGGCCCGCGTGTCAATACCTCTGCGATGGCCTGGCGAGTGTGTCGGCTGGGGACCGGGCGGGGCCGCACAAGTATACATGATGCATCTCCCTGGAAGTATTGACAATAACCGTTTACCTCGCTAAACTAGGTTACGGAAGTTGCAGGCAGTGTTGCCTGCAAGCGCGAATAACCGGCAAAGGGGCCTCAGGCACAAAGTGCGTGGGGCCTTAACTTTTCCGGCCGTTACCATAACCACGGTGTCTCCTAGCCGCCCGCCGGCCGGTATCCTGGACCCGGTGGGAGGGTGTGCAGGCTACGTGTGGTGCGGGAAATGCACCAGCACCTCGCGGTCGGTTGGGCAATGGCCGGGCGGGTAAAGAAGCCCACGAGGCGGACTAAGGCGTCCTGAGCAGTCGCGAGGCTGCGGCGGGGCGCCTTGTGTTTTTCCGGCTCCTTTGCCGGTCGTATTTCCGAAGGGAGGAATTCTTGTGCGGCAGATCGCCATCTACGGCAAGGGCGGTATTGGCAAATCAACCACCACGCAGAACACGGTGGCGGCCTTCACCAGCATGGGGCGACAGGTGATGGTGGTGGGCTGCGACCCCAAGGCGGATTCCACCCGCTTGCTTCTGGGGGTAAAGTCGCAGCATACGGTTTTGGACCTGATCCGTGAGCGGGGGGAGGAAGAGGTGGGCCTGGGAGAAGTCATGCGCCAGGGTTTTGGCGGTACCAGGTGCGTGGAATCCGGAGGGCCGGAGCCGGGGGTAGGCTGCGCCGGCCGGGGGGTGATCACGGCCATCAATTTCCTGGAGGACCTTGGCGCTTACACCGGCGACCTGGACTACGTGTTCTACGATGTGCTCGGCGACGTGGTTTGCGGCGGGTTCGCCATGCCCATCCGCGAAGGTAAGGCGCAGGAGATCTACATCGTGGCCTCAGGTGAGATGATGTCCCTCTACGCCGCCAATAACATCTGCAAAGGCATCATCAAGTTTGCCGAGCAGAGCGGGGTGCGCCTAGGGGGGATCATTTGCAACAGCCGCAACGTGGACAACGAACTGGAATTGCTGGAGGCCTTCTGCGAGCGGTTGGGCACTCAGCTCCTGTACTTCGTTCCCCGGGACAACATCGTACAGCACGCCGAAATCAACCGCCAGACGGTCATCCAATACCGTCCTGATAGCCCCCAGGCCCAGGTTTACCGGGAGCTGGCCACCCGGCTGGAACAAAACACCAGGTTTTGCATTCCCACGCCCCTGGCCATGGAAGAACTGGAGGAACTGATCACCCGGTACGGGCTCATGGACTGAGACAAAATACTGGTTTGACAGGAGGGTCAGCAATGAAAATGATTCGGGCCATTATCCGGCCGCAGGTGCAGCGGCAGGCAGCCGACGCGCTGGAGGCGGCCGGGTTCGTGGCCGTGACCAAGATGGATGTCTTTGGCCGGGGGAAACAGCGGGGTATTTCCGTGGGCTCCCTTCAGTACGACGAACTGCCGAAGGTGCTATTCATGCTGGTGGTGGAGGACGACCAGGTGGCCACTGCGGTGGACTGCCTCCGCAATTCCGCCTACACGGGAAACATAGGCGACGGTAAGATCTTTGTGTCGCCGGTGGAGGCGGCCTATACCATCCGTACCGGGGAAGCAGGACTGTGAGCCGGGGGTAGCCGCCCATGCCGCTAGCGCGGCACCAGCAAAGGATGAAAACAGCGGCACAGGTGGAGAGGGAACTTTCAATCTGGAACCGGCATAGCCGGTTTCTACGAGATCCGACCTCGGACCTCCTGCCTCCGACCTCTGTTTTCGGGGTGGCCGGGTACGATTAGAGTAATGAGTGAAGGGATCGGGCGGCAGGCCCGGGCTTTTGTCGCCTGGCCGGTGCGGCTTACAGTAGAAGATGCGCGGCCGTACCAGCCCGGCTTGGAGGGCATGGAACAGGAGGGAGAAATCTTGCGGGAGATCATCGCCATCATCCGGCCGAACAAAATTGGCACCACTAAAGAGGTTTTAGCCGCCGCCGGGTTCCCGTCCTTAACGGCGGCCAGGGTGCAGGGCCGGGGAAAACAAAAGGGGCTTTTCGTAGAGCTTAACCAGCCGGCTCAGGGGCCGGGGTTGAGCCAGGGCGACTCGCTGGAAACCCGGCGGATGGAGTTCATCCCCAAGCGGGCCATTACCCTGATAGTGGAGGACAGCGCGGTGCGGCAGGTGGTGGACCTGATCATGGCCGTTAACCGTACTGGACATGTCGGTGACGGCCGGATCTTCGTTTGTCCGCTGGAGGAAGCCGTCCGGATCCGCACAGCCGAGACGGGTAACGAAGCCATCCTGTAGTTGGTGCTTTTGCAGCCGGGGCTGGCCCGGGTGCGGACTGCGGTCCGCATAGCCTGTCAGCCTGGCGGGCCTATTCAGGCCCCCGGCCTGGGTAGACGCCCATGCCGCTAGCGCGGCACCAGCAAAGGATGAAAACAGTGGCGGGTGCAGAGATGGAACTTTAATTTGGAACTTGCTCGAGCCAAGTTCCTACGAGTTCTCACCTCTCACTTCCCACCTCTCACCTCTATTTTCAGGGTTAGGCCGGGTGGCTCTGTTTAGTGGAAATGTCCCGGAATAAGAACCATGTCCATGGCAAAGGAGGAAATGAGAGTGTCCTTTGTTACCTTAAAAGTTGATGAAGGCATCGCCGAACGCGGGCAGCATACTTACATTACCGATAGCACGTCCCCGGTCCTGCCGGTCTGTAACGTGCGGACCATTCCCGGGGATATGACCGAAAGGGGGTGCGCCTTTGCCGGCTGCCGGGGGGTGGTGGGCGGCCCGGTCAAGGACGTAATCCACCTTGTCCACGGTCCCATCGGTTGCTCCTTTTACACCTGGGGTTCGCGGCGCAACCTCTCCGATAACCCCCTGCACCGCCGCTACTGCTGGTCTACAGACACGCAAGAAAAGGATATCGTCTTCGGCGGGGAGAAGAAGCTCTGCCAGGCTATCCTGGAATCCGCGGCCCTTTTCCCCGAGGCTAACGCCGTCTTCGTCTACGCCACCTGCCCCACCGCCTTGATCGGCGACGACCTGGACGCCGTGGCCAAGAGGGCCTCCCGGGCCATCGTCAAACCGGTGCACGCCTTCAACGCCCCCGGCTTCTGCGGCGTAAGCCAATCCAAGGGGCACCACATAGCCAACACCTATATCTTCGAGCACATCGTGGGCACGCGGGAACTGGAGGACCCAACACCCTATGACGTGAACCTGATCGGCGAGTACAATATTGACGGCGACCTGTGGGTGCTCAAGCCCCTGCTGGAGGACATGGGGTTGCGCATCATCACCGCCTTTACCGGCAACGCTGATTACGATAGCCTGTGTAAGATGCACTGCGCCAAGCTGAACATCGTCCACTGCCAGCGTTCGGCCACCTATATCGCCGACCTGGTGCGGGATAAGTATCATATCCCCTACCTTCCCGTGACCATGTTTGGCATTGAGGAGACGAGCAATAGCCTGCGGGAGGTGGCGGCTTTCTTCGGCCTCCAGGAGCGGGCCGAGGCGGTTATTACCCGCGAACTGGCCCGGATTGAGCCGGAACTCAATTTTTACCGGGAAAAGCTTTCTGACAAGCGGGCCATGGTGTACGTGGGGGCGCCCCGGGTATGGCACTGGATCCCGGTGCTCTATGAGCTGGGTATGGAAGTGGTGGCCGGGGCCACGACCTTTGGCCACGAGGATGACTACCAGAAGATCAACCGCCGGGCCCACGACGGGGTGCTGATCATTGACAACCCCAATGAGCTTGAGTTAGAGGAAGTGATTGCCGAGTACCGGCCGGACATTTTCCTCACCGGCCTAAAGGAGAAATACCTGTCCATGAAGATGGGGGTGCCGTCCATAAATTCCCATTCCTATGAAGACGGCCCCTATGCCGGGTTCACCGGCCTGTTGAACTTCGCCCGCGACATCTACAAAGCTATCTACAGCCCGGTATGGAAGTTTGTGGAGGGAGGGAGCGACCGTGGCTGAACCCGCTCAACGTGCAGTAGTCATTAACCCTGCCAAGATCTGCCAGCCCATCGGCGCCATGTACGCCACCCTGGGGATCAACCAGGCCGTACCTCTGGTCCAGGGCTCCCAAGGCTGCAGTACCTACGTGCGCTACCAGTTCAACCGCCATTTCCGCGAGCCGGTAAACATCGCCGTGACCTCGTTCCACGAGGACGCGGCCGTCTTCGGCGGCCGCAAGAACTTGATCGAAGGGCTGTACAACCTGGTGTTGCGCTACCGGCCCCGGGTGATCGGGGTGGTAACCACCTGCTCCAGCGAGACTATCGGCGATGATATTGAGACCTTTGTCAAGGAGGCCCGGAAGGAGATCGGCCGGGGTCTGGGGGAGGACATTCTGGCCCAGGTGAGCATCGTGCCCATCCATACCCCGAGCTACGCCGGGAGCCATGTCAAGGGCTACGACACGGCCAGCAAAGCCTACCTGGAATACTTGGCCGCCCCCGGCCAGCCGAACGGCCGCCTGAATATCATCCCCGGCATCATCAATCCGGGGGATATCGAGGAGATCAAACACCTGGTGCGGGAAATGGGGGTGGACCCGCTGGTAATCTTCGACATCAGCGATACCCTCAATGCCCCCATGCGGCTGCCCAAACCCTTATACCCCGAGGGCGGTACCACCGCGGAGGAGCTAAAGGACTGTGCCAATTCCCAGGGCACGGTGGCCCTCTGCCGCCATGCCGGGGGCAGTGGCGCCCAGTACCTGCTGCGCAAGTTCAACCTCCCGGCCGTCCTCGGGCCCCTTCCGGTGGGGGTGGCCAACACCGATACCTTCCTGGAGAACGTACAGAAGATCACCGGGGCCGTGATCCCGCCCTCCGTGGAGCGGGAGCGAGGTATCCTGCTGGATCACATGGCCGACACCTCCCAGTACACCGTGATGCGGCGGGCCGCCATCTTCGGCGACCCGGATATCGTCAGCGCCGTCACCCGCGTGGTCTGCGAGCTGGGCATGGAGCCGGTGGTGGTACTGAGTGGGACGGCCAGCAAGGATTTCACCGCCGAGGTAGCCGGTGTTACCGCCGAGTACGGCGTCACACCGGATATTCTCTCCGGCAGCGATCTCTTTGCCTTTGAGCAACTGGCCCGGGAGAGGAAGGCCGAAGTGATCCTGGGCCACTCCAAGGGCGTGGATATGGCCAAAGATATGCGGGTACCCCTGGTCCGCGTCGGTTTCCCGGTTTACGACCGGGTGGGGCTCTTTCGCCGGCCCATTGTGGGCTACCGCGGCACCCTGGAACTCATGGATCGCATCATCAACAGCATCCTCGATTTCGCCTACCCGGAAGACAAACTGCACCAGTAGCGGAAAGGGTGTCTGCCATGGTTTTGGATACGCGACCATCCCATGCCGGCGCCGGGATGCACCCGGCCCGGGAGGCGCATTTCTGCCGGAAGGGACAGGCCACCCTGGCCGCCGGACCCGTGCCGCGAGAAGCCAGGTGTGGCCTGTTTGCCGAACCGCCCGTCTCACCGGAACTACCGGCCCATAACCGGCCCACCCTGCCGGGAATGGTAAGCCAGCGCAGTTGCCCTTACTACGGCGCCCGCTGGGCCCTGGCCCCCATTCCGGACCTGATACACCTGGTCCATGGCCCGGTGGGCTGCGCCTTTTACGGGCAAACGGTGCGCAGCCAGGAATACCAGCTCTTCAGCACCGACCTGGCGGAAAAGGAAGTGATTTTCGGCACCGGGGAAAAGCTCTACCGCTGCTTGCTGGAGGCCTTCGCGGTACGGCCCGGTGCGCGCGGCGCCCTGGTTTACGTCACCTGCACCCCGGGCTTTTTGGGGGAGGATCTGGAAGCCACCTGCCGCCGGGCCGAGAAGGCTACCGGAAAAAGGGTGGTGCTGGTGGAGTGCCCAGGCTTCTGCGGGAGCAGCCAGGCCGCCGGGCACGACATCGCGGCCGAGGTCCTGCTGACACATTTCATCGGCGCCGGCCTGTTCGAGGGCGTACGCCGGACGGCCGCAGACGGAGTGGGCCACTCCGGGGAGTCAGCGGTGAACCTGGTGGGCGAGTTTAACGTGCGGGGCGACCTGGACGTGATCAGGTCGCTCCTGGCCCAAGCAGGGATCACGGTGGTGTGTGCTTTCAACGCCGACGCCCCAGCCGGCCGCATGGCCACCGCGCCCCTGGCCGACCTGAACTTGGTTCATTGCCGCCGCACCGGCTTGGCCCTGGCCCAGGGGATGCAGGCCAAATTCGATCAGCCTTACCTGCAGGTTTCCTTCTACGGCCCGGGTAATGTCACCGCCTCCTTGCGGGAGATAGGGGCGGCCTTGGGCCGGGAAAGGGAGGTGGAGGCCGTCATCGCCGCCGAGACGCCGGCCGGGGAGAAGTTCTGGCGCCAGGCGCGGCGCCGGCTCGAGGGCGGCCGGGCCCTGCTTTTCTTCGGCGGCTCCCGCCTGGGCAGCATGGTGGGGGCTTTTCAGGAACTGGGCTTGGAGGTGGTTGTTGCCGGCTCCCAGTTCGGCCGCCGGGACGACTATACCTGGGCCTGGGAGCAGGTGGCGCCCGGCACCCTCCTGGTGGATGACGCCAACGAGGGGGAAATAGAGTTTCTCCTGGAACGCTACCGGCCCCACCTGGCGGTGGGCGGGACCAAGGAGCGCTATCTCTGCCTGAAAAGCGGGGTGCCTTTCTTGGTCTTTCCCCAGGAAGGTTCGCCCTATGCCGGTTACCGGGGCTTCACCAACCTGGCCCGGGACATCATCAAGGCCCTGGCGGCCCCGGTCTGGCGTTTGATACGGTAGGTGGGGTATGAGCATGATTCACCTGGTAGACTGCACTCTGCGGGATGGCGAACAGGCCCCCGGAGTAGCCTTTTCCACGGCGGAAAAGGTGGAGATCGCCCGGCTGCTGGACCTGACCGGGGTGAGCCAGATTGAGGCCGGCACTCCGGCCATGGGGGAAATCGAGCAGGAGGCCATCCGGGCCATCGTGGCCCAGGGCCTTTCGGCCCAAGTTTCTACCTGGAACCGCCTGCTCCCAGGAGATGTGGAGGCTTCCCTGGCCTGCGGGGTTAAACTCGTCCACTTATCGGGGCCGGCTTCGGACCTCCACCTGCAAAGCAAGTTGGGGAAAAGCCGCTCCTGGGTGCTCGGGGCGATCAAGGAAGTGGTGGCCGGGGCGCGGGCCCGGGGGCTGGAGGTAACCATCGGGGCCGAGGATGCCTCCCGGGCCGACCGGGAGTTCCTGGTGACCATCGGACAGGCGGCTGCGGCGGCCGGGGCCGTCAGGCTGCGCTATGCCGACACCGTTGGTGCCCTGGAGCCCTTCCGCGCCTGCCGGGAACTCGCCTACCTGCGCCAGAGGTGCGGCTTGGAGCTGGAGTTCCACGGCCATAACGATTTTGGCCTGGCCCTGGCCAATACCCTGGCCGCAGCCCGGGCCGGGGTGAAGTACCTCGACGTAACCGTGCTGGGTCTGGGGGAGCGGGCCGGCAACGCGCCCCTGGCGGCCACGGCCGCCTCCCTAACCCGGACGGGTCGTTTTGAGGTGGAAATAGATTTTCGCCGCCTGCCGGCCTTGACGGCTGCGGTAAAAAAAGCCCTGGAGCCGGCCGCCTGCCAGGCCCCGCCGGACCGGGCCCGAGCCGCCGGGTGACCGTGAGCCCACGCGAAACCTGGGGGCCGGCAAAAAGCCTACCTGGACTGGCTATCCGTTGCTTTCTTGACAAATTCGACTATATACCAGCAGAATTTTTCTAGATCATCCAGGCGCGTGGTTATGATCTGGTAGAGTTCCTGGGGGGTGACTTTATTGTACTCGTGGATTAACCGGTTCGGGTAGCCTGCCATACCTTTAATGCTCTCGGCAAATTGCGCCGGGAAGACCTCCTTTTCCTGGAGCAAAGTGATCACAGAGCGGTAATCCGCGGGAATGCCAGCACCGGTCTTTACCGCAATATGCCGGCCCAGGTCAAAGAGCGCTTCCAGAGCCCGGCGCAGGCGATTTTCGGCTACATCTATTGCATCTTCGTTGCGGCTAAATTCTTCGCCCGTCATGCGGCCTAGCTTGCGCAAGCGGCTCACGGCCTGCATTATCAGGTCAAGGCGTTCCGCTATCAGGTTGCGATCAAGCAAAACGGTAACCCTCCTGAATGGCAGTAAACAGTTCCTGCTGGGCAGCTTCTAAATGATACTTGAAGTCAAGGTAATCCCGCACGGTAATATCCTCGAAACCGGTCCGGCGCTCTTCGTCACGGCAATATACTACCCTGCCCGTGCTTATGACCGCAAAACGCAGGGAGAGACTGGCCTGGCGCAAAAATACCAGGTCAACTTCCCGGGGAGTAAAAACATCAGCTACTAAAGGGTAGAGGCGCATAAAGGCGGTGGCAGTGTCCTGCCCTGGCTCCAGCAGCAAGGCCAGGTCAATGTCACGCGCCTCTTCCGGCATAGTCAGGAAAGAGCCGAACAGGTACACGCATATCACTTCCGGCCGGGCCGGCAAGACTTCGGACAGGCGTTTCTCTATGACTTCGACCTTAAGGTTCACGTTGTTTCTCACCCCATTAAATTAAATCATTGAACTTAAGGATAGATGGTGCCACCCGGGTGGCAGGGGGTCTACTTGCTTGTTGTAGACAAGGAGTGGGCGCCTTCCCTGCCCTTCCGCTTTTGCCCGGGCAAAAAGGCAGTGAGGACCAGCCCCACGACGGGGAACAGCCCGATTAGCTGTAGGGCGGCCGGAACTCCCCAGCGGTCGGCCACGAAGCCCAGCAGGGTAACCCCCAGGCCGCCGGCGCCGATAGCAAAACCCATCATGATGCCCGAAGCCAGGCCCAGGTTTTGCGGCAGATAGCTCTGGCCCAAGACGATGGTGGTGGCAAACGTAGAAACCACCAGGAACCCGCTGGCCGCCACCAAGAGCAAAAGCCAGATGCCCTGGGCATGCAAGAACAAAAAGGTAAGGGGAACCAGGCCGATCATGGAAATGTTGATCAAGGTTTTGGCGCCCCAGCGGTCGGCAATGGAGCTGCCCAGGAGCGTGCCGGCAGCCCCGGCCAGCAAAAAGGTAGTGAGCAGGGTGCTGGAGCCCCCGGGATCGCCGCCCAGGTAGCTGACATAGTAAAGGGGGATGTAGTTGGTAAGGCCCGAATGGATAAAGGATCTGAGGATGACGATGACCGTCAGCAAGGTCAGGGTACCGTAGGCGGTCCCGGCAGCCGCCTTTTCTTGCCTCTCTTGCTGCTGGGAACTTGCCGTGGCCGCCCGGTTGGCAGAGGCTGGCCGTTGCCCTGCGGCTACACCGCCAGCCTGGCGGATAGCCGGGAGAATCAGGATGAGCAAAACCGTCATAACCGCAGTAGGTAACAAGAGTCCTACCGTCCCCTCAAGACCGCGCCATTGCCAGAGGAACAGGGCCAGGGCGGGCCCCAGGGCAAAGCCCAGGTTCCCCCCCACCGAAAAAATGGCCATGAAGCGGGCGCTGTACCCGTGGCCGGCAAAGTGGGCCGCCTTGGACCCCTCGGGGTGATAGGCGGCAATGCCGATACCACTGACGAAGACGGCGGTCAGGAGGAGCCAGTAACTGTTGGCGTAACCGGTAAAGGCCATCCCCACCCCGGCCAGCAGTATCCCGACCGGGAGCAGCCAGTAGTTTTGCATCCGGTCGCTGACAATGCCGAAAAGGGGCTGTATCAAGGACGAGCTGAAGTTCGCGGCTAAGGTGATGGCCCCAGTGGCCGCGTAGGAGAGATTAAAAGCCTCTTTGAAATAAGGTAGCAAAAAGGGCAGAGCGCCGTTGTTCACGTCCACGGCCAGGTGTCCCAGGCTGAGGAGAAAAAGCAGGCCCAGGCTGGGCTGCATCCAATACCATCTCCGCTTCCACCGGTTTACGGAATTTATCATATTACTGCCGGCAGCCGTTGTCAATGCGCAGCTCATAGAGAGATTGCTTCTCGGACCCATCGCAATCTAGGTAGGAACGAACCAGACAGGTCTTTGTGGCACGGTGCCGGCGCATAGGCACTGGCCCGGGAATAAACCGGGAGGAATACCAGAGGCGGCGGCGAAATACTGAAGTTGGTGATTATAGTGGATCTGCGCCTAGAAGCAGGTCTGGTGCCTCGGACCTTTTCCCTGCCCGGCCTGGAACTTACCCTGGATGTGGTGGGCCGGGTGGAGGAATTTATCGGTAACCCGGAAAACGAATACGACATTCCCTGCTGGGCCGAAGTTTGGCCGGCGGCCATGGCCCTGGCGGCTTACCTCTCTACCCTTGAGCTGCGAGAGAGAAAACTACTGGAGTTGGGCTGCGGCCTGGGGTTGCCCGGCCTGGTGGCCGCCGTGAAGGGAGCGCGGGTTACCTTCAGCGACTATCACCCCGAGGCCCTGGAACTGGTGAGCCACAACAGCACAAGGCTGGGCCTGCGGGCGGGCCAAACGACGTTTCACCTCGGGGACTGGCGCCGTTTTTCCCTGGTTGGGCAGTTTGACCTGGTGCTGGCATCGGACATTATGTACGACCCGAAGCTCAATCCCTATTTGCTGGATTTATTCCCGAGGTACCTGGCACCCGGCGGTGAACTTCTTGTCAGCCATCCGGGCCGGCCGGACACCCTGGCCGCCCTGGATGCATTGCGCCGGCAGTACGCCTGGCCTGAAACCAAGGAGGAAATCCAGGTAACCGTTGATGACCCGTATTTTCCCCGTTATAAGGTCCTGGTCCATTGCTTCCAAAGGCCCGGGCCGTAGGGGCAACGGTCGCGGGTTCGCGCCAAGGGGGGAGTGCGAAGGAGTTGACCAGCCGCATCGGCCAGAACATCGAGGTTTGTCACCGTACCAAGGCCGGGCCAGGCGCATGAAAACCGGTAATTCCAACACTTCTTAGCGTTTTTGCTGGCAAAGGGCATTGACTCTACCCTTGGAGTTGGCTATAATAAGGTGTGCAGTTGGTAATCGGGCGTGTAGCTCAGTTGGGAGAGCGCTAGAATCGCACTCTAGAGGTCAGGGGTTCGACTCCCCTCACGTCCACCAAAGCCGTCCAGACCGAGCAGTGAAATCGCCTCAAAGCCTAGGTGGTCAGGGGTTATGGACACCGGCAAGTTCATGCTGACGGTCTGTGGGTTCGCCGGTTAGTGGTTGCTACCGGTCCGGCCGTTGGCCAGATGAGGGGTCGCTCACCGGGAAGCAGGTATGGTAACTCTAGCCGGTAAAAGTGTAGTGGTTTCATGGGGGCGTAGCTCAGCGGGAGAGCGCTTGACTCACATTCAAGAGGCCGCTGGTTCGAAACCAGCCGTCCCCACCAGATTTGACAAGGGTTTCAGGGTTCGGGGGCTGACAGCAAAAAGCCGGTTGACAGCAACCTGACAGCAACCCAACCCTGGTGACAGCAAAAAATAGCCGGCCAGAGGTGAGGTCCCTGCCGGCTACGGTATCTATGGAGCTAGTTCCCTTCCACCTTGGAAGGGGCTTTTTCTTTAAGCACGATCCTGCGCTCACCTTCTTGGGCATCGTGGTCCCTGATCCTCACCAATTCTTGTCTGACGGTAGAAACGGCGGCTACTCTGGAGCCATACCACGAGTTCCGCATCGTACCCTCAGGCGAAATAATAGCCGCCGTCGAGCGGCCTGCGGGAACGCTAAGCTGGGGGCAGAGGTGTTGTAGGTACCGGGGCCTCAAGATAGATCTTGATATTCAGGGGGTTATTAATGCGGGTAGCAGCCGTGCAGATGTCTTCAGGCGCAGACAAAGGCCAGAACCTGGCCCGGGCGGAAGAATTGGTCCGGGAGGCGGTGCGGCAGGGGGCCGGATTGGTCAGCCTGCCAGAGCATTTCTCCTGCCTGGTGCCGGAAGCTGAAAGGCCAGGGCAGGCTGAACCCGTCCCGGGTCCTACCACCGCGTTCCTGGCCGCCCTCTCCCGGGAACTCGGCATTTACCTGCACGCCGGCAGCCTGCTGGAGCAGGCCGGGGAGCCGGGGAAATGCTACAACACCGGGATCCTATTCGGTCCGGGGGGAGATATTCTGGCCGCCTATCGCAAGATCCACCTGTTTGATGTCAGCGTAGGCGGACATGGCTATCACGAATCAGCCACCACTCTGGCCGGTGAGGAGGTCGTGGCCGTGCCCACCCCCCTGACCATCCTGGGGCTTTCCATCTGCTATGATCTCCGCTTTCCTGAGCTTTACCGCCGGCTGGCCGGGGCCGGGGCCGGGGTGCTCTTTGTTCCGGCGGCCTTCACTATGTATACCGGCAAGGACCACTGGGAAATCTTGGTTAGAGCGCGGGCCATTGAGAACCAGGCATATGTGGTGGCTGCGGCCCAGTTTGGCGGCAGCTACTTCGGCCACAGCATGATCGTTGACCCTTGGGGCACGCCCCTGGCCGTGGCCCAGGAGCGGGAAATGGTGGTGGTGGCTGCCATTGACCTGGCTTGGCTGGAGAAGGTGCGGTCAGACCTGCCTTCCCTGCATAACCGCCGGCTGGACTGACTGGCCCGAGTCGGACAACTCGGCTGCCGGCGGTATTGTTTTTTTCTCCCGGGTGTTGTACAATTGGGAGCGATAAACGAGGGGGTGGGCGGTTGTTACAGAGTATCCGTAAGAATAAGAGGGCTACCAGGATTCCCTTTATCATTCTCACTATAGCCATAGCGGCGAGCCTGGTGGGGTATTTCGCCATGGGTTCAGGGCCTCTGCCCTCCGTGCCGGTCGGAGAGCCGGCCGGAACAAATGCCGGCGACGCGACGGCCGCGGCTGTCAGCCAGCAGCAAACCAGCATCCGGCAGTTGGAACAGGCTCTAAAGCTCAATGAGTCCAACCCGCAATTGTGGGTCCAACTGGGAAACGCCTACTACGATCTGGGAGGTATCTATTCTGGGCAACAGCGTTTCTCCGAGGCGCAGCAGGAGTTTTCGCTGGCGGTGGATGCCTACCGGAAGTCTCTGGCCATGGACGGGAGCCAGGTTGACGTGCGGGTGGACATGGCCACGGCCGCCTATTTTGCCGGCCGGGATGAGGACGCGGAAAAGAATTTCACCCAGGTCTTGGAGCAAAACCCGGACCATCTGATCGCCAACCTGAACTACGGCGTCTTCCTGGCCGACAGGAAGAATAACTACGAGAAGGCCGTCACCTACTGGCAAAAGGTGGTCAAGCTGGATCCAGACGGCCTGGGGCCGCAGGCGAAGAAGCTGATCGAATCAATGAAGCCGCAGGGCTAAGTGGGTATTGCCGGACGGGCTCCTTCTACGTCAGGCCGCAGGTGGTCTCCGCCGTGGCTGGCGTTGATCCTTGTGGACCAGTATATTGGGTGTTCCTCCTGGCCATCATAAGGTACAGGGGGTGAGATGATGGACGATCGTGACCGCCGCATCCTGGTGCCGGAGGCCGAGGAGGCTGTGGACGAGTTGAAGGAACAGGTGGCCCGGGATATAGGCCTCGACGACGATATCCGGGAACGGGGCTGGGAAAACATGACCACCCGCGAAGTGGGCAAGATCGGCGGGCAGATGGTTAGGCGCATGATACGGCAGGCCGAGAGCAATTTGCGGAAGAGGTAGTAAACTATCAGGGCTGCGAAACGCAGCTTTTTCTTTGCCCTGAAAAGGGAAACGGGTACTGCATGGCGAATTGGAATCAGGCGATGGAGAAAAGGGAAATTTTATGGGCCGGCTTTGATGTAGGAGGAACCAATATCAAGGCCGGCCTGGTGAACAGCAGCGGCGAAATAGTGGCGTGGCGCAGTATAGCTACCGGCCGGGACAAGGAGCCACGGGCGGTTTTTGCCCGTTTGCGCCGCCTGAGTGACGAGATGCTGGCGGCCGGACAGGTGCCGTCCGGGCAACTGGCGGGTATAGGGGTAGGCTTGCCCGGAACCATCAGACAGCAAGACATGCTTTTGCGTCGGGCACCCAACTTGGGGTGGCGGGATCTGGACCTCGCGCCGCATCTGCAGCAACTTGGCGTGATGCCGGTTTACGTTGATAACGATGCCCATGTGGCGGCCCTGGGTGAGGCAGTGTCCGGGGCGGCGCAGGGTTATGCCAGTTTCCTGCTCATCACTGTCGGTACCGGACTGGGCTCCGCCTTTATCTACCGGGGCGAGGTTTACCGCGGAGCCGGGGGCCTGGGTATCGAGCTCGGCCATACCTGCGTGGCTGCCGACGGTCCGCGGTGTACCTGTGGAAACCGGGGGTGCCTGGAGGTTTTCGCGTCCGCTTCGGCGCTGGTGGATTGGTACCGGGAGCAACTTGCGGCCGGCGGTGAGATCCCGTCACCCGGTCGCCCACGACCCGGAGCGGCTGATATTTTTATGGCGGCCGGGCAGGGGGATCACTTGGCCCAGGAGGCGGTAAACCGCCTGATTTCTTACCTGGCTTTAGGGCTGGCCAACGCGGCCGTGCTCCTGGGACCGGAGGCCGTGGTAGTAGGGGGCGGCGTTGGCCAGGCGGGAGATATTCTATTCCGCCCGCTCCAGGAGCAATTGGACGAAAGGCTGGCCCGCATGGGTTATTCGCCCGTGCCCGTGCTCCCGGCTAAACTGGGTAACCGGGCCGGAGTGGTGGGGGCAGCCTGGGGGGCGGCCCGGACCAACCTCTGATTGTGGGGGAGGGCCTATGAAACTCAACATCAACCTGTTCGCGACACTGCGCAAGTTTGCTCCGCCGGCGGCCAGGAACGGTGAGTTTACCCTGGAGGTGCCCAAAGGCGTGACCATCCGGGAACTCCTCAGACTCTGCCACTTACCGGAGCAGTCGGTGACGGTGGTGATGGTAAACGGCATGGTTGCCCCGCTGGGGGCCCCCATTGAGGACGAGGCCCAAATAAGCATATTTCCGCCGCTGGCAGGGGGTTAAGGGGTGTACGGCTGGCATAGGAAGATTCTGGTGGTGGATTTGACCAGCGGCACCTTTCAAGAAGAAGCTCTACCAGGCGAGGTGGCGCATACCTGGCTGGGCGGAAGGGGCCTAGGGACTTACTGGCTCTATCACCACCTGGAGCAGGGGATTGACCCTCTCGGCGCGGACAATCACCTGGTATTTGCCGCCGGACCCCTGGCGGGGACCAGGGCGCCCGCCTCCGGCCGGGTGAGTGCTTCCACCAAATCCCCCTTGACCGGGACTGTTTTTGATTCCAACGCCGGCGGGGCCTTCGGGGTCCGGCTGAAGTCCTGCGGGTATGAGGCCCTGGTAGTAACCGGGCGTTCCGCTTCCCCGGTATACCTGAAGGTATCTCCCGGTACGGTATCCCTGGAGCCGGCCGAAGCCCTGTGGGGACAGGATACGCGCGCAGCCCATCGCCACCTGGCCGGCGCCGGCGGGCCGGGTAGCAGCGTGGTCTGCATTGGCCCGGCGGGGGAAAACCTGGTGCGTTTTGCTTCCGTGGCTGTGGACGGCCGTCGCTCACTAGGCCGGGGCGGGCTGGGGGCAGTGATGGGGGCCAAGGGGCTAAAAGGCATTGTGGCGCGGGGCAACATGCCTACCGCCATCGCCGACCCCGAAGGTGCCGGCTTCGTCTGTTATGAAATGGAGAAGGTCCTCAAGGCGAACCCAGTTACCTCCCAAGCCCTGCCTGAGTTCGGTACGGCTGTACTGGTAAATCTGCTCAACCAAGCTGGGGCGTGGCCGGCGGGCAACTTCCGGCAGTCATCTTTTTCCGGGGCGGAAGCCATTTCCGGGGAGGCCCTGGCCGGGAGCCTGATGGAAAAAAGATTCGCCTGCTATCGCTGTCCCATCGGCTGCGGCCGCCTCACCCGTACGTCCCGGGACAGGGGTGAAGGCCCGGAGTACGAAAGCATCTGGGCCCTGGGAGCCAACCTCGGGGTTGAGGACCTGCAAGTGATCGCCGAGGCCAACTATCTCTGCAATCGCCTGGGATTGGATACAATCTCCACCGGAGGCACCCTGGCCTGTGCAGCCGAGCTGGGGCTCGAGGCGGATTTTGGCCGGCCCGGAGTTTTGCTGGATCTGATTGAAAAGATCGCTTTTCGTCGGGGGGTCGGAGACGAGCTCGCTGAAGGCTCCCGCCGCCTGGCCGAAAAATACGGCCGGCCGGAGTTGGCCATGCAGGTAAAGGGGCTGGAGCTACCGGCCTACGATCCCCGCGGTCTGAAGGGTCAGGGACTGGCCTACGCCACCTCCAACCGGGGCGGTTGCCACCTGCGGGCCAACATGTTGGGGCCGGAAATCCTGGGGACGCCCAAGCGGGTAAACCGTTTTGCCTGGGCGGGAAAGGCGGGGCTGGTGATCGTGATGCAGCACACCTCGGCCGTGCTGGATTCCCTGGTGATGTGCAAGTTTACTTCCTTTGCCCTGGGCGACGAGCATTATGCCCGTCTGCTCACCCGGGTTACCGGCGAGGAATACCGGCCCCAGGATTTGCAGGTGATCGGGGAGCGCGTCTGGAATCTCGAGCGGCTTTTTAACCTGCGGGAAGGGTTTGCTCGTGCCGACGATACCTTGCCGCCGCGCTTAACCTCCACTCCAGTGAGTGACGGCCCCGGCCGGGGGCAGATCGTGGAGCTTGAACCAATGCTGGGCGAGTATTACCGTTTTCGCGAGTGGGACGAACATGGCCGGCCGACGCCGGCCAAGCTGGCCCGGCTCGGCCTTACCGAGGTGGGGAGTGGTGGGGATGCGGTATGAGGAGTTTGCCCTGGTGGGCCGTGACCTGTTTGCCAGCGGCCTGATCAGTTCCCACGGGGGGAATCTGAGCGTGCGCATGGGGGATCGCGTTCTGATTACCCGGCGGGGCGCCATGCTGGCCCATCTGACGGATGAGGATATAATCGAAACCGGGCTGCATAAGAATGATTCGGGGGTGGCCCTGGCCTCCTCGGAAATTATAGTGCACCGGGCCATTTACCGGCAGACAAATGCCTTGGCCGTGGTCCATGCCCACCCCCTTTGCGCCGTAACCCTTTCCTTGTACCAGGATACACTGGTGCCGGTAGATTCCGAGGGTTCCTACCTGCTCCACCAGGTTCCGGTGGTGGCCGCGGCTATGACCATAGGGTCTGAAGAAGTCGCCTCCCTGGTGGCCCCGGTGCTGGCCAGTTACCGGGTAGTTGTGGTGCGGGGCCACGGCAGTTTCGCCGTGGGGCAGTTTTTGGAGGAGGCGTGGCAGTGGACCTCCGCCCTGGAGGCTTCCTGCCAGATACTTTACCGGGTGAAGCTGCTGGGTCAGCCCATCAAAGAATACCGGCAACAGAGCGAGAACTATCATACGTGGTAGAGGTGGAGACGCTGGAGCAAGCAGAGAATGACTTTCTCAGGGCAGCGCAGGAGGCGGCCGCGACCATTGTCCAGTGGAGACGCGCCATCCATGAAAACCCCGAACTTGGCTTTGCCGAACACAGGACCGCGGCCCTGATCGCCACTGAGCTGGAGAAAATGGGCCTGCCGGTTACTTCGGGGGTGGCCGGGACCGGGGTGGTGGGGCTCCTGGCCGGGGGTGGACCCGGCCGGGTCATCGCCATCCGGGCGGATATGGATGCCTTACCCCTCCAGGAGATGACCGGACTGCCCTTTGCCTCCCGGCAGCCGGGACTCATGCATGCCTGCGGTCACGACGCCCATGTGGCCATGAGCCTGGGGGCAGCCATGCTGCTTAGCCGGGTAAAGGAGGACCTTCCGGGGCAGGTGAAGTTTGTTTTCCAGCCCTGCGAGGAGACGCCGCCGGGCGGGGCCAGGGCTATGTTGGCGGCCGGCGTATTGTCCAATCCCCCCGTAGACTGCATTGTCGCCCTGCACGTCAACCCGCACCTGCCGGCCGGTATGGTGGGTTATAAAGAAGGTACGGCCATGGCCGCCGCCGACCAGTTCACCGTCCGCGTCCTGGGCCAGGGCGGGCACGGATCTTCGCCCCACCAGGGCGTGGACGCCGTTGTGGTTGCGGCGGCGGCCGTTCAGGCCCTGCAGACCATTGTCAGCCGCGAAATCAACCCCCTGGAGGCGGTGGTCATCACTGTGGGCACCATCCACGGCGGTCAGAAGAGCAATATCCTCGCCGACCGGGTGGAGTTCAGCGGTACCGTCCGGACCCTGACGCCGGAGATGCGGCAGAGGGTGCCGCAGGTGATGCGACGGGTACTGGAAGGGGTGGCCGCGGCCCACCGGGCCAGGATAGAAATGGACTATGAGGCTGGCTACCCGCCCCTGGTGAACGATCCCCAGGTGCTGCAACTAGTGGTGGCCGCTGCCGAAAAGGTCGTTTCTCGCCAGCGGCTGCTTCGAGTCCAACACCCGGCCATGGGGAGTGAGGATTTTGCTTTTTTTGCCGAAGCTGTTCCGGCCGCCCACTTCGACCTGGGAGTGGCGCGAAAGAACAACACCAACTATCCCTGGCATCACAGCCATTTTGACCTCGAAGAAGCCGCCCTGCCGGCGGGGGCGGCCGTGCTGGCCCAGATAGCCTGGGACTACCTGCATGGCACATAGAAAAGGAGTTGGTAAGCATCGGTTTTGTGCCTTGTTGTTCGGCCACCGGTATCGGCAGCCTGCCCCATACCGGTGTGGAGACGGCCCTGGACCTGGTCCTGGCCAGCGTCCCGGAAGTGCCCCACTGGCCGCAGTTGCCCCGCAGAGGACATATCGAGCATTTTGTTTACCAGTACCTCTGGCCCCTGGTTCGCCTGGGCCTGTTGCAGGAGGATCGAATCATTCCGGCCGCGGCCGCGGACTTCCCGGACCGGCTGGCGGAGTTTTTCGGCCTTTACCTCGAGGCAGAGGCAGATGCGGCAGCTCTGGCGGCAGCCTTTGCCACGCCGCTGGAAGCCGCGCCGGGCCTGTACGCGTTCATGGAGAGGATGTCGGGGGGAGGTGCCGGTCGGGCTCGCTATCTGAAAGGCCAGATTGCCGGGCCCCTCAGTGTGGGCCTGAATGTGTTTGACGACCGAGAACGTCCTGCTTTCTACGACCCGCAGTTGCGGGAACTACTGATCAAATGCCTGGCTGCCCAGGCGCGCTGGCAGGCGATGACGCTAGCGAAGCCAGGCCTGCCGGTGATGGTTTTTGTTGATGACCCGGCGGTGGCGGCCTGGGGCTCGTCTACCTACATTGTGTTGGACCGGGCTCAGATAATAGCGGCCCTGGCCGAGGTGGTAGAGGCCATCCATGCGGGTGGGGGCCTGGCCGGGGTCCACTCCTGTGCGGCCGTGGACTGGGCGATTTTCTGGGAAGCAGGCTTTGACATCCTCAGCCTGGACACCTATGCCTTTTTCCCCAGCCTGCTGGGGTGCAGCGAGGGGCTGCGCGATTTCCTGCAGCGGGGCGGCGTATTGGCCTGGGGGATAGTCCCCACTTCCGACGCCGCCTGGGGAGAAACACCGGCCACCCTGGCACGTAAGTGGCAGGAACAGGTGGGAGCACTGGACGCCCGGGGTATCGCCGCGGAACTGGTTTACCGGCAGTCCCTCATCACGCCGAGTTGCGGCACCGGTACCCTGGAGATAGAACTGGCGGAGAACATTTACCGGTTGCTGCGGGACCTGGCGGAACTTATTCAGGCCGGTGCCCCTTGCCGGGGGCGGTCCTGAAAAAGCGGAAGCGGGAACCCGAGGGCATGGGGTCGGACCCTAGCCGGGAAGCAAAGTGAATCTGAACCCAGCCTCCGCGCCATGGAGGTAGCGTCAACGAGGATAAAAAAGCAGCAACAGGGCCGAACTGGCCCTTATTTTTTTTCTCTTGGCAGGATTTTGCCCTCAGATGACGAATATGGTGGGGGAAAGTGGTTAATAGTGGTGGGCAGACACATAGAAGTGGGGCAGCCGTATGCTCATGGGGGAATTTCAGCACGCCATAGACGCCAAAGGGCGGCTCTTTATTCCGGCCCGCCTGCGGGAAGAACTGGGGGAGCGGTTTATCGTCACCCGGGGGCTGGAAAACTGCCTGTTCGTTTATCCCCTGAAGGAGTGGGCGGCCCTGGAGGAGAAGTTGCGGGCTCTGCCCTTCACCCGGGCTGAAGCCAGGGGCTTCCAGCGGCTGTTTTTTTCCGGTGCCACCGAATGTGAACTGGACAAGCTGGGGAGAATCCTTCTGCCAGCCCACCTGCGGGAATATGCCGGGCTGGAGAAGGACGCGATTCTCATCGGCGTCTCCACCCGGGTGGAGGTATGGAGCCTGGCCGGCTGGCAGGCGTACAGCGAGAGGATAAGAGATAACTACGCCGAGCTGGCAGAGAAGCTGGAGCTGGCCTAGGTGGAGGTTGAAAAATCCGGGGCGGCAGGGTCTGGCCGCGCAGCGACATTACGGGCGGTGGATATGGAACAGTTGCATCTTCCGGTAATGCTGGCCGAAACCATGGAGTACCTGGCGCCCAAGCCAGGGGGAATCTACGTGGACTGCACTGTGGGAGCAGGTGGGCACAGCCGCGAGATTCTCCGCCGCCTGGACGGCCGGGGCCGGCTCTTCGGGATAGATCGTGACCCAGCGGCCCTGGAACTCGCTGCCAGGAACCTCGCGGCCGGCGGGGAGCAGGTGATCCTGGTACCCGGCCGGTTCAGCCAGCTCGGAGAGATACTGCGGTCCCTAAGCCTGGCTTGGGCCGACGGCTTCCTGTTCGACCTGGGGCTGTCTTCCATGCAGGTGGACGAAGCCCAGCGGGGCTTCAGTTACCAGCAGGAAGCTCCCCTGGATATGCGCATGGACCCACGGGAGCCGGTATCGGCGCGTGACCTGGTCAATGCCATGGACCGGGAGAGCCTGATGAGAATCTTGCGGGATTACGGGGAAGAACGGTGGGCCAGCCGGATAGCCGGGTTTATTGTCCACGCTCGCAGCCAGCGGCCTATTGCCACCACGGCCGAGCTGGTGGAAGTTATCAAGGAAGCCATCCCGGCCTCGGCCCGGCGCCGCGGCGGCCACCCGGCCAGACGCACCTTTCAGGCCCTGCGCATAGCCGTAAACAACGAACTGGAGGAACTCAGTACCGGATTGCAGCAAGCCATTGCGCACCTGGCGCCTGGCGGGCGCATCTGCGTCATTTCTTTTCACTCCCTCGAGGACAGGATCGTCAAACGGACCTTCGGGCAGTTGCGCCAGGACGCCGGCTGGGAAATACTTACTCCCAGGCCGGTGGGGCCACAAGGGTCTGAGAAGGAGCGGAACCCCCGCAGCCGCAGTGCCAAGCTCCGGGCTGTGGCCAGGGTTCTAACGGTCAAGGAGGCTGAATAACTTTGGTAGAGGCTGAAGAACTAGCTGTCTATGCCCCGGCAGTGCTTCCCGGGAACACCCGGCCTCCGGAAGTCGCTCCGGCGCGGCCAGGTGCCCGGCGGCACAAGGGTCTGGTGTTGGCTGGGGTGGCGTTCTTGGGCCTGATGGGGCTGGCCGTGGTGGGCCAGGCGGCCGTGGTGGCCGTCAGGGGTTATGAGGTACAGCAACTGGAAGCGAAGGCGGTGGCCCTTTCCCGTAGTAACGACCGGCTGGAGCTGGAAATATCTCGCCTGCGTTCTCCAGAACAGGTGGCCCTGGCCGCCAGGGAAAGGTTAGGCATGGTGTCCCCGGCCGAGGCCGGGGTGGCTTACGTGCAGCCAGGTCCGGTGCCGGCGGCAGTCGCTGTCACTCCTTCCCCGCCGCTGCTGGTGGCGGAAAAGGGAAAAGATCCCTTTTTACGCCAGGTGGCTGGGGCGATCGGCGACCGGATAGGTAAGGCTAAACAGGCCCGGGCGGCAGAAAACGATCGCTAGGAGAGTGCTGCCGGGCTTGCCGGCCGAACTTGACCAGGGGAGAGAAAAGGGTTGAGCCGCCAACTGATCATTCAGCGCCGCCTGACGTGGACCGTCAAGATCTTGGTGGCCATTTTTTTGCTCCTGACCTTCCGCCTGGCCTGGGTGCAACTGGTCCGGGGCCAGGAGCTGGCGGCCCAGGCCAAGGATATTCACCTGCGGGACATGACTGTACAGGCCCGCCGGGGAATGATCCTGGACCGTAACCGAAAGGAACTGGCCATGAGTGTAAGCGCTCCTACCGTGGTGGCCATCCCGCCGGAAATCAAGTATAAAGGCGCGGCCACGGAGGTCGCCCGCCAGTTGGCCGAGATCCTCGGCCAGGATTACCAGAAAATCTACCAGACAGTGACCAAAAATGGTAGCTGGGTATATGTGCAGCGCAAGGTTGACTTTGCGCGGGCGGAGAAGATCGCCCGGGCAAACTTGCCCGGGATAGAGATTATCGAAGAAAACCAGCGCTTCTATCCCCGTGGTGCCCTGGGCTCCCAGGTGCTGGGCTTGGCCGGTATTGATAATCAGGGGCTGGAAGGGTTGGAACTGGTTTATGACAAATATCTGCGGGGAGAACCCGGGTACCTGCAGGTGGAAGTTGACGCTGTCGGCCGGGAGATCCCCCAGGCCACCCATAAATATATCCTCCCCCAGGACGGTGACAGCCTGGTGCTCACCCTGGACGAAACCCTGCAGTACCTGGCCGAACAGGAACTGGAGGACCTGATGGCCAGCCCTACCGCCCCCAAGCGGG
This sequence comes from Clostridia bacterium, assembly GCA_004347685.1. Lineage (GTDB taxonomy): Bacteria > Bacillota > DSM-521 > Neomoorellales > SLTJ01 > SLTJ01. The sequence goes on from SLTJ01000006.1 coordinate 31,420, forward strand.
CCGCCATTTTGGCCATGGACCCCCGCACCGGAGAAATTCTGGCCATGGCCATGCAGCCTACCTTTGACCCGAACAAATTTCAAGAATACCCCACGGCCAACCGCCGCAACTGGGTGGTTTCCGATACCTATGAACCCGGCTCCGCGTTCAAGATTATCACCGTCACCGCTGCGGTGGCCGAGGGCGTGGTCCACAGCGGGGAGAAGTTTTACGATCCCGGCTATATAAGGGTGGGCCGGGAAACCATCAAGTGTTGGCGTTTTCCCCGCTCCCATGGCAGCGAGACCTTTGCCGAAGGGGTGGCTAACTCCTGCAACCCCGTATTTGTCACTGTGGGCTTGCGCCTGGAAGAAAAACAGCAGGGGCTTTTTTACAAGTACATCCGGGCCTTTGGTATCGGCAGCAAAACGGGCATTGACCTGAACGGCGAAGCTACCGGCCAGATGATCCAGGAGGACAAACTGCGGGATATCAATATCGCTACCATTTCCATCGGCCAGTCCATTGCTGTAACTCCCATACAAATGGTAACCATGGCCAGCGCGGTGGCCAACGGCGGCCGTCTGTTACAGCCGCACCTGGTCAAAGAAGTCATTGACGGCCACGGAGAGGTGGTAGAGAAAATCGCGCCCCGGGTAGTCAGGCAGGTAGTCAGCCCGGAGGTGGCAGAGCAGGTGTCACTGCTGCTGGAAGGAGTGGTGGCCGGCGGCACCGGTTCCGGCGCTGCCATCGAGGGCTACCGGGTAGCGGGCAAAACCGGGACGGCGCAGAAGCCCGGTCCGGGCGGGTATCAGCCGGGTAAGTACGTAGCTTCCTTTCTTGGTTTTGCTCCGGTCGGAGAGCCCAGACTGGCGGTCCTGGTGGTCATTGACGAGCCCCAGGGTGTATACTTCGGCGGCCAGATCGCGGCCCCTATCTTCAAGCACTTCATGGAGCAGGGGTTGCATTACCTGGGGGTGCCACCGCGGCAAGCTGAAAGCCAGGAACAGGCCCCGCCGGTGGCCGTGCCGCCGGTAATGAACCTGCCACCGGACAAGGCGGCCCGCGTCATCCGCTCCCAGGGGCTGGAGCCGGTTTTGCTGGGCCGGGGGGAGGTAATAGTCAATCAGGTGCCCGGGGGTCTGTCCCGGGTGGCGCCCGGCACCAGGGTCTTGCTCTACCTGGGGCAAACCGGCGACCCGAGCGAAGTGAGCGTTCCAGACGTTACCGGCCTGCACACGCGGGAAACGGCGGAACTTCTGGAAATGCTGGGCCTGAAACTCGAGGCTGAGGGGTCGGGGCAGGCGGTGGAGCAAGACCCGGTACCAGGGACGGTGGTTCCCAAGGGACAGGGGGTAAAGGTACGCTTCGCCGAGGAGGAGACCGAGCCGGCGCTTGGCCCGTAAGCAGGAAAGAATAGCAGGATAATCCCCGGCTGGATGGAGTATAATATCTTGATAGCTTAAGATTGAGGATTGATGCCCGTGAAAACACTGTCTCATTTGGCGACGGCCCTGGAGGTGGTGGCTGCTTCGGGCTGTTTGGATACACCGGTTACCGGCCTTACATATGACTCCCGTAAAGTGGAGCCGGGATTCATCTTTGTGGCCGTGCCCGGTTACAAATACGACGGCCACGATTTTATCCCCCAGGCCCTGGCGCGAGGGGCGGTAGGCATTATCAGCCAGAAGGAAGCCAGCCTGCCGCCCGGGGTGGGATGGCTGCATGTCCGGGACAGCCGCCTGGCCTTGGGCCTGGCCGCGGCCGCCTATTACGATTATCCGGCCCGTAGCCTGCGGGTTATCGGCGTGACCGGGACCAATGGCAAAACCACCACCACCCACCTCATCCACGCGGCCCTGAACCAGGCGGGGATATCTGCCGGCCTTCTCGGTACCTTGGGGTTATACCTCTGCGGGCAATACCGGGAAATGTCGCGGACCACTCCCGAGGCTCCTGATATCCAGGCGGCCATGGCCCAGATGCGGGCCGCCGGGTGCCGGGCCGTGGTGATGGAGGTTTCCTCCCATGCCCTGGAGCTTCACCGCGTGGCCGGGATAGAATTTGACGTGGCGGTTTTCACCAACCTGACCCAAGACCACCTGGATTTTCACGGCAACGTGGAAGCTTACCGGCAGGCCAAAGGCCGGCTTTTTGCCGCCCTGGGTTCCGGGGCCAAGGTTGGGCCGAAGTATGCCGTGGTTAACGCCGACGATCCTGCCGGCGAGTATTTTTGCCTGGTCAGCGCTGCCCCAGCAATTACCTACGGCGTGCAGCAGGAAGCTGCCGTTCGGGGGCGAAAGATTACTTACGGTTCTGCGGGAGTAAGCCTCACGGTAACCTACCCTGCCGGTGAGCAGCCCCTGGCTCTCCACCTGAGCGGTCTGTTCAACGTCTATAACGCCCTGGCCGCGTGGGCGGTGGCCTGGCAGGAGGGGATACCTCCGGTCACCGTCGCCCGGGCCCTGCAATCCGTGACCGGTATCCCCGGACGCTTCGAGGCCATTAGAAGTGGCCAGGATTTCCAGGTGATTGTGGATTACGCCCATACGCCCGACGGGCTGGAAAACGTCCTGCGGGCGGCCAGGCAGGTGACTGCGGGCCGGGTGATAACCGTTTTTGGTTGCGGAGGCGACCGGGACCGGGGTAAGCGGCCGCTGATGGGCGAGATAGCCGGCCGGGACAGTGATTTTGTCATAGTGACCGCTGACAATCCCCGCAGCGAAAACGCCCTGGACATTATCAGGGAAATTGAGCCGGGCCTGCGGCAGAGCGGTAGGCAGTACACAGTAGTCCCGGACCGGCGCCTGGCTATCTATCAGGCTCTAGGTATGGCCGGGCCGGGGGACCTGGTGCTGATAGCCGGCAAGGGCCACGAGACATATCAGATTGTTGGGGACGAAGTGCTTCCCTTTGATGACCGCCTGGTGGCGCGCCAGGCCTTGGAGAGTATGGGATATGGAAGCCAGACGGATTGAAGAAATCTTGCGGGCCACCGGTGGCCAGCTTGTCAGCGGGTCACCATCAGCCACGGTAACCGGTATTTCCACCGATAGCCGCTGTATTCAGCCCGGCGACCTTTTTTTCGCCATTAAGGGGCCAAGATTTGACGGTCACGATTTCGTTCCGGCGGCCTTGGCCGGAGGTGCCGCCGGGGCCGTGGTCAGCCGGGAAGGCTTTGCGGCCGTGGCCAGCCAGGGCCGTCCGATAATCAAGGTGGCCGATACCGTGCGCGCCCTGCAGGACTGGGCCGGCGCCCACCGGCGGCGGTTTTCCCTGCCGGTCGTCGCGGTTACCGGCTCCTCGGGCAAGACGACCACCAAGGATATGGCGGCCGCGGCCCTGGGGGGCAGGGAGTTGGTGCTGGCCAGCCAGGGCAATCATAACAACGAGATCGGCCTGCCGCTGGCCTTGTTGGCGCTGAAATCCTGTTACCGCGCCGCAGTGGTCGAGATGGGTATGCGCGGCCTGGGCCAGATCCGGGAACTGGCAGCCGTCGCCAGGCCGGACGCCGGCGTGATTACCAACATCGGCCTCACCCATGTCGAACTCCTGGGCTCGCGGGAGAACATCGCCCGGGCCAAGGGTGAACTGCTGGAAAGCCTGCCCCCCGCGGGCCTGGCCGTTCTCAATGCTGACGATCCCTGGTGCCGGGCCCTCGCGGCCCGCAGTCCGGCTCCGGTCGTTTTTTACGGCTTTGGCCCGGAGGCCGAGGTCCGGGCCCTGGATTTCGCTATTGTTTCCGACCGCGGCACTTCCTTTCGGGTGAACGCTATGGGGTCAGAGGCGGAAATTTTTATCCCTTATCTGGGGCGGCACAATGTGGCTAACGCCCTCGCAGCCGTGGCCGTGGCCCTGAAGTTGGGGGAGGACCTGGCCCGCATCAGGGAGTGCCTGGCCGCTATGCCTCCGGGGCAAATGCGGCTGGAAAGACAGCCCGGGCCTTACGGATCCATCCTGCTCAATGATGCCTATAATGCCAACCCGGATTCAGTGGCCGCAGCCCTGGAGGTTTTGCGGCAGTTGCCGGCCGGGCGGCGGATCGCCGTTCTGGGCGACATGCTCGAATTGGGGCCCTACGCCGAAACGGCCCACCGGGAAACCGGGAAAAAAGCGGCTGAAATCGGAGCTGATCTCCTGATCGGGGTCGGGCAAATGGCGGCGTATCTGGTGGCCGGAGCGCGGCAGGCCGGTCTTTCGGCCGAAGCGGCCCGGGCCTTTGGCGACCGGGAGGAAGCGGCCGGGTGGCTGGCCCCGCGATTAGCCGCCGGGGATGTGGTGCTGGTGAAAGGGTCTCGGGGAATGGAGATGGAGAAACTGGTGGAACAGTTGCAGGCAGGGAGGGCCAGGTGAGCGACGTCAGCAGGGCCTTCGGGCTGGCCCTGGCGGCCGCCCTGGTGTTGGGGATAGTGGTGCTGCCCTGGCTGCGACGGATCGGGTTAGGGCAGCAGGTGCGGGAGGATGGCCCCCGGGCCCACCTGCAAAAGGCGGGCACGCCCACCCTGGGCGGGATTATCTTTCTCCCGGCCGTGGCCGTGGCCAGCCTGCTGGTGGCCGGTCCGGTTCTGAAGGTAGTGGCGGCCATGGCTATCATGCTGGGCTTCGCCGGCATTGGTTTTACCGATGACCTGCTGAAGGTGGCGCGACGGCGGTCCCTGGGGCTGCGGGCCAGGCACAAGCTCACGGGCCAGATCATTCTCAGCCTGGCGCTGGCCACGGTGGCGGTATTCTTCGCGGCCCGGGGGACGACAATACATCTCCCGGGGACCGGCCGGGAATGGTCCCTGGGATGGCTTTATTTCCCTTTTGTGGTCCTGGTATTGACTGGAGCCAGCAATGCCGTCAATCTTACTGACGGTCTGGACGGGCTGGCTGCCGGGGCGACTGTGGTCGCCGGCCTGGCGTACGTGTTTTTGGCCATTTTGGCCGGCGAGCCGGATATGGCCGTCCTGGCCGCCTCCCTGGCTGGGGGCTGCCTGGGGTTTCTGGCCTTTAATTTTCACCCGGCCCGGGTCTTCATGGGGGATACCGGGTCCATGGCCCTGGGAGCCGTGGTGGGCACCCTGGCGGTCTTTACCGGCACGGAATTGCTTCTGCCCCTGGTGGGCGGTATTTACGTAATTGAGACTCTCTCGGTTATCCTGCAAGTAATCTTCTTCAAGTTGACTAGGAAGCGATTGTTCCTGATGAGTCCCTTGCACCACCATTTTGAGCTGGCCGGCTGGCCGGAAGTACGAGTGGTGCTGGCGTTCTGGCTGGTAGAAGCTATCCTTGCCGCGGCGGGGGTGTTGGTTTGGTATCATTGAATGTAAAGCGGGTGCTGGTGGTGGGGCTGGGGTTGAGTGGCCTGGCGGCTTTGGAGACCCTGACCCGCCAGGGTTATCAGGTTACGGGCTGTGACGCCAGGACGGAAGAGGAACTGGGGGCCGTTCTGGCCCGGGTACCCGCGGGGGCGAAGATCGTCGGCGGCGGTTATCCCCCGGCCCGGGACTTTGATCTGGTGGTGGTGAGCCCGGGGGTACCCCTAGAAATCCCTCCGCTGGCTGAGGCACGGCAGCTCGGGATTCCGGTCTGGGGCGAACTCGAGCTGGGCTGGCGGCTGAGCGGGGGCCGGCCGGTGATCGCCGTTACCGGCACCAACGGCAAGACGACCACTACCAGCCTCTTGAGCCAAATGTGGCAGGATGCCGGCCGTCCGGTCAGGGCCGTGGGTAACATCGGGGTTCCCTTTTGCACGGCCATCAACGCTCCGGCCTCCGAACAGCTTGTGGTGGAAGTCAGCAGTTTCCAACTGGAAACCGCACTTACTTTTCAGCCCCAAGTAGCCCTCATCCTCAACCTCACCCCTGACCATCTGGACCGGCACCGGACCCTGGAGAATTACCTGGCCGTCAAGGCCAGGATCTTTGCCAATCAGGGGCCTGAAGACTACCTGATCCTTAACTTTGACGACCCGGCGGTGCGGAAGCTGGCGGCCTGGGCTTCCGGCCGGGTAGTTTTTTTTAGCAGCCGGGAAAGGTTAGGCGAGGGTGTATTCATTGACAGGGGCGTGATAACAGGCAGTTTCGGCGGCCGGCGGTTGGAGGTCATCCCTCTGACCCAGGTACGGCTGCGCGGCCGCCATAACTGGGAAAACTGCCTGGCCGCCGTAGCCTGCAGTATGGTTATGGGCCTGGAGCCTGGCGCCGTGGCTCATACCCTGGAAACCTTTGCCGGAGTAAGCCACCGGCTGGAATTTGTGGCTGAGATTGGCGGGGTGCAGTATTTCAACGATTCCAAAGCCACCAACCCGGAGGCGGCCATGAAGGCCCTGGAGGCCTTTACGGAGCCAGTGGTCCTGATCGCCGGCGGCCGAAACAAAGGGGCGGGTTTTACCGAGTTTGCGGCCAGAGTGCGGGAAAAGGTCCGCTGCCTGGTGCTGGTGGGCGAGGCGGCGGATGCGATCCAGGCGGCGTTGGCGGCTACGGGCTACGGCGAAATCTTCCGCGCCGGCGATTTTGCCGCTGCGGTTGGGGAGGCGGCCCGCCAGGCCCGGCCGGGGGAGGTAGTGCTGCTTTCCCCGGCGTGCGCCAGTTGGGATATGTTTCGTAACTACGAGGAACGGGGGGACTATTTCAAGGAACTGGTTTGGGGCCTTTCCCGGCAGCAGCGCGGTTCCGGCCACGGGGGTGACTGCCTTGCCGCGCCCTAAGTCTCCGCCTGATTTTCTCATGCTGGTGGCTATTTTTCTTCTCCTGGCCATCGGCATTGTCATGGTCTTTAGTTCCAGTTCCTACGCGGCCATGGTCGCCTATAATGACGTGTTCTATTATCTCAAGAGGCAGTTGGCCTGGGCCGGCCTCGGGCTGCTTTTCATGGCCGTGGCCCGGCGTATTCCTTACCGCAACTGGCAGCGCCTGGTAAAGCCCTTGTTTGTTACCGCGGTGGCCCTGCTCCTGGCCGTGCTCGTCATCGGCGTTACCGCCAAAGGCGCCAGCCGCTGGCTGGGGCTCGGGCCGTTCCACCTGCAACCTTCGGAGTTGATCAAGCCGGTGATGGTGCTCTACCTGGCCAGTTACCTCAGCCATTACCGTACCGACCTGTCTTCCTGGCGCGGCGTGTGGCCGGCCCTGGTGGCGCTGGCCGTGGTTTGCGGCCTGATCCTGGCTCAGCCTGACCTGGGGACAGCGGTGGTCATTGCCGGCACCACTTATGCCATGCTCTACGCCGCCGGCGCCAACCGGCGGCACTTGGTGGTGCTGGCCCTTCTCGGCGTCGCGGCCGGCCTGGCGGCTATTGTCGTCGCTCCCTACCGCATGGAGCGCCTCCTGGCCATCCGCGATCCCTTTGCCGATCCCGGCGACACCGGCTTTCAGACGGTCCAGTCCCTTTACGCCCTGGGGTCAGGCGGGCCCCTGGGCGTGGGCTTGGGCTTCAGCCGCCAGAAATACCTCTACGTGCCGGAACGGCATACTGATTTCATCTTTGCCATCTTGGGGGAAGAACTGGGCTTTATCGGCGGCACCATTGTCCTGATCTTGTTTTTTGTCCTTTTCTGGCGGGGATTGCAGACCGCCTTAAAGGCCCCGGACGAGTTCGGCAGCCTGCTGGCCGCCGGGATAACCTTGATGGTAGCCGTGCAGGTATGCATTAACCTGGGGGTGGTTATGGGCGTGATGCCGGTTACCGGCATCACTTTGCCCTTGATCAGCTACGGCGGTTCTTCATTGCTGTTCACCCTCTTCTCCCTGGGGGTATTGCTGAATATTTCCCAACACGCGTGGAAGGTATAGGGGCCAAGAGCATGGGCGTACGTGTGGTTCTCACCGGTGGCGGCACGGGCGGGCACATCTACCCGGCCCTGGCCATAGCCGCGGGTCTCAGGCAGAAACACCCGGACTGGGAACTGATCTATTTCGGCGGCCGGACCGGCCTGGAGAAGAATATTGTCCCCCGGGCGGATATTCCTTTTTATGCCATTTCGGCCAGCGGCCTAGAGCGGCACCTGTCCTGGAAGGCCTTTGTCAGCCTGAGCCGGTTGCTGCCAGGAACACTCCAGGGCTGGCGGTGGCTGGCGCGGCTGCGGCCGCGGGTGGTGGTCGGGACAGGAGGCTACGTCTGCGCCCCGGTGGTGCTGGCCGCGACCCTGGCCCGGGTGCCGGTGCTGCTGCACGAGCAGAATGCCCTTCCCGGCCTCACCAACCGGTATTTCGGCCGCCTGGCCCGGGCCATCTGTACCAGCTTCCCCGGATGCGAAGGATATTTTCCCCGGCCCGCAAGGGTCCACTACACCGGCCTCCCGGTGCGGCCGGAGATAGGAACCATCGGCCGGGAGGCAGCCGCCCGGGACCTGGGGGTGGATCCCGTACGGATACTTATTCTGGTGGTAGGGGGCAGCCAGGGAGCGCGGAAAATCAACCAGGCCATGCTCGCGCTACACCGGGAATTGCAGGGAAGCAGCCGGGTCCACCTCTGGCATATTACCGGTGAAAATGGATATCAAGAGGTTATGGAAGGAATCACCAAAGAAGGCATAGATATCCACGCAGCAGGGAATATTACTGTCGTACCCTACTGGCACGCCATGCCCGAGCTCCTGGCCGTAGCCGACCTGGTCATCGGGCGGGCGGGAGCCACCTTTATGGCCGAGCTAACCCTGGCCGGGCTGCCGGCCATTTTGATCCCGTATCCCTTTGCGGCCGAGAACCATCAGGAGTATAACGCCCGGGCCCTGGCCCGGGCCGGCGGGGCCGTGGTCATCCCCGACGGTGATCTTACCGGGGTACTCTTGTGGGAAACTGTCCGTTCCCTGCTGGAGGATTCGCAGCGCCGGCAGAGAATGGCCGCGGCCAGCCGGGGTATGGCCCGGCCGCGCGCCCTGGAAGAAATCATAGAGATTATCGAAGAGATCGCAGGCGGACAAGCCTGATGGAACACTTGGCGCGGGGCACGCATATGGTGATGGTGTACCCGGCGCCGGTAAGCGTGAAGGAGTGGAAAGTCTTGGGGGCCGGAATACCCTGGATACATTTTGTCGGCATCGGCGGCAGCGGCATGAGCGGTGTGGCCCGGGTTCTTCTGGAGCAGGGATACCGGGTATCAGGTTCGGACCTGCGCCAGTCGGGATTGACGGCAGACCTGGCCCGCCTGGGGGCGGAGATTTACCTGGGCCATGCGGACGCCAACGTCCGGCCCGGCGTGACCCTGGTCGTGGTTTCTACCGCCATTCCACGAGATAACCCGGAGATTGTCGCTGCCCGTTCCCGCGGGATACCCGTCATTTCCCGCGGGGAGATGCTGGCCCGGCTGATGCACGCTAAAAAAGGGATAGCTGTGGCCGGATCCCACGGCAAGACTACCACCACGGCCATGATTTCTTTGCTTATGGCTGCGGCCGGCCTGGACCCGACCGTAATTGCCGGCGGGGTTAGCGAAGACATCGGCGGCAACGCCAGGTGCGGCCACAGCGATTATCTGGTGGCAGAAGCGGATGAGAGCGATGGCTCCTTCCTGCTGCTCACCCCCTGGCTGGCGGTAGTTACCAATGTTGAAGACGACCACCTGGATTACTACGGCAGCCTGGGAGGGATACACGCGGCCTTCGGGCGTTTCCTGGAGCTGGTCAGGCCCGGAGGGAAGGCGGTGGTCTGCCTGGACGACCCGGTCCTGGCCCACCTGGCCGGTCAGGCCGGTCAGGACAGTAACATCGTTTCTTACGGCTTTAAGGCCGGGGCCAGGTATACGGCTGGCATGCTGCACCTGAACGGCCGCGGCAGCGCCTGTACCGTATATGTTGACGGCAGTCCCCGGGGTGAACTGCGGCTGGCCGTCCCGGGCCGGCATAACATCCTCAATGCCCTGGCGGCTCTAGCCGTGGCTGAAGCCTGCGATATAGGTTTTTCCAGGGCCCAGGCTATTCTGGCCGGCTTCAGAGGCGTGCGCCGGCGGTTTCAAGTCCTGGGGCGGTTTGGTGACATATGGGTGGTGGACGATTACGCTCACCACCCGACTGAGATCCGGGCCACCCTGGAGGCGGCCTCCCAGGTGTCCGCCGGCCGGGTAATCGCCGTTTTTCAGCCGCACCGTTTTACGCGCACGCGTAACCTGTACCGGGAATTTGGGCAGTGCTTTGGTCAGGCGGCGGAAGTGATCGTGACCGATATTTACCCGGCCGGAGAGCCTCCCATTCCAGGAATAAGCGCCGAGCTGATCGTGGCTGCGGCCCGTGAGAATGGTCATCCGGCGGTAAAGTATATGCCCCGGGAGGAGGAAATAGTCGGGTACCTGGCAGCGAATTCCCGGCCGGGGGACCTGATAATTACCCTGGGAGCCGGTGATGTTTATCAAGTAGGGCACCGGCTGACTGATTTTCTGGCCGGCAGCAGGGGTTAGGAGCAGGCAGGTGGAAATGGGTGAACCGGTGACAAAACTACAGGCCAGGCTGGGGGACCGGGTAAGGTTGCAGGAGCCTCTCTCGCGCCATACCACGTGGTGTATCGGTGGGCCCGCCGACGTCATGGTTTTCCCGGCCACGGCAGACCATGTCGCCTTGGCCTGGGAATGGGCCCGGGCCAGCAACCTTCCCTGGGTGGTCATTGGCAACGGTTCCAATATCCTGGTGGCTGACGACGGTTTTCGGGGGATGGTAATCAAGATTGGCCACGGGCTGCGGCAGTGGCGGCTGGAAGGATCCGCCCTTATCGCCCAGGCCGGTGTGCCCCTGCCGTTGCTGGTAAGGCGCACGGCTGCGGCCGGCTTGTCTGGAATTGAATTTGCCGCTGGCATTCCGGCCACTGTAGGCGGGGCCTGTGTCATGAACGCCGGGGCCTTCGGCCACAGTATGGGCGAAAGGGTAGCCAGCGTGAAGGTTTTGGGGCCGGGTCAGGACATTCGTGTCTTGTCCCGGCACGAAGTGGAGTTTTCTTACCGCCGCAGCAGCCTCGGAGAAGGCAACCTGGCGGTAGTGGAGGTAACCCTGGAACTTATCCCGGAGGCCCCGGCGGTGGTCACGGGCCGGGTAAACGAGTGGCGGCGGGAGAGGGCCCGGCGGCAGCCGCTCCGGTATCCTAGTGCCGGGAGCGTCTTTATCAATCCGCCGGGATATGCGGCCGGGTGGCTGCTGGAGCAGGCCGGGGCCAAAGGCATGGGCTGCGGCGGCGCGCAGGTTTCCCGGCAACATGCCAATTTCATCATTAACCGCGGTGGGGCCACGGCCCGGGATGTGGAAGAACTAATGGCCAGGATGCAGGATATGGTTTACCGGCGGTTCGGCATTATCCTTGAGGCGGAGATCAGGCGGCTGGGAACCAGGCCGGAGCGGGGGTGAGGCCATGGGTAAGCTGAAGATTGTTGGTGGAGACAGATTGCAGGGGGAAGTGAGTGTCAGCGGCGCCAAGAATGCCGTCCTGCCCATCATGGCAGCTTGCCTTTTGACCAGCGAGCCATGCACGATTTATCCAGTTCCAGCCCTGCAGGATGTGCTGGTAATGCGAGATCTGCTGGAATTCCTGGGGGCCAGGGTGGAATTATGTGCCGGCCAGATGCGGATTGAGGCCCGGGACGTGGTCCCACAGGAAGTTTCGCAGGACTTGATGCGGCGGCTGCGGGCCTCGAATCTGGTTTTGGGCCCGCTGCTGAGCCGTTTTCACTGGGCCCGCATCGCCTACCCCGGCGGTTGTGATATAGGATCGCGGCCCATGGACCTGCACCTCAAGGGTCTGGCGGCCATGGGAGCGGAGATCGGCGATAGCCACGGATTTATTAGCGCGCAGTGCGCGAGACTGCAGCCGGCCGATATCCAGTTGGATTTTCCCAGCGTGGGGGCCACAGAAAACCTGATGATGGCCGCGGTGCTGGCCGAAGGGACCACCATCATCCGCAACGTGGCCAAGGAGCCGGAGATTGTTGATCTGCAGAACTTTCTCAACAGCATCGGCGCCCGGGTAAGAGGGGCCGGTTTGGACACCATCCGGGTGGACGGAGTTAACCAGACCGGGGGGGTGGTCCATCAACTGATTCCCGATCGCATTGAGGCCGGCACCCATTTGGTGGCCGCAGCCATAACGCAGGGCGAGGTGGTAGTCAGGGATATTATCCCGGAGCATGTGGAGGCGATGCTAGCCAAACTGCGGGAGGCCGGGATAGGGCTGGAGGTATATGCGGACGCGGTGAGGGTGACGGGTCGGGGGCGGCCCCGGCCGGTGGACATCAAGACCCTGCCGTACCCCGGGTTTCCTACTGATATGCAACCGCAAATGGTGAGCTTGCTGGCCCTGGCTGACGGCACCAGCACCGTCACCGAGAACATTTTTGAGAAGCGCTTTAAATACGTAGATGAGCTGCGGCGTATGGGGGCCGAGATAAAGGTCGAGGGGCGGATGGCCGTAATCATCGGCGTAGATCACTTGAGCGGCGCCGTGGTGCAGGCCACTGACCTGCGCGCCGCCGCCGGCCTGGTCCTGGCCGGGTTGGCAGCCGAAAATACCACTGTTGTTGAGGATACGGCCCACCTGGATCGCGGCTATGAGAGACTCGATGCCAAATACAACAGCCTGGGGGCAAATATAGCAAGGCTTCCCTGATTACCCTTTTTTCTTTTTGCCCTGGTCATGGACAGGCCGTGAGAATCTGCTATAATAAGAATCGGCTCGGGTGGTAGAAAGTGGCAGACAGCAATCGTGGGTTTTACGCGATAATTATTTTTCTCTGCCTCATCCTGGTTGGTTTCGCCCTGCTGCGTTCCGACCTGTTTGCCGTCCACGCGATAGAGATCAACGGTAATCGTCAGGTGAGCAGCGAGAGAATACTGGCCCTGTTGGGGCCGGTCTACGGGACCAATATCTGGCAGCTTGATACCCGGACGCTGGCAGAGCGTATCCGCGCTGAACCCTGGATTGACCAGGTTCACGTCCGGCGAAAAATGCCGGCCGTCTTGCAGGTCTCAGTAGTGGAGAGGGCGCTGGCGGCCTTGGTTCCCTACCAGGGGACCTACCTGGCCATGGACGGACAGGGGGTATATCTACGCAGTTATGACCGGATCGGCGCTGTTTCCTTGCCCCTGGTAACCGGGATGCAGGTCATGGGGGCGCCGCAGGCGGGTAAATCCCTGGAGGCCAAGGGGTTGCCCGTGGCCTTGGCGGTTATTGCGGCTTTATCCCCCGAGGTGAGTGCTCTCGTAGGCGAAATACATATTTCCGGAACGAACATCTACATCTACACCCGGGAAGGAGTCCAGGTGAGGGTGGGGGATATCGGTGATTTGCCCCGGAAGCTTGCCCTTCTGGCCGGCATCTACCGCCAGCAGCGCCAAGAAGGTAACCTGTGGCGCATCGAATATATTGACCTGCGTTATCCGCAGGCCCCGGCCCTCAAATATGCCCCTGGCCGGCGGGAAGAAAGGGTGAGGGACTAGAACATGTGGTTGCCGTTGTTGGGGTTGATAGCCGGTATTTTAATCGGTATGAGGTTTCCATTGGCCATTCCCGTCGCCTACGCCAAGTACCTTTCCGTAGGTATCCTGGCGGCCATGGATTCCGTCTTCGGGGGCCTGCGGGCCGGTCTAGAGGGCAAGTTTGACACCACCGTTTTTGTCACCGGTTTTTTTGGTAATTTTCTCCTGGCAGGCCTGCTGGCCTACCTGGGCGATCAACTCGGCGTCGAGCTTTACCTGGCGGCGGTTTTTGCCTTTGGCGTGCGCCTGTTTCAGAACCTGGCCATTATCAGACGTTTTCTCCTGGAGAGGCGAAAAAAGAGGTAAAGGAAAAGAGGGAAATGGCCATCCCTTGTTGAATTTGGAGAGCGAGAATACGCCGGGCTACGTGGTACGGGGGTGCGGTGATTGCCAAGGAGGAAGATAGTCGCTGCCTTAGATATAGGTACCTCCAAGGTAGTTGCCCTGGTGGGGGAGGTTGATACCTATGACCAGCTCAGCATTATCGGGCTGGGAGAGGCCGCTTCAGTGGGCTTGCGCCGGGGCATGATTGTGGATATTGAGCGCACGTCCCGGTCGGTAGCGGAAGCGGTCGCGGCCGCGGAGCGGATGAGCGGGATCAGCCTTTCTTCGGTGGTAGTGGGAATAAGCGGGGCCCACATCGCCACCCTCAATAACCGGGGGGTGGTGGCGGTAGCCAACCCGGGCCGGGAGATAATGCCTGAGGACGTGGTCAGGGTGCTGCACGCCGCCCAGGTGATAAACCTTTCTTCAGAGCGACATATCCTGCACGTATTGCCCAGGCAGTACATTGTGGACGGATGTGACGGGATAATTGACCCGACCGGTATGGCGGGCTCTCGCCTGGAGGTGGAAGCCCTGATCGTCACTGCCGCCACCACTTGGGTGCGTAACCTCCACTACTGTCTGCAAAAGGCGGGGCTGCACGTGGACGGCCTGGTTTTGAGCCCCCTGGCCGCGGCCGAGGTGGTACTGGAGCCGGCCGAAAAGGAACTGGGCACCATTTTAGTGGACATCGGCGGCGGCACGACCGAGATAGCTATTTTTGATCGGGGTGGGCTCTGGTTCACCTCGGTCCTGCCCATGGGCGGTGATTTTGTTACCAGCGACCTGGCCGTAGGGTTGCGTCTGCCTCTGGTCGAGGCCGAACGACTAAAAAGAAGTTTCGTCCCGCCGGCGGCCGGCAACGGCGAGGCGGCAACCATTGAGGTTGGTACCGGGCTGCACCGCCAGGAAGTATCCCAGGATTTGCTGGCCAGCATAATCGAGCCCCGGCTGGAAGAGATATTTCAATTCGTTCAGGGGGAGATAGCCCGGTCCGGTTACCCGGCTTTGCTGCCGGGTGGCGTGGTTCTGACGGGTGGAATAGCGGCTTTGGACGGCATTGCCGAACTGGCTAGCCAGTTTTTGCAGTTACCGGTACGGGTTGGCTATCCGGGCGGTGTTGGGGGGATGGTGGATATGGTACGCCACCCGTCCTATGCAACGGCGGTTGGCCTGCTCGTGCATGGGACGCGGCTGGCTGTGGGGCAGGTGGCGGCCGCGCAGGAGGCCGGGGGCGCCGGTTTTTTGCGCCGGTTCTGGGAGTGGGTACTTGATATCTTCCGGGAGGAGTGAGCCAACAATGTTGGAGATTGAAAATAATGATACCCTGCCGGCAGCCAGTATTAAGGTTATCGGGGTCGGGGGCGGGGGTAGCAATGCGGTGAACCGCATGATAACTGCCGGCCTGAAAGGCGTGAGTTTTATCAGCGTCAATACCGATCTGCAGGCGCTGCGGCTTTCCCTGGCCGAGCTACAACTGCAAATCGGGGCTAAACTGACCAAGGGCCTGGGGGCCGGGGCCAACCCGGAAATTGGCCGGGCGGCGGCTGAGGAAAGCCGGGAGGAAATACATAAGGCCCTCCAGGGTGGCGATATGGTCTTTGTTACCGGCGGGATGGGCGGAGGTACCGGTACCGGGGCTGCGCCCATTGTGGCGGAGGTGGCCAAGGAATTGGGAGCCCTGACCGTAGGGGTGGTCACCCGGCCTTTTAGCTTTGAGGGCCGCAAGCGGGCCAACCAGGCTGAGGCCGGGATCCAGGATCTGCGGGAAAAGGTGGATACCTTGATTGTCATTCCTAACGACCGGCTGCTGCAGGTGGTGGACAGGCAGACCTCCATCACCGAAGCCTTCCGCATTGCTGACGACGTATTGCGGCAGGGAGTGCAGGGGATTTCCGACCTCATTGCCGTTCCCGGCCTTATCAATCTGGATTTCGCCGATGTGAAAACCATCATGCTCAATACGGGATCAGCCCTGATGGGCATTGGCCGGGCCAGCGGGGAAAAGCGCGCGGTGGAAGCGGCCCGCATGGCCATTTCCAGCCCTCTGCTGGAGACTTCGATTGAGGGAGCGAGAGGGGTGCTGCTGAATATCACCGGTGGGAGCAACCTGGGCTTATTCGAAGTGAACGAGGCGGCCGAGATCATTGCCAGTTCCGCCGATCCGGAGGCCAATATCATTTTTGGGGCAGTGATAGACGAAACTCTGGACGACGAGATCAGGGTGACGGTGATCGCCACCGGTTTTGATCGGTGGCCCCAGCCAGCGACCAAGCCAGGAAAGGGAAAGGAACCGCATGTCGAGCCGCAAAGCAAGGGCTTTGTACCGGCGGATGACTTGGAGATTCCCGCCTTTCTGCGCCGCCGCTAGCCACAGGTTACAGCAGACGGAGTGGCCCCCCGGGGTACGGGCGTCAACGAGATAGGCGCTATTTAAATTGAAAGTGGCGCAGCCACTTTCTACGAGTTCTAACCTCCAACCTCCAATTTGAGTGGCGTACGGCCACTTTTTTTTGTGCCGAGATAGTGACATATTTTGCCAGCCATTCCGTCTATAATTATTTGACAGCAGCGGTTATACCTGGCAAGATCTCCACATATACATGGTAACAATTAGGGGGAGTAGGGGTTGCCGGCCACAAGCGTTGTCTACGGGGATGTGGTTTTCCTCATCAATTTCATTATGGACTATCTCGTCCTCTGGGCCACCGCCAGGTTCGGGCAGTTCAAGACCGCCTCCGGTCGCCTGGCAATGGCCGCCTTGTTGGGAGCCACCTATTCCCTCCTGGTACTTTGGCCTGATCTGCATTTCCTGGTGAGCCTGGTGGCGAGGGTAGGCTTTTCAGTGATCATGATCCTGGTGGCCTACCGTCTTGCCGGCTTTCGTAACTTTCTCGCCGCCTTTGTCTACTTTTACCTGGTGGCCTTTGCCATGGGTGGCGCCATGCTGGGGGCCATTTACTTTTTCCAGAGCTATTCCAGCAGCTCCGTGCTGGTAGACGGCCTGCTGACCTTCCTGGGCCATGTTCCTTACCTGTGGCTGGTGGCGGCGGCCTCGGCGGCCTTTTTGCTGGCCAGGTGGGGAGCGATGTTCATCCGCCGAAACTTTTTGCGGAGCTTCTTTCAGGTGCCCGTGATAATCCGCATGGGCGAAAAAAGCCTGCCGCTTAAGGCTCTGGTGGACACAGGCAACCAGTTGCGCGATCCCCTGACCCATAAGCCGGTGATGATTGCCGAATACCAGGCGCTGAAACCCTTTTTTCCCGAAGCCATGTGCAGAGTCTTGGAGGTTAAGGGGGGCGTGAACCTCACCGAGCTTACCAGCAGCCTGGCCGGTTCACCGTGGGCGATGCGACTGCACATGATCCCCTTTACTTCTATAGGTAAAGCCAGGGGATTGCTTATCGGCTTTCGCCCCGACGAAGTGGTGATAGTGGCCGACGACCGGCCGGTGAAGATCAAGGATATCATCGTCGGCATCTACCAGGAGCAGCTTTCTCCGGAAGGCACTTACCGGGCGCTTCTGCACCCTGATATCTTCCAGGTGGCCATGTGAGTTCCGGGTTCCGGAACTCACAACTCACCAACATTTCAGAGGGGTGAGGTGATCGAGTTGACGCGGTGGTGGAGCGAAAGGGTGGCCTGGTGGTCGCAGCGTGTCCTCGGATGGATGGGCTTGGGGGGGAGAATCTTTTATGTCGGCTCCAGCGAGGCATTGCCGCCGCCCCTGAGCCGGGACGAGGAGGTAAGCCTCCTGGCAGAGCTGGAAGCCGGTAACACGGGGGTCAAAAGCACCCTGATCGAGCGGAACCTGCGCCTGGTAGTCTATATTGCCCGGAAATTTGAGAATACCGGCATCAACATCGAGGACCTGGTTTCTATCGGCACTATTGGCTTGATAAAAGCCGTCAATACCTTTGACCCGCAAAAGCGGATCAAGCTGGCCACCTACGCCTCCCGCTGTATTGAAAACGAAATCCTGATGCACCTGCGCCACAACAGCCGGGTAAAGGCTGAGGTTTCCTTTGATGAGCCGCTCAATATTGATTGGGACGGTAATGAACTGCTGCTTTCCGACGTGTTGGGCACGGAGAGCGATGTCATTTACAAGTCCATTGAAGAAGAAATTGATTACAAGCTGTTGTGGGCCGCATTGAAGAAGCTCAGCCCACGTGAGAGAAAAATTATGGAATACCGTTTCGGGCTGGGCGGCGGGGGAGAAAAAACCCAGAAGGAAGTGGCCGACATGCTCGGCATCTCGCAATCATACATATCGCGGTTGGAAAAACGCATCATCGCCCGGCTGCGCCGGGAAATAAACAGGATGGAGTGAGCCTGGAATAACTGACCTGAAAATAGAGGTGAGGGGTGGGAAGTGGGAGGCAGCAACAATACAGAAAAATGATAAATTTGCGCTGTCCGGCCGAGGTAGAGTACGACCTTTACCTGGCCGATACAGTAAACTACGTGGGAGCGGGTATTCGGTATAGATAACCTTAAGCAGTGGCACTGCCATCCCCCAGAGAATCCAGAGGCGCATGTCCCATTCCCGGAGCCGTCGTTGGAAGAAGTTTTTCGCAAGGTGAAAGAGGTTATAGAGAAGGAGAGATCTCCTGCCGGGGCGGATGAAAACCGTGTGGCCGAGACCCGCCGCGCCTTTGGCACCATGCCCGAGGCTACGCGCCGCTGGTCTTATCTGCCGTTTTGCTCGCCTATAATGTTCTGGTAAGCTATTCCAATTTCTGTCCCTTTTCCCCGAAATCTGCTAGTATACAAAGTAGAAGGACAAACAGGGAGGGATACAGGTTGCCTACCAGGTTCCCCTGGGCAGAGCGCAGAGGCGAGTTGAACTGTCTTTATCCCGCCTACGGCCGGGACGGCGGCAACTACACCCGCATCCGGCTGGCCGGCGGCGAAGAGGTCGAGTACCCGAAGCGTATCAAGACCGTAGTTGAGGAGATCTGCCGGGCCTTCGGCACCACCTCCAACGCCCTGCGGGAGGTTTACGGCCCCCTGGTAAACATGAAGAACCACGTCCCCCTGCCCCTGGCCGGGGACCTGGTACTGGTGCCGGTACCGGTGCGGCAGCCCCAGGCCGGCAGCGACGGCGCACTGGGCTACTTCGTCCTGGACCGGTACGCCGAATGCCGGCCCTTGCCGGAACCCCCGGACTGCCCCAGCCTGATCGTCTTCCAGGACGGTACCGGTCTGCCGTGCCGCCTGCACAGGGAAGCGGTGGAGGAGCGCCGGCTCAAGGCCAGGCTGGTGGCCGGCGAGTACGAGCGGCTCCACTCCCGGGTGCCTGCCGCGTGGAGCGGGGTAACCAACAGCGGCGACGCGGCCGGCCTGCCCCGCCTGAACGGCCGGGAGCCGGTGCTGGCCTTCATCGGTTACGGTTTCCCCCTGCCCCACGGCCCTGCCGGGTCCGGCGAGTAGCCGGGCCCGGCCGTCACCAGACGTGGAGGTGGCTCCTTGGCAAAGGACGATTTCCAAGACATTCGTATTTATCTCGCGGGCCAGGCGGACGTCAACGACGAGCGCTGGCGGTCCTTCTACCGGTACTGCCACAACACGGTGACCGCCCTTATCTGGAGGTATGACCCGGGAGGCCGGCTCAAGGGCCTGGAGGTGGAGGACCTGGTACAAGACGTGCTGGCCATCGTCACCGCAAGGGCCGAAAGCCTGGACCCGTGGAGAAGCTTTGGCAATTACGTCTACGGTGTGGCCAGGAACCTGGTGCTCTACCACCGTTTTCGCGCCGGTAAGAAGGAGCCCCAAACCCGCCTGCCGCCCGGAGATAACAACGGGGCATGGTCTCACCCGGCCGAAACCCGGCCTTCACACCTGCCGGGCGGAGAGATGGACGACCGCGAGGAACTGGAAGACATATTCCAGGCCATCGCCGCCCTGCAGCCGGAAGACGCCCGGGCAATTTACCTCCGGGTGGTGGCGGGGAAAGGCTACCGGGAAGTGGCTGCCTCCCTGGGCATAAGCGAGGGCGCCGCCAAGAAACGCGTGGCCAGGGCCATAGCCCACATCCGCCACACCCTTTTACCATACCACCCGGAACTCAGCCGCCTGGTTTAGCTGCAACCACGCCACATGAACGGCGCCGGGCGTAGGGAGGAGAGGGAAATGCGTTACAAACCTGAAATTCTGCGGGAAACCGGCCCGGATACCTGCCGCACCGACCCGGAGGAAGCGGCCTCCCTGGCCGCCACCCTCCGGTTCCTGCAGGACCGCGGCGAACAGGTGGGGAAGATGCTAAGCGGCCTCACGCCCCCGTCCCCTGGTACCCTAGGGGGGATGAAGGCCAGGGGACAAGCCCTGGCCCGCCGCTACCTCAGGGCCCAGCGCGAGATTAACCCCGGCATCCAGCCCACCGACGCCGGCGACATGGCCGAAGCCCCCTGGGAGGGCGAGGAAAACCTCGGGTACGCCTTGGAGCAGGTCCTTATCCGCCGGGGTTTGAGCGTGACCGCGCTGGCGGCCAAACTCGGCGTAACCGTCGAGCATCTAAACGATCTGATTACGAACGCCCGGCCCGTCTGGAGCTTTCCCGTGACCACGGCCGCATGTCTGGCCCGCCACCTCGGGCTCACCGCCAGGCAATTCTACACCATGGCGGCCGCGGCCCGGGTGGGGGCGCCGGGAGAAAAACAGGCCAGGGAACGCTTCCTCCGGCGGCTGAGCCTGGCCCTGGGCCTCGGGACAGGGGAAGCCGCCGGTGAGGCGGCCGCGGATACGGGTCGAGAAGGGGCTCCCGCGGCCGCGGATGCAGGCTGCCGGCCCTGCATCAAGGTGATCGGCGTGGGCGGCGCCGGCGGCAACGCCCTGGACAATATGATCCTGTCCGGCCTGGGCGGGGTAGAATTCGTGGCCGTGAACACCGACGTGCAGGCCCTCGTGTCTTCCGTAGCCGCCCGCCTGGTACCCATCGGCGCTTCCGTCACCGCCGGCCTCGGCGCCGGGGGGCAGCCGGAAACAGGTGCCCGGGCCGCCTGGACAAGCCATGAAGAACTGGCCGCGGCCCTGGCCGGGGCCGATATGATCTTCATCGCCGCCGGCATGGGAGGCGGCACCGGAACCGGAGCCGCCCCGGTCATCGCCGGCCTGGCCCGGGAGATGGAAATCCTCACCGTAGCCGTGGTCACCAGGCCCTTTGCCTTTGAAGGCGCCCGGAGGAAGAAGCAGGCAGAAGCCGGCATAGCCGCCCTGGAGCAGGCCGCCGACGCCGTCCTGGTCATCAATAACGACCGGCTTCTCGACCTCCTACCGCGGCGTACCACCGTCCAGGAAGCCTTTCGCCAGGCCGACCAGGTACTGTACCGGGCCGTGCAGGCCATCACCGATATCATCCTCACCCCCGGCCTCATCAACGTGGACCTGGCCGACCTCCGCAGCGTCCTGGCCCGCTCCGGTCCGGCCTTTATCGGCACCGGTCAGGCCCGGGGAGAGAACAGGGCACCAGACGCCGCCTGCCGGGCCCTGTCCAGCCCCCTGCTGGAAGGTACGGCCGTTTCCGCCGGCAGGGTAGTCCTCAACATCAGCGGCGGACCCTCCACCACCCTTGACGAAATCTACCAGGCCGCCGGCATCGTCGCCGGGACCCTGCACCCCGAGGCCGAAATAATCCTGGGGGCCGTAGTAGACGAAGCCCTGCAGGACTACCTGCGGGTAACCGTCATCGCCGGCGGCTTTGCGCATGTATCTTCCGGGTGCATTGGCGGCCAGGGTGCGGAACTGCACCTCCCGCCGGATAACTTCCGTTATGAATATGCAGTACTGTGACGGCCATCACCCAACAATTACCGGCCATAAGATATACTGCGCAAAGGTCACCCATGCCAGCACGTGCCGCGCGGCGCATCCAGCCGCGCCCTGTCAGGAATAATGTTCCTTGCCATTT
>SLTJ01000014.1 GCA_004347685.1 Clostridia bacterium
GAACCCTGCCACGGAGGCACCACCTTCAGTATAGCGCAATCCGGGGTCACCCACCAGTCTACCTACCAGCAATACGTTATTCATCTGTTCTCACCTCCAAAGCCTGGTCTCGAAGTATGCTCTAAGACATCCCTTCTTCATTCCAGTCCGGCCTACTGGCTATGTCCGTAATAACAAAAAGCCCCTAAAGGACTTAGGGGCATGCTCTTAAACGTTTACCGCTATCAAGAAATTATAGTGCTTTATATCACCCGTTTCTCGATGCGGGAGACATAGCTCCTGGAGATGCCCAGCTTCCTGGCGATGTCGCGCTGGGTGCGCCTGAGGCCGCTGAACAGGCCGTAGCGCATCTCCAGGATATGTTTCTCCCTTTGGTCCAGCCGCTGCATGTATTTCAGCATCCGTTCCTGCTCGTAATAATTCTCTACGGATTCAACTACCGAATCCTCGTCGTTGCCGAGGACATCAATCAGAGTGATCTCGTTCCCCTCCTTATCCACCCCGATGGGGTCGTAAAGGGAAACTTCTCCACGGTATTTTTTGGTGGCCCGCAGGTGCATGAGAACTTCGTTTTCAATACAACGGGCAGCGTAGGTGGCCAGGCGGGTGTTCTTGCCGGTATCATACGTGTTGATGGCTTTGATGAGGCCGATGGTGCCGATGGAGATCAGGTCGTCCATGTCTTCGCCGCTACCTTCAAACTTCCTGGTGATGTGGGCCACCAGGCGTAGGTTACGTTCGATGAGGACGCTGCGCGCTTCCTCGTCTCCCTGGGCCAGCCTGGCCAAAAAGCCAGCCTCTTCTTCCTCGGACAAGGGCTGAGGAAAGGCCGTGTTGCTGATATAGGCAATACTTACCCCTTGAGGCGGAAAAAGCACCTGTTTTCACCCCTGAAACCCGACCTGGTTTATTCATATGGCTCAAGGGTGTCTTCGGTGCTTGTCTTAGCGAGAAATTAGCTCACGCCTGTTTTCATGATTGGTTGTGCCCGCAGGGCATGGGGGGTTAATAGGGGATTAGGTGGACGGCCTCCGGGTCTATTTCAGCTTCTACCGGGCAGCCGGGCTGCAGTTGCCAGGCCCTGGCCCGGCGGTGCTCCACCAGGGCCACCACTTCTGTTCCTGAGGCCTCGATAATAATCTTATCCTGCGCTCCTGCCGGTAAAACCCGGGTCACCTGCGCCGGGAAACAGTTGTACCTGTCCGGCCCCGCCTGCCCTCCCCCGGCCGGATTCGCGCCGGCGGGGCGCAGGACCACTTCTTCCGGCCGGAAGACAGCCGCCACTCGGCCGCCTTCGGGAGAAACCGGCCCGGGGTGAACTGACTCGACTGCAGCTACCAGCTTCAGGCCTGACCCCAGGGCCACCGCCGGCCTGCCGTTCTCTCCAGGTCCCAGGCGGCCCGGAAGCCGGTTCTCGACTCCCACCAGTTCGGCCACGGCCAGAGTGGCCGGGCGGGTGAGGACTTCCTCCGGAGTCCCGTCCTGAATCACCCTTCCTCCCTCCATGACTGCGACCCGGCCGGCCAGCAAGGGCAGTTCGCGGTAGTCATGGGTGACGAATACCGTGGTTACTCTGGTGGCCGCCAGGATCTCCTGCAGGTCTTCCAGCAGAGTGTTCCGGGTGGGCGCGTCCAGGGAGGCAAAGGGCTCATCCAGGAAGAGGACCTGGGGCTGGCAGACCAGGGCCCGGGCCAGGGCCACCCGCTGGGCCTCGCCCCCGGAAAGGGCCCAGGCCGGCCTCCGGGCCAGGGCAGCGAGGCCGAGCCGCACCATCCATACGTCGGCCTGTTCCCGAGCCGGACCATCCGCCAGACCGCGCAGCCGCAATCCGGCTTCCACGTTGGCCCGCACGCTGGTAGAAAGGAGCAGCGGCTCCTGGAACACCACCGCCAGATGCCGGCGGTAGGCTACCAGGGAGGCGGGGGTCACCCTCTGCCCGGCAAAGAACAACTGGCCTTCGTATTTCTCCTCCAGTCCGGCCAGGACCAGGAGTAACGACGACTTCCCGGCGCCGTTGCGGCCGATGAGGGCCAGCACTTCCCCTTCCCGGACCTCTACCTCTGGTACATCCAGGATGATCCGGTCCCCCTTTGCCAAACGCAGGTTTTCTCCCCGGAGCACAGTCTTCACGCCGGTCGCCTCCGCTGCTGGGCCGTGGTTAAGAGGGCAATGACGGCAAAGGCCAGAGCCAGGAGGATGAAGCTCAAGGCCAGGGCCAGGTCAAAATGGCCGCGGGAAACCTCGAGCATGATGGCGGTGGTGAGCACCCTGGTTTCGCCCAGGATATTGCCGCCTACCATGGAGGCGGCCCCTACTTCGGAAACAACGCCGCCGAACCCGGCCATGACGGCTGCCAGCAGGCCCAGGCGGGCTTCCCGCAGGAGGAGCCGGATCAATTGCCACCGGGACGCCCCCAGAGCCATGACCTGCAGGCGCAGTTTGGGGGGGAGTTGCTGCAGAGCCGCGACGGTGAGGCCGGCGACTAGGGGCACAGCAATGATAGCCTGGGCAATGACCATGGCGGTGGGGGTGTAGATCAGGCGCAAAGCCCCCAGTGGCCCGGTGCGCCAAAGGAAGAGGCTCACCCACAGGCCGACCACGGTGGGGGGCAGACCCATGCCGGTATAAATGAGGGCCATGAGGGTGCGCTGGCCGATAAACCGGCGCAGGGCGAGCAGAGTCCCCAGGGGTATGCCTATGACCACACTGATAAGGGTAGCGACACCGGTTACCCGCAGGGTGAGCCAGGTGATCTCAAACACCTGCGGGTCACCGCTGACCAAGAGCCAAACGGCCTGCTTTAAGGCCTCCCAGACTACCCCACGACTTCTCCTCCAACACAAGAATATGGCTCGGCCGGAAATACCAACTCCGCCTCATATTCCGGCCCACCAGGCCAAGTTATCCTTTGAAACCGCAGGCTTCCAAATGCCTACGAAGGCAAGGTCTACCGTCCCCGGGCACGGTTTACCCTCTGGCTGGCGCTCAACTCGCCTGCTCCTTGCCCGCGTCTGGGAAGAACAGGGGCGAGCCGTACTTGTCCACGCCAAAGTTCACGATAAACTTCTGGATCTCGGGCGAAACCATGAAGTCCACAAAGGCCTTGCCGCCTTTGCTATTGATGGGGATATTCGGGAATTTCTCCGGGTTTACCCGCATCACATGGTAGATATTCTGCAGTACCGGGTCGCCTTCCACCAGGATCTCCAGCCGCAGGTTGCCCTTGAGGGCCAGATAAGTCCCCCGGTCAGTGAGAGTATAACCTTCCCGCTCCGAAGCGATGGTAAGGGTCTGGCCCATGCCCTCCCCGGACTGCACGTACCAGTCTCCCGCCGGCTTGATGCCGGCTTTTCCCCAGATTTCTTTCTCTTTCTTATGGGTGCCGGAATCGTCGCCCCGGGACACAAAGGTGGCCCTACCCTGGCTGATCCGGCTAAAGGCCTGGGCCGCGTCGCTAACGCCTTTAATACCAGCCGCATCACCAGCCGGACCGACAATAATGAAGTCATTGTGCATCACCAGCCGGTAATCTATCCCAATGCCGTCATCCACCAGTTCCTTCTCGGAAGCCGGCGCATGTACCAGCAGCGCGTCGGCATTGCCGTCCCTGCCCATCTGCAGGGCCTGTCCCGTACCCACGGCAATCGGTTTCAGGTTGTACCCTGTTTTCTCCTTAAACAACGGCTGTAACGCGTCCAGCAGCCCGGTGTCGGCGGTGCTGGTGGTGGTGGCCAGAATCACATCCTGGCTGCTTCTCTCGGCCCCTGCTGGCTGGCCTGCCGCCACTGGCGGTGACGCGTTTCCCGCAGCCTCCGGCTCCTGGGGGGCGGTGCTGCCCCCCTGTTCCTGGCCGGAGCACCCGGCTGCCAATGCAAGGAGCAGAAGGATCATGACGGGTAACAGGACGCGGGTCCAGCCGGCCCTTTGGTTCTTCCTTCGCACCAGTTTGTCGCCTCCTTATGTATTCCTAAGCATAACGACAGGTAAAAATAAAAACACCTCCTATCACTCAGATCACAGTGAGTATATCACCCCGGGCCGTGGCCGTCAAGCGCGAATCGCGTCCGCCCTATCTAATTATCCTGCCGCAGCCAGTTTCGCCCGCACTGTGAAAATACCTTGGCAAATTACCGGCGATATTTGTCTAGGGTCGAACGTCCCATAAAAAGCAAGACAGATGGCCGCAGGCAACCCGGGCCGCAACCAGTACTATTAGTAACATAGAGGGAGCGCACCGGGCTATTCCATGGTGATCAGCCCGTGTCGCAAGGCGTACTTCAGCAGTTCCAGGCGGTCGTGGATACCCAGCTTCTCCATCAGGCGGGTGCGGTGATTGTGCACGGTATGGATGCTCAGGCAGAGGCGGTCAGCTATTTCCTTGTTGCTGTAGCCGGCAGCCACCAATTGCAGGACTTCCCTTTCCCGGTCGCTCAGCAACTGCAGGTTGTTTCCCTGCTCCCCCTGGCGCACTCGCTCCAGATAGTCGCTTACCAGCAAGCCGGCTACCGAGGGGTGGAGATAGGATTTCCCTGCCGCTACCGTCCTGATAGCCGCCAGAACTTCGTGGTCCGGAGCGGACTTGGGCACGTACCCCAAGGCCCCGGCCTGCAAGGCCTGAAAGAAATACTCCTCGTTCTGGTGCATGGTTAGCACCAGCAACCGGATTTCCGGGCCGGCTCTGTTAATCTGCCTGGCCGCCTCCAGACCGTTTACCCCTTTGAGGCTGATGTCCAGGAGCACCACTTGGGGCCTCAGTTCCAGGGCCTTGCGTACCGCTTCGGTGCCTTCTTCGGCCTCGCCGATAACTTCCAAGTCGGGCTCGGCGTTGAGGAGCATCTTGAGGCCCGCCCGGACCACAGCGTGGTCTTCCACCAGCAGGATGGTAATGGCCGCCATATTTGCCCTCCGGATCGCTAGGGTTAGGCATAAAAAGATGACCGCCCGGCGCCGGCTGCCGGAAAATCTAGAGCCGGCGGCTACCGGCCCACAAGCGCCAGGTGGCCGCCCGGACCGCGATGTGACCTAAAGGAAACCGGCAGACCGCCCGGGCCCGTTCGGTAAAAGTAAGGACCTTACGGAACCCGGATAGTTATGGCGGATGCCGTTTCGCAAAGGAGATGGTAGTTTGTCTATCCGCACCAAGATAATTTTCGCCTTTTCCATGCTCCTGGGCTTGATGGCCAGCCAGCTTATCATCACCATCACCCAGGTGGGCCGTATTGCCGACATCTCCAGCCACGTTGCCGGCGAAGGTCTGACTAGCCTTACCCAGCTCAGGGACATCGAATTATCCCTGATGGAGCTGCGCCTGGCCGAGCAGTCTGCCATTCTCCCTGAAGATTTTACCCCTTCCGCGACCAACGAGCAACTCTTTTCTTCCCTTCAGCCCTATTTGCGCTCCTCCCTGCCAGCCAACGACCTGCCCGCGGGAGAAGTGACTGCCTGGCGTGCGGCGCTCTCTGCCTACCTGGAAACTCACCGGGTGCTGGCAGCCAGCCTCGCGGCCGGCGACATGGCGGCGGCCCGGCAGACCTTCACGGCCGCCCGACCGCAATTCGAGGCTCTCCTGAACGCCACCCGCTCCCTGACTGCCAGGGAACTGGCGGCCAACCGCGGCCTGGGGAGCCTCACCACCCACCTGGCTAGTCAGACCAGGCACTTGTTCACCGCCGGCCTGATTGTTGCTACCCTGGTAGAAATCGGCATCGGCTGGTACTTGATGCGCTCCCTCACCGCCAGCCTGGCCCGGCTGGTGGAGGGAACCCGACGGGTCGCCGCCGGGGACCTCACCCACGAGGTCTACCTGGATACCCAGGATGAGTTCTCCTATCTGGCCCGCTCCTTCAACGCCATGCTTAAGTCCCTGCGGGATACCCAGGCGGAAAACGTGAAACTGCACGTGCAGACCGTGCAAATGCAGCAGGACCAGATCAGGCTGCTGCGGGAGCAGTTCTCCCGGATCGTCAAGGCTCAGGAGGACGAACGCCAGCGAGTGGCCCGGGAACTGCACGACCAGGCCGGCCAGGCCCTCACCGCCATTCAGCTCGGGCTGGGCCGTCTGGAGAAACTGGATGACCCGGCGGCCGCCGGGAGCGAGGCCCGCGCCCTCCGCGAGCTAACCGTGCAGACCATGGAGGAAATCCGCAACCTGGCCCTGGATCTGCGGCCCAGTATCCTGGATGACCTGGGATTGGTCCCGGCCGTCCGGCAATACACGCGGGAATTCGGCCGCCGTACCGGACTGAATGTCACCTTTACCGCCGATGTCATAAAATGCCGTTTCCCAGCCGAAGTGGAGGCAGCCCTGTTCCGGGTGATCCAAGAGGCTCTCACCAACACCGTCAAGCACGCCGGGGCCACCCGGGCCAGCGTGGATATGAGGGTGGGGCCGGAGGAGTTACAGATAACAGTAAAGGACGACGGGCGGGGATTTGACCTGGAAGAGGCCCTCCAGGCCGGCAACAAACGCAGCCTGGGCCTTTTCGGCATGCAGGAGCGGATGACTTTGGTGGGAGGGGAACTGGCCATAGAATCTACGCCTGGGCAGGGGACCCGGGTCATCGCCACCATACCCTGGCCCGCCTACCCGGACGGGCGCCAGACCGAACCGCCGCGACTATTATCTACTTGAGCAGCATGGGATGCCAAACCCGGCAACGGGAAGCAAAGCGCCAACCACCCAGCTCAAGGGAAACGCCTCCATATACTTCGGATTGCGAACAACCCCTATTATACCCTTACCGCTGGGCAGTGTCTAGGAGCAATGCTCTCTGACTCCTAATCCTAGGTACCGGTTCCGGAGACCTGGTCCCCGGAACCGGACGAGGAGGCGGCCGCATCGCGCAATCTCCGTTCATTCCCGCAGTTGGATCTCGCTCGCCCCGCCCAGCCGGGCCGCTAACCCCAGGGCCCAGGGGAGGACAAAGCTCAACGGGGCCAGCCGGGGCGGGTAGCCCATCCAGCCCGGAGATACGGCTGTAATGACCGCTCCCGGCCACCAGAGATGCATGGCGGCTCCGGCCACAGCCAGAACCAGGGAGGCCCAAGTGACGGTATCAAAGGATACTGCCCACAGCCTCCGGCCGCGCCAGGCCGCAAGGAAGGTGACGGTCATGGCCACCGGGGCGAAAACCACCGGGATCCAGGCCGGACCGGCATGGCCCAGGCCGGGGTAATGGCTGACATAGGCCTCGATACCCAGAGCCCCGTAGAGCATCCCGGCCAGATAAAGCAAGATCTTATCCGGTTCCTTCGCGCCAATATCCTGCTGCATTATGTACCCCCTCCCTGCTCCATGCCTTTGCTCGCCCGGCAATGATAATGCCTTGTGGGCACTTTCACCTTTTCGTCCGCCGCCTCTTGTTGCTTATATTTCGCTGTTCAGCATCCGATTTCCTGCCGCTTAAAGTTATCGTTATGTTAGAACTTCCGCCTCAGGGCCATGTAACCAGCCTGATCCTCACCGATAAACCTGGCCGCCTATCTACCTGACACTCCTCCGGGTATCTCCCCCACTACCTTCCTGACGGCGCACCGGTTTGCGTTCCTGGATCCCCGCAGGTGCCGGTAACCGGTGTGGCCGGATCAAGGTGAGCATGGCGTTACCCCCTTTTTTTACTTTGACCGGCCGGGTGCAATGCCAGCAACAGAACTCGCGGACATTCGCGCGCACCAGGTTCAATCCCTGGCAATACGGACATATAACCCGGTGGAACCGCAACATCCAGGGAAGGATCCAGGCCAGGACATACCCCATGACAAAAACCCCAGCCCCCGCTATTACCAGCCACATACCCAGGGGCATGAACACCAGGGTAATGCTCATTACTACGCCAGCCCCGATAAAGGCCGCGGCCACCCACGTGCTCGTCTCCTTAATGCCTTCCTGCAGGTGCTCCCTGGTGGTGTACATAGTACACTCTCCTTTCGGCCAAGTTCCATGGCCCTTCTCGGCTATGCTGCCCTGAACGGCATGCTGACCCCTGACCTCAACCCAACTGCCGGCAAACCTTGCCCAGCAGTTGCCGGTACCCGGATACGATGGCTTCCTGATCGCGGATAGACGCCTGCTGCTCCGCCACGTCTTCGGTCAGGTTGCGACCCCGCTCCAGAAAGAGAAGCAGTCTTTGTTCCCTCTCCATTTGCCGCTGCAGCGCTTCCTTTATCCAGCGCATCTCGGTCAGATTGAAGACCATTATCCCCGCCTCGCGGACGCCAACACGGTCATTGCTACTGGCTGTCCCCATTGTCCCTATCCCCTCCTCTTCCTTTTCATCTTCCTTTTCCTATCCCTATCATAGCACCGCACCCGCCAAAACCCAATAGCCTTTGGGGACTAATCTCCCCATCATATATGACCTATGTGCTGTGGCAGCAGCAACTAACTCGGCCTGCATACCAGGGACAAAAGGCCCCAAAAAGGGCAACAAAAAACCCCGGGATTTTGGTCCCGGGGGGCTAGCTCCTAACGGTCGGTTGAGATCATCCCACCTGTTGCCGGCTCGTGTTTTCCGGCCCGGTGTGATATACGAAAAGCAAGACGCTTACCAGCAATGCAAAGATGGCAATTGCGGCGCTGATCGCTGCCAGCTCCAAAGGCGGCCACAGGGCAATGAAGGCCAGGACCCATGCCACCAGCGCGCTCAGACTGGATAGCAGCCAGGCCAGAGTCCGCTGCTCCTCATCCTGGTGGCGCTGGTGGCGCCGCTTCTCGTTGGCCCGGCAACTAACCAAGAACACCAACAGACTAAACCCGCAGGCTGCCGTTAGCGTGGACTGCAGCATCAGCCTCCCCCTCTCCGGGGTACCGGCTACTGCCGGTCAGCCCACTCTTGGCCCGCTGCTGCCATACCTGCCGGCTTACGAGCAGCCAGCCGGCGACCCAAGCGCAGGTCAGGACCAGGCTGATGGCGTCCAGGGGCGGCCAGATGACCAAGGTAAGCAGCAAGGCGTTTACCGCGGCCAGGCTGATGCCCATGGCCAAAAAGCGGATCATCCCGCGCGTACCCCGGCCACGATAGTGATAGTACACCAGGTAAGCTGAGAGCAAAACTCCCCAGATTATGGCCACCGTCAGGGCGATGGAGTAAAACAACATCTTCCTTCCCTCCTTTTTGTAACGCATTTCACACACTTTAACTTGTACTCGAGCTGCCATTTACCGGGGCCGGGGTCTCCGGCCAGACAGCTTACTTAACTTGTGCGCGCCAACCAGGAGCGTAATACAGGATCCTGACCCGGGCTGCAGGGCCTGGCGGCCGAACGAGCTTCACCAAGGTAACCAGACTAACCGGGACGAGGCGAGGCCGGAGCCCTGCAGCCGAGAACTTTTTTGAGCCTTTCAGGCCGAAACCTCCACATCCGACGAGTAGTACTCCTCCCCCGCCGCCTTCTGGCTCCAGGGGGGGATGATCCGGCAGACCACGGCCAGGATCACGAAGGGCAGGGCCAGGATAACCACCGCCGGCAAGACCCCTTCCAGGCCCAGGAAAGGCGGGTGGTAGGCGGTAAACCCACGCAGGCTTTTGGAGAGCATCTGCCCGCCGATCACCACGTTCCAGCGCATGCTGAAGACGCCTACCAGGATCAGGGCGGCTGAAAGCAGGGTTAGAGCCTGCCCCGACCTGCTCCCGGCCCGGCGCGCTACGGTCAGAAGCACCAGGGGCACGACGGCCCCCAAGGCCAACTGCAGCCCGAAAAAGGTCACCGGCAGGTAAGCGGTGAGAAGCTGGTAAATGACCGGCCAGGCTTCCTCAGCCTCATACATCTTGCTGATGACCTCCAATACCTCCAGACAAACGTCCAGGATCAGGAAGTACCAAAGGTACTTATTCAAAGACATCAGGCACTGGTGGTCAACCGCTTCCTTTCGCCGCCAGCAGGTAACGGCATAAACCAGCATCAGCAGAGCCATGCCCGAGACGATAGCTGAAAGGAGAAAGATTACCGGCTGCAGAGGCGTTGACCACCACGGGTTGGCCTTGATCGCCCCGAAGATGAACCCCACGTAGCCGTGGAGAAAGGCCGCCGCGGGAATGCCGATGCTGGCCAGTACCGTGGTGAGGCGGTGATCCTGTTCCAGGGTGCGTGGCGAGGTATCCCAGGCCCCCAGGCTGAGGACAGTGTATCCAAGCCGGGCGATCCCGCGGCTGCTCCGGGCGTGGGCGACAATATCCGACCGGAAGATAAACCAGATTTCCAGCAGCAAGATTACCATATAGAAGGAGTAAATATACCCGAAACCGGCCATGGCCGAGGTGGGGTTGGGCGTCCACATGATCTCCAGCCCCCGGACCGGCTGCCCCAGGTGCAGCAGCAGGGGCATGGGCGCCACGATCAAGAAGGACAGGGCGGTTACCAGGGCCAGCCTGCCCACCGGGGCCAGTTGCCTTCGGTTAAAGACGTGGTACAGGGCTGAAACGATGAAGGCCCCGGCCACCAGGCCGGTTATGTAAGGGTAAAGGACAATAAGGAGGCTCCAGTTGATTTCCATTTCATTGGGGAAAACAAAGCCTGACATTAAATCACCACCCTATCCAAGGCAAGATAATACACCTGCGGCTCGGTACCCATGGCCGGCTTCAAGACGTTGCTTGGCTGCTCCTCCAGGATCTTTTTCACCGCACTGTCCGGCGCCTTCAGATCGCCAAACTGGCGCGCCCCGGTGGGACAGGTCTGGACGCAGGCCGGCAGCAGCCCCTTGGTGATGCGGTGATAGCACCAGGTACACTTGTCGGCCACATGCAGTTCCGGGTGGAGGAACCTGGCCCCGTAAGGGCAGGCCTGGATGCAGTAGCGGCAACCGATACACCTCTCCCGGTCCACCAGCACCACGCCGTCACCGGTCTGGTAGGTGGCGGCCACTGGGCAGACCTTGACACAGGGCGGCTTTTCGCACTGGTTACAAAGTTTCGGGACAAAAAACGCCTTGCTCATTTCTCCGGTAACCTTCGTTTCGGCAAACCCGTCCTGGCCCCCGTGAGGCGAAATCACTTCCGTCCGGCCGTCGGCCATCACGGCGTACTGTTCGACCCAGGTTCGCGTAACCTCCGCTTCCAGCGGCACGCCGTTCTCCTTTTTGCAAGCCACCACGCACCGGCCGCAGCCGATGCAGCGCCGGGTATCTACCACGAAGGCCCACTCGTGCTCCTCCCAGACCCTGGTCCAGTCCCGGGGAGCTTCTTTTCCCTGGGCCAGGGTGGTACCGGCCGGCCACACCTTACCCACAACCGTGGTGGCCACTAGGCCCCCGGCTGCCAGTTGCACCCCTTTTACCAGGAAATCCCGTCGCGACAACCTCACTGCTTACCCCCCATTCCTACCGGCAGCGGCCGGTGCGGGTTGTGGCAGGTGGTGCAGTCCGGCCCTGGGTTGTGCTGGGCCACGTCCACCTGCTGGACCGCCTTGGCCCTGGCCACGTTGATGTCGTGGCAGAGGGCACAAAACTCCCGGCCGGCCGGTACCTCCGGCCGCACCTGACCCGGGTTGGCAGGATGCGCCGCCGCTGGCCCGTGGCAACTTTCACAGTTAATGCCCGCATGGGGCCCGGCCGCCCAGGCCTCGTGTTTATCCTGATGGCACGCCTGGCACGTCGTGGAACCGCCGCTGAAGGCCACTTCCCTGGTCGCCCAGTCATTCACGTTCTGGCCGCGATAATAACCGTACTGGCCGAAACTGGCCGGCGTGGCCAGATCCCGGGCGACAAAAAAGACAATTACGATGGCGACCACCAGCAAGAAAGCCCGAAACCAAGGCTGATGGTAGAACTTGAGGTGAGGTCCTGACAATTACACTGGCCCCCTTTTCCCGCTCCTTTGTTACTGCGTCTGCACCATCTACCGGTACAAAATCCCCAAAAAGATTACCGCCAGGCCTGGCTCTTGTAGTGTCCATTATATCCGTCTATCACAGCCCTGGCAGGTGTGTAACGTCCCTACATTACCAGGCTCTTTGCCCTTAACCTCATCTCAATTTGCGGGGCGCTGGGTATGATTGTGGTAGGATTTAGATAACAAGAAAATAGGGTAGGTGTCCTGGCGCGTAAGGCCATTTGCCCCATACCCGCGTGGGAGGTGGGGGGTGGGAAGTGCGAAGTGGGAAGTGGGAGGTTGGAGGTTGGAGGTTGGAGGTTGGAGGTTAGCGGGTGACGGGTCAGCGTCGTGGGCGTCTGCCCAAAACCACAGCCGTGGTTGCGCCGTGACTGCTCAGCCTGCCAGGCCGGTCGGATGTCTGGCGGCGAATGGCTGAAGACGCTAGCCGGGTTGTCAGGCTTCGCCAAAGTGACGGCAAGGCGGCCGATAGCGGGGTGATAGGCGATGGCCTGAGTAGTTACGTTACGCCGGACAAAAATGCCCGCCTGGTGCTGTCGCTACCCCTCGAGCAGGCGCTTGTGGCGCACCGCGTAGACAGCCGCTTCGGCGCGGTTGCTCAGATTCAGCTTGCTCAAGATGTTGCTTACGTAATTCCGTACCGTCTTTTCGCTGAGATAGATAGCCCTGGCAATCTCCCGGTTGGTTTTCCCTTCGGCCACCAGGGCCAGGACCTTCTTTTCCTGCCGGGTCAGGGTACTGAGCTCGCTTGCTTCCTCCGTTTCCGGCCTGGAGCGCATGCGCTCCAGCAGGCGCTTGGTTATCACCGGGTCCAGCACGGATTCGCCGCGCACCACCACTTCCACGGCGCGCACCAGTTCCTCATTGCCCACCTGCTTCAGAATGTAGCCCTTGGCCCCAGCCATGATGGCTTCCATGATCAAATCCTGGTCATCATAGGAAGTAAGCATTACCACCTGCACCCCGGGAAATTTCTCTACCAGTTCCCGGCAAACCTCAATGCCATCCTCTCCAGGCAT
Source organism: Clostridia bacterium (assembly GCA_004347685.1). Classification (GTDB taxonomy): domain Bacteria; phylum Bacillota; class DSM-521; order Neomoorellales; family SLTJ01; genus SLTJ01. The sequence continues at coordinate 12,848 of SLTJ01000014.1, forward strand.
ACGGATGTCCATTATCACCACATCAGGGCTCAACCTTCCGGTCTTGGCCAGGGCCTCGGCCCCTGACCCCGCTTCGCCGACAACGGTAAACTGCGGGTACTGGGCAAACAGGGAGGTCAATCCGAGTCGCACCACTTCATGGTCGTCAACCACCAGTATCTTGATCTTGTCCACCGTTCCAACCCCCGTAATTACCCCGGCTCATGGCCTTTGTTCCCATGTCTATGTTAACATGCCACCGGGAAGTTTAAAACGGTCATTTGTCCCCAACACTTATGCATTTGTCCCAGCCACCCGGATCCCGGTCTCAGAGCGGACCAGAGCCGTTACGGGAACGGCTACCTCTACCCGGGTGCCTTGGCCAGGGGAACTGGCCAGGTGAAACTGGCCTCCGAGCAGCTTGGCCCGCTCCTCCATGAAGCGGAGGCCGAAGTGGTCCCTGACGTTCGGATTATATACGAAGCCCTTGCCGTCGTCCTCGATCGTAACCCGCAGGTTACTTTCGTCCACCCGCAGGTGCAGGCTGATGGCCCCCGCCTGACCGTGCCTAGCCGCGTTGCTCATGGCCTCCCGGATCAAATAGTACAGGTGGGGCAGGCGGTCTTCGGCCACGTCCAGACGCCGGTCTTCCTCGTAAACCAGGCTGACTTCGATCTTGTACGCCAGGCGGAACTCCTCCACCAGTTCCATTATCAACTCCTTTAGACCTACCTGGAACTGCGGTGGCTGCAAGTCGCTAATATAGTCGCGAATATTGCCCACCACCTCGTTTAGCTTGGTCATACAGTATTCGATATGACCGGTCGCGGCCTCAGGATTCTTATTGAGAAGGTGGGTGCACATCTGCAGGGTCAGGCCCACGCCGTAAATGGCCTGCAACACGCCGTCGTGCAGGTCCCGGCTGAACCGGTCGCGCTCCAACAGAATGGCCTGCTGCCGCCGGCTTTCATCCATCCGCCGCTGGCTCTCCAGGTCAAAGACGGCCAAGATCCTGGTCATGGAAATGGCCAGGATAAAACCGACGAAGGTGCGGAATATCTGCACCGGCAGGAGTCCGTGGTCGCTCCAGAACCGGGAAAGGAGGCCGGGGAAGGGTGAGAACGAGCTGGGCTCAATGAGCAGCCCGGTAGATACTGCCATCAGCCCCAGGGCCGTCACGGTGACATACAGGTTGTGGTTGACCGCGGCGTTTTGCAGTACCCGCAGGTCAAGCCTCTGTTTCCACAAGGCCCAGGCACTGGCCACGCTGCCGGGCAAAGCCAGGAGCAGGCGAGCCATGCCCTCGTGACCCTGCAGCCAGCCCACTAGCGCCACCTGGTTGTCCAGGTAACCGGCAAAGCGCAGGAAGCTGGCCAGCCAGAGCACGAAAGGGACCATGGGGAGCCAGATCAGCCAGGGGGGACCCTCACGGGTATCCCGGAACAGCTTGACCCCAAAAAGGAAAAGGAAGAAGTAAGCCAGGGCCTGGAGGAGCCGCTGCAAGGCCACCAGCTTCCACTGGGCCGCCACCCCTATGTCCGGCACCTGCAGGGGGACAAAAACATTGCCCCACTCGCTAAAGCCATAAAGAATGCCGAAGGCCGCCAGCAGATTGAGGCTGGCCGCGAGGCGAAAAGTGCTGAAGCTGCGGTACTGCACCGCGATGGCCAGGCCCATGGTGAAAAAGGAAAGCCCGGAGACAAAGTACAGGGCAAAAAACCCCGACTGAAGGACGTCCTGCATCTCGGCACCCACCTAAAATAGGGGTTGGAGGTTGGAGGTTAGATCTCGTGGAAAGTGGCTACGCCACTTTCGATTCAAATCTAGGCCCTTACCCTCGCTGTCAATTTCATCCTTCTGCTGTGCCGCCAAAGGCACCGGGCGCTGGCCAAAAACCGGACATTGACTGGCGCGGGTGGAAGATTGCCTCCGCTTGGCACCACGGTTTAGCCAAGCAAAAAAGTCTCAACTATTCCAATAAGATTTTACCCCTTTGGGGCATGAACCGTCAATACCCGCGCAGGAGGGAATTTTCGCCTGAAGCTTTGGCCCCGGCCTCCAGCCGGAAGATAAAGGCCAGCACCTGGGCCACAGCCAGATAGAGTTCCGGGGGGATTTCCGTGTCCAGCCTCAGGCGGCAGAGGGCTTCGACCAGTTCGGCATCTTCGTGAACCGGGATACCGGCCTCCCTGGCCCGGCGGATGATATTTTCGGCTACCACCCCCCGGCCACTGGCCACCACCCGGGGGGCATTATCCCGGCTCTCGTCGTATCGAAGGGCGGCCGCGGCCCGGCGCCGGCCGCTCTCCTCCGGTGCATTTCCTGCGGTCATTCTCCTCCCCCCATTTCACACCCGCACATCAATGCCGGCCGCTGCCAGGTAATGTCCGAACTCGGTCACCGCTACTTCCCGCACCACGCCGGCTTCCCGGACGCAGGGATAAACCGTAACCCGCGGGCAGATGGACTCGAGGGCCGCCTCCAGTTCCGGCAGACGGGAGTTGATCAGCCGCTGCGCGGCTTCCTTCTGTACCGCGAGCCGGCAGGAAAGGGTCTCACCTACCAGCGACAGCCGGCCGCTCACCGCGCCCAGCCACGGCAGGTCCGCCAGGAAGGTTACGTTGTAGCCAGACCCACGGCCAGACCCGACCCCGGGGCTTTCTTCCCTCTCCGGCTGCCGCCCCACTTTCAGCAGGTAGGGGGTCTGGCTCCCGGCCAGGTGGACCAACCCCAGGAAAACCAGGCTCTGGTCCGCCTGGCTCAGCAACTGCAAGTGCGTAAGCCGGGCCAAGAGATCCCGGGCCACCTCTACACCCCCGGCCTGGACCCTGACGCCGCCGTCGCCGACCAGCCGGAGCAGGTTGAGAAGCCAGCCCTTCAGGTTGTCCTCCTGCATCTGCCGGGTTTCGGTACCGGCCGGGTGCCGGTCGCCCGCCAGCAATTCCGTCAACCGCGCCTCGTAGTTCAGCCCCAGGGCCCCGGGCAGTTCCTTGAGCGCCGCGGCCATCTCCTCCGGCTGACCGCCAGCCCAGGTGATCCGATCCAACAGGCCGTCCAGGACGCCAAGCGTGTTATCGGCTCCCCGTGGCAGGCTGGCCGCCAATTCGCGCAGGGCCTCTGTCCCAGCGGCCACATCCGGCGGCGGCACCGGCCGACTTACCGCCCGGGCCACGAGACCGACGTTTTCCGGCGTGACCGGGAGCCCACGCGCCGCCAGCCAAACCAGGGCCGGAATTTCTGCCGGTGCCAGGCCCCAGCTTCGGGCCAGGGCCGCCAGTTCGGTTACCCGGGGCCCCGGCAGGGCCAGCCGCATTTCCCGGGCCACTGCCCGGAGCCGGTCCTGCAGATCCGCCGTATCTGTCCCAGCCGGCAGGACCCGCAACAAAATTTCCTCCCCGCTGGCTCCGGGCGTCCGCCCCACCACCTCTAGGTGCAACCCTTGGCCCGCCTCCAGGGGAACCCTGGCCTCAGCCCTGACCTGTCTCCCGGCAAGGAGCAGCAGAACCTCACTGCCGCTAACCTCCAGCACGCGGGCGTGCAGAACCTGGCCGGGGCTGAGCCTGAACTCCGGCCACCGGGTACCTCGTATGGAGAGGGTGTGGGTAACTTCCACCAGGTGCCCCCCAAGGCCAAAACCCGCCCCGCGGCAGGTACTTGGTCGGCTGAGTTTACACGTTGAAGCGAAAGTGCACTATGTCCCCGTCCCGGATGAGGTAGTCCTTGCCCTCCAGGCGCACCAGACCCTTTTCCCGGGCCCGGGCCATAGAGCCGCAGGCCGCCAGGTCGTCATAGCCAACGACCTCAGCCCGGATGAACCCGCGCTCAATGTCCGAGTGCACCTTACCAGCAGCCTTGCGGGCCGGCGTATCCTGCCTGATGGTCCAGGCCTTGACCTCGTCTTCCCCCACGGTAAAGAAGGACACCAGGCCCAAGACCTGGTACATGGCCCGGGCCAGGCGCACGAGACCGGGTTCGGCAATGCCCAGATCCTCCAGAAAGGCCGGCTGGTCTTCCGGGGCGAGCTGGCTGATCTCCGCCTCGGCCCGGGCGGAAATGGCCAGCAGCGGTCTCTCCTGTTCGGTGGCATAGGCCAATAGCCTGTCAGCTTCTGGAAACTGTCCACTAGTCAATTGGGTCTCATCCACGTTTACCACCAGGATAACCGGCTTGCGGGTCAGAAAACCCAGGTTGGTCACGATGATCTCCTCTTCCGGACTGAACTCTTGCCGGGAGAGAAATTTTTCCGCTTCCAGGGTGGCAATACAACGCTCCAGGATTTCCAGTTCCTTTTCCTGTTCCGGCTTGATCTTCTTGGCCTGACTGATCCGCTCCCGCCGCTTCTCCGCCAGGTCCAGATCGGCCAGGACGAGCTCCAAATTCACGGCCCGTAAATCCCGCCACGGGTCAACGGACCCCTCCACATGCAGCACTTCCGGGTTGCTGAAAGCCCGTAAGATATACACCAGGGCGTCAACCTCCCGCACCCCGGCCAGGAAGGCTTCCCCCCCCTGGCCGGCCCCCCGCGTCAGGCCAGGGACGTCAACCACCTCGATCTGGGCATAAGTAGTTTTACGCGGTTTGTATCGAGACGCGAGAAAATCCACCCGGACGTCGGGCACCGTGGCCGTGCCACGGTGGGTATCCTTCCGGCCGCTCACAAACCTGGAAGTGTCTGCTCCGGCCCCGGTGAGCAGGTTATAAAAGGTAGTTTTGCCTACCGTGGGCAGGCCAATCAGGCCGCAAGACAGGGCCAACAAGCTCACCACCTTTGGCTGACGATACCCAAGCCGTATTTTTCTCCATTGTAACCCGGGGGCCACCGGAAGTAAAGGGAAGGTTTCCGAGGCCGCTCCAATTTCCCTGCCCTGCTCCGCCCGTTCAATCCCCCCTGGGCTCTGACCAGGGTCCCTTAGTGGCTGCGGCGGACTGTGCGGCACCTATGCCTTACGGGTATAAACCCGTTGCAGTATGGCCCGCGCGGGGTTATAATAGGGTTATCATCAGGTTAAAAACAGAGGCGGGGTGGTAAGATGCGGCAAGTAAATGACCGGCTGTCCTACCTGCCGGATAGTGATCTGAGTTTTCTGGTACAGGCCGTAGCTACCCAGCGCACAGACCATGTGCACATCAAGGAAATCATCCGCGACAAACCGGACCTCATTGACATCATGCTGGACGATCCCCAGGTAGTGACCAAAATCAAAGAGAAGCAGGAAATGCTGCTGCAGCTCTCACCTTACATCTTCTTTACCGTCCTGTTACGCCAGGTAAAAAGGGAACTGCGAGACAGCACCTTTACCTTGGAACTGCTGGAAACCGCCGAGGAAATTCCGGTCTTTGACAGCCCGGAGGTAGTCCGGCTGCTGGAGAACGACCTGCTGCTGGACTACCTGGCCGAACTTCTAACCACCTTCACCCGCACCTACGGCGGCGCTTTCTATTACCGGGTGGGAAACAGGTGGTATCGCCGCCGTTTCAGCGACCTGGACATGGATGATTTGCTTTCCCTGCTGGAACTGCTGGAGCCGGAAAACCGCTTCCCGATCTACAAGAGACTCGGCGACCTCAGCCTGTTCCTGACCGGCATCTTCCCCGCGGCCGTGGTGCGGCGGCCCGAAATATACGCCTCCCGCCACAGCCACGGCCACCGGCTGGAAGAATACCTGGAACTGGGGCCCCAGTTCTACCTGAAGGCTGCCGCCTGTCCGGAGGCACAGCGGGAGCACATCCAGGGAATACTGCAGGTGTTAAGCAGTAATTTCGCCATGGCTCGCAAGCCGCTAAACGTGCTAGCGCAAAAGTACATGGGGTCTAACCGCTGTCGTTGGTTCAGCCTTGAGAGCGGAAGCTAAACTGCTAAAACACGCGCGCGTAGGGCTGCGGCGCCAGCTTGTCTACCTCCAATCCCAGCCGCCTGGCCGCTGCCAATGCCCAGTAAGGGTGACGCAGCATAGCCCGCCCTACCGCCACCAGGTCGGCATGCTGGCTACGGACGGCAAAATCGGCCAGTTCTGGTACCCCCAGACCCCCGGTAGCCATAACTGGCCCGCCGGCCCTCTCCTTGACCTGCCGGGACGCGGGTAACTGCCACCCCGGCCACGGCTCTGGCGCGCCTGGACCGGCTCCAGCTCCGGTACAATCAATCAGGTCCGCACCAGCCTGGTAAAGGATAGGCGCCAGCTCCAAGATTTCCTCCAGGTGATATCCGGTATCCAGATATTCGTCCGTACATACCCCGTGGAGCTCGACCACGTCAAAACCGGCCTTAGCGGCCAGACCAGCCGCATGCGCAAAGGCCGCGACCACAGCGGCTGGGGCATAACAGCGTGGCATTCACCCTTGACACCTAGCACCACTTCTTGCCGGGCGTAGAAAAAGAGGCTGTCATGTGCTTTGACAGCCTCCTCCACGGGCAATTGTGCTTGGATTGGGCACGAACCCTGCATTTGGGTTGTTGAAAATAGCTCTCAACCTGCAATCCATTGGCGCTGTTGACTTGCTGGAGCCCACAACCGGGATTGAACCGGTGACCTCCGCCTTACCAAGGCGACGCTCTACCAACTGAGCTATGTGGGCATGGTTGCGGGGGATGGATTCGAACCAACGACCTTCGGGTTATGAGCCCGACGAGCTACCAACTGCTCCACCCCGCAGTTATATAGATGTGTGAGGTGAGAGGTTAGAGGTGGGATTTTCTATGGTTGGCATTGGCCGTAGGCTAATGCCTTCTTTAGTCCAACTTCTCACATCCCACATCTCACTTCTCAAATGGTGGAGGGGGCTGGATTCGAACCAGCGAAGGCTCCGCCAACAGATTTACAGTCTGCCCCCTTTGGCCGCTCGGGAACCCCTCCAACTGCAGAAGCTATTATAGCACGCTCTTTGCCGACCGTCAAGGAATTACCCCATAAAAAATACATGAAAAACGGAGCGTGACCCCAGAGGAGTGCGATAGAGGCTGGTGGCGCCTGGACGCCATGGGGGTCTACTCAGGCCACCGCCTATCACGCCGCTGTCAGCGGCCTTGCCGTCACTTTCGCGCAGCCTGACAACCCGGCTTACGTTTTCAGTCGTTCGCCGCCCAACCTCCGATCGGCCTGACAGGCCGAGTAGTTACCGTCTAAAAGCCGTCTCTCTTTTCCAGGTAGCGCTCCAGCTTCCTTTTTACCCGCTGCAGGGCGTTATCTATGGACTTGACATGGCGCTTGAGGGCCACAGCTATCTCCTGGTACGACTTGCCCTCCAGATAGGACATGAGTACCTGCCATTCCAGGGCGCTGAGGATCTCCCCCATCTTTTCCTCGATGTCATCAAACTCTTCGCGGCTGATAATAAGTTCTTCAGGATCGCTCACCTTTGACCCCGAAATAATGTCAAGCAGGGTCCGGTCAGACTCCTCATCGTAAATCGGCTTGTTCAGGGAAACGTAGGAATTTAGGGGGATATGCTTCTGACGTGTGGCCGTCTTGATAGCAGTGATTATCTGACGGGTAACGCACAGCTCGGCAAAGGCCCGGAATGAAGACAGCTTGTCGCCACGAAAATCACGGATGGCCTTATAAAGACCGATCATTCCTTCCTGAATAATATCCTCGCGGTCGGCACCGATAAGAAAGTAGGACCGGGCTTTGGCCCGCACAAAGTTCCTGTACTTATTGATCAGGTATTCCTGGGCTGTGTCATCACCCTCCTGGGCCATCTCCACCAGCTCTTCGTCCTCCGCCAAGACGTAGGGGTCGTACATCTCCCTCTGAACCTCGGCGCCCATCTCCTCGCCCCCACCCAACACCTAAAGTAAAGTCTAATTCCTTACTCGTAACTACTCAAGCTCCTCCCCTGCCGGGCGCTCGGAGGTCTCTGTCGCGGCAGAGGTTGATCCTTGGGACCTGGCTAACGCTCGACAGAGGCCACCCACTGGCTGGGCAGGCTTGAGTAGTTACCCTTACTCTAATCTATGAAAGGACGGCCCTACAATATCCCCATGGGACTTGTCCAGGCCAGCTTTATTATAAAGGAAGAGCCTCTGAAAATCAAGGTATTTTTAAAAGCTGGAACTCATTGCCGCCGCCACTTCTCGAACTCGGCCCGCAGCCGCATATCCAGGTAGGCGTCGAGGGGGTTGCCCGGATCTCGGTCACTTGCCAGGATTACCCGCCTTTCCTTCCCGGCTGCTTGCACCAGGTCCCGCAAATCGCGGCTGGAAAGTCGCAGTGCCCCTTCCCGCCACACCACCTGCTGCTCCACGCTGTCGGAAGTGGCTACCTGAATAACCCGGGACCCCGGCAGCAGGAAGGATACCATCCTTTCAATAAACATGTCGGCCGTTTCCCCCTCCCGGGTATACACCACTTCCAGAGCCTCCGTAACCTTTTCCCTTTGCTCCACGGTGCCCTTGACCAGGTGGGCGTCGAAAACGATCACTGCTTGCTGGCCGGTAAAGGCGGCATAATCGCTGAGGATATGAATGAGGGCCTCCCGGGCGTGTTCCAGGCTCTCGGCCTGCAACTGTTCCAGCTCCGGCCAGGAATGAATAATGTTGTACCCATCTACCAGCAGGTATGCCCGGTCACCCTTCGTGTCCACCCTGCCCACTGCTCCTTTGCCGGCACACCTCGTACATGGCCACGGCTGCCGCCACCGCCGCATTAAGGGAGGCAATTCTCCCCCGCATGGGCAGGCAGGCCAAAACGTCGCAATCCCTCTCCAGAGCCGGCCCCAGGCCCCTGGCTTCGCTGCCAACCACCACGGCACAAGGCAGGCCCAGGTCAACCTCCCATATGGGCGTGGGGGCATGGGCGGCCAGCCCTACGACCCAGCAGCCCCTCTCCTTCAGGTCGGCCACGGCCTGACGGGTACTGGTGACCCTGGCCACGGGCAGATACTCCACCGCCCCGGCCGAGGCCCGGGCTATGGCTGCGGTGAGGCCGGCGCTCCGGTGCCTGGGAACCACCAGTCCGTCCGCCCCGCAGGCTTCGGCGGTGCGAATGAGGGAGCCCAGGTTCTGGGGGTCGGCTATCTCGTGGGCCAGAACCAGAAAAGGCGGCGTGCCTTTACGCCTGCTCACTTCCAGCAGATAATCAATGTCAACGTACTCCCAGGCCGCCACCATGGCCACCACGCCCTGGTGCGGCACCTGAGTCAGGGCCGATAACTTGTCCCGGCTCAACGTCTGCACCGGAATACCGCGCTCCCGAGCCAGCCTGACGATCTCCAGCAATGTGCCCCGGGGCTCGACGTCGGCCACCACCAGCCGGTGCAGCGGGTGATTTGCCCGCAGGGCTTCGAGAACCGGCCGCCGTCCGGCAATCGTTTCCATCTAGTCTCGCCTGACCTCAGAAGAAAAATATTCTGCCAGCCACGGCTCCCGGGCCACGATGAGGTCGGCCATCTCCTGGACCATGGCCTTGATCTCCCACTGGGCCCCGGGAATAGCCACCCGTTTTTGGTAGACGTCCATGAGGGAGCGCAGATTGAGGGAGGTGACGAAGTTAGTAGCCGCCCCCCCAGGGAGGACGAAGCGGGCGTCTTCCTTGCGTATCCCCAGGGCTACCAGCCGGTCGTAATAAGTCTGGGCCCCATCCATGGCGGTGAAGAAGAGGTCCTCTGCCTCGGGGTTACCCTGGATGCGTGGCGGGACCACATGGGCAAACACGCCCTCCCCGGCGTCCCCGGCCCGGACGTGCCGCTGGGACTGAACCGAGAGGCTTACGCCGATGCGATGCCGGGAATACTGGGCCAGCAGGGTACGCGACACGCCTTCCACCCCGAAGGTCATAGTGCAGTGCTCAGTCACGCTCAAGTGGCCGGAATTGATCACCTGCCGGGCCAGCCGCAACTTCTCTTCCCGCGATACCTCGGCCCGCCACAGTTCCAGGGGAGAAAGAGAGCTATAGCAGGTGCGGGCCGCACACCAAATTACCTGCAGGAAGTCTGGGGTGCACTGCAGCAGTTCTACCTTCACGGCTTGCCTCCTATCCCCGCCACTCCCAGCGGGTCCCGCCAGGGGTATCCTCCACGCCGATACCCAGGCCGGCCAGCCGGTCCCGGATCATATCGGCCATGGCCCAATCCCGGTGCTGTCTGGCGAGGCTCCTTACTTCCAGCAGCAGGTCAACCAGGCCGGTGACCACCTGGGCCTCCCGGCTGCTCGGGGCTGCCTGGCCTGCCAAGGGCAGGACCCCCAGGACTTGCTCCCCCAATTCCTTGAGACAGGCCCGGACGGCCGCGAGGGTCCCGGCGTCATCGCCGGTCTGGCTGCGGGCCAGGAAGCTGTTGGTCTCCCTCACCAGGGCAAAAAGTGCGGCCATGGCGGCCGGGGTGTTGAAATCGTCGTCCAGGGCGGCCACAAAAGTCTCCCTGGTAGCGGCCACCTGTTCCCGCAAGGGATGCGCAGGGCCGCTTGTGGCTGCTTCGCCGGCCCGCCCTCCCAGCCGCTGCTCCAGCTCGTCCAGTGTCTTTTGCCAGCGGGCCAGGCCCCGGGCGCTGCCTTCCAAGCCTTCCAGGTCGAAATCCAGGGGATGGCGGTAGTGGGTGCTGAGCAGGTAAAAACGGATAACCGGGCCAGGGAAACGCCTGAGGATCTCACGCAGCAGGAAGAAATTGCCAAGGGATTTGGACATTTTCTCTTGATCTACGGTGATAAAGCCGTTGTGCATCCAGTAGCGGGCGAAAGGCTGGCCGGTGTAGCTCTCGGCCTGGGCTATTTCGTTCTCGTGGTGGGGAAAAACCAGGTCGTAGCCGCCGCCGTGGATGTCAAACCCGGATCCCAGGTATCTCAAGGCCATGGCCGCGCATTCGCTGTGCCAGCCGGGCCGGCCGGGGCCCCACGGGCTTTCCCACCACGGCTCACCAGGCTTGGCTTTTTTCCACAGGGCAAAATCCAGCGGGCTGCGCTTATCCCCCTCTATCTCGGCCCGCGCCCCGACCAGCATCTCCTCCGGGGAGCGGCGCGAGAGCTTGCCGTAACCGGCAAACCTGTCAACCGCGAAATAGACGTTGCCGTCGGCGGCGTAGGCGTACTCTTTATCCACCAGGGACCGGATCATGGCCACTATGTCGGCGATATGCTGGCTGACCTGGGGATGTACCGTGGCCGGCCGTACTCCCAGGGCCGCGGCGTCGAGAAAATATTCGGCAATATACTTGTCTGCCAGGACGCCGGGGTCCAGCCCCTCCTCAGCGGCGCGGGCAATGATTTTATCATCAATGTCAGTAAAGTTTTGCACGTAGGTTACCCGATAGCCTCTATACTCCAGATAGCGGCGAAAGGTATCAAAAACCACTAGGGGCCGGGCGTTGCCCAGGTGGATGAGATTGTAGGTCGTGGGGCCGCACACGTACATTCTTACCTGCCCCGGCTCACCTGGAACCAGCGCTTCTTTCCTCCGGGTCAACGTATTGTATATGGTCACCGGCATACTCCGAATTAACCTCCAGTTCTTCCAGCCGCCGCTCCAGCCGCTCGATCTTACGCTGCAGGCAGAGAATCATTTCTGCCACCGGGTCGGGTAACTGGTTGTGCTGCAGATCCACCTCGGTAATGGTACGGTCGGTCAGGTGCTGGCCGTCGCGCACCACCACCCTCCCCGGCACCCCGACCACTGTGCAGTTGGACGGGACATCCCGCAGGACTACCGAGCCGGCGCCGATTTTTACATTGTCGCCGATGCAGATAGCCCCCAGTACCTTGGCCCCGGTGCTGATGACCACGTTGTTCCCGATGGTGGGATGGCGTTTACCCTTTTCCTTCCCGGTACCGCCCAGGGTGACCCCCTGGTATAGGGTGACGTTATCGCCGATCTCGGTGGTCTCCCCGATCACCACTCCCATCCCATGGTCAATAAACAGCCCTTCCCCTATCCGGGCCCCGGGATGGATCTCAATGCCGGTCAGGAACCGCCCCACCTGGGAAATAAAGCGGGCCAGGGTGACCAGCCCATGACCGTAAAAAAAATGACTGAGGCGGTAAAACCACAGGGCATGCAGCCCGGGGTAACATAGGATAACCTCCAGCACGCTCTTGGCCGCTGGGTCCCGGGCAAAAACAGCCGCGATATCGCGCTTGTATCGGCCAAACATGGTCTCTCCCCCACTCGAGACACAAATTACCTAACTACCCGGGCCACCGCCTATCACCGCCTTTGAGAGCGACCTCGCCGCCACTTTCGCGAAGCCCGGCAACCCGGCTAGCGTCTTCAGTCGTTCGCCGCCCGACCTCTGATCGGCCTGGAGGCCGAGTAGTTACAAAAATTACCTTCCGTCCGCCTCCGAGACCCCCGGCCCCGGGAACCACCCCTTAGACCCGAGGGACGGAAAGCTCAACCCAGCCTAATTATACTGGCTAGGGGCCGGCCGTGTCAACCAATTGTAACCACAGCCCAGGCAGCCATCCCTTCACCCGCGCCGATAAAGCCCAACTTCTCATTGGTGCTGGCCTTTATCCCCACCTGGCCCGGCGGAACCCCCAGGGCTTGGGCCACGGCCGCCTGCATTTCGGGAATAAAAGGGCCTAGACGCGGCTTTTCCGCCACCACCACGCTGTCTACCTGCAAGGGCCGGTAGCCCTGCCCGGCCAGGATCTGAACCACCCGGCGCAAAAGGGCCAGGCTGCTGGCGCCTGCATACTGCGCGTCCTCGGGCGGGAAATAGCGGCCGATATCCCCGGCTGCCGCCGCCCCCAGCAAAGCATCCATGATCGCGTGAAGCAGGACATCGGCGTCCGAATGCCCGGCCAATCCCAGTTCTGAAGGCACCATCACCCCGCCCAACACCAAGGGCCGGTCCGGCACGAGCCGGTGGACATCGTAGCCAATTCCAACCCGCGGCGAACCGGCAGGACCGCCGGCCATTATCCTCGCCCGCAAGAGGTCGGCCGGGGTGGTCACCTTGAAGTTATCTTCATCGCCGGCCACCAGGCGCACTGGGTGCCCCATCCTCTCCACCAGGGTACTGTCGTCGGTGGCTGTAAACCCTTCCTTCTCTGCCCGTTCGTAGGCCGCCGCCAAAAGACCCCGGGCAAAAACCTGGGGTGTCTGGGCCGCCCAGAGACGAGTGCGCGGCAGCGTATGCTCTACGCGGCTGCCGCCGTCCCCGGCTACCTTGACAGTATCCACCACCGGCACTGCCGCCACCGCCGCCCCCTCCGTCCCTGCGGCCTCAATGCACCTGGTAAGCAAGTCCGAACGCAAAAAAGGCCGTCCTCCATCGTGGACGGCCACCAGTTCGCAGGCGGACGGCAGGTATGCCAGAGCCCGGTAGACGGATTCCTGGCGTTCGGCCCCGCCCGCCACTACTGCGACTACCTTATATAATCCGTAAGGGTGAATAACCTCTTCCCAGCAACGCGCTATTTCCTCAGGTGCCATGGCCACCACCACGCAGTCCACCAGCTCGTGGCGCTGGAACACCTCCAGGGTCAAGGCCAGCAAAGGCCTCCCGCCCACCAGTTGGAACAGCTTATTGACGCCCCCCATGCGCTGGCTGTGTCCAGCCGCGGCGATAACAGCCCCTACTTTACCAGGCAGTAGTACTCACCTCTCCCACGGCCGAGGCTACTTGCTTCTTGCTCACCACCCTGGGCCGCCCAAAGATCATCCGCCCGGCCGAAGTTTGTAACACGCTGGTTACTACCACGACAATAGTCTGGCCAATATACTTGCGTCCACCTTCAACAACAATCATGGTCCCGTCTTCCAGGTACCCCACTCCCTGGCCGGTTTCCTTGCCGTCTTTGATAATCTGGACCGGCATTTCCTCGCCCGGCAGCACCACCGGCTTAACGGCATTGGCCAGGTCATTGATATTGAGCACCTTTACCCCCTGTAATACGGCTACCTTGTTAAGGTTGAAATCGTTGGTGATAATCTGTCCCCGGATTTCCTGGGCCAGGCGCACCAGTTTGCTGTCCACCTCGTTTAGGTCCTCATAGTCATGCTCCATGACTTCCACCGCCAAGTCCGGCTCCTGCCGCAGCCGGTTAAGGATATCCAATCCGCGACGGCCGCGATTACGCTTCAGCAGGTCCGAGGAATCGGCTATATGTCGCAGTTCTTCCAGCACAAAGCCGGGAATAATCATAGGCCCCTCGAGAAATCCCGTATGGCAAATATCCGCAATCCGGCCGTCAATAATAACGCTGGTATCGAGGATATTGGCCCGGCGGCCGGCACCGGCTCCCAACTGGTGCCCGCCCTTATCCTTGCCTGCCAGCCGGGGTAGGGCGGTAATAACCCCCAGAATCTCTTCTTTCTTCCCCACACTCCAGCCCAGGTAGGCCAAAAAAACATTGGCCACCAAGGGCAGATATGCGCCTACCACCGGCAAATTGCGCAGCGAGGGGCTAAAAAGATTGGCGATTATAAGTCCAGTAATCAAACCCACAGCGCCGCCGATCAGTTCCTGGGGTGGCATCCTATGTAGCCGGCCTTCAGACCACCTGGTCAAGGATACCACCGCCGCCACGAGCCGCGGTGCTATGGAGTACCCGACGAGGGCGCTGGCCAGAGCTGCCAACCCGACCAAAGCCCAGCGCACCTGCCAGGGGCCAGTGAGGAAAGACTGGGTAACAAAAAACATGATGCCTAGGCCTATGGCCCCGACAGCAATGCTGATTAAGTAACGGATTACGCGATAAACCATTTTTCTCACCTCCTTCCTATTTTGGCTCGAGTACACCTCGATTATACCGTAACCGCCCCGCCGATTTTGTCGAGAGAAACACTCATACCCAGCCGTCTGCGTGACCGGCTCTGCGATGGTGTAACCCGCCTTCGGCCGATGGCCGGTTACGTCGGGGCCGCTCCCCCCTTAGCGCGCCCATTCCGACGCCACTGGCTAGAGCAGTCACCGAATTCCTGCAGGCTGTACACACCTCATGGCGCCCACGCGACGCCGGCGTCAGGAGGAGGATCAAAACTGGCGAAGCGGGAGGACCGGACTTTCAATCTGGAACCCAGCACTCAACCCGACGTTCGCCGGGATGCCTTACTTGGAGTGCTGCTGTTCGAAAGGATACGGCATCTTAGACATGCTGGTTGAGTGCTGGGTTCCTACGCGCTCCAACCTCCGCCCTTGCAGGTCCCTCGCCCGACCTGCCGGCGAGCCCGACAAAGCCAGGTGAAGTTTGCGCGCCGCCGCCTAGGCCAGTACGCGCTGGAGTAAACTCTCTACCGTCCCCGCCTCTACTCCCTTGGCCAGTACCAGTTCGCTCACCAGAATCTGCCAGGCGCTTTCCAGCATCTTCCGCTCCCCGGTAGAGAGGCCCTTGCCCTTATTCCGCAGGGTCAAATTCCGCACCACTTCGGCGACAGCAAAAATATCGCCGCTCTTGATCTTCTCCAGGTGCATCCGGTACCGGTGGTTCCAGTTGTTATCCATGGGCGCCGGCTCCGCCTGCAGGAGATCGAGCACCTGGGAAACTTCTTCCGACGGGATGACTTGGCGCAGGCCAATTTCGTCCGCGTTTTCCACCGGGATCATGACTTTCATGTCGCCCAGGGGTAGGCGCATTATGTAATAACCCCGCCTTTCCCCCAGCACCTCGTGATCTTCAATGGATTCAATTACCCCGGCTCCATGCATGGGGTAGACAACTTTGTCACCAATACTGAAAGCCACGTTAACCCCCTCCATGGTCAAATTATAACAAATGGCGGCCTCTCTGTCAAATTGCCACATTCTTACACGCGATTGACAAACTGGCCTGGCCACGAATATAATTGACCTTGGTAAAGGAGTTGACCCCCATGGCCTACCTAACCTGCGATGAATTTCAAAAAGCAGTAGCCCAGTATACCATTCGTCATAAGAGTATTCTCGATATCATGTCCAAGGCGCAGGACGCCAACGCCCGGTTGAACCGGGCCGTCACTAAGGCGGCCACCACCTGCGGGTGCATCCGGATCGAAACCATAAAGAAGCCCATCCCTGAGGATGCCTCCCTGGAGGACCTCAGCGATTTGCTGGACAACCATCTGCGGGGAAGTCTGTGCGAAGACTGCCGGGACATGGTAGAAAACGAGATGGGCAAGCTCTTATTCTACCTGGCCGCCCTGTGCAATACCGTCGGCCTTGACCTGAACTCGGTGATGGCCAAAGAAGACAACCAGCTTAAGACCCTGCGAGTTTTTAACCTTACCTGAGCGGGCCGCGAGAAAAACGCCGCCGGCTGCAGGGCCGCACTACTGTCTAGCTGCCATCTTGCGGCTTCAGCGTACCTAGGGCCAGATGCAGGGCCTCGGAGACCGTAGCCACCTCATGTACTTCGAGCCCCGCCAGAGCGCGACCGCCGGCCTGACTTCCCGCAGGCGCAAGGCAGTGCCTGAACCCGAGCTGGGCAGCCTCCCGCAGGCGCTTCTCCACCTGGCTCACGGCCCGCACCTCGCCGGTAAGCCCCACCTCGCCCGTCACCACGGACTGCAGCCGGTCGGGCCGGTTGAGGAAGCTAGAGGCTACGGCCAGGCAAATACCCAAGTCCATGGCCGGCTCCTCCACCTGTACGCCACCGGCCACGTTCAGGTAGACATCTGCCAGGCCTAGGTTCAAGCCCACCCTTTTTTCCAGGATAGCCAACATCAAAAGGGCGCGAGAATTGTCCAGGCCGGTGGTCAGGCGCCTGGGGTTGCCGAAAACAGTAGGGGCGACCAGGGCCTGTACCTCCACCAGAAGTGGCCGGGTGCCCTCCAGGCTGGCCGCCACCACTGATCCTGGTACTCCCGCGGGGCGCTGAGAGAGGAGCGAAGCGGAGGGGTTACCCACTTCGGCCAGGCCACCCGCCTGCATGGCAAAAATCCCCACCTCGTCCGCGGCGCCAAACCTGTTCTTCACCGCCCGCACCAGGCGGAAAAGGGAATGCCTGTCACCCTCAAAGTACAGAACGGCGTCTACCAAGTGCTCCAGGACCCGGGGGCCGGCCAGCATCCCTTCCTTAGTGACGTGTCCCACCAGGAAGATGGCCACTGTTTTCTCCTTCGCCACCCGCAATAAGTCCGCCGCCGCCTCCCGTACCTGGGCCACGCTGCCCGGGGCCGCGCCCAGATCCGGCTTGTAGATAGTCTGCACCGAATCTACCACGCAGACCAGCGGCGCCACCCGGCCGATGATTTCTTTCATGCCTTCGACATTGGTCTCGCCAGCCACCATCAGACCCGGGGTCAGGGCCCCCAACCTTTCCGCCCGCATCCGGACCTGTGCCAGGGACTCCTCCCCGGATATGTATAGGACGGCCCCGGAATTCGTGGCCACGTGGGCAGCCAACTGCAGCAGCAAGGTGGATTTGCCGATACCCGGCGGGCCGCCTACCAGCACCAGGGACCCGGGCACTATCCCCCCGCCCAGCACCCGGTCCAGCTCATTCAGGCCGGTGCTGATCCGCCTCTGCGCCCTGCCGTCCACCTCGGTGATGGCTACCGGCAAGGCCCCACTTCTGGCCGGTTCAGCGCCCCGTAGACCAGCCACTCCAGCCTGAATCTCCTCCACCAGGCTATTCCACTGCCCACACCCCGGACACCGGCCGAGCCATTTAGGCACCGCCAAACCACATTCCTGACAAACAAACTGCACCCGCTCCCGGGCCAAGGGATCACCTTCCCACCCTTTTTCACCGCAATTTGCCTCCGCCGCCAGCGCGGCTTCAATTTTACCGGCGAGAACACAGGGGATCTTCCAGAGCTACGCCTGCCTGACCACATTATAGCAGATTGTCGTCGGCTTTTACATTCCTACCACCGACCACCGTGTTAGGCGAACCCGCACGGCCCTCCACATAAATAAAAGGTTATGCTACATAAAAAAGTATCATGGCTGCCGGCGCAGGGTTTGGGGGGAAGGAGAAAGAATTACACTGCAAAAGAACCCACAAGCACCCAAGGCCTCTGAGTCTTAGGGCAGATACCACGATGCCGGCGGCGATATCACCAGACCGCGGAGGTGGGGACCAAGATGGAGGATTCAGCGATCGGGCCGCAGACCCCCTATCTCCGACCTGACCGTGGCGGCCGGCTGACGGTTCGCTTGCCCTGGTGCCTGCTGTAGAAGGAGGGCTGCCGAGGTCCGGACCCGACAGGTAGTAGGGATTTCAACTAGCAGACATCAAAACGGAGGTGGAAAGATTGGGAGAGGACAGGAAAGAAGGGTTGTCCAGAAGGAAGTTTCTCCTGGGGGCGGGGGCCCTGGCCGCCGGGGCAGCGGTTACAGGAGGAGCTCTGGGCGGAGTGAAGGAAAGCCTGGCCGCAGGCCAGCCGGTAAAGGTAACGGTCAACGGCGTGGAAATAGCCGGTCCGGTACCGGCCCGGATCGAAAAGGGTACGGCTCTGGCTCCGGTCCGGCCCCTGGCCGAATCCCTGGGAGCCAGGGTGGGCTGGGACAACAGCAGCAAGACGGTGACCATCACCGCGGGAACCGGAGCGAAGGTGGCTACCGCCCCGGCCTGGCCGTGGCCGTACAATAAGCTGGACCCAGAAAAGGTGAGAAAGCTCGGGTATGAAGCGTACTACGAAGGCGGCTGCATGTACGGCGCGGCCAAGGCCATAATTGGGGCGCTGCAGCAGGAAGTGGGGTACCCATTCACCTTGATACCGGTAGACATGCTTAGATACGGCGAAGGCGGAACCGCCGGCTGGGGGACCCTGTGCGGCGCCTTAAACGGGTCATCTGCAGCCATAACCCTGGTATGTGGCAAGGGCGTCTACTCGCAACTAGTTAACGAATTGCTGGGCTGGTATACGCAGGAGCCCTTCCCGAGCAAGAAACACGAAGCCTACAGCAAGTTCAAGAACCAGATCCAGAATGTCTCCGGCTCCCCCCTTTGCCACATATCAGTTACCGAGTGGTGCAAGGTATCCGGCAAGAAAGTGACTGATCCTGAGCGGCTCGACCGCTGCGGCAAACTCACCGGCGACGTAGCTGCCCGGGCCGTGGAGTTGCTAAATGCCCAGGCCGACGGCAAATTCGTGGCCGCCTACAAACCCTCGGAATTATTTGCCGGCTGCATGAGCTGCCACGTAGGCAAAGATAGCACCCTGAACAACGTCCAGGGCAAGATGAACTGCGTGCAATGCCACGAGCCCCACATAAAGTAAACGCAGGCTGAAACGGATCCCGAAATGGAGGCCGCGGCCTCCATTTTTTTTGCCGGAAGGCGTAAAACCAGGCGGCAGAGGCGTACGTTAGCAGGTTAAGGGCGGGCCAAGGCAGAATGGGCAAAGTGCAAATATCTTGCCGGCTGCTGCCGGGAGGAGTAGAATAAAAAGAGGGATACCAGGTTAAAGGCGGTGATAGCGGTGAACAGCAACCAGTTAGAAGTCTTCTGTCTGATAGCCAGGGTAAAAAGCTTTTCCAAGGCGGCACGCCTGTTACACCTCTCCCAGCCGGCGGTAAGCGCCCAGATTCGTTCTCTGGAAGATCACCTGGGGGTGGAGCTCTTCGAGCGCCAGCCCCAGGGGGTGGAACTGACGGCTGCCGGCCGCGTAGTTTACCGTTACGCCACTCAGATCCTGGCTCTTTGGGATTCCATGGAAAAGCATCTAGACAGCCTGTGCGGCCTCCACAACGAAGAACTGCTGGTGGCGGCCAGTTCCTGCCTGGGCAACTATGCCCTGCCCTGCGCTGTTTATGACTTCGGGCAGAAGCACCCCACCGCCAAGGTAAGGCTGGAAATAGCCAACCGGCAGCAGATAATAGGGCAACTGCAGGATAACCGGGTACAGGTGGGCATTGTCGAAGGCCCGCTGGAGGAACTGGACGGAGGCTTTAAGATCAAGGAGGTAGCCCGGGACACCCTGGTAATCATCGCCGCCCCGCAATCTCCCTGGGCCGAACGGCAAACCATCTCGCTGGAAGATCTGCGAACAGAGCCCTTTATCCTTCGGGAGAAGGGGTCGGGGGTGCGCCGGGCCTTTGAGCAGGTACTGGCCGACCACGGCCTGAGCCTGGAGGAACTCAACATCACGGCCGAACTAGGCAGCATGGATGCGGTCAAGTCGGCTGTGCAGGCTGGCCTCGGCCTCAGCCTCAGCACCCGCCTGGCCGTGAAGTCGGAACTGCGCCGGCACAGCCTGTATGCCCTGGAACTGGCTGGAGGATCGGTTACCATTACCCATTACCTGGTATACCGCACCGGGTGCTACCAGAGCGCGGTAACCCGCAAGTTCATCCAGTTTATTACCTCGCCTGGGGAACAAATTTTTTGCTAGCTAGAACAGCCGCGGCAGCAGCCACGCCCCTAGGGCCGCGCCGGCCAGGAGCCCGGCGGCAAACAGCCAGCCATGCGGGCTGAAGGCGCCGATGCCCCCTAGCAGGGCGCCGATATTGCAGCCCATGGCCAGGCGCGCGCCATACCCCATCAGCAAACCACCGGCCAGGCCGACCAGTGCCACCGGCCACCGCCGCGGCAGGCGCCACCGCCCTTCCCGGGCCAGCAAACTCGAAAGCAGGGCCCCCAAGATAAGGCCCAGGTTAGACCAGGTACCGTGGTATAGCCAGGGCGAAGCCAGGTATACGGTTAGACCCATATCCCGCCAGTAGGGCCAGCTACTCACCTCACCACCAAGCACCTGCGCCAGCCAGCCGGTCCAGTAGGCCCAGGCGCTGGTAATGCCCCAGGGTCGTCGGGCCAAAAGCAGGTAGGCCAGGGAGAGGCCTCCCAAGGCCAGGGCTCCTGCCTGATAGGACCAGTACCGCTTAGACCATGGACAAGAGATCTTCTTTACCGTATCTTGCGCAGGGTTACGCTCCACAGCCCGGGCTCCACCTCGTCAACAATCAGGATATCGTGACCCTCCCTGGCGGCCCAGTCGAGAATATTGCGCACGGCCCGGCTGAAGTCGGTGGTTACCAGCAACTCGTCGCCGGGCAGAAGCTCCGCCATCTTCCGGTGCACCAAAAGCAACGGTACCGGGCAGATCTCGCCAATGGCGTCCAGCGTGTATCGGACCACAGCCCAAACCTCCACCCTAAGACCCCCCCCTGGTCATCCCCGCCTCCGGGCCAGGCGCAGCAGCCACCAGGCCCCTGCCAGGCCGCCCACCTGCAGGGCCAGAGCCGCCGGCCAGCCCATGGCTACCGGTAAAGGTTTGAGGGAGCTCAGACCGCCTAACCGGAGCCACAAAGGATAGGTGTAAGCACCCAGGAGGGTCCCCCCAGCCAGACCCGCCCCCACCAGCAGGTAGAGCAGAAAGCCCTCCCCCAGCCGCACCAGCGAAGTGCAGGCGCAGGCCCCGGCCAATACCATGCCCAAACCAAAAAGAAAGCCTCCCAACACCGTGGCTGGTCCGCTGCGCCAGTAGTAAGGAAAATCGGGCAGCAAGCCGGTGAGGTCCAGGACGGCAAAACCGAGAGAAACCGTGAGCAGCAAAGTGACCAGGGCCTGCACCATGGCGTAGTCGTGAAAAAGAAAGCAGTCACGAAAGCTGGCCGCGAAACAGACCTGGGAGCGGTGCAAAACGAAACCCACCAGCAAGCCGAAAATCCACACCGCAGCCCACTCCAGCCGGAAATGAGCCAAGACGACCGCCAGAAAAACCGCAACGGCCAGGGCTAGGAAAAAACAACCTGCCTGGCCGTCTTTTCGGCCGGCGAGGTTCCCCCTGTTCCCTCCAGACAGGCTCACCTTGCATCACCTGTAGTATATATTCGGTACAAGCCGCTGGATGCCTGCCGGCCGCCGGAACAATTTATGTCCGGCAGAAGCGGCCAAAAGATACGCCCGCCACGCCAGGACGGACCAAACGGGAGACAAAATCCTTGACAGGAGGGGAAAATAACTTTAAGCTATGAGCATGCTGGAGAATCCAGGGGCGGCAGGATCTGGCGCCGCAGCGACACCAACGCGGAGGAAAACCGGCCCCGGCTCAGGCGAGGGTGAGGCCGGACCCCGGAGGCCGCCAGCCTTGCGGGCGGCCTCCGGGGTCAGCAAAGATTGGAGATTGCTCTGATGGCAACCACCCCGATATCTGCCCTGCGCCGGCTGGCCGGGCTTTACGGTATCCAGACCGCCTACCGGGACGCAATCGGGCGCCGCCGGCAGGCCGAAACCCTTTCCCTCCTGGCAGCCCTTGCCGCCTTGGGGGCCCCGGTGGAAAATCTCACCGCCGTGCCGGAAGCCCTGCGGGAGCGCCGGCAGCGGTACTGGCAGCAGGGCCTGGAACCGGCCACCGTGGCCTGGCAGGGCAAACCGGCGCAGCTTGGGCTGCGGTTACCGGCAGAGCTCACTGCGGCCCGGGCCGGCTGCTCTCTGGAGCTGGAAACCGGGGAGGTGAAGAACTGGACCTGCACCCTGGCCGACCTCCCGGTAGTGCAGGCCGAAACGGTGGAGGGGATAGAATACAGTGCCCGGTCCCTGGCTCTCCCGGCCGGGCTGCCCTGGGGATACCACCGGTTCACCCTTACCGCCTCCGGGCGCTCCTGGCATACCCTGATCATCTCTGCCCCCACCCGGGCCTATGCGCCCCCGCTTACCGACGATAACCGAGCCTGGGGGGTCTTCCTCCCGCTTTACGCCCTGCGGTCCGGCCGGAACTGGGGCGCCGGGGACTTTACCGACCTCGAGGACCTGGCCGGGTGGGTGCAGGGGCTGGGTGGAATTCTGGTGGGTACTCTGCCTTTACTGGCCGCTTTCCTGGAGGAGCCCTTTGATCCCAGCCCCTACGCCCCGGCCAGCCGCCTGTTCTGGAACGAATTCTTCCTGGATGTAACGCAAATCCCAGAGCTGGAGCGCTGCCCGGCCGCCAGGGAACTGGTGGCTTCCCCAGCCTTCCAGGAGGAAGTGGCCAGCCTGGCCGCCGCCCCCCTGGTGGATTACCGCCGTGGCCTGGCGCTCAAGCGCCTCGTGCTGGAACACCTAGCCCGCTGCCTGTTCAGCGCGCCGTCGGCCCGGCGAGAGGCCCTGGGACAGTGGGTGGCAGAAAACCCGGCGGTCAAAGATTACGCCCGTTTTCGCGCGGCCGTGGAAAAGCAGGGAACTACCTGGCCCGACTGGTCCCCCCGGATGCGGCAGGGGGCCTTGCAAGAAGGGGACTACGACCCGGAGTCCGAGCAGTACCACCTGTACGGGCAGTGGCTGGCCGCAGAGCAACTCCAGAAGGCGCAACGGGCCGGCCGGCCCGGTTTCTACCTGGACCTCCCCCTAGGGGTACACCCGGCCGGCTATGATGTCTGGCGCGAGCAGGAGATCTTTGCCCGGCAGGCCACCTGCGGCGCCCCGCCGGATCCCTTGTTTGCCGGAGGCCAGGACTGGGGCCTGCCCCCTCTGCACCCGGAAAAAATCCGCGCGCAGGGCTACCGGTATTTCATCGCCTGCCTCCGGCACCACCTGCGCTACGCCCGCGTCCTGCGGCTCGATCACGTCATGGGGCTGCACCGCCTCTTCTGGATACCCCAGGGCCTGCCGGCAACGGCCGGGGTGTACGTCCGCTACCACGCCGAGGAATTCTACGCCATCCTGGCCCTGGAATCCCACCGCCACCGGGCCCTGCTGGTGGGCGAGGACCTGGGCACCGTGCCAGGGTATATCCGTCGGGCCATGACCCGGCATGGCCTCTACCGGATGCATGTCCAGCAACTAGAACTGGACCCGGCCCGGCCCCTGCCCCTGCCCCGGCCCCCGGCCCGCAGCCTGGCCAGCCTCAATACCCACGACCTGCCGCCCTTTGCCGCCTTCTGGGCGCAGGAAAATGCGGCCACCCGGGAAGCCCTGGCCGGATTCCTGCGCTCCCAGGGCTGGCCGGTGGCGGCCACGGACGACCCCGAAGTAATCCTGCGGGCCGCCCTGACTTACCTTGCCGCCAGCCCGGCCGCCCTCTTGCTCGTAAACCTGGAGGACCTGTGGCTGGAAACGGCCCCCCAAAACATCCCCGGTACCGGCGCGGAACAGCCGAACTGGCGGCGCAAAGCACGTTATCGTCTGGAAGAATTTAGCCAGATACCCCAAGTACGGGAATTTCTCGAGGAGATCTGCCGCCTGCGGCGCATGAAGGCCGGCAGGTTGAAGGACAAAGCGGAGCGGAACAGCTTTACCGGAGGTGAAAGGGGACCAAAATGAGGGATGCCGAGGCAACCCTGGCCCGGGGACACCAAACCCGGGTTCCCGTGGCCAGGCTGGGAGCTACCTGCCTGGAGGACGGCCGCTGCCAGTTCCTGGTCTGGGTCCCCCGGGCCGAAGAGGTAGCCGTATACCTGCTCGCTCCACGGGAACGCATTGTGCCCCTGGCCCGGGCCGGGCACCTGGTACGCTGGCGCGAGTATAACCGGCAAAAAAAACCGTGGGTACACGGACGGCCCGTACCCGACGCCAACACCGAACTTGTCCTGTACCAAACCCTGAAAACCAGCCTCCGGCCAGCCCGCTGGCAGACTGGCCTTCCCTGGCCCGAGAAGTCTGGGAGCACACCGCCCTGGTCCTGCCCCCGGAGGCACCGGACCGCTGGCAAAATATCTTTACGGCGGAAACGGTGGCCGCCCGACCCCAGCCCAACCCCGCCCTGCCCGCATCCAGACTCATCCCCGTGGCGGCGGCCCTGCGAAATTTCCCCGTGACCCTCCTCACCGAACCGTGCCCCCGATAGCCACCGTTACGCTAAAAGCCATCCATATACCCGGAAATGGAATATAAAAAGAATTTATACGTGCAGGATTTTATATCGCCATAGTAAATTATGTCGCTCACCAGCCGGGGACACCCATCTCCCGGCTCCGGCCGGGGAAACTCGTTCGGTAAGGCCGCCGTGCAAAGCGGAGCAGGCCGAAAG
Source organism: Clostridia bacterium (assembly GCA_004347685.1). Taxonomy (GTDB): domain Bacteria; phylum Bacillota; class DSM-521; order Neomoorellales; family SLTJ01; genus SLTJ01. The sequence goes on from SLTJ01000014.1 coordinate 37,567, forward strand.
GAAATGGAACGGAAAAACGGAAAGGAAGGTGGTTGCGGATGCTTGCCGCCGGCTACAGGTGGCGGAAGACAGGAGAAAAACTCAAAGGAGATATCTACCTTAACCTCTGGCGCCGGCCATGGCCACTGGGAGTGGGAGCCGTAGCCCTGGTAATCACCAATATCTTTATGTTCAGCTACGCCCGGGCCCTGGGGGTCTTTCCCCAGATAGCCATGTGGGGCAGTGCCCTTTACAGCTTCCTCGGCCTGCCCACAGAAAGCCCCTTTAAACCTTACCCGGTGAAACCCCCTTACCTCGACATGCACAGCATGATTGACGTGGGCATAATCCTGGGCGCCCTGGCCGCAGCCATGCTTGCCTCTGAATTCAAGCTCCGAAAGGAAAGCTGGCAGGGAGGCCTCCAGGGCCTGCTGGGCGGGATATTGATGGGTTTTGGGACCGTGCTTATGCCCCCTTGCAACGTGGGGGGGTTTTGGGTGGCCACAATGGCCTTTTCCCTCAGCGGCCCCCTGGCAGCCCTGGGCCTGTTGCCCGGCGCCTACATCGGCGGCAGAATCCTGCAGTGGCAGGTGCAAAGAGCGGTGGCAGGGATAGATTTTTCGCTGGCGCCCGAAGCCAGGCCAGTACCGGCCCGGGGCAACTCGCGGCAGCCGATAATCGGCCTGGCCGTGCTGGTCACCATTGCCGGCACCGCCGGCCTTTACCTTGGCCTGGGTATGAACAAGGTGGGGGTGCTGCTCCTTTTCGGCACCGCCTTTGGGATAATAGTCCAGCGGTCGAGGCTGTGTTTTGTGGCCGCCTTTCGCGACATATTCACCCTGCGCGACGGCACGGTGATGAAATGGGTGCTCCTTACCCTGGCCATTGGAGCGGTAGGTTTCGCCATCCTCAAGGGCCAGGGCTACCAGCCGGAACACATGGTCTTCCCCGCCGGCCTGCATAATGTCGTGGGCGGTTTTATCTTCGGCATAGGCATGACTCTCGCCGGAGGGTGCGGCCTGGGTATCCTGGCCAGGAGCGGAGAGGGATACGTGCGTTCCTGGCTGGCCATCCTGGGGGGCATGCTTTCCAGCGGCGCGTGGGTGCACATTTACGGCCGGAAGGTAGGCGAAGGCTGGTTGTACGGCAAGCCGGTTTTCTTACCCGCTTACCTCGGCTGGGGCGGGGCCCTGGGCCTTGTCTTTGCCTTTATCCTGGCCTTCTACTTATTAATCCTCTGGGTGGAGGCGGGCAAAAATGCCAAAGCTCAAAGCGGTTAAAACCGGGCCCAGCTCGTATCAGGTGGATATGCGGGGCTGGATGTGCCCGTATCCCAAGTATGCCCTTGAGGCTCTGCTCTGTAAACTTCCGCAAGACAGCGCCATGGCTCTGCAGGTTGATTGCCCGGCGGCGATTACAGACGTGCCCGCGGTAGCCAGGGCCCTCGGGTTTACTGTCGAGCCGGTTATCCAGACCGGGGACGGTGAATGGAAGATCGTCATTAAAAACTACGACTAGACTAAGGCGCACCGCCAGCTTGCCCTGGCCCGGCTGCCCGCCCCAGGCTCGCGCGGGCCCGGTCGAGCCAGGCTCACGGCTTTTCGCTCTCCTGGCGCGGACTTGGCGGCCAATCCGCCGTCCGCGCCTCAACCAAGCACTCCACATTGTGCCTTATCCGGGTCGCTTGCCTCCCGAGCGGCATGGCCATGGACAAAGCACATTGCGACGAAATTCGAAAAGGGATTTGGAGGTGCTGAGTTAGTGGTGGAACACCCGGTTAGTACGGCCATGAAGGCAGCAAGTAAATACTTTGAGGGGTACACCTGTTCAGAAGCTATCTTGTTGAGCCTGCGCGAGGACGGTGTCCTGTCCTTCCCAGATACCCTGGTCAAGGCGGCTACCGGCTTTGGCGCCGGGGTCGGACTATCACGGCAAATGTGCGGCTGCCTGAGCGGAGCCGTTATGGCCATCGGGATAAGGTACGGGCGAAGCCGTTCCTCCGTGGAAGAATCCGTATTTCTGGCTGACAGGGTGGTAGTACTGACCAACAGGCCGGCGAAGGTCAAGGCAACAATAACTGTTGACTTGCCGAGGCCGAGAGATCCGTACGATAAAACGTTTGTTGGTTACTGCGCCGAAATATCCGGCCTATTAGGCACGGATGGCCATTCCAGGCCGGCTATGGCCCGCACCAGGAGGTCAGTTTAATTGTCGCTAACGGATCTGGCAAGCAAAATGGAAAGGCGCTTAGTATTCCCTATTAATTGTTTACCCGCTGCCCAGTTCGTAGAGGAGGGCATCGCCCACATCTGCTGGCGGGCGGAAATCAAATATAGGGCGAGCCTCGCATTTGCAGAAAAGTTTCAACCGGACATAGTATTTCTTTTTACCGACGTGACTTTACTGGCAGAAGGACTTGGGGCCGAAACGGCCCTGTATTCTAACCGGATGCCCGCTATCCGCCGGCACCCGGTCAAGACCGTTCATGATCTGCCAGCGTTAAGAATCTCTGCCGCCCTGGAGGCGGAACGCATAGCGGAGCACCTGCGGGCTATGGCCCTCATGCGCCAGGCCATATCAAACCTGACCCTGGCCGCGCTGGTACACGGCCCGTTTACCGTGGCCGGCCAGCTGGCCGGGGAAACGAGTTTATGTAAATCCGTCGTTACCAGCCCAGAATTCGTCCAGCGGCTGGTAGACCTGGCAGGGGAGGCAGTGTCGCTGTACGCCCGGAGGCTGATAGATGCCGGGGCAGACCTGATCTGGGTATCCGATGCCCTCCCAAGCCTTCTGGGACCAGATAGCTTTCACCGCTTTATCACTCCCGTCTTGCAACGCGTCTTCGCCTCATTGCCTGTCATGACTGTTCTTCATGTTTGTGGGGAAGCGCAGCACCTGATCACGGAAATGGCCACCACCGGTGCGCAGGGGCTAAGTCTAGATAGCAAAGTCGATTTTCTGGCCGCGGAGGATATGGTCCCCGAGGAGCTGGTTCTCATCGGCAGACGCCTATGCTCCCAGTGCCACCAAAATTACTGCCGTACTGCGGCAGCTCTCGATCAGGCCATGACATGTAATTGACGCTGCGGCCCGCAACACCGCCTTACGCCATTCCTCAGGCATCACCATAGCCAACGGCAGGCGACCTTCTTGAGGCCGCCTGCCGCGCCTGGTTCGGACCGTGGTTATTACCCGGGTGGAGGGGCGTGAGGTACGCGGATACCTCTTATACTGGCTGCAGCTCCTGGGGGTGGCTTTCAGACTCCACATTCTCCAGCACGATCTCGCCCACGTGGGCGTCAACCTTGATTCTATCCCCTTCGTGGAACCTGCCCTCCAGCAGCCCCTCCGAGAGCTGGTCCTCCACCAGGTGCTGGATGGCCCGCCGCAGCGGTCTGGCGCCGAAGTTCTCGTCAAAGCCCTTTTCCGCCAGTACTTCCTTGGCCCGATCCGTAGCCACGATTTCCAGGCCCTGCTCCCGGATGCGGCTGTTGAGCTCGGCCAGCATCAGGTCCACTATCCGCTTGATATGCTCCATATCCAGGGCATGGAAGACGATGATCTCGTCCAGACGGTTGAGGAATTCCGGCCGGAAGGTGCGACGCACCTCGTCCAGGATATGGCCGCGCATAGCCTCATAGGACTTCTCCGGGCTCTCCTCGGTGAAGCCTACCCTGGCCTCCCGCCGCAATAGATCAGCCCCCACATTAGAGGTCATAATGATCACCGTGTTGCGGAAATCCACGGTGCGGCCCTTGGCGTCGGTGAGCCGGCCGTTGTCCATGATCTGCAAGAGCACGTTGAAGACATCGGGATGAGCCTTCTCAATCTCGTCAAAGAGCACTACCGTATAGGGCCGCCTGCGTACGGCCTCGGTCAGTTGCCCGGCCTCCTCGTAGCCCACGTAGCCCGGCGGCGCGCCGATCAGGCGGGAGACGGTATGCTTCTCCATGTACTCCGACATATCCAGCCGCACCAAGGCGTCATCGTCACCGAAGAGAGCATCGGCCAGAGCCCGGGCCAGCTCCGTCTTGCCCACGCCCGTAGGACCCGAGAAGATAAAGGAGCCAATAGGCCGCCGGGGATCCTTCAGTCCGGCCCGGGCGCGGCGAATGGCCCGGCTGACCGCCCGCACTGCCTCGTCCTGGCCGATGACCCGCCCGTGCAATACTTCCTCCAGGTGCACGAGACGGTCGGCCTCTTCCTGGGCCAGCTTCTTCACCGGAATGCCGGTCCAGCTTGCTACCACGTAGGCGATATCCTCTTCGGTCACCACCGACTTATCTAGACCGTTTTGTTTCTCCCACTCGGCCTTTTTCGCCTCGAGTTCCTGCCGCAGGCGCTGCTCCTGGTCCCGCATGGCCGCCGCCTTTTCAAATTCCTGGCTGTGGATGGCGGCCTCCTTTTCCTTCTGCAACTCCTCCAGCCTGGCCTCCAGGTCCTTGAGATTGGGCGGGGCCGTATAGGCCCGCAGCCGCACCCGGGAGGCCGCCTCGTCCATCAGGTCAATGGCCTTGTCCGGCAGGAAGCGGTCGGTGATGTAACGGTGGGAAAGCGTGGCCGCCGCTTCCAGGGCCGCATCGGTGATCTTGACGCTGTGGTGCGCCTCGTAACGGTCCCGCAGGCCGCGGAGGATACTGATGGTTTCCTCTACCGTGGGCTCGCCCACCATGATGGGCTGGAACCGCCGCTCCAGGGCCGCATCCTTCTCGATATGCTTGCGGTACTCGTCCAGGGTGGTGGCCCCCACGCACTGGAGTTCTCCCCGGGCCAGGGCCGGCTTGAGGATGTTGGCGGCGTCAATGGCCCCTTCGGCCGCCCCGGCTCCGATCAAGGTGTGCAGCTCGTCAATGAACACGACGATATTGCCGGCCGAGCGGATTTCATTCAGCACCCGCTTCAGCCGCTCCTCAAATTCGCCCCGGTACTTGGTTCCGGCCACAATCCCGGAGAGGTCCAGGGCAATAACCCTCTTGTTGGCCAACACCTCCGGCACCTTGCCGGCCACGATCCGCTGGGCCAGCCCCTCGGCCACGGCCGTCTTACCGACGCCGGGCTCACCGACAAGCACCGGGTTGTTTTTCGTCCGGCGGCTAAGGACCTGGATTACCCGCTCGATCTCCTTGTCCCGGCCGATAACCGGGTCCAGCTTGTCTTCCCGCGCCAACTGGGTCAAATCCCGGCTGAACTCGTCCAGGGCCGGCGTAGCGCTGCGAGCCCCGGCCGCCCGTCCCGGCTGCTGGGCCCCCATGGCCGCCCCGAACCACTGCGGCGCGCCGCCCAGGCCAAACATCATCCCCAGCCCGCCCATGGGGCCGCCCAGGAGCATGGCCACCTGCTGCCGCACCTTGTCGGCGCTGACCCCCAGGTTAGCCAGCACCCGGGCCGCAATCCCCTCGCCTTCCCGCAGCACCCCCAGGAGGAGGTGCTCGGTGCCGATGTAGTTGACCCCCTGGCGACGGGCCTCGTCATTGGCCAGTTCCAGCACCTTCTTCGCCCGCGGGGTCAGCGCGATCTCGCCCTGCGGCGCATGCTCCCCCTGGCCGATCACCTTGATAATCTCCTGGCGCACCTGTTCGAGGTTCAACCCCAGGTTCTGCATAGCCCTGGCCCCCACGCCTTCGCCTTCCCGCAAAAGCCCCAGCAGCAGGTGCTCGGTGCCCACGGCCGGGTGTTTCAAACCCCGTGCCTCTTCCTGGGCCAGGCTCAAAACCTTCTGCGCCCGTTCGGTAAACCTGCCCGGCATCATAAAACACCTCCGCTCTTATTTTGCAACCGTTGCCTGATAACGCTGGCCCGGAGCACATCCCTTTCCATGGGCGACATTTTCCGGCCCGCCTTCTCCTGCAGGTAAGCCGGCTGGATAGCCACCATCAATTCATTTATCGTCCGCCGCTCGATCCCCTTGACCAGCGCCAGGTCCACCCCCAGCCGCAGGTCAGAGAGAAGCGCTAAAGCCTCCTCCGAGCCGATCACGGCCGCATTGGTCAGGAGGCCGTAAGCCCGGCCCACCCGATCCTGCAACTGCGGCCCGGTCTCCCGCTGCAGGACTTCCCTAGCGCTCGTTTCCTGGTCAACTATCTGGCGGGTGACAACCGCAAGGTTATCAATAATATCTTCCTCCGAGCGGCCGAGGGTAATCTGGTTGGAAATCTGGAAGAGATTGCCGACCGGTTCGCTGCCCTCACCGTAGATACCGCGTACGGCCAAGCCCACCTGGGAAAGGGCCGAAAGGATCCGCCGCGCCTGCCTGGTATGCACCAGACCCGGCAGGTGGGCCATCACCGAAGCCCGTAAGCCCGTGCCCACATTGGTGGGACAGGCGGTGAGATAGCCTTTTCGTTCGTCAAAGGCAAATTCAAGCGTCTGCTCCAGGGCATCATCCAGGGCATTGGCCAGCCGCCAGCACTCGGCCAGTTGCAGCCCTGGGCAAAAGGACTGCAGCCGTAAATGGTCTTCCTCGTTGACCATAATGCTGATCGTTTCATCCTCCCGGAGGATGACTGCCCCCTCGGCCTCGTTCTCGGCATGCTGCGGGCTGATCAGATGTTTTTCCACTAGTATCTGCCTCTGTACCGGGGACAATGCATCCAGCATTACCATCTCCAGTTCCCCGGCCACGGCGTAGGCAGCCTCGGCATGGGCTGCCTTATTGATTTCTCTCGCCACTTCCTGCCGCCGCTCCGGCGAGAGCAAGGAAGGAAAAGGCCAGCCGGCCAGATTCCTGGCCAGGCGGATGCGACTGGAAATAATCAGGTCCGCATACGGGCCGGAACCATCCATCCAGCGGCTGCTGGGACGGGAGAGGATAGCCTTTATCGCCACCGCGAATCCACCTCCTCCTACTTCTCACTTCTCGGTATTCCCGGCCACCTTCTTCTCCAGTTCCCGGATGCGGTCTCGCACCCGGGCTGCCTTTTCGTATTCCTCGCTGGCCACCAGCTTCTCCAGCTCGGCCCGCAACTGCTCGATTTCCCTCTTAGTACTCAGGGTGCCCCCGGCCCGGCGCGGAACCTTGCCCATATGCCGGCTCACCCCGTGCACCCGGTGCAGTAGCGGCTCCAGCCGGTCGCCAAAATAGTTGTAGCACTGGGCACACCCCAGGCGCCCGGTACGGCGGAACTCATCATAGGTCAGGCCGCAGGCCCGGCAGCCGGGGCCCGTACCCTCCTGCCGACCAGTGGGAATCTCTGGTGCTTCGTGCTGCAGCAGGGCCGCCAAGAACTGGGGAATGGAGAAATCCGGCTGAAACCCAAAACCCCAGTGCTGCTGGTACTCCCGTGCACATTCCTCGCACAGGTTCACTTGGCTTTTCTGGTTTTTGATGATCGTGGTGATGTGCACCGTGGCCGGCCGCTCCTTGCACTCCTCACAAAGCATAATACCACCCTCTAATCGAAATCGTCCTGTAGCAGGACCAAAAGCATAGCCCGGATGAGGCGGGAGCGCAGCAGGTCTCGCTCCGGCAGGGGCAGAGCCAGTACTTCCCGGTCAATGACCGCCCGCATCAGTTTCCCCTCCCTTTTGGTAAGAAAACCTTCCTCCACCAGGCGACCGATCAGCCCTTCCCCTACTTGCTGCGAAGTCAACCTATCCACCGAGGCCTCTATCAACCGCCGCAATGGCCCTTCGTCGGTCAGGGGCAGCTTGACGATCCGCAAATACCCCCCGCCACCCCGCCGGCTCTCCACCAGGTAACCCTGTTCTACCGTGAACCTGGTGCTGAGGACGTAGTTGATCTGCGAGGGCACACAATCAAAGACCTGAGCCAGCTCGCTCCGCTGGATCTCCACGCTCCCCTGGGAGCGACCCAGCAACTCCTTGAGATAGTTTTCGATTTTATCGGCCAGACTACGCATCCCTTACCTCACCACGCCTTGACCCTGGGATCCTGTGGTAAGACGTAACCGGGCTAAAAACAGGCTCGCCCGGCACGGCTTCCGACCACCGTTCTTCTCAGCGGCAAGCGCCACCCCGATGCTTGACCTTCCCTTACTTTTTGATTATCTCTGACCTTCATTGTACTATACTTTGCCGGTTTGGCAACAGGGAAATTCCTGCCTGAATAGGTATTCTGGAGGGTTGTGGGCCGTTTTGGCCCTAATCCCCCCTACTCGCTTACTCGTTCTCCCCTATCCTACCACAGCAGCCCTGACTTTTTCAGCCTGACCTGCACCTGGATGTCTACCGGCAGGGTTGGGAAAACCCGCTCCCACATATCCGGGTTCCACTCCCGGGGATAGGCTGCCCGGAAGCTTTCCGCCAGCTCAAAGGCGTCTACGTTTTTCTCCTGGCAGATAGCTAGAGCATCGGCTATCTCCTGCCGGACCAGGCGGGCGGCTTCCGCCTCGATTTTCTTGTACAGACCGGGGGTCAGGCGCAAAGACCCGTCGGAGCCTTCCATTACATTGCCGCTCACTCGCACCTTCAGCCTGGCCGCCAGCCGCCCATTTTCATAACTGACTTCCGCCTCGCCTTTGCTCTTGAGAAACCCCAGACTAATCTTCCCCCCCGGACGGCCAGGCCAGGGGACATCCAGGGTCCCTGCCCTGACCCGCGCTTCTGGCGACAGCATGCCCCGGCTCTGGCGGGCCCAGAGAAGCCCCCGGGCCTCGCGGGGTGTCAGGCGGGCCACCATACGGTCGCCCTTGAAGATGGCCAGGCCACGGAGATACAGGTCGTTGCCGTGCACTTCCACGTAGGGGAGGACGGGCTCCAGGGTCGGCTCGTGCACCAGGACCATCAGCCGCCAGAGGGGCATGTAGAACGTGGTCTGCTGCTTTATTTCCGGGCGGCGGTAAAAAGACCAGGTGTACAGGCTGCTGATGTGGTACTGGGAGGGCTTAGCCCGCAGCACTGCCTCGGCGTTTTTGGCCACCAGTACCACGAGATAGCGGTCGTGCTTCTGCACCCTCTCGATAAAGTCCAGCACCTGAAACATTCCCTGCCGGGCCAAATCCTCGCCGAGGATCACCACCTTGAGCTGGCAGACGCAGACCCGCTCCCGGCTGCGTGATTCCAGGGCCGTGTGGGCCTCCCAGGCCGTCCGCCCGGTGGCACTGAGGGTTACTGCCTGCGGCCCCCGGCTGGCAGCCGGTCCCTTGGTGAAGGTCTCGGTCCTGGGAAACTCGGCCGTGAGCTTGATCCGGCCGTCCGGGGTAAGATCGAAGCCCATGCCGGTGTAAAGGCCTCTCCGGTCAACTTCCAACACATCCCAGCAGCCGCCCAAGAAAATGAGAGACAATCCTGCGACGAGCAACAAAATCAGGCCGTGTCTCCTCTTTCCCCGGCCCGGGGAAGGCTGGCAATGCCAGGGCCTCGCTAGCGGAGCTGCCAGCATACGGTTACCATCTCCGGCCACGCTCTTTCCCCTTTCACCATAATACTCCCGGCAGAACATCCAGCGTTTCTCCTGCCCGAACCTGTTTCTGCAGCCCCAGCCTACCTAAACCACGCGCGTTTTTCGCCCCGGCGACACATTTAACTCGCATCCTTCTGGCCCCGGAGCACCGCCAAAAGAAGGAGGAGCACCGGGAGGAATCCCACAAGAACTCCCCACAGGTAAACGGCACGTGCGTAAAGGGCCAGGATACCCTGGGGTACAAGGGGCAACTGGGACAAGACGTATACCAGAGGGAGGAGGGCTGCCAGCACAGGCCTGTAGTTTTTCACGCCCAGCCACTGCTTCAGCGCAACTGCAGCCGCCAGGAGGTAGATGCCGATAACATTTATGGTTACAATAATCCAGAGGACGCCGAACACCATGCTGGGCTGTTCCACCAGCGAAATGGGGAGGCGGATCGCCCGCACAAACTCCACTGAAGGCACGAGAAAATGCCCAGTTGTTGCCGGCCCGAAGGTGGCCAGGGTACCGAGAACTATCCAGATAGTGGCCATGCCGGCCAGCAGCACGCCCTTGACCGCCTGCCCTGCTATGACCTCCCGGTGGGTGAAGTAGGGAAAGAAAAGGAGGAGCAAGCTTCCGGCATTCATCAGGTGCTCGGCAGCTATAAAGGCAGGGCCTGGAAACGACGACCATTCCAGGGGGAAAACCGGCCGGATGAAGCTCCAGCGAAAGTTGTTCGCGCTAAACAGGACCAGGGGTACCAGGAGGGAAAGGACGAACAGGAAGGTCCCCTGGGCAAAGCGAGCTGCGTCTTCCAGCCCCAGGTAAGCCAGGGCGCCAACTACCAGTAGAAATAACAGCCCGGTGACGGCCTGGGGAGTTAACTCCAAAAAATAGACGGAGGTGACTTCGCCCATATACCGGATGCCAAAGGCCGGAAATAGAACCAAGAACAAGATAAAAACTAGACCCAGCGTTCTACCGCCCCACTTGCCGGCCAGGCGCGGCAGGTATTGGATCACCGACTGTTCTGGAAAACGGCGGGCCAGGCGCATGACCAGGTGAAGGTAAAGTAAGGCGAAAGGTAGACCCATGGCTGCGGCCAGGGGGGCGCTGTAACCGGCTTCCCGTATCAGGAGCGGGGGAACAGTGATAAAGCTGCGGCCCACTACGGAACAAAAAATAACGGCCATGACCTGCCTTCCCCCCGGACGGCGGCTGGCTTCTTGCGGCAGCCTACTCATATTCGTCGTCCTCACGCCAGGTCTGTACCAGCCGCCGGGGCCGGGGCGAAGCGGCAAAAGAGGGGCGGCGCTTGAAGGACCACAACGGCGACCGCCACAAGGTATCCCGGAAGTCGCCAGGCCGTGTAGGGCCTAGCGGGGTAAAGTAGGGAACGCCGAAGGAATGGAGATGTACCAGGTGCAGTTGCACCAAAATAAATCCTATTACCAGGCCGAAGATGCCGAACAGACCGGACCAGATAAGGATGAAATAACGCATCAGGCGAAAGGCGCTGGCCAGGGTATAGGAAGGAACCGAAAAGGAGCTGATAGCCGTTCCTGCCACGATGATTACTACGATATTGCTTACCAGGCCGGCCTCCACCGCAGCCGTGCCTAGCACCAGGCCGCCGACGATGCCAACCGACGGCCCGATGGTCCCCGGCAGGCGTACCGTGGCCTCGCGGAATATTTCCATGGTCACGTCCATGAGCAGCAGCTCCATCCAGCCGGTAAAGGGCACGCCCTGGCGGGAACCGGAAACAGACATGGCCAGGGAGGTGGGAAAAAGCTCCGGATTAACCTGCAGGAGGGCAATGTAAATTCCGGGGAGAAAAACGGTAACCAGGGAGGCCAGGTACCGCAGCCAGCGAAAGAAGGTACCCACGGGAAAGATATAGTGGTAATCCTCGCTGGTCTGAAAAAAGTCAAAGAAGGTGCTGGGCACGATCAAAGCATTAGGGGTGCGGTCGGTGAGCAGGACAATCCTGCCTTCCAGCAAGGCCCCGGCCACTTTATCCGGGCGTTCGGTGTTTAATAGCAGCGGGAACGGGGTCCAAGGGTGGTCCCGCATCAACTCCTCCAGGTAGTGACTTTCCAATACGCCTTCCAGGCTGATGGCCTCCAGGCGGCGGAAGACTTCCTGTACCAGGTCCGGCGAGGCGAGATCCTCCAGGAAGAGAACGGCCACGTGGGTATGGGTGCGGCTGCCGACCTGCTTTATCCTTACCTTGAGCCGCTGATCCTTGACGTAGCGCCGTGCCAGGGCCACGTTGTCCGTCAGGGTTTCGGTAAAGCTCTCCCGCGGCCCCCGTACCACCATCTCGTTCTTGGCGTCTTCCACGTTCCGTTTGGGGAAACCCCGGGCATCAATGAGATAAGCGGATGTAGCGCCATCTACTAAAAGCAGGGCTTCGCCTTCCAGCAGGCCGGCCACAGCAGCGTCCAGATATCTGGTCTCCTTGACCCGGTGGGCGCTCAAAGTGACGAAAATAAAATCGGTAATGCCCGCGCCTGCCCTGCCCTCGCCTGCCCCGGCCGGGTTGGCCAGTGGTTTGAGCACATGCTGCTCCAGGGTCTTTTTGTCGGTCAGGCCGTCCACATACACCAGTACGGCCGGCCGGGAAAGGACCTGGCAGCGCCGGTAAACCACGTCGTCGCAGTTGGCGAGGATCCGCTGAATTTGGCCCAGCTTTCCCTCCAGGGACTTGGCTAGGGGACGCCCGGCCTCCCCGGGAAACGAATCCCCTCGACCCCAACCCTTTTTTGCCGGCCCTTTGCCCTCCCGGAGGGCCCGCAACAGCCTGCCGAACAACGCCACCAGAAAGCCTCCTACATCCCGGCGCCTTTAACCGGACACCAACTTTGTAGGCTTTGCTTGATCAGATGACATTATTATGTAGTATAACCTGGGGAAACATGCAGGGATTGGCCGTGAAAGATTTGTACTGGAGTTGCCAGAAAACCCTATATCCGGTCAACCTATGGTTGCCCTGGCCAAATCGTGAATCCCATCTGGGCAAAGTGCCGGTCAAAGGCAAAGGCCTGGTGGCAACCGAGCCTGGTCATGACCGCGAAGCTCAGGCAATCTACAAAGCTAAAGCCTCTGTCATGGTACTTTTGGGCTATCTGCCATGCCACTTCTTCATCCGCGTCTGCGATACGGATACACTCGAGGGCCCGGCTGGTACGCAGGTGCTCGCCGACAGCTATGGCCGCGGCGTGGTTACGGCAGAAATAGGAATAGGTCTCGGCAAACACGAAATTGGTGGTCAATGGAGATAGGTGTAAAGCCCGCAGGTTGACCGGAGTAAAAAACTTCACGGCAGCAGGATGGTGTACGTCACTCGTGTCGTAGAGGGCAATCCATGCCGAAGTATCAACGAACAACCGCTCTTTTCTCTTGCTTTTCAATCGGTTCCGCCCCGCTCTCCTCCGGTATCTGCGGCCGGTGCTCCATAAATATACGGGTCATGATGGTGGGAGCCGTCACCTCGCCCCATATCAAAACCAGTGCTGGCCAGGCGGAATATGGGGTCCTCGTCCAAGTCCTGCTCCAGCCCCTCTATCTCCTTATCTATCAACTGCCTTATCACCTCGGCCATACTTACATGGTAGCGAGCGGCCCGTTCCTTTATAAAACGATAATGCTCTGCATCTAAATATAGCTGGGTCCTGTATTTATATTTGTCCACTTGCACCCCTCCTTTGGTTACAGTATACATTAATACAGCACAATGTCAAGGTAGACAAAAAAATAAAGCCCCGGGGTTTTGTTACCCGGGGGCTAAAAATTTGTTCCTGGCAGCGACCTGCTCTCCCGGGGGCTTGCGCCCCGAGTACCATCGGCGCTGAAGGGCTTAACGGCCGTGTTCGGCATGGGAACGGGTGTTTCCCCTCCGCTATGGCCACCAGAAACGGATGTCTACGTCTACTACACCGTGGCGTCACCCCGCGCCCGCATTAAAGCGTTCGCGGTATGCCACCTGGCAACTGCACAAAGCTGGTCATGGTGCGGAAGCCGCCACCGGCTTCTCGCTTCCTACCTCCGGTTTTACAGGGTTAAGTCCTCGACC
>SLTJ01000022.1 GCA_004347685.1 Clostridia bacterium
CATAGCCTCTTTCAACTTGCGTAGTTACGTACCTAAAAACTTACGCTGTAGTATTAGGGAGAAAAAATAAAAGCCCTCGATAAAGGGCTGAAATACCAGTGGTTGGGAGTTTTCGAGAACGTACACTTAATAAGGGGGGGGCAAAATGCCGATTCTTATGAGCTTAATCCTGGTTAGCTATGGTATTGCTGCATCTGTTTTAGTGAGTGTAACCCGCGGCAACGGTAACGCCAGTCTTGGCGCTTGGTTTACGGCTGCTGGTATGTTCGTAACAATTGGTGTAATGGTGACGGGTGAGCTATTAAAAAGGATAAAGTCTCAAAACGATAAACTCTAACAAACGGGGCAAAATCAGGGCGGCGTCTGCTTTCCTTAACAAGCTGCAGAAAAAGACAGTGCGTTCAAAAATTTTAACCAAGGAGGCTTGAATCCAAATGATGACTACGGTAGGTATTATTAGCACCGCGTTTATAATCTTGTACGTTATAATCGGTATATGGAGCGCTCGTACTGCACGTAAGAGTATAGACGAGTACCTTGCTGCTGGTCGCCGAATAGGGATGCTTGTTGGCGGATTTGCCTTATACGCCGCTTTCTGTAGTGCAATGGTGTATGTAGGCCTTCCGGGTATGACGTACTCCCTTGGTCTTAACGCTACTTGGCAAATTACTCTTGGTGCAGCCTTAGGATTTGGCTTACTCTATTTTCTTCTTGCTGAGCCTGTACGTCGTTTCGCTCAGTTTACGTTGGTTGATTATTTAGCCGCGCGATACAATCATCTGGCAATAAGGATCTTAGTTGCTTTATTCATCTGCGGAATATTTACTTTTGCAATTGTACCTCAAATAATTGGAGCGGGCTTAATGATTGGCAATACGTTTGGCGTTTCCTTACGAACGGGCGAGATTATTTTTGCGGTGGTCCTCTTGTTATACGTGTCTATCGGAGGCATGCGTGCAGTTACTTTTTCTGATGCTTTTCAAGGCATCATCATGTTTATTCCACTGATGGTCGTTGGCTTGCTAGCCATCGCATATTTCGGCGGCATCACCCCGATGATAGCCCAGGCCGCCCAGAATAATCCAAAGATAGTCGAACCAACATTGCCTTTAGTTTCCTACCTGGGCCTTGTTTTTGGCATTGCTCTTGGTCAGTCAAGTGCGGCACATATCATAATGAGGATTTCCAGTGCTGCATCACCCCCGGTAGCCAGGACTACGGTTGTCGTTGGAGTTGTTCTTGCCGTATTAATGTATTTTTTGGCAAGCAATATACTCGGCATTGCGGCATGGGCGGTTAGTCCTGGCCTTTCCAAGCCCGATAACGCTTTGTGGGCTGTAATGGAAAAAATTATACCTCAATGGTTATTCGGTTGGATAATAGCAGGATTAGTAGCTGCGGCAATTTCTACCGCCTCAGCAATGCTTATGGGGTCTGTCGCTTCGCTAGTATCCGATATTTATTACAGGGTTCTAAATCCTAATGCTTCTCCGGGCGAGCTTTACTGGCGAGGTATCGTCATAACCTGGGCGCTTGGAGTAGCGGCAGTACTTGTCAGCCTTTTTGCCTCTCAGCAAGTAAGTTGGTTTGTGGCGATACAATCGCAGGCACTTGGGGCTACCTTTTTCTTCCCGCTGGTCCTGGGCATTTGGTGGAAGCGAACTACCACAGCTGGCGCCATTTCGGGCATGGTTGGTGGTCTTGGATCTTTTATCCTATTTACGGCATTAAAAATCCTTCCTTTGTACGGTCCTGTTGTACCCGCAATAATAATTTCGCTATGCCTTACAGTCTTAATTAGCTTGCTTACGCAACCGCCACCAGTAGAAGTAGTGGAAGCTTGTTGCACGAAGCTTCACCAGAGGGAATGATGTAGTCTTCCCGTAATCGTCGCGGGGAAACAGTCCTTATGCCGGAGAGTGAGAACGCCATGCTTCGCTAAGTATTCCCCTCGAACAAGTTAAAGAGGCCCGCCGGCGTAGTGCTGGCCTTGGTCGTCGCCGTGGCCCTGGCAGGCGCAGGGTGCGCCCAGAAGCCCACGGAGCTCGCGGCGACGCCAAAGCCCGAAGCCTCCAGGACGATCGAGCTTAAGCTGGTCCACTTCTGTGGAGGCTCGCACCAGGGTCGAGAGCAAGTTTGTTCCTGGCAGTAAGAAGCCAATGGAGGGGGCCGCCAACGGCCAGGTCAGAATCACTAGCAGCCTGTGTGAGTAATTGCGGATGAAATTTTTCATGGAGACAAGAAGGAGATTTCATCCAGGTGGCGAATCATAACAACATGGCTAAGAAGTTCAAGGACTACCAACCAAACCCAGTACTGACGCATGCTTTTAAGGTACCTTGAGCAACGAGGGTTTGGGGTTCAGCGCGCAAAAATTTTTTCGCGCAGAGGGGCTGGACAAATTTTGGCGGATTTGAGATAAAAGCGTGGGACTCTAGGTGGGAGGGGGCCCACGCTTTTGTTATGGATGGCGAAGGAACTCAGCTTTTGTTTGGTCGAGACTTTACCGAGGCGGAGTTAGCTTTAGTTCGGGAAGTAGTGGCCCTATTTCCCAGGTTAAGCAGCAAAGAGTTAGCCGCCACGCTATGCGAGCATTTGGGGTGGGCGACATCGGCTGGCCGGCTAAAGGTAGAGTCGTGCCTAAAGCTTCTTTTGAAGCTGGAGGCCAAAGGCGAGATAAAGCTTTTGCCCAAGGCAAGGAAGGCGAAGCGAAAAGAAAGCGCGCCGCTTTTAAGCAAACGCACTGATCCACCCAGTCAAGAGCTAGCGGGCGAGCTTTGGGAATTTGAGCCGGTGTGGGTTCTGGTACAGGATAAGGAAGGGATGTGGCTTTGGAACGAATACATCCAGCGCTACCATCCTCTGGGCTACCAGCGCCCCTTTGGCGCCCACCAGCGCTATTTTATTGTTTGTGGTGGTGGTGAGCTTTTAGGGTGTATAAGCTTTGCCGCTTCAGCCTGGGCAGTGGAGGCGAGGGACCGGTGGATAGGCTGGAGCCAATCTGATCGCTCAAGGCGGCTACATCTGGTAGCGAACAACAACCGTTTTTTGATTTTCCCCTGGGTGAAGGTAAAAAACCTAGCGAGCCGGGTACTGGCTTTGGTGGTGCGGCGCATTCGGGAGGACTGGCAGGCGCGTTATGGTTATGGGCCTGTGCTCTTGGAGACGTTTGTAGACTTAGAGTACGCGTGCACCTGTTACCGGGCGGCCAACTGGATTAAGCTAGGCCAGACCGCGGGGCGGGGGCGGATGGATCGCGACACCCAGTATCTTTCCACGCCGAAGCGGATTTACGTATATCCGCTGGTGCGGGAATTTCGGGCCGTTTTATGCGGCAAAGAGAAAGGTGGATCGGGGTGAAGGAAAGCCTATTGCTCAACAGGCGGCTGATGTGGCGGGAGCTTCGCGCCAAACAAAAGGAAAAGGGGATAAAGCCCCGGCCGCGAGCTAGCCTTACTAACGGCAAGGCTGGGTGGCAGACGGTGGAGGAGGAGCGGGCGGGGCGCTGGCAAGTAGTAGAGGAGTGTCACAAAGTATGGCGGGTGGTACTGCCGGTGCTTTTAAAAAGACTGGCCAAGATACCTGATCCCCGCAATCCGCGGTCAAGTAAGCACAAACTTCAACGACCGGAAAAACCCCTAACGTTTCCCGGGTGGGAAAGGAATAGCGGTACCAGGATCGGTCTGTCATGCGGTATGAGAATCTACTGGCTGGTGCCGGGACCTGCTGGGGCGGAGTAGGTCCCGGTGACCGGCTGCGGGCTAGGCGAGCAGTCCGCTGTTATGGGCCTGGGTGGAAGAATAGTGGGACGGCGGCTCGAAGCAGCGGGCCGCGTTGCGGGCAAGTACCCGCGGCAGATGGTGTCCGGGAGGCCGGCCCCTTTAAGGGCCGGCCGGGTTGTGCACCGGCGTGGGAGCCAAGGGCAAGGGCCACGACTGCAATGCAGGGTGTGCGCGGAGCTGACAGTAAACCCATGGCCCGAGACCTTTGCGCTGGGGGGGGCGGAAGGGAGGGCAAAGCTTCCTCCTGTCGAGGGGCGTGGCGGTGGACGCAGTGCTTCCGAAACAAGTATGATTTTCCGGTGATCGAAGCCTTGTGCCTCGAGGGCTTCCAAGTTTGAGGGGGAGGGGGAAATCGAGGAGGGGTACAAGAGTTAAGTTGCGCGCAGTTGCGGATTTCGGTTTCGGAAGTACCGTGGACTCGGCAGGAGGAGCGCCGCAATGGTACCGGTGTCCGGGACCAGGGGGCGAAGGTCGGCAAGATCGCAGGCCGCGGCGAAAGGAAACGGCAAGGGCTGTCTGGGCCTGCCAAGCGCAAGTCGACTGGCGCCGCAGCTTCCGGTATATTCAGCGGCATGGGGGCTCCTGGAATTACGAGGTAGTATCTTGTCCGCCTCCTCCCCCGGCCGTGGGTTCCATCTCTTCTCCACACGGGCGCGTAACGCTTTGAATTGGACGGCCAGGTGACAAGCGTGGTTTGGAAGCCTCCGTACCGGGCCGAAGGGAGTTTGAGCGGGGTGTTTTCTTCCTTCCCTCGCTACATTTAGGGAGGTGGATATCGTGGCAGGTTGGTTAAAGGGTTACTTGCCCAGCGGCAAGTCTTGGAGGTTGGTTCAAAAGGCGGCACCCGCGGTGGCTGTTGCGGAAAAACGCTCATGAACCGGGTGGCGAGCAGGCGTTGGTGCTCATCCGGCTAGCGTTTCCCGAAACCGACGGCGGTCCTTTGAGGCTGTTTGGAACGCGGGCACACCGGTCCGTGCCACAGGCTGTTAGAGCCGGACCGGGGAGTTGGTGGCAGGACAGGAAGGGAGTCCCGTCGTATGATGTCTTGAGCAGATCAACCACAGAGGTCGGGGGTGGGCGCATGGGCCGGCAGTGCTTTTACCGCCAGAAGATCGTGACCCAGGCTCGCTCGGTCGAGGCCAAAACGCTTGTCAGCTACCTGGTGGGCGAGATCCGGTCAAGGAGGGAACTTGCCCCGGAAGAGGCAGCCCTGGTGGCGGAGGACGCCCTGGAGTACCTGATGCACCTGGCTGATCGGGGTCCGGGACAGATCGACTTCCCCGCCATCCTGGGTCTGGATGCCCACTGGGGTGCTCCCGGCGGGACCAGCCCGAGCAGATAGTCACACTGACAGTCATCGCCGACGAGGATGCCGAGGTGCTGGAGGAGTTCGGCGTGGTGGCCATGCAGGTGGGGCGCATGGCTCGCTGTATCGAGGAGGCCTACTTCCAGGGTTGCCTGCTTGACTGGCCCAGGCTAGGGGTGCTGTTCCCCTACAACCACCAGGCCCTGCGGCAGAGGCTGGAGCCCCTTTTTGGGAGACGGGAGCACTCCTGCCCGTGGCGGGCATGAGCAAAAAGAGGCGGCAAAAGATGCGCAAGGCTATCGCCAGCCCTGGCGGTGGAGCTTTACCTGCGGGGCGAGGACCTTACCTCGGTGAGGAAAAAGCTCTGCTGTTCCCGCACTGCCTGGCGCAGGTGGTGGCAGCTTTTCTGCCAGGTGGGAGGGCTGGGCGAGGAGGACCCCGAAGAGGCGGCCAGAAGGCTTGGCCAGCCGGTGGTCCTGGTGAGGGGCTTTGCAGAACTGTGGGCCGAGGTCAGGGAAAATACCCGCTTGTCCGAGAAGGTGAAGCGCGAGGGGTTGTGGGCGCTGGCGGCACCGCCCGGCGGTGGCCCGCGCCAGGCCTTCCGGCAGCGTCTGCTTGAGCGGCACCGCTACACGCCGGCGGCGGCCGACCAGTTCGAGCAGGAACTGCGGGAGCTGGCCAGCCGCTTGAGCAGCCGGGGCCGCTCTGCCGGCCAGATCGTGTGGACAGGCGTGGCGCAGGACCAGCCCCCGGCCGCAGCCTGGGAGACTGCCGCATGGTTTCCGCCGTACTGGACTACCTGGTGCCGCGGGTTAGGAAGAAAGGAGTATAAATAGCATGAGTAGTAGTCAAGAGCGGGCCCTCATTTTTGACATTCAGGGCTTTAGTGTACACGACGGCCCCGGCGGGAGAACTTTGGTCTTTTTTAAAGGCTGCCCTTTAAGATGCTATTGGTGTTGCAACCCGGAGGGACAGAACCAATATCGCGAGGTCATGTACAGACGCTCAAAGTGCCAAATGTGTTACCGTTGCATGGATAGCTGTCCAAATGGCGCGATACATGTAAAAAACAAGGGGGATTTTATTGCTATTGATAGATCGAAGTGTGGGTATTGTAACAACCTGGATTGTGTGAAGGGCTGTTATAATGGTGCCTTGAAGGTTGTTGGTAAATATATGACAATAGACGAACTAATGATGAAAATTGAGCGAGACAGGCGCTTTTGGGGTACTGGCGGTGGGGTAACGCTCGGAGGAGGCGAAGTGATGCTTCAATATAAATTCGCTGCTCGCCTATTAGAGGAATGTCATGCAAGTTACATCCACACGGCAATTGAAACATCCGGCTATGCTCCCTGGTCTCACTACCAGGAAGTCCTAAAGAACGTGGACTGGTTGTTTGTAGATATAAAACACATGGATCCGGATATTCATCGAAAAGGTACGGGCGTATCTAATGTATCTAATTTGGAAAATATAGAGCGCATGGCTAGCCACCAAAAGGACTACCAAATGGTCATCAGAATACCGGTCATTCCCGGGTATAATGACAATACAGAAAATATTGTTGCTACCGCCAAATTCATGAAAAGAATAGGTGTTCATGTAATAAATATCTTACCATTTCACCGTTTGGCCACATCAAAGTATGAGCAACTTGATCGTAAATATGCATGTAAGAATATGGAATCACCCCGTTTAGGGGACATGTATCAAATTCAGAATATTTTTCATAACTATGGCTTGATGTGCTACGTAGGTAGTGACACTCCTTTTTAACTGATTATGTTTCCATTTTTTCAATAACTATTTTCGTTGCACTCACATGACTCTAAAGTGTTTAACGTAGCAGTGTCAACAGGAATTTCGCCTGGGTCATCCCCAGTTTCATACACTTGGCATCAGGGAAGGTAGAAAACTCAGTAGTCGGGAGCAACCTATCCTGACTCCAAAAGTGTTTAGCACATGGTAGCCAACCTGCCACAGTCCGAGGACACGTCTTTTAGTAGTGGAACTCGCTACTAATTTTCGGTGGTAACCTTTTTCCTCACCATAGGCCCCGGCCAAAAGTAAGAAGAAATAGGCATAGACTACTACCAAGACCGGAGTTCGACAGTGCCTAGGCATTTTTTAGCGCTGTTTTAAGGAACGATTCGCAAGGGTTTCAGGTTCTGAAGCCTAGCTAGGCAAAATCCAAAAATCCATAGGCACACGAATTCATAAATTCCTCTTTCCATTTAGATGGTATACATGGTATAATATAGACATGTACATCCGAACCATCCAGCGCAAGAACAAAGACGGATCCGTCGTCCGCTACGTCCAACTGGCCCAGAACGAGTGGGACCCCCAGGCCAGGTGCGCCAAGGCTAGAGTGCTCTATAGTTTCGGCCGCGAGGAGGAGGTTGACCGGGAAGCTTTAAAGCGGCTGATCAGGAGCATTAACCGCTTTCTGGGTCCGGAGGAAATGTTGCGGTACGAGGCAGAAACCACCGGCCAAAACCTCCTCAGGTTTCTCTCCAGCCGTCCCCTAGGCGGGGCCTGGGCACTGAACCAACTTTGGGAGGAACTCGGGATCAAGGAAGTACTGCTAAAGCTGCTCAAGAAGCGCCAGTTCAAGGCTCCGGTAGAGCGGGCCATCTTTGCCATGGTGGCCAACCGGGCCCTTGACCCCACCAGCAAACGCGGTGTCCAGGAATGGGTAGAGGAGGACGTGGTAATTCCCGACCTGGACCAGATACCCCTGCAGCAGCTCTACCGGGCCATGGACTTCCTGTTGGAGAACGAGGCCGAGATGCAGAAGCAGGTCTATTATGCATTAGCCAACCTTCTCAATCTACAGGTTGACCTACTGTACTTCGATACCACCTCCGTCTACTTTGAGACTGAGGAAGAAGATGAAGATGGCTTACGCCGCCGGGGCCACTCCAAGGATCACCGGCCGGATCTGCCCCAGGCGGTAATCGGCCTGGCCGTCACCAGGGATGGCCTGCCGGTGCGTTGCTGGGTCTGGCCCGGCAACACGGCCGACATGTCGGTGGTGGAGCAGGTGAAAAAGGACCTTATCGGCTGGAAGCTGGGCCGAGTAATCACCGTGCTCGACCGTGGCTTCAACTCCGAAGACAACCTGCGCTACCTGCAGCGGGCCGGGGGTCACTACATAGTTGGCGAAAAGATGCGTAGCGGCAGGGAGAATACAGTCAAGGCCCTGAGCCGGCCCGGCCGTTTCCAGACGGTGCGGGACAACCTGGAGGTCAAAGAGATCGTCGTTGGCGAAGGAGAGGCCCGCGAGCGCTACATCCTGGTACGTAACCCACAAGAAGCCCAGCGAGATAAAGCCAAGCGGGAGGCCGTCATCAAGGAGTTGGAAGAACAGCTTCCCAAAATCAGAAGCCATGCCAAGGCTGTTTGTGAGCTCATGGCCCATCCCGTCTACGGCCGTTACCTGAAGCTGGATTCCCGCGGCCTGCCCAAGATTGACCGGGGCAAAATCAAAGAAGAAGAAAAGCTCGACGGCAAGTACCTATTGCGGACCTCAGACGACACCCTCTCGTCCGAAGACGTAGCCCTGGGGTACAAACAGCTATTGCTGGTAGAAGACGCCTTCCGCACCCTCAAGTCCCGGCTGGAACCGCGTCCTGTTTACCACCGGCTGGAAGACCGCATCCGGGCCCATGTGCTGCTATGCTGGCTGGCGCTGCTGTTGATCAGGGTAGCTGAGAACAAGACCGGACAGACATGGAAGAACTTGAGATCCACCCTCGAGCGCATGCATCTGGGAGAGTTCAGCGGCGAATGCGGACAAGTATGGTAGAGAACCGAAACCACGCCGGCCCAACAGCAGATCTTCAAGGCTTTAGCTGTCAAAGAACCGCCCCGGATCTTCTCCATTAACCCGTCCGGAAAGAAGGAGACTCTAGTAACACGCGGCTAAAACTGCAAATCCCGAACACCCTTGGCGCCAAGGCTTTTGGGCTACTGTTTGCCTATGGACTGTCGAACTCGGGATGAAGAGGGGAAGGATATTCACTATGAGGTAAAAATTCATGATGTAGAAGGCTTTACGAGCTGGGAAGGAGTGGAGCAGCCTTTAAGAGTATTGCGGGTAAAAGAGGCTTTGATCAAACCGGATAAGAGCAGAGAAGAAAGCCTGTTTACTATCTGGTGACCACTGCGCCCAAATCGAGTACTAGCGCAGAAGTTATCTGGCGTATAGCCCATCGGAGGTGGGACATCGAGAATAGCTGCTTCAATGACTTAAAGCAGAACTGGAACTTTGAGCACTGCTTCAGCCATAACACCAAAGCCATGGTAGCCATATGGACACTGATGGTCATAGCTTTTAACCTGCTGTTGCTATTCCTTTACCGTAACCTTAGAAGCTTTGATCCAGCCAAAAAACCCATAATTCACATGGCGTTTGAGATATGCTGGGACTGGTTACCGCAGAAGTAAGCTTGTTGGAAGACCCTGGAGGATAGCGGCTGGGCTGGATGTGTCTGGCTGAAGCAAAGCAGCAATAAATCGGACATTATCTATTACATAATTTTCCTGCTGAATATCACCACGGCAGGAAGGGGTTATTTTATCCTCGATGCTCAACAACCCATTTTTAGGACATCTCTCGGCCCTGCGTGGCCAACTGCAGGGTCAATTTGATAAAGGGGGATGCGGAATTCCTGAATTTCCCTTGTTGTTCTGTTGTTCCTTGCTTTTTCATGGTAGAATACCTTTTAGGTGATACATGGAGCTAGAAGCCAAGCGCCGGGTGCTGTTGCGGGCGGAGATTTTCGCGGGTGCGGTTTACAGCGAAGACTCACCGAAATCCAGGCAACCGGCCGGCAAAAGAAGTTTATCTGGTTACCGGGGCTTTGTTTTGCCGGCACGGGAGATTATCTGCTTTGCTTGCTCTACGGTCTCAGCTTCGAGCAGTTCCTCATAGATCCGGTCCAAAACCTTTTCAGCCGTCATCTGCCTAACCTTTTCCTGTAACTCGCCGGCAACCGGCTGGAATCTCTTGTCCAGGAGCGTGCAAATGGCTTCTTGCTTGGCTTCTGCTCTACCCTCTGCTCTACCCTCTGCCATGCCTTCCGCCCTACCTTTTGCCATACCTCTCTCCTCGGCAGTCTTCAGGGCAGACAGGCGGTCCATTTTCCCCTTCATCCGGGAGATATACTGCGCTATGGTCTCCGGGTCCCGGCTCAACCGTTCCCATTCCCTTATGGCCTTTTGCAAGGCAGCATCGCTCATGGCCATCGCCTCCAGTTCCTTGGCAATTTCTTGATCCTCGTTGGCCTCAAGTAACAAGAACCATTTGGTCAAAGGCTCTGTCTCTCTTATCAGTTCACTTTTCCTCCATTTGTCCAGCATCTTGGGTAGGTCGACGAAACGAATTTCTTCAACGTCGGTGAGCTGGAAACCTTCTGTCTCCTCGCACAGGTGAAACACCGTGTGGTACCTGGCCGTCTGTTTCAAAAATACATAGTCCAGGATATTGATGCTGATGGTCTTTTTGATCTCAGCATAGGTCATCCCGGTAACCATTTGGGAAGTAAAGACAACGCTCCAGTAGTAGACGGCCCTCTGGGCCATGTTATGCTCGTCGGCCACCTGGATCTCGATGGTCACCAGGGTGCCGTCGTTGGTGCGGGCGAGGATATCCATGACGGCTTCCTTATCTGCCCGGTGGTCGCGAGGCTTGATGGGGTTCAGGATGTTGACCTGACAGATTGTTTTCTCCGGCGTCGGCTGGAGGATGGAGTTGAGCAGGTCGGTGAGCAGGTCTTCGTTTCCCGGGCTGGAAAACAGCTTTCTGAAGATGAAATCGTTCTTAGGGTCCAGCCGCCCGGGCTCTGCATACTTTTTTGTCCTGCCGGCCACTACCTGCCCCCCTTTACCGGGACTATTATATCACGGTTTCTGCAGCTTTGGAAAGCACGATTTATGCTGCCGTGCCCGTCTCCGGGCGGGGACAGCCACCAAGTCTTGACTTTCCTGTATCCTGGCCAGCCTGTTTTGCCTTGCCCCGCTTCTCTTGTCGTGTTAGAATACATTTAGGAAATATCATGGGGGTATTGGTGCTTGGAGAATAGTGTCGCGTTTTCCCCAACTGTACGGTAAGGTCACAACCGTCAAGATTTGTCTATTATTACCAATTTGGCCTTTATTTTACATGAATCCTTTGGTTATCTTTGATAGACAACACATGGCATGGTTGCCGGTAGAGGTTTGGGTTCAAAGAACGGGTTGGGAGCTGGCTTTCTTTGCCTGATATCTTTGTGGAGGTTGTACCCGACCTGGGGGCCAGATGGGTGGACAAGTCTTTTTGTTACCGGGTGCCCCCGGTTCTGAAGGAGAAGGTGGCCCCGGGTTGCCTGGTGCAGGTCCCCCTGGGCCGCCGGATGGTGTACGGCTTCGTGGTGAGGCGGGTAGAGGAGCCCCCGGCGGTGGCCATCAAGGATATTGCCGGCGTATCCGGCCTCAGGCCTCTGGGGCCGGACCTGCTGGACCTGGCCCGCTGGATGGGCCGGCGGTATTTTTACCCCCTGGGCGCAGTACTGGGTATGATGGTGCCGTCCCCGGCCAGGGAGGGGACGGGCAGGCAGCGGCGGTATGCTGTGCTGGATGTACCCGCAGAGGCGGCAGCGGCAGAGGCGGAACGCTTTCAGGCCAGGGCTCCGGCCCAGGCAAGGGTGCTGCGGGGGTTGGTTACCGCCAACGGCCTGGCGATGGAGGAACTTGGGCCGGCCCGGAGGTCCCTGGCCGCCCTGGTGTCCAGGGGTCTGGTGCGGGTGGAGGATTATCCCGTGTACCGTGAAGGCTATTCCGGCGTCGAAGAAATGGCGGACCGGGCCGGGCCGCCCGCGCTCTCGGCAGAGCAGCAGGAGGCCGTGGCCAGGATCATGGGGGCGGTGGAAGGGGCCGGATTCGCCCCCTTTTTGTTGCACGGGGTGGCGGCCAGCGGCAAGACCGAGGTCAACCTGCGCCTGGTTGAAGAGGTGATCCGCCGGGGGCGGCACTGCCTGTTCCTGGTGCCTGAGATCGCCCTGGTGCCCCAGGTGCTGGCCCAGCTCCGGCGCCGCCTCGGCAGCGAACACGTGGTAGTGTGGCACAGCAGCCTTTCCCCGGGACAGAGGCACGATGCCTGGGAAATGGCAGCCTCCGGCCGGGCCGGCGTGGTGGTGGGGACGCGCTCGGCAATTTTCGCCCCGGTCCCGCGCCTGGGCCTGGTGGTGCTTGACGAGGAGCAGGAGCCGGCTTATAAAGAGGATCAGGGCTGCCGCTACCACGCACGGGAGGTGGCCCTGAAGCGTTGCCAGTTGGCCCGAGCGGTGCTGGTCATGGGCAGCGCCACCCCCAGCCTGGAAACCTACAGCCGGGCGAGAAGCGGTGTTTACCGCCTGGTCCGGCTGCAGCAGCGGGTGACGGGGACCGGGCCTCCACGGATATGCCTGGTGGACATGCGGGAGGAAGTGAAGGCCGGTAACACCGGGATTTTGAGCCGCCTGCTGGTTCGCCGCTTGCAAGAGGTCCTGGAAGCGGGCCGGCAGGCCCTCGTCTTCATCAACCGCCGCGGCTTCTACCCGTACGTTTATTGCGGCAATTGCCGGTTTGTCTGGCGCTGCCCCCACTGCGACGTGGGCCTGACCTACCACCGGGCCCGGGAGGAGTTGCGCTGCCACTACTGCGGCTACGCGCTCCCCTACCCGCAGCCTTGCCCGGCCTGCGGCGCCACCCGGGTATGGCAGGGCCGTGGCGCCGGGACGCAACAGGTGGAGGCCGAGCTTACCAGGCTTTTCCCGGCAGTGGAGGTGCTGCGGGTGGACCTGGACACTACTCGCTCCTCGTGGTGAGAACAACATAAAAGCGTTTTGTCAAGTCCCGTTTTCGGCGATTATTGGCTATTTGGGCCGTTTTGCCATACGCCATTTCCATATAGCCCCAGGTAAGATATGGTGTTTATAAAAACCAGTTTATGGATGCTCTCATAGAATGTTGGCATCCCCCCAAGAAGAACAAAATAATCTTTTCACAAAGCATCATTTTGGCTTTTGGTGTCGAATCCCTTCTATATCAGAACGTTAGCCTAGTCTAGTTCTCTGTTGGAAGGGGTAATAGAGCATGACCGAACCGATCCAAGGCGTAATTTTTGTTAATCCTGAAGTCAGGGATGACCTGTTCTATTGGCAAGCTGCCCGCCGCTACCCCTGGGATGAGTTTACCGATATCGCGCAGCAATTCCTTCAGGCCCGTTACCAGGAACTCAAGCGTCGCTTGCCTCAGGTGGAGGGTCAGGCCGAATTATTTAAAGACGCAGTAGACCTTGACTCCTCGTGCGGTAGCGGGGAACGCAAAAGCCCACGAGGCAGAAAAGGGATTCCCTTTTGGCCTTTGTTCAGGGCGTTTTCCCTGGCCCGCTTGATGCGGGTGGAAGATTCCGCCCGTGACGTTTACTTTCTCCTCAAGAACAACCCAACCTTCGCCCGGGCCTGCGGCTTTGAGGCTGTCCCTTC
The DNA here is from genome assembly GCA_004347685.1 of Clostridia bacterium. Lineage (GTDB taxonomy): Bacteria > Bacillota > DSM-521 > Neomoorellales > SLTJ01 > SLTJ01. The sequence continues at coordinate 13,602 of SLTJ01000022.1, forward strand.
TTACCGAGTTACAGCCCGTTTTGATCACATCATGACTCACCACGGCCTTTGGGCCAAGGCCAGGATCAAAGCGGTGCAATTGAACCTGGACAAACAGGTCTTTTTCCCCCTCCGGGGAAATAGCAGTGGATACCACCCACGTAGAGGCCGAGGCAACAGCTCCTCCAAAGGATAAGAAGGACGATCCCGCCTACCAGCACACCGATGACAATGTCGGGGTATTACGCAAGAGTAACACCGTTACCTATATCGCCCACAAGGTCGCTTTGGTAGTAGACGCTAACGAGGATTTTTGCTATACCCATTGCACCTTTAAGGGGAATACCTCGGACCCCGAAACCCTGGAGGGAACCCTCCTGAAGTTTAAGGAGGAATTTCCTGAGGTTGCCAAAGAGGTAGAAATTGTCCTGGCTGACGGGATCTATCAATCCGCCAACAACCAAAAGGTCAGCAAAGAAGTTTTGGAAGCTAAACTCTATGCCCCCATTAACCCCCGTAACCGCAAAAGCGTAAAGCTAGAAAACGTCCGGGGGATTACGGAAATCGATCCTTATGGCCGGCCGAAGTGCTTAAGCGGCCGCTGCCTGGACCTTGTGGGGCGGGATCAGAAGCAGCAGCAATACATTTGGGGTTGCCCGGTATTTGGTATCAGGCATCAAGAAACTTTGGATTGCCCCGAAGCTAATCACCTCCAATGCTGTAACCTTAACGCGGGGGGTAGGTACTACCGCACCAACCGGACGGACTTTCCCCAGATTGACTGGGAAAACCCGCAGCATTCAGTTCGTTTTGGCCTCCATTACAACAGAGAAGTTCCGTTGAACGGTTGAATGGCAACCTCAAGGAGGGTTATGGTTTCCGGCGGGTGCATAAGCAAAACGCCATCAATGTTGACGCTCACAATGACCGCTGTATTTTGGCCAGCCATATCCTGGCCTATATGGCATGGGAGATGGGTAAACCAAAACTTAAACGGAGCTGGAGCACCCTGGCGGCCTAGCCAAATAAAACAACTGACTATCACAAAAACCCCCCATGTCCACCGGGCACAACCAAGCATGAAAATGTGCTAAGGTACTTGTAAACATTTGGCTTTCCTGCTACATTAGACTTATCAGGGACAAAGGCTGATTTCCTTTTGACGGTATAACCTCGGGCAAAAACCTAACCTGATTGCCTTTGAGCACAGCCAATTGTCGCCCCTTGTCCATGAGGACTTGGAACAGCACGTGTATTAAACTACGTACATTCTCGGGCAATCATCCCTGAAATCCAATGGTGCGGGAAGTGAAGCGTATGCAAGACATTCTGGAAATCTGTTGCGGACTCGATGTTCACAAGGAAACCGTCGTCGCCTGCCTGCTCAAAGGCGATACAGACGGGGAACCGAAAACAACCATTCGTATCTTTTCCACTCTTCTGGCCGGGCTTGATGAGCTAAGAGCCTGGCTGGAAGCGGAAAACTGCCGGCATGTCGCCATGGAAAGCACCGGGGTCTACTGGCAGCCTGTTTACAGCGTGCTGGAAGAAGCCTTTGACGGCAGTATGGTTTTGACCGTTACTAACGCCCGGCACATGAAGAACGTTCCCGGCAAGAAGACCGACATGAAAGACGCTGAATGGATAGCCACCCTTCTGCGCGCCGGATTATTGCAAGGGAGTTTCATCCCGGTTAAACCTATTCGGGAACTCCGTAATCTGACCAGGTACCGCAAAAGCATCATGGAGGAAATTACTGCCCAGAAAAACCGGATCGAAAAGCACATGCAAAGCTGCGGCTTCAAGCTCTCCACTTTCTTGACAGATATCTTCGGTGTATCGGGACGCGCCATCATGGACCATCTTTGCCGTCACGGGAAGATCTCCGCTTGGGAAGTAGATGCTTTGGTAAAGGGCCGTGCCAAGAGTAAGCTCCACGAAATCAAGCAAGCTGTCAATGGTAAAATGGATCTTCACCAAAGGGAATTCCTCAAGTTGTTATTGGTGTGGCTGGACCAGCATTACGAGCATCTTCGCCAGGTAGAGCAAAAGCTAGAGGAAAAAATGGCGCAATACCAGAGGCAACTGGAACAACTGGACGGCATACCGGGAATTGACAAGACCGCCGCCGCCGCTATCCTGGCGGAAATCGGGATTGACATGAGCCACTTCAAAACCGCGGAACACATCTGTTCTTGGGCGGGCCTAAGTCCCGGTAACAACGAAAGTGCAGGAAAAAAAGTCCACTCGCACCACCAATGGTAACACCTATCTAAAACGAATCTTGTGTCAAGTTGCCTGGTGTACCACCCGAGTACGCGATAGCTATCTGTCGTCCTGGTACTGGAAGGTCAAGCAGCGCCGCGGGGCCAAGAAAGCGCTTATTGCCTTGGCCAGGAAGCTACTACTCGTAATCATCTACCACTTGCTACGAACCGGCGTCAACTATGATGAAACAACATTGGAAAAGACAAAGCAGAAGCAGGAGAGATTCCGCATCAAAAGGATTATAGCCGAGGCCCGCAAGTTGGGGCTCGATATACGGGAAGTCCCCCAGACGGCCTAAGCATCAACCCTATAAAACCCATCGCAGACTTAAATTGGAAGATGTAGCGTTATATACATCGGAGGGGTCATTGTTACCTTTTTAGGGCTTGCCTGGCAGGTGTATTCCCTATTAAAGAGCACCCATGACTTCTTCCGTGTAACAATATCTGGACGCTCGCGAGACTATTTTCGTATTAATGTGTAATGACGTGCTGGATACAGTTCAATATGATGTAATATGGTAAACTCTAGGCTGCCCGAGCCAGTAATTTATTAACTTTGGCTTGCAAGGCTCCAAAAGAAATGCCCTCGGATGTAGCGGATACTATGTCCTCGTTATGAGCAGCTGCGCCAGAGAGATGGAGGGTTTTCCCCGCACTCCCGTTAGAACAGGTTATCGGATTGTTCTGCCAGTATCCGCCCCCTGGCCAGCGCCATGGCCCTGGCGGTAAAGAACCACCGGTCAATCTGCTGCCCAAGCCATTGGAGGTGAACTACAGGGTCGCGCCTAAATCTCTTGACGTCTATAGCGAAGCCCCATCTGGAAAAGCGATACAGCTTGTCGGCATCTTTTACCACCATGTCGTTGAGTGATAGGGCCTCGAGCCGCGAATCGTGACCGACGATGATCTCGGCTATCTCCTCTATTTTCTGCTCGTCATACGTGGCCTGCCGCAAGATATCCCTAGCCAACCTCGCCCCTTCCACTTCGTGGACGCGGTTGAGGGCTGGATTGGTCGGATTGGGGCCGAAGGCCGTCAACTGCAAGTGCTCCGGCACACTGGACCAGCCCACGTCATGTAGCAATATGGCCGGAATTACGGTTTCCCGGTCGCCCCCTTCGTCTCTTAGAAGGCGTAAAGCGTACCCATACGAAATCACCGTGTGAATGTCGTTGTGGCGCGTGTTAAGAAACGGCCGTGCCAGGGAATACACTTCCCGGATCTTGGCCCGCTGCACTTGCATCTCCTCCCATCCCGAGGGTTACTCAAACACCACTTGTGCGGCGTCGTACAGAGCCACGCCGGCCACCTGAACTCCGACAATGGTGCGAACCCGGTCAATGGCTTCTATCATGTCGCGGCTGATCAGTGTCTGGGCATGATCTTCCTTTGCGGAAAGCATTAACACCCTTCACCCCTCGCCTTTTTTATCATTGGCACAGTCGGTTTGATTCAATTTTCGCCAACAAAAAGCTAATTCCTCCTTCTGTGGCTTTAAATCTTAGATCTTTGTAATAAACATGAAACCTACTCACTCAGATTTAGCAAAAATGTATAATGACTTCCTGGATACGGTCCAGTACAATAGTTTCTGGTGGACAGCCCGACCTGATAGTTTACTAGCTTTGGTTGGTTTGAGAGGGGGATGACAAATCTCGCAGGGCTCCATAGCAAAAGCCAATAGGTAAAGGAGCCAGGTAATGCCTTGTTTTAGTAGTTTTGTTTTAGTGACAGCGATTTATTATTAGGTAGGAGGTGACAACTGGAGCATGACTGAAAAGTTGATTTACTGGCTTGAAGAACTTGGAGTTGAGGACAATGATCTGGTAGGGAAAAAATGTGCCAATCTAGGAGAGCTTACCAAGGCCGGGGTAAGAGTTCCACCCGGATTTGCGCTTGCGGTGCAGGCGTACGAGCGTTTTCTCGCCACGACAGGGGCCCGGGAAGAAATGCAGCGTTTCTTGGAGACGTTTAAGGCCGACCCCAATGATCCCAAAGACCTGGCGAAGTTTGAAAAGGCGAGCGAAGTTCTGAGGGAAATTGTAGATTCGAAAGAAATGCCTTCTGACATGGCGGATATCATATCCGCGCATTATGACAAACTGTGCCAGAGGACAGGAATATCAGACGTGCCGGTGGCCGTGCGTTCGGCGGGTCCAGTCAGCCGTCCTGGCCAGTACGAAACGTATCTGTGGGTGATTGGGCAAAAGGACCTGATGAAGAAAATAATTAGGGTGTGGTCCAGCACATTTAATCACCGGTCCATGGTTTACCGGGCTCAGAACGGCTTGCCGATGGAGTTCGATCCCATAGGGTGTGCTGTGATCCAGATGGTAGACGCCAAGGTATCTGGCGTTATGTTTACCCTACATCCTGCAAACGGTGATGTCTCAAAGATCGTGATTGAGGCAAACTGGGGGCTGGGTGAAAGTGTAGTGAGCGGCAGACTATCACCTGATTTTTATGTGGTTGATAAGCAAACTCTTAACATTGTAGAGAAGAGGGTGTCGGACAAGACTTACGAATATCTATTGGATCCGGCTACTGGAGCTACGGATTTCTTCGAAGTGCCGCAAGAAAGACGGAACATACCTTGTCTTACCGATGAAGAGTTGGTTGAGCTTGCCAAGTTGGGGCTGTTTGTCGAGAAACATTACGGAAAGCCGCAGGATACTGAATGGACTATAAGCAAGGATCTGCCCTTTCCTCAAAATATCTTTATGGTCCAGAGCCGTCCTGTGACGGCCAAGATGTCAAAAAAGAAAACTGCTACCGATACGATACTGGATATGATGATGAGCCGGTTATATCAATTGTAGTTTGCAGTACAAGGACTTCTCCTTCACGTGCTGTGGGGATGCTGGTTGAGTTTTCAGGTCGTTCTTGCTCGGAGTTTATTGTCAATGTAGAAGACCGGGGGGGAACCAAATGCCGTACGGATATTATCATTATGATTGGCGCGGCGAGCCGGATTTGGACCCGCAGTATTATGATTGTTGGGTATGTAATGTTGCCCACTCTGTGCCCGCGTGGACGCCGCTCTTTACTTCTGAGTGGTACCGGCTTATTCCGTATGCAATGCAGTATGCCAATGATTATATTTGTGAGCCGACAAGTAAAGGTTGGGACTGGAGGATATACAACGGCTATGCATACATTACTTCAATAAAGGTTCCTGAAAGCGAAGTTGAAGGTCGGAAGCAGGTTTACAGGGAGCAACTGGCATCCATCATTGACGACCCGTGGGGTTACAGTGAGCGGCTCTTTTCCAGATTAATGGAAAAGTATGATTATTATAAGCCTCTTAACGTCAAGGAGATGCGAGATTGTGAACTGGTACAACATCTCTGGGATATGGCCGAGCTGGACCGGCTGATGTGGGAAGTGCACATGCTTGGATGGGATGGACTGCTGGGCGGCTTGCGGCTTTGGCGGGAGATGCTAGTGGATCTTTTTGGGATTACTCCCTATGATGTCAGGTATGCGAAACTCTTGTCAGGTTTTGATAATGCTTTGTTTAAACTCAATAGCGATCTAACGCACGTTGCGGCTAGAGCTGTCGAGCTTAACGTTGAATCTAATTTCAGCCTTCCTGACGAAGAAGTAATTCCGGCAATGGAGCAAACGGAGGCCGGCCGAGAGTGGCTTGGCGAGTTTGATAAGTTCCTTAACGAACACGGCTACCGGTCGGACCGGATGCTAGAGTTTACCCGTCCCACCTGGCTTGAAAAACCAACGCTGGCTATTCCTGACATCAGGCGTATCATCTCTGCAGGTGTTTCTCACGCGCCTGATATTCTCAGACACCAACTGCGGAAAGAAGGTGAAGAAATAGAAAGAGAATTGTTGGCTAAGCTCCCCTCCGACCAGAGGGAGTGGTTTCATAAGCTGACCCAGTGCGCCCAGGCTGCGCACTCCTGGAGCGAAAGCCACGACTACTGGTGCGAATTCCAGACTTACGGATTGCGGCGCCGGGCCATTAAAGAACTGAGCGAGCGGTTATACCGGAAGGACATCATAGACGACCCAGAAGATACCGCGTACCTCCTTCACCAGGACCTCATTTATGCTGCTGTAATTCAGGAAAAAGTTGGAAAGAAGTATTTCCGCGATCTCATAAAGAGAAACAAGGAGGAGTTTGAGTATTATAAGAGCATTCCCCCAGGTGGCGACACGACGCCTCTATTCCTAGGTGATCCTTCAAAGCTGCCGCTTGTAGCCGGGAGAGATACGCTGTTTGGGGTAGTCGCTGCTCCTCCGGCGGAGGATGCTGCAAAGGTTGGTGCCGTTGCCGTAGGCTGCGCCGGGGCTCCTGGCATTGTCGAAGGGACTGCTCGTGTCATTGCCTCCGCTTCGGAATGGGACCAGATTAAGCCGGGTGATATATTGGTATGTCCTATGACTGATGCTACGTGGACACCTCTCTTTGCACTTCTTAAAGGAGTGGTAACAGATTCGGGCGGGCTTCTTGCGCACCCAGCTATAGTATGCCGGGAGTACGGTATTCCTGCGGTGTGTGGCACCTTCGATGCTAGCAAGAAGATTAAGACAGGAGATAGGATTAGAGTAGACGGTAACTTGTTAAGGGTCTATAAACTGGACCAATAGGCAAGAACCTTAGGCGGTGTCTTTGTCCACAGTGGAAACCGCGACAGACCAGAAAACAATGGGAGGGATGGTGTTGATGAAACCAATAAGAAATCTTAGGGACTACATCGAGGTGTGCGAGGCTGAGGGAGAGGTAAAGAGGGTAAAGGCAGAGGTAGACTGGGACTTGGAGCTTTCACATATTGCTAAGATTAACGAAGAGCAGGGAGGGCCGGCGCTTCTCTTTGAGAATGTAAAGGGTTGCCTGGGCTCTGTTCTGATTGGGGTTTTTAGTTCGCCAAAGCGCATGGCCATCGCCCTCGGCATGCCACCAGAGTATACCATGTGCCAGATGGCTGATGAGTGGCGAAGAATTGGCAGCAGAAAGCCCATTCCTTCTGTAGAGGTAAATACCGGGCCTATTATGGAAAACATTGTCGAGGAAAAGGACATTGACCTGACTAAGTTTCCGGCCCCCAAATATTTTCCCCTCGATGGCGGGAGATTTATGGGAACGAGTGCGTTCCGCATTACCCGTGATCCAGAGACCGGTGAACTGGAAATTGGTATGGGCAGGATGCAGTTGTATGATGAGAAAAATGTCGGGCTCTATCTCTCACCGGGAAGAGGGGGGGATAAAATTCGGGCCAAGTATGAAAAACTTGGCAAACCCGCGCCCTTCGCGTTGGTATTTGGTTGCGATCCTGCCCTTGCGCTGGCATCGGTAATGTTCATAAAGGGGGCAAGCAAATACGATATTGCAGGGACTCTTCGCGGCATCCCGGTAGAGACTGTCGTAAGCGATTTTACCGGTCTGCCAATACCAGCGGAAGCTGAACTCGTGGTGGAGGGATTTATGGACCATGACGATCTCAGACCCGAGGGCCCTTTTGGCGACGTCACGGGGCTGTATACATCTGAGTTGCAAAAACCTATTCCAAAACGGTTTGTTAAAGCCAAGCGCGTTCTCTATCGAAACGATCCTATTATGCTGGCTAACTCCTCCGGTAGACCTGTTTCCGACGTGCAGATGATGATTTCACTGCCCAGGACTGCTGCTCTCTGGCAAGAGCTTGAAGCCATGAAGATCCCGGGGATAAAATCGGTTTACATTCCTCCGCAGATGGCGGGGCGATTCTGGGCGATTGTCTCTGTCAAAACCCAGTACCCGGGCCATGCTAATCAGGTAGCACATGCTGTGATTTCAACCACAACCGGGCACCTTGGTATTAAAGGAGTAATAGTCGTTGACGATGATATTGCTGCCGATGATATGGACAGGGTTTTGTGGGCCCTTGCTACCAGATATCTCCCTGATCGAGATACAGAGATCATAAAACGGGGGCGTTCAAGCCCATTAGACCCTGCAGTGCCGCCTGAGACGGGTTACGTGGAAATCATCTCGAAAATCCTTATTGATGCTACAGTCCCATATGAGTGGCCGCAGAAACCGGTAGTGGCAGCGCTGGATGAGGAAGTTGTCAAGAAAGTGAAAAGTAGGTGGAAGGAATATGGCCTTGATTAGTCCTATCCTGTAGGTGTCGGAGAGAAGAAGGTGTTCGGGCCTGCCGGAGACGCAAGACATACCTCTAACTTCAGCAAACTGTATACAAAGGTTGCTCCGGTGAGTCCTAGGTTAGTCCATCTCTAGAGTTTAAGGGGGGGGTAAATGTGGGTTTGAAGAAAGACAGGGAGACTGCCGTTGAGAAGGCAACGAAGGTAAAACTGTTTGCACACGATGTGCATGGCGTGCTGACATCCAGTGCTTTTTTCTGTGACATTGAGGGAAGAAGGCAGTACAGCTTCTGGCACATGGATGGTTTTGGCGACCTCTCACTTTCAGCGAACGGTATCCGGATTGCTTTTCTAGATACCACCTCGGTGGACGGTGAAGGCCTATACCGGGCCAAGGAGCTCAAGCTTGATCAGTATTACTACAAAGTGAGCGATAAGGTTGCTAAAATACGGGAGTTAGAGCAGGAGCTGGGAATTAGTGATGAAAATGTAGGATACATAGGGAGTGAAATCACCGATGCGGCGGCTATGAGGATTTGCGGCTTCAGGGTGGCTACGGCCGATGCGGTCGACGAGATTAAGGAACTGGCTGATTACGTGACAACGGCTCCCGGCGGCAGGGGGGCCATCAGAGAGGTTTGCGAATTCATTTTGGGGTCCATGGGCCTGTGGGAAGCCTGGACAGAAAAGGTAATGAGAATGGGCTATAAATGATTTCAAGCCTGGCTAATTTTGCACTACCGAGGTCAGAGGGGGGTAAGTATGGGCAACGGAAAGAGCAGGGAGGCAGCCGTCGAGAAGGCCAAGAGAACCAAGTTCGTTATCCTTGACATTCATGGCGTGTTGACCGACAACACTTTGTATTATACCGATGACGGGAAGAAATCCGAGAGGTTCTCCCTTCGAGATCGGTTAGGGTGCCTCGCTTTGATGGAGGGCGGTATAAGCGTAGCATTTCTTACAAGCAAGATTTCCAGGGCGGATGAACAGGTGGGTAAGATCTACAACATTCCTACGGAATATCTGTGGGGAAGCTCAGCGAAAATGGCGAGGCTTGACGAGTTTGAGAAGGATTCTGGACTAAAAGACGAGGATTTTTGTTACGTGGGAGACGAGATGATTGACCTAGGCATAATGAAAAGGGTTGGATTCTCTGTAGCGCCGGCTGACGCTGCGAGCGAGGTAAAAGAGATAGCTGATTATATAAGCAGCGCTGGTGGTGGCCAGGGTGTGGTAAGGGAGCTCGCCGAGTTTATTCTAACTGCTCAAGGAAAGTGGGAGGCAATAAAGGAGAAGATTTCCGCGTCAGGCTAAGGACATATAGTACACATTATTCTAGGAAGTATCTTCCAAGGCAGGGGGACTTGCTAATGGCATTCCGTGACAATCGGGAATTCTTCGAAGCGCTTTTGAGAACAGGAGATGGCATCAGAGTCGCTCGCGAGGTCGACTGGGATCTGGAGATGGGAGCTATCGTCCGGCGGGTCTGTGAGATGGGTGGCCCTGCTCCCCTCTTTGAGAGTATCCGCGACTATCCCGGCTGGAGGGCGTTGGGAGCTCCTCTTGCCACCTTCCGCCGGCTGGCTGTGGCTCTTGGCCTTCCTGCTCATGCCAGCGTGCGTGAGATTTCGGAGGTGTACATAGAGAAAACCAGGGCACCAGGTCCTGAGCCCAAACTGGTTTCAACTGGCCCATGCAAGGAAAACGTAGTGGTCGGCGATGAAGTAGACCTTTTTATGCTGCCTGCTCCGATGGTGCATGAAGGTGATGGAGGGCGCTACCTTTCTACGTGGCATATGGTTGTCAGTAAGGACCCCGATACTGCTGAAGTGAACTGGGGAATGTACAGGCAAATGGTGATAGACGAGCACACCATGGTTGGCCCTTTACTCCCAGTATCAGATACGGGGCGGGTCTTTCACAATAAATATAAGCCGAAAAATAAACCTATGCCCTTTGCAACGGTAATTGGTGCCGACCCTACAAGCAGTATTGCGGCTGCGGCAGGAGTTCCCTGGCAAGAACCGGTCTTTGCATCGGCGCTGAGCGGCGAACCTGTTGAACTTGTAAAGTGTGAAACGGTGGACCTCGAGGTTCCGGCTACCGCTGAAGTAGTTCTGGAGGGCGAAATTCTCCCAGGAAAGGAACTGCCTGAGGGACCTTTCGGTGAATATCCGGGTTACCGCACGTCGCTGCGGGAGCCGCGAACTGTCTACCGCGTAAATGCCATAACTTACAGGAACAACCCCATTCTACCCGGAGCTAACATGGGCGTTCCAGTAGATGAAGGTCAGTTGCTCAGGGCATTTACTTTAGGTTTAGAGGCACGGCGAATCCTCGCCAGCCAGGGACTACCGGTCTCTGAAGTTTTCATGCCTCCTTGCTCGGCTCACCATTTGATGATAGTTAGCGTAAAGAGCGCCGTAACTAACATTGCGGTGCAGGTTGCCCACGCCTTATTTGGAAGCAAGCTTGCTCCATGGTTTTATTATGTTGTGGTGGTGGATGCGGATGTTGACATCTACAACTTGGAGGAGGTCATCCACGCGATCTGTACCGGTTGCCATCCGGGCCGGGGGATAAGAATATACGAAGACGATATAGGCAGTTTTGCCACACCGTTTTTAAGCCTTGAGGAGAGGAGGCAGGGACGGGGAGCGAAAGCAGTATTTGACTGCACTTTTCCGCCTGACTGGGATCCAAAGACCGAACTTCCCATAAAAGTGTCTTTCGAGACCAACTATCCAAAGGAAGTCAAGGAAAGGGTTATTGCTAACTGGAAGGACTATGGTTTCCCCCAGTAGTCTAGCGCATTGGAGAAGGGAGCGGGTCGCATGGAGTTCGAGATATACGTCAGCAGACTAGAGGAGCTACCGGTGGAGCAGGAGTGTGAGCTGTTGATCCGAGCCTTAACGCCCAGTGATCGAAGGAAAAAGTATAAGTACCAGAAGGTACGTGCTCTCATTTCCCAACAAAAAGATCGCTATCCTGACTTACTTTGGGTCAGATTTTTAAAGGGTCAACTACACACTGATCCTTACTCGATCAGGATTGCAAATACTAAAGGGGCCACGGATGAGTAATGAAATGAACGGACTATCTTGTTACAGGCCTTAAGTTTAGAGAGGGTAATTAACGCCTATCTGCGAGCACGTGGACATGCGTGATTATGTGTGGAAATAGTTCGGGGTGAGACCGTGGGGGTGGGGTTCCCGCCCCCACGGAGGTGATATTAGCGAAGGGAGAATCCTGCCTGGTATCAAGGAGAGCAACGGATCCTTCGGTGAAGCCAGCGGCTACTACATTACGATTGATGAAGGCCGTGTAATTGAGGTAACTGCGATTACCCATCGCCATAACCCCGTTTAATATTATTAACCCTGGACCGCCGAACTTGATCTCTTAACGGTTCTGGGCCAGGGCAGCACCACATTAATTACCGATCTTGGTTTCAGCTAACGAGATAACCTAATAACATTATAGCATATGGCATTAAAGAAAGGGGCAAACGGGGTCGATGTTTTGTGATTTTGCCAGTCCAAAAGCTGTAACTATGACCAGGGAAGAGCTAAGGGAGTATCATCTTTATCATCTACAGCGCCTCCTGGAGCGAGTTTATGCTAACAGCGCTTTTTATCGCAAACTTTGGGCCAATGCGGGTTTGCACCCGGAACATATCAAAACGCTAGATGATTTTACCAGGTTAGTTCCCATGGTAACTAAACAGGATTTTCTAGCAGACCAGAACTCCTCTCCACCTTACGGGCAGCGTCTTGCCGTCTCGGAAGAGGAGATTTGTCAGGTGCATTTGACCAGTGGAACCAGCGGTATTGGCCAGGAAGTGTATGCCCTTACCAGGGATGACATTAGTCTGGAAGCACAGGGATGGGTTATCCATTTGCGGAGTATTGGGTTGAAACCTGGTGATGTTTCTATAGTTACATGGCCAGTAGCGACTATGGCTGCGGCGCTGAATGTCTACGAGGCATGCAGGGAGATAGGAGTTAATGCCTTCTTAGTGGGGATCTATGATGGCGAGACGAAGATTAAACTCATGCAACGATTTGACATGAACCACCTGGTGGCTACACCCACGTATGTTTCCAGGCTGGCTGTACTGTGCCAGGAAATGGGACTCAACCCTTCCCAAGCGTTTGGCAATCTAAAAGCCATCAGCGTAGCTGCGGAATCGTACCCGGCAAATTGGCTGGAGGAAATGGAGGCAGTTTGGGGCTGCCCTATACATGATGTCTACGGATCGACCCAAAACGCGACTGCGTTAGGCATGACGTGTCAGACGCGACGTTCCGCGGGAGAAGGGGGCGGTACACGGCGGAACATGCATCTTTTTGAACACCTAACCTTCGTCGAAGCAATTGATTACGAATCGGGAGAGCCAGTCAGCTACGGTGCTGAAGGAGAATTGGTTCTCACTCCGTTGTTTCGGCAGGCCACACCAGTTATCCGCTTCCGTACAGGTGATAAGGTTATACTCTATCCAGGGCAAACATGTTCGTGCGGCAGTCAATTCGACTTCCTGGAGGCAGGCACTATTGCGCGTTTTGATGATATGATAAAAATCAAGGCGGCAAATGTGTGGCCTCAGACAGTAGATGACATTATCTTCTCCTATAAGGAAGTAGAAGAATATAACGGTGTCGTATCCATAGATGAAAAGGGCAGGGAAAATGTGCGTGTCCTGTTGGAGTTTCGGGATGGAGTACCGGAGGGAACAAAGGCCAGTTTGATGAAACAAGTAGGTGAGCGTATCCGGCAAAAGACGCAGGTGACCATGATAGTAGAAGAAGTTCCCCGAGGAACCCTGGAACGTACTCTTTTTAAGAGCAGGAGATGGGTTGACAGGAGGCAGGAAGGTTTGCGACAGGTGGTAAGATACCTGGAAAAATAGAGATGAAATGGACGTGGAGAATTTGCTGGTTGATATGATGGCTGTGGGTTGATGCGTTGGTTGTCCGCCAGGCTAGTTCCGCCAGGTAGGCCGGGCACTTGGGGAAACGGCAGCTCCGCTTTTGCTCTATCATTTCAGTACCACAGACAGTCACCAAATGGGGGCTGAAGGATCTCGTGGGGGGTAAGTGGCCTTGCACATCCGGGTAGCTAACAGCTAGGTGTGTCCTGGCTGCATCTCTGCGAGATTATTTGTTCGCTGGCACAAGCCAGAAAGTACCGCGGGTTTGCTTGCAGTGCAAGGAGATAGGGTGACAATGACTGCACGTTTAATAGTTGGTATGTCGGGAGCTACGGGTTCCATTTATGGTATCCGCCTGCTGGAGGTGCTCCGCGACCTTGGTGTTGAAACCCACCTGGTGATGAGCCGGTCGGCGGAGAAGAATATAAGCCTGGAGACAAAATGGCGGGTGGAGGACGTCAGGGCTCTGGCTACGGTTGTCTATCCTTTTGAGGACATCGCGGCGGCCATTTCCAGCGGTTCTTTCTTGACTTGCGGCATGGTGGTTGCTCCGTGCTCTATCCGAACCCTGTCAGGCATAGCCAATTCTTACAACGAGAACCTGCTGGTACGGGCGGCTGATGTGACTTTGAAGGAACGGCGCCGCCTAGTACTTCTGGTCCGAGAAACCCCGCTGCATACCGGGCACCTGCGCCTGATGACTGAGGTGACGGAAATAGGCGGCATAATTCTGCCTCCCATGCCGGCTTTCTACCACCACCCACAGACCATAGACGACATCATCAACCAGACGGTAGGCAAAGCTCTGGACATGTTTGGCATCGAGCACCACCTTTTCTGCCGCTGGAGCGGTGGGGAGGCAGCAGCCGGAGTTGTCCAGGGGCCGGCTGGTGAAAGGTAGGGGGAGGTAGCCTTTCTGGGTCTCCAGTGCCATGCGTAAACCCGTGCTTCGCACTGGTGGGTAATGAGACGACTGCAGCGACATCCCGAGCCATATTCTATCAAGATCACTGCTAGTACGAGCGCTGCCGGGGGCTGGGATGATGGGATTGGAGGGTGAAGAGATGCCTATTTACGAGTATAAATGTAGCCAAGGACACCGGTTTGAAGCTGTGAGACCGCACGCCGGTTCGCAAAAGCATAGTTGCCCACAGTGCGGGGCAGAGGCGCAGAGGTTACCGTCACTCTTTAGTTATCCGAGAGGCCGGGGCATTTACCTGTTCGACAGAAGAACAGGGCGCGATCTTCTTCACGATGATTGACGCGCCCTCTGAGAAGAAAGAAGGGAACTTATGTGGACATGCGCGCGTATCTCGATCTCCTCCAGGACGCCGGGGAGATCATGGTCATAGAGGACGAACTGGACCCCGTGTACGAAGCGTCCGCGGTATTGGGCACCAGGGAAGTGCAGATGGGCCCGGCAGTACTTTTTCGGAATCTAAAGGGATATCCGGGCTGGGAAGTGCTGGGCAATCTATTCGGCAGCAGGAGGAGGGTAGCCCTCTACCTGGGAGTACATGAGGATGAAGCAGAAGCGGCATTTGTCAGGAGACAGCAAGAGTTAAAGCCGCCGGTGCGCGTGAAGGACGGTCCGTGTAAGGAAGTGAGGGTAAGGGAGCCCATTGACCTGTTGCGGGAGTTGCCGATCCTGACCTTCAGCGAGGGCGATGTGGCTCCGTACATTACCGCAGGGATCATGGTTTCTCACGACCCGCACACCGAGGAGAGAGGGGTGAGCGTTCACCGGCTGAGAGTAGCCGGGCCTAACCGTCTGGGCACCATGTTGATGAACCCGCCGCTAAATCTTTTTATGCAAAAGGCGGAGAAGGCAGGTACACCACTGGAGGTAGCAATTTGCATTGGTCCGGAACCGGCCGTGCTCCTGGCTACCCTTACCAGGTGGACGCCCGGGATTGACAAGTACGAAATTGCCGGCGGCATTGCCGGCAGTTCCCTAGAGGTAGTGCGCTGCGAGACGGTCAATATTGAGGTTCCTGCTGCCAGCGAGGTGGTGATTGAAGGCCGCATCTTGCCGAATGTTAGGGAGCCGGACGGGCCCTTTGGCGAACACAGCGGCTGTTATGTTGTATCTAACGAGGGTCGTATTGTGGAGGTAACTGCCATAACACGCCGCCAGCACCCCATCTATCAGGTGATCAAGCCGTGGACGACCGAGCTCGATCTCTTGATGGCCCTTGGTCAGGGGAACAGCACCCTGCGCCGTCTGAAGGAGGTTGTGCCGGAGGTCGAGGCCATCCACGTAGTTCCCCTTAGTTCCATGCTGGCTGCGGTGATAAAGCTGTCTTCTACCAGCAGGGCCAGAGTGCGAAAGGCTATCCTTACCTGCCTGGCCATTGACCCGCGGATAAAGCAAGTGGTGGCTGTAGACGATGACATAGATATTACCAACCCGTATGAGGTGGCCTGGGCAATGGTCACAAGGTTTCAGGCTGACAGGGATGTGGTAATCCTAAGGGACACTGAGGGTACTCCGCTGGATCCTTCTCGTAAAGCAGGGAATCTAACCTCCAAGATAGGTTTTGACGCCACTTCGGCAGACATGGAAGGAAACTTTAAGAAAATCTCTCCTCCTGCGACTGCCGTAATCAGGGCGCAGGAGGTCGTTGGCCAATACTTGAGGCGTTATAGCTCGTAATGTGCTTGACCGGCTTTTCTGGAGCAGGTGCATCTTGCGTGCAAGGCACTAGAAAGGAGGAAGGTTTATGCCTTTGTCGAGGCAATTGCTGTTCGTAGACTTAAGCAGCGGCAACAGCCAAAGCGTCCCCATTCCGCTGGAGGTACGGCAAGGCTTTCTCGGCGGCCGTGGTTTGAATATGCTGCTTCTCTACAGGCTGGGTCTGCGCTGTCACGATCCCTTTTCTTCTGACAACCCGCTTATTTTCGGCGCCGGCTTGCTTACCGGTGTGCTGGGCGGGCGATTAAACATATCGGCCAGGTCGCCGGAATCCGGATTGTTGGGAGATTCCAATGTTGGCGGAGATTTTGGGGCCGAGTTGGCGGCCACAGGCTATAGCCATCTGGTGATAGTCGGAAGGAGTGACAGGCCAGTATATCTTATCGTTACCGAGGACGGTGTTGAGATACGCGACGCCGGGTATTTATGGGGACGTGACACCCTGGAAACCCAAAGAATGATCCGGCGAGAGCTGACCGACCCGGAAGTAAGGGTAGCGTGCATCGGGCCGGCAGGGGAGAACCTGGTACGGTTTGCCGGAGTTGTCACCGGGCAAAAGAATATTGCCGGCCGCACGGGCATGGGGGCGGTTATGGGCAGCAAGAACTTGAAAGCCGTGGCGGTCAAGGGTAGCAGGGGTTTTAGGATTAGCGACCCGGACGGGTACCTAGAGGCCGTCAAGGACGTGGTGGGCCAGGTGAGTTCTACCCGTTGGGGTCAAGCTCTAGGCAAGATGGGCACACCCCTTCTCCTCCACTATTCCAACGCCATGGGGTTTCTTAGTGTACGCTATCACCAGAGGACCACCCTGGGAGAGCAAGGGCGCCTCCTGGAACCTTCTGCCCTGGAGGAATTCAGTACCGGGATGCTTGCCTGCTATGGTTGCCCGGTTCATTGCCGTCACCGGTACGCGATAGATGCCGGTAGCCGGTATGCGGGTGCTGCAGGCGAAGGTCCTGAATACGCATCAGTGGCTTCCCTGGGGAGTCACGTTGGCAATTTAAACATCGAGGCTGTAATCTATATGGCCCAGTTATGTAACCGTTACGGTCTAGATACGATTTCTACAGGAAACTATCTTGCCTGGGCTATGGATCTTTACGAGCGGGGAATTCTGACCAGCGCCGATACTAGCGTCCCTCTGGAGTGGGGCAACGAGGATAGCCTTATACAAATGCTGCATATGATCGCCAATCGCAGGGGATTTGGTAACGTGTTGGCCGAAGGCTCCCGGGCGGCTGCCGAGCTCGGACCTGAGGCGGCGAAACATCTCCTTCAGATTAAAGGGTTATCCATGGAGCTGACTGATGAGCGGCCGGTGAAATCCTTTGCCCTTGGGCTGGCGACAGCCACCCGGGGGTGTTGCCACATGCGCAGCCGGCCTTCGGTTGACGTTACCAACCTGCCCCGGAACATTTTGGCCGGTCTCTATGGCGGGGACGTAGGCCGTGATTACACCGAGTATGAAGGAAAGGGGCGAATGGTGTGGTGGCACGAGCTTTTCCACGCTGTTACAGATGCCATAGGCTATTGCCGCTTCCTTTCCATATTTAGCAGTATACATGCTGTCGGTTACCAAGAGTACGCTAAACTGATTCACAGAGCTACCGGCCTGGAACTGGACGCGGGAGAGCTTCAGGAGATTGGAGAGCGTATCTACACTACTGAGAGAATGTTTCTTACTCAACAGGGCATTTCTCGTAAGGACGATACGCTGCCAGATTTGTACTTTGATGTGCCCGTACCGGCTGGCCCGTCCCGGGGAAAACTCATCTCTCGAACACGATTTCAGGAGATGCTGGATGAGTATTACGGGCTCCACGGCTGGAACGAAGACGGAATTCCTCGCCCTGAAACTGTATCTAGGCTGAGGCTTGAGGAATTTCTTGGGGGTGGGTGGCTTGCGTATCCGGGTAGCTAGCAGCGAGGTTTGTTCAGGTTGCCGCCTATGCGAGATAGTCTGTTCCCTGTACCATCTGGGCGAAGTAAACCCAAGGCTGGCGGCCATCCACGTAGTCAAGGACGACCTGGGGACGAGCATGAATAATCCGCGGGTTTGCTTGCAGTGCAAGGATAAAACCTGTCTGAAGGGTGAAGAAGTGGACGAAAAGGCGGAGATGAGCGCCTTTATCTGGCCGGTTGGACGGGCGCAAAAATGTCCGTACGGGGCCCTGCATGTACATAACGGTCAGGCGTATCACTGTGACCTTTGTGGCGGGGACCCGCGTTGTGTACAGGTTTGCACTACCGGTGCGATAGCCGTGGCAGGTAAGGAGGACGGCCATGGGAAAGTCAGGGAACGAGAAGGTAGTTAAGGTACATTTGCCTGGTCACCTGGCCGGTCTGGCCGGTGACCGGAGGGTGGTCGCCGGTCACGGCGATACGGTGGAAGAGGTGCTGGCCAGCGTGCGGGAGCAGTTTCCCGGGCTGAGTGAAGCCCTTGGCGGTGCTGGTATGGCCTCTTTTAGTATTTACATTAACGATGCCGCGGTCGAAGCGCGTGAGGGCCTGCGGACCAAAGTACGGGACGGGGACGACATCTACTTGGTAGTACCTTTGGCAGGAGGATAACAGACTTGCACGTTAGCGGGCGGAGTCGGGGCTTGGCGTGCATGCATATAGTCCCCTACTTCTCGGCGAGCGCAGCAGCGAGCTCGCTATCCGCCGTTTGGCGTGTATGCATATGAATCCCCTACCCTTGGACAGGCTATACATGGATGGCAATGGAAAGGGTAGGGGATAGGTGGCCAGGCGCAGGGTTTTGTTGTTGGTGAGACCGGCAGTTGGGGGGATAGCCACCCACGTGCTCTCCTTGGCTCTGGGACTTGACCGGCAGGAGTTTTCTCCGGTGCTGGTGGCTCCGGAGGGATACGGGGTTTTGGAAAGAGCCAGGGAGCAGGGCCTCGCAAGTTATGGGGTACGGTTTGGTGACGGCCTTAACCCCTGGCAGGACCGCAAAGCCGTGGCGCGGATCAGGGAAATTGCTGTCCGGGAAGGAACCGGGCTGGTGCACAGCCACGGGCTGAAGGCTGACCTGCTGGCCAGCCTGGCCACCAGGACCGGGACGATTAAGCATATTGCCACTGTGCATACTTTTCCGGTGCGCCGGGCCGGGCTGACCGGGTTTGCTTCCCGGTTTTTGACCCGATATGTATCCGGTCGCGTTGGCCATTATATCGCGGTTTCCCAGGCCCTGGCCGCTGAACTGACCGGCAGGTATGGCGTGGACCCGGAAAAGGTATCGGTCGTCCCTAACGGCCTGGCGCGGGAAAAGCTGGAGGACTATTCCCGCCAGAAATTGGTGCGGCCTGATCCGGCCATGGACGGACCGGTAATCGGGAGCGTGGGCCGGCTGGTTCTGGAAAAGGGGATGGAGGACTTTATCCGGGCGGCCCGGCTCCTTCGTGGGGAGTTTCCCCAAGCCAGGTTTTGGATTGTGGGTGACGGTCCGCTCAGAGCCAGGCTGCAGGCTCTGGTCAGTCGCCTGGGGCTGGAGGGTAAGGTCTCGTTGCTGGGCTATCAGGCGGAAGTAGCTCCCTGGCTGGCAGCCATGGATGTATTTGTTACCTGCCCGGTAAGCGAGGGCTTTTCCCTGGTCACTTTAGAGGCCATGGCCAGCGGCAAGCCGGTGGTGGCTACTGCCACCGGTGGCCTGCCGGAACTGATCCGCTCCGGGGTAAACGGCTTGCTGGTTCCGGTCCGGGATCCGGCAGCCTTGGCCCGGGCCGTGTCCCTCCTACTCAGGCGGCCGGACGTGGCCAGCGAATTGGCCGTCAAGGCCAGGCAGCATGTATGCCAGCGGTACACGGCCGAGAGCATGGCCAAGCAGACCCAGGCGGTTTATGAACGGGTCCTGCGGCAGGATTCTTCTGGAGGAGGGCTTGTGGGTTTTGGGGTTTGCGCTCCGAGCAGGACGGCATCAAGCTGGGGGGGTGAAGATAGAGCTTGAAAGTATGGGTCGCTGCGGCCGTATTGGCGATAGTGTCAGTGGGGTTTTCCCGGCCGGCCCTGGCCCAGTCCCCCAGCGGGCGGGTAGTAGTGGTGGTAGTAGCCGACCGGATGTCCCTGGCCGACTTGGCCGGGGCCGACCAGCCGTGGCCGGAGTTGCTGTCCCGGGCCGGCATCGCCTTGATGAATACCAATACCGGGGGCGGGCGGACGCCGGAGAACGCCCTGGCTACCATCTCGGCCGGGGGGCCGGCTGTGGCCGCCCCGGACGCCGCCCTGGCCTTCCGCGCGGATGAGGGTTTTGCCGGAGAGGAGGCGGGGCTCACCTTTACCAGACGTACGGGCCGGACGGCGGCGCCGGAAAACGTGGTGGTGCTGGCCTGGCCCCAGATCGCCGGGAACAACCGCCAACGTGATGGCAATCCGCAGCCGGGCTTTTTAGGGGAAACCATACGGCGGGCCGGGGGCAAAACGGCCGTCCTGGGGAACGCCGATATGCCGGATTCCCCCCGGCGGGAGGCGGCCCTCCTGGCCATGGATACGGGAGGTATAGTGGACTACGGCCTGCCGGGGAAAGATACGGTCACCACCACCTCCCAGGACCGTCTCTTGCCCCTGGTCACCGACTATGACCGCCTGCGGCAAGCGTACCGGCAGTTACCGGGGGACGCTAACCTGGTGGTAATTGAGGTCGGGGATATGGCCCGGCTGGATCGGCTGGACAGCCTGGGCACGGCTGAGGTAGTGGCGAGGGAGAAGCAAACCATCATGCGGGATATCGGCTACTTTCTGCAAAAGCTGCTTGCGGACGAACCGGCTCGGGTTATTTTCCTGGTGCCGACACCCTCCAGCCCTGCGGCCGCAGAAAAAAACCTGCTTACGCCGCTGCTGCTTTTTGCCAGGGATGTACCGCCGGCCTCCTGGCTGACCTCTCCTAGCACCCGGCGGCCGGGACTGGTCAGCAATGTGGATGTGACGGCCACCATCTTGAGCTGGCTGGGCCAGCCCCTGCCGCCCGGCCTGGCCGGCAGGCCGGTGGCCCCGGCGCCAGCCACGCCACCCAGACCGGTGGAAGCCCTCTTGGACTTCAACGAACGCAGCGTCTTTGTTTACGCTCTGCGGCCGCCCCTGTTGAAAACCTATGTCGGCGCTCAGATTGTGGTCATCGCCGGAGCAGTTCTGGGGCTCTTGGCTGGCTGTTCCCGCCTCCTGGGATGGTGGCGGCCAGTACTCTTGGCTCTGGTATCCGTGCCTCTAGCCCTGTTGCTTTTACCGCTGCTCCCTAGTTACGGCTCGCCGATCTTCTACACCGGTATTTTCCTGCTCCTGACCGCCTTGCTAACCGTAGCCGCCCTCCGCTTTTCGAGGTCTACGCTGGCGGCCTTCGGCCTTCTGACGGCAGCTACCTGGACCAGCCTGATCGTAGATGTATTCACCGGCAGCAATCTGGGCCGGCAGTCCATCCTCGGTTATGATCCTATGGCTGGGGCCAGGTATTACGGTATCGGCAACGAGTTCATGGGAGTGCTGGTGGGTGCGGCCGCCATGACCATCGGGATCGGTCTGCAATTGCACCGCGGCCGGGAGCCGCTTTCGTCGTGGCCTCTAGCCGGGGTGGCCGTGATTTTGGGCCTAACGGCCGCTATCCTGGCGGCGCCCCAGTACGGAGCCAACGCCGGCGGGACGATAGCCATTTTGATAGCCGCTTGCTTTCTCTGGGCGAAACTGGCCCGTGGCGGCCTTGACTGGTCCCGGGTGGCCCTAGCCGGTGTGGCCGTCTTCGCGGTGTTGATCGGGATGAGCCTGGCTGATGCCCGGCGGGCGGTGGAGGTGCAGTCACATTTCGGCCGTACCTGGGAACTGATAGGGAGCGAAGGGGTTGGCCCGATCCTGGATATTGCCGCGAGAAAGGCGGCCATGAACTTGAAGCTTATCCGTTATACCATCTGGAGCCGGGTTCTGCTGGTGGCGCTGGGAACCCTGGTCTTGCTTTGTTACCGGCCGGTTAACCTGTGGCGGCACGTATGGCGTAGCAACCCACATTTTTATAACGGCTTTTCCACCGCCGTGGTGGGGGCGGTAGCGGCTCTGATCTTCAATGATTCCGGGATTGTCTCGGCAGCTACGGTGATGACCATGGCCATGGCGCCTTTCCTCTACCTGTTGCTTCAGGCCAGGGCCGGGCCGGAGTGAGGGTGAAAAATTTGTTGACAAACTACTGGTATGTGATTAAAATGTTGGGTGACGTGTTAGGAACCCTGGATGAGGAGGAATGGTAATTGCATGCTCTAGGTCGCCACGTCCTAGCTGAGATTTACGGGTGCGAATTTGGGATCCTAAACGACGAGAAGAAGGTTGAGGAAATAATGGTTAATGCCGCCCTGGCTGCCGGGGCCGATGTCCGTGAAAGTATATTTCACAAGTTTAGTCCGCAAGGGGTTAGCGGCGTGGTGGTCATCTCTGAGTCTCACTTGGCCGTGCATACTTGGCCGGAATACGGGTATGCCGCGGTGGATGTATTCACGTGCGGGGAAAAGGTTAGTCCGTGGGAGGCATGTCGCTACGTGGCATCCGAGTTAGGGGCTGCACACCTTAATGCCACAGAGGTACATCGTGGCTTGTTTGCCGATCCCCACCAGAAGGCGGTCAACCTTTAGGAGGGATATTTATTCTACGCGAAAAAATAAATAAGGGCTAGTACAAGGTCCGGCAAAGTGAAAGTGTGCTGGACCTTGTGTTTTTATAGAGGAAGGATTTTGGGCCCAGGTGGCGAAACATATAACGCGAAGGGAGGAGGTGCAATGCTGGATATTCTGCAGCCTGTCCAGAGCGAATTGCGCCTGGTCGAACTGAGAATGCGAAAGGAATTTGCTCTCAAGGAAGGGCGGTTAAACGAGTTACTGCCATTGCACCTGAAAAATCCGTGGGACAGGCTTTTTCTCCCGGCCATGGTTTTGCTGCACAACAAACTGTTCGCTCCCATTAAGGAAAAAACCGTGGCCATGGCGTGCGTGTTCCAGTTTATTTACCTGGCCACCCTTACCCACCGCCAGATCGAAACCAACCCGGCCATGGTGGTGCTGGTCGGAGACTACCTGTACACCAAGTTCTTTTCCTACCTTTGTCGGCATGAAGCCCTGGAATACCTGGATCCTCTGTCCAGAAGCATCTGCCAGATTCAGGAGGCCGGTATATGGCGGCAGCAGCAGCGCTCCGTTCAGACTGATTCCGATAACCTGGATATCATTGATAAAGAGAGGGCTTTGCTGGTTTCGCAGGCTTGCGGTTGTGGGGCCGAGCTGGGCGGGGCCGGGGAGGAACAAATCCAGATGTCACGAGGTTTTGGCCTGCATATAGGCCGGATGTGGGCTTTGTCGGAGGCCGAACCGGGACCCCGGACAGGCGTGGAAAGGGCAGAAGCCTTGAAGTGCCTTTACCGGTTACCCGGTGGCGAGGCCAGGGAAACCCTGGAGAGGTTGCTTTTACATCTGGATAGTTTTGCCGAGACGGTTTCGGTGGTTGGCTAGCATCCTTGGGGGAGGGTGGAACCTCGGTGGCAGCAAGTGACGGAGGCGGGGGAAGCCTGGTAGCACCGGCGGTAGACAAGGGACAAATGGTCCATGAGGTATTCGCCACCATTGCCCGGCAATACGACCGCATGAATTCTCTGCTCAGCTTCGGGCGGGACAAGGGCTGGCGGCAGCGGGCGGTGGACATTTTGGCTCCAGGAGCGGCGGACACGGTGCTGGATGTCTGTTGTGGCACGGCTATGCTGAGTCTGGAGGTGGCCAAACGGCTTGGGCCGCAGGGGAAAGTAATCGGAATTGATTTTTCTCCGGAGATGCTGGCTGTAGGTGAGAGGAACCTCAGGGCCAACCCGCTCGGGTCGAGGGTGGAGTTGGTGCCGGGCGATGCCCTGGAACTGCCTTTTCCGGACGACTCCTTTGACAGTGCCGTGAGCGCTTTTGCCCTGCGGAACTTGACTGACGTGGTGGCGGCCATGGCCGAAATGCGGCGAGTGGTGCGGCCCGGGGGGCGAATAGTGATCCTGGAACTGGCCAAACCATCCGCCACGGTCTTCCAGAGAATCTATTATTTTTACTTTTACCATCTGGTTCCACTTATTGGCCGCGTAGCCGTCGGCCGTTCTCTCCCTTATTCCTGGCTTCCGGAATCGGTCAGGATTTTCCCTTCCCAGGCGGAAGTACAAGCCATGCTTTCCATGGCCGGGCTGGTTAATACCAGTTATCAGGATCTTACCTTGGGTACTGCCGCCATTTACTGGGGGACAAAGCCTGAGCGCCCCCGGGGCCTTATGGAGGCCGGTGGCGATTCACCGCAGGCCGCGCGGTCCAACACTACTTCCTAACTTCTAGGCGGCGGTAGAGTACCAGGTCCGGGCGGCAACGTTTTGCCACCCGCCCCTGGCCGAGCAGGTATTCCAGGTGGGCCACCACTTCCATCAGGGCCGATCTTCTGGCCCAGACATCAAATTGCTCCCAGGGGCCGATGGCCCAGGAGATGTGAGCGGCTACCCGGTAGGCGGTTTTCTCCTCGTCGCCGAGGGCGGCCAGGATTTCCTCCAGGCGTATCCGGTGGTGCTCCTTGATCTGACAAATGCGCTGCCGCAGGTTATCAAATACATATTCATGGGCCGGCAAGACCAGGTTCACCTTGAGCCCGTCCACCTTGTCCAGGGAATGGAAAAAGACGGCCAAGGGATTAGGAGGGGATTGAGGATACATGCCGATATGCGGGGAAATAGTGGGGAGGACATGGTCTCCGGCGAAAAGGAGCCCCGCTTCCCTGGCAAACAGGCAGATATGTCCGGGCGAATGGCCAGGCGTTTCAATAACCTGCAAGGTGGTAAAGCCAGCCTCCAGCAGGTCCCCTTCGCGGAGGGTGGCATCCGGCTGTACCGGTCCTACCCGGTTCAGGACCCGCAGGCTGGCCTGCTGCAGGTCCGGGAGTTCACCCTGACCGACGCCGTTTCTGGACAGCCAGGAGCCGACCTCGGCCAGGAGTTGCCGGTAGTCCTGGTAGCGGCTGCTTATCTGTTCGGCCTCTATCCGGGACATGACCACCGGTGCCCCCGAGCGCTCCCTGATGGTGCCGGCCAGTCCATAGTGATCGGGGTGCAGGTGAGTGATAATGATCTGGGTAATGTCCCTGAAGGAGAGGTTAAGGGCAGGCAGGTGCGATTCCCAGGCGGCAATGGCTTCCGGCGTGTTCCACCCGGCGTCAATCATCCACGTTCCGGCCGGAGTCTGGACCAGGTAGGCCAGCAGGTTCTCCAGGGGGTTGTTGGGTATGGGGATAGGACATTGGTAGACGTGCGGCGTGATTTCCGTAGGCTCGAGCCTTGGCATTCCTATCAACCACCTTTTCTTGCGACGATGTGCGTAACAATATCAGTATACTGCTGCGCGCCGCAGGAAACAAGGGTGGGATGTCTCAATTTGATAACCTGGCGTAATTTTCAAGGAGGATGGCAATGAAACAGGTGAGGAAAGCGGTTATCCCGGCGGCCGGCCTGGGTACCCGTTTTTTGCCGGCGACCAAAGCCCAGCCCAAGGAAATGCTGCCTGTAGTTGATAAGCCGGCAATCCAGTACATCGTCGAGGAAGCAGTGGCCTGTGGTCTGGAAGATATCCTCATAATCACCGGGCGCAACAAGCGGGCCATTGAAGATCATTTTGACCACTCCCTGGAACTGGAAGCGGCCCTGGCCGAGAAGGATAATCATGAAGCCCTGGAGAACCTGCGCCGGATATCAGAGATGGCCGACATCCACTATATCAGGCAGAAGGAGCCGCGCGGCCTGGGCCACGCCATCTACTGTGCCCGCAAGTTTATCGGCCAGGATCCCTTTGCCGTCCTTCTGGCTGACGATTTGATCGTGACCGATGGATCGCCCTGCCTGCAGCAGTTGCTCGACATATATGAGACCCGTCCGGGCAATATTATTGCCATCCAGCAGGTTTTGCCCGAGGAGGTAAACAAGTACGGCATCGTAGAGGGGCAGGCGTTGCTGCCACGACTCTATCAAGTCAGCCGGCTGGTGGAGAAACCGCCCGTAGGCAGTGTTTCTTCCAATCTGGCCATCGTGGGGCGGTATATCCTCCAGCCGGAAATATTTACGGCCCTGGCCGAGGTTGCTCCCGGGGCCGGGGGGGAGATCCAGCTTACTGATGCCATCGGGCGATTATTGGGGCCCCAGCCGGTATACGCATACCTGTTTCAGGGTCGCCGGTTTGATGTGGGGGATAAGCTCGGATTCCTGCAGGCTACCATCGAGATGGCCCTGATGCGTCCAGATCTGAGGGATGAATTGGGAGCTTATCTCCGGGGGACGTTTATGACTGATAGTAGATTAGCCGAGGTGGTTTATAATGGAGGCTCCGGAGGCTTTTCTGGAGGGCAGGAGCTTTGAAAACGGGCAGGATTTGACTATCGGCCTCGAAGAAGAGCTTCAAATCCTTGATCCGCGGACGTTGCACCTCACCAATAAGTTTGGCGAGTTGAAAAAGGCGGTTCCGGCCGATCTTGATCCCTGGGTCAAAGGAGAACTCATTGCTTCCGAGATCGAGATAGCCACTGTCCGCAGCCAAGATTTCAGCTCCGCAGCCGGCGATTTCCTGTCCAAGCACCGCCAACTGGTTGAGCTGGCCCTGGCTCATGATCTCTACCTGGGCGCTACTGGTGTTCACCCCTTCAGCCCTTGGTACGATCAGGAAATAATTGACACCCCCCATTACCGTCTGGTGGAGGGGGAGTTACGTTACGTGGCTTGGCGTAACAACACCTTTAGCTTTCATGTTCATATCGGAGTCAAAGGGCGGGAACGGGCCATCCTGGTTTGCGACGCCTTGCGCACCTTTCTGCCGCACCTGCTGGCCCTAAGCGCCAGTTCACCTTTTTACGAAGGTCGGTATACTTACCTCCATTCTGTACGGACGCAGCTTTTTGCCAAGAATTTCCCTCGCTGCGGCCTTCCTGATGCCTTCGGGAGTTGGGCCAGCTACCGCCGCTACCTGGAGTTTCTCTATCGTAGCAATAGTATCCATGAGGATACGCAGATCTGGTGGAGCATTCGCCCGCACTTGCAGTGGGGGACGGTGGAGGTCCGTATCTGTGATGCCCAGCCCTGGCCCGAAGACACCCTGAAGATAGCCTCCCTGGTTGTGGCTTTGGCAGCCAGGGTGCTGTTGGCCGTGGACCGGGGGGAGCCCCTGCCGGTCTATCCGCGTTGCTATCTCGAGGAGAATTTCTGGCGGGCCACCAGGTACGGCTTGGGCGGGCTGTTGGTGGACCTGGAAACGGAGAGGGAGGTCCCGGCGGTAGAGGCGATCAGGGGGTTGCTGGCCTGGACCCGGCCGGTGCACGACGAACTTTGCCTGAAACCTTACCTGGAGCCGCTGGGAGAATTTATGGCCGCGGGTAACTGGGCCAGGCGGCAGATCCGGGCCTACGAAGCTGGGCATGACCTGGTGGCCATCCACCGGTATCTAGCCGGGCTCACCATGGGCCTGGCCGTGGCCGGCACCTGCGGCTAGTAGATATTAAAAGGTTACGGGAGAGGGGAAAACTCATTTGTCCGGGAAGCAACGGAAGCAGGGTAGACCTGAACCAAGAGCAGGGGGCTCCGGAGCCGCCCGCCACCAGACGAGCAAAAGCAACAAAACCTCTACCCCCGAACGGGGAAAAGGGGCGGCAAGACCTCACTCCGGCGGTTTGCCTTCCCGGGGCAGCGGCGGGGCGGGAGTCCGGGCCGACGGGAGAGAAAAGCCGGTATTGCCTGCCGGCTCTCCGGGCCGGGCCTGGTACTGGGCCGCGTTCACGGGGGTCAGTGTCCTTCTTTTTTACCCTCCTTATTTTCGCGGCCTCTTTTTTCAACCGGAGCAACTGTGGACTCTTCTCCTGGCCGCGGGTGTTTTCGCCCTGGTATGGGGGTGGAAAATATCCACGCGGGACCTGCGCTGGCTGACGCACCCCTTCGACTTTCTCGCCCTGGCCCTGGTGCTGGTTTACACGGCGGCCACCCTGGTAGCGGCCAACCAGCACCTGGCAATGGCCGAGGTTGTTAAGGTGGCGCTTTACTTTCTGGTCTTTTGGATGGTAGCCAGGTTGAGCCAGGTGCGCGGACAGCGGGATAACCTGCTGGCCGTACTTTATGCCAGCGCTGCGGGGGTAGCCCTGGCTGGGCTGCTTACCGCCACCGGTTTTATCGCCATCAAAGACGGCTTCGTCGCCGGTCGTATTTACTCTACCCTACAGTATCCCAACGCCCTGGCCAGCTTTCTGGTGGCCACCAGCTTTACCAGCTTTTATCTTTGGGGTCGCCTGAGAACCTGGCCGCAATTTCTCCTCGCGGCTGGTAACTACGTGATCGTCCTGGTATTTCTCACCACCGGCTCGAGGGGCGGCTACCTGGTCTACCCAGTTACCCTGATACTATTCTTCCTGCTTCTACCGGCCGGGGTCCGCGGGAAAACCCTGGCCCATGCGGCGATAACCTTTGGTGGTGCCTTTCTGGCCAACAACTTCGTGATTCCGGCCATTCTGGCCGGGAACATGGGCGGGGCCTGGGCCTGGTTTGCCGCCGGCCTGGCGGTGGTGGAAGGAGCCCATGTTGCCTGGCATCTCCTGGCGCGTCTTACGGCTGGGATCCCGCACCGGACCAGAGCCATCATCGGCTCCGGCGCGGTGATCGCCGTCCTGGCCGTGGTCGCCATTTTCGGTGCGGCTCGTTTCCAGGCGGTCCCGGCAAGTACAGACCAAGAAGGGATTCTGGCCAGGATATTGCCACCTACTATGCTGCAACGCCTCCAGGATATCAACCTGGAAACATCAGGTAGCGCCGAGCGCCTTTACTGGACCCAGGAGGCCATGAAGATAGTGGCCGCTCACCCAGTGCTTGGGGCGGGCGGCGGCGCCTGGGAGGCCACCTACCGCAGCTTCCAGGCCTACGATTATAGCTCTACCCAGGTTCACAATCATTTTGCTCAGATTTGGAGCGAAATAGGGACCGCCGGCATGGCCATCTGGGTTGGCCTGTGGGTTCTTTTCCTGGTCACCGCGGCGCAAGCTTACCGCCGTAGCCAGGGCGCAGCCCGGGCCCTCCCGGCAACCCTGGGGGTTGCCGGTATCAGTCTGGGCATGCATGCCTTCATAGACTTTGACCTTTCCCTGGGGGCCATTTCCTTGCTTCTCTGGTCTATCTGGGGGCTAACTCGGGGCCTGGTGGCCGAGAAGTCGCAGAAAAGCCCCGGCAACAGGCGCCTGCGGCTAGAATGGAACTGGTTGTGGCTGGTGCCTTTTGTGGCGGCGGGGGCAATAGCTTTATTTGCCGCCAGTCTGCTTCTCGGAAATTATTACGCGCGCCAGGCTGTGGCTGCCGCTACCGGGGGCCGGGCGGCTGAGGCCGGGGAGTACTTCCGCCGGGCCAGCACCTTTGACCCCTTTACCGGCAGTTACCTGGTTGACCGGGCCGGTCTCTTGGTGGAGAAGGATCCCCGGGAAGCCGTGCGCCTGGCTCGGGCTGCGGCTGAGAGGGAGCCTTATAACCCCCGGGTGCTGACCCGCTTGGGCGAGATTGAATGGGCTGCTGGCCACTGGCCAGAGGCGGTGGCAGCCATGGACAAGGCCAGGGATGCGGCTATCTGGTCGGTGTCGGGCTATGAGAACGTAGGCCGCGTTTCAGCCCTGGCCGCTGTTAACTTTCTGCGTCAGGGGGACAGGGAACAGGCCCGGCAATACGCCGAAAAGGCGGCTGGGATTCCGGCGGAGATGGAGGAACGGTTAGCCAAGGTAGAGCCTGAAGCCAGGCAACTGTGGCAGCAGAGCGGCCGGCCCTTTCTGGCCCCTTCACCCGGGGTCATGCTCAATGCCGGGATGGCCTATTTTCTCCTCGGTAAGTGGGATCTGGCCCGGAAATCCCTGGAAACAGCGGCTGTAGATAAGGGCGTGGGGCAGGAAGCGAGCCTGTGGCTGGCGGCCCTGCTGGAGAAAACTGGAGATGCCGCCGGGGCGCAAAAGCTTCTGGGGGAAATCTCCCGGGAGAATCAAGCCTGGCAACAGACTTATGCTTTTATCCATGGCCTGCAGGTGCCCCTATAAACCCAGGGCAGCCGCCCATGCCACCATTGGTGGCACCACAGAGGGTGAAAAAGGAGCGGTGGCAGAGACGGGAGTTAAGATCAGGAACCTGGCACTCAACTAGTAGCCTCACCATACCTTATCATCCTCAAGGCGGTACCCCGAGGGGGCATTTCGGCGAACGAACAACGGGTTGAGTGCCAGGTTCCTACAAGTGTCCCACCTCCCACTTCCCACCTCTCACCTCTCATTTTCAGGGCAGGCCCCAAAAGGGCTCTTGCCGGCAGCCTCGGATAGACAGTTGCCGGCCGTCCTCTTGGGGGGCGGTGATGTAATTTCTAGAAAGTATTTTTACGATTGTGTTATTATGGCCGGGCCGCCTCCTTGCCCGGCTGCCGTACAGGTGGGCGGGTAAGAGGCCTGGAGGAAGGAAATTATGTCTTATTTTTCACATCTGCGGTTTGGATTGCTGGCATGGTTTTTGCTTATTTCGATGTCCGGTAGGCGTATGGCAGACAAAAGTAATTCTTGCCGATGGGGGGAAGTAGATGCAGGAGCTCAGCCATGATCTTCTAATCCTGGGGTCCGGGCTGGCCGGGTTGCGGGCGGCGCTGGAAGCTGCCAGGCAAACCAAGGGAAAGCTGGATATAGCTATCATTTCTAAAACCCAGCTCATGCGCTCCCACTCCGTATGTGCCGAGGGCGGGACGGCGGCGGCGCTCCGGCCGGAGGAAGGAGACAGCCTCGAACTCCATGCCTGGGATACGGTTAAGGGGAGCGATTTCCTGGCCGACCAGGATGTGGTGGAACGGTTTGCGGCGGCCATGCCCGGGGAGATATTGCAGTTGGAGCACTGGGGCATTCCCTGGTCCCGCAAGCCGGACGGCCGGATAGACCAACGGCCCTTCGGCGGCCACAGCTTTGACCGGGCCGTATATGCGGCCGACAAGACGGGTTTTTTCGAGATGCAGGCCCTGTATGACACCCTGCAAAAATACGGTGGCGTTGTCCGCTACGACGAATACTACGTCACCTCTATCCTCATTGAAAACAACCGGTTTTGCGGCCTGACCTTTTGGAACCTGGCCACCGGTGAGTTTGGCGTCATCCGGGGGAAAGCCCTGATCATTGCTACCGGAGGCGCCTGCCGCATCTATGGTTTTACTACCTATTCGTATACCGTCACCGGCGATGGGATGGCTATGGCCTACCGGGCCGGCCTGCCTTTGAAGGACATGGAATTCGTTCAGTTTCACCCTACAGGGTTGGTGCCGTCAGGCATCCTGATCACGGAGGCGGCCAGGGGGGAGGGTGGTTACCTGACAAATAACCGCGGGGAGCGGTTCATGAAGGAATATGCCGCTAGTAAGATAGAGCTGGCGCCGCGGGATATCGTCGCCCGCTCGGAGATGATCGAGATCGAGCAGGGGAGGGGGTTTGCCGGGCCCAGGGGGCTGGATTATGTCAACCTAGACCTGCGTCACCTGGGGGCCGACAGGATCAACGAACGCCTGCCTCTTATTCGCGAGGTGGCCATCAAGTTCAATGATATTGATCCCATTACCGCCCCCATCCCGGTGCGGCCGGCGGCCCACTACTCCATGGGCGGCATCCATGTAAACATAGACGGCAAAACGCCAGCAGAGGGTATCTGGGCTGCGGGCGAAGCGGCCTGTATTTCCCTCCACGGGGCCAACCGCCTGGGTGCCAATTCCACAGCCGAATGTCTGGTGTGGGGGGGCATTACCGGTGGGGAAGTAGTGCGTTATTTGCAACATGAAAGACACCTTCCCGCCCTTCCCGCTGACCGGGTGAGGGAGGAGGAACAGCGGGTTTTCGCGGGATTTTTCCGGCGGAAGGGGAAGGAAAACCTCTATACTATCCGCCAGGAGTTGCGCGATCTCATGGACAACAAGGCAGGTGTTTTCCGCACCGCCCGCGAATTGCAGGAGGCGCAAGAAGAAATCCGGGAGCTCGGGCAGCGCCTGCAGGAGGCCGGCCTTACAGACCAGAGCCGCATTTACAATACTGACCTCATTTCCGCCATTGAGTTGGAGAACATGCTAGATCTGGCGCAGACCATTGTGGCGGGGGCCCTAACCCGGGAAGAGTCCCGCGGTGGCCATGCCCGGCGTGACTTCCCAGAACGAGATGATAGTAACTGGTTGAAACATACCCTGGCCTACTACACGCCCCAGGGACCAAGACTGGAATATATTCCGGTGGCCATTACCATGTGGCAGCCGGTGGAAAGAAAATACTAGGAGGTGAACAGGGTGGCCGAAGGCCGGAAAAGAGAAAACTACTTGGGGATAAAGGGTTGGGTGAGGGCCGGGAGGTACGGGCTGGAACGATATCTGTACTTCCTGCAGCGACTTACCGGGTTTGGTCTTATTATCTATCTGCTCATCCACCTGTACGAGACCAGCTTCCGCCTACGGGGCGAGGTCACCTGGGAGGGGGTCATGGGCCTTTTTGACCAGCCAGTCTTTGCGGTGCTGGAGTATGTAGTGATGGCCGCCTTCATCTTTCATGCCCTTAATGGTCTGCGCCTGGTAATCGAAGAGCTTGGTTTTGCTTTGGGAAAGCCCCGTCGCCCGGTTTATCCTTATGAAACATCCTTACAGCGGCAGCGGCCTTTTATGTGGGCCATTGGCGTACTGATTATCGTATTCCTGGTGGTCAGCTTGTATGATTTTTTGGTGTAGGAGGGGATGGTGGTATGCGGGAAGCTCATTTCTGGTTGCTACAGCTCGTCACCGGGCTGGTTTTGATCGTGTTGCTTGGTTTACACATGATCGTAATACATTTGGAAACGATTCTTGGCTTTCTCGGTTTGGGAGCAGGGGGGGCCGTGGCCTACGCCTCGGTAATGGAGAGGGCAGCTTCATCTCCGTGGACATGGTTTTATATAATCTTCCTGGCCCTGGCCCTTTACCACGGCCTTTACGGATTACGGACGATCATCCTGGAATTAACTCTGTCTCGGACGGCCAGTACAGTAGTTACGGTGCTCTTGGTAATAGTAGGGATTGCCGCTTTTTCTTTTGGTACTTATGTTACCTGGCAGGCTTACGCGGGATAGGGGGGAAGGTATTTGTTCACCGAGGAACAGATTATCACTTTCAAAGTACAGCGGTTTGACCCGGAAAGGGACCAGGGGCCTTATCTCAAGGAATACCATGTCCCATATACCCAGGGATTGACGGTCCTTGACGGGCTTTACTATATTAAGGAGAAATTGGATGGCAGCCTGGCTTTCCGGGCTTCGTGCCGGATGGCTGTTTGTGGTTCGTGCGGTATGTTTATCAACGGAAAGCCGCACCTGGCCTGCCACACCCAGATTACCGAGCTGGAGAGTACCGTGCTCGAGATCAGGCCCTTGCCCAACTACAGCGTCATTAAGGACCTGGTATGTGATTTTACGCCACTGTTTGCCAAACATAAAGCCATCAAGCCGTATATTATTCGCCGGGAGGCGGGGGAAATAGATAACCCCACGCGGGAATTCCTCCAGTCCCCGGCCGAACTGGAGAGCTATCTGCAGTTCTCCTATTGCATGAAGTGCGGGCTTTGCCTGGCCGCCTGCCCTACGGCCGCTACTGACCGGAACTTTCTTGGGCCGCAGGCTTTAGGGCAGGCTTACCGGTACTGTGCTGACAGCCGCGATGACGGCCTGGCAGAGCGAGTAAAGGAAATAGATCACGCCCACGGCGTCTGGCGTTGCCACCTGGCTGGGGCCTGCTCAGAGGCTTGCCCCAAGGGAGTAGATCCAGCCCTGGGGATACAGTTGCTGAAAAGACAGGTTGTGCTTCGGGCTGTAGGCTTGGGGAAGGGGAGGAAACTGGCGGCGGTGGTTCCGCCACCATCCGGCCAGGCCAAGCCGAGAGTCGAGGCCCCGCCCTTTACTGTCCCCAGAGCCAAGGCTGAGATTGCCGCCGGCGACAGCAGATCATAAACGAACTCAAGAAACTGCCACCGGACCCGGGAGGCTTGTTGCAAAACCCCGGGGCGGCAGGGTTTGCAGCCGCAGCGACATTAAGGGCGGAGGGTAACCGGACCAGGCGCGGCCAGGGTGGGCCGGACCCGGAGGCAGCCAGCCTTGCGGGCGGCAGCCTTGCGCATGGACGCCGAATTGGCCGCGTAGTCCGGCCGAGCCCCGAAGCCGAGCCCGTGGTCCGGTCCGAACGCCCGCCCGGAGCAAGGCGCCGGCCCTGCCGCCGGACAGAAGGCTTTCTCCACCTGCTGGTGGCGCGCTGGCGCCGTGAGGGGTTTGCGTTTTTCGGCCGGTTCTACTGCGCTGTCCAGCCGCCGTCCACCACCAGGGTGGTCCCAGTGACAAAGGAAGCCTCATCCGAAGCCAGGTACAGGGCCGCCCGGGCAATATCCTCCGGCTCGCCCAGCCGGGGCAGGGGAGTGGTCCTCTCCATTCCCTCCTTGGTCTCCCGGTCGGCCAGCATGGTCTCGGTCATGGCGGTACGGATGACGCCGGGGCAGATAGCGTTAACCCGCAGGTTATCCCGGCCATAATCCAGGGCCGTAGCCTTGGTTAACTGGACGATGCCTCCCTTGGAGGCGCAGTAGGCTGCCAGGCTGGGGAAACCAACCAGACCGGCAATGGAGGCGGTGTTGATTATCACCCCACCACCTTGCTTCAGCATGGGGGGAATAGCGTATTTCATGCCTAGATAAACGCCCTTTAGGTTGATAGCTATAACCCGGTCCCAGGTATCTTCAGCGACATCGGCAATCTTGCCATCTTTTCCCAATAAGGCCACGCCGGCATTATTGACCATGATATTTAGCTTGCCATAATTGTTGACGGTGCTGTCCACAAGTCTTTTTACTTGGTCGGCCTGGGATACGTCTACCTTGACAAACTCGGCCCGGCCGTCGGTGGCCCCGTAGGTGGGCCTGGCCTCAGCCCCGGCCGCCCGCTCCATCTGGCCTGAGGTCTCTCTGGCCTCCTCCTGGATCCGGCGCACCGTCTCCTGCCCGCCAACCTCGTTGACGTCGGCCACCACCACAGTGGCCCCCTCCCGGGCAAACAAGAGGGCCATGGCCTGGCCCATTCCCGAAGCCGCGCCGGTTATTATCGCTACCTTGCCATCGAGTTTCAAATCAGCCACCTCGTATCTTGGTTTCCTTAAGGGGTTTTGTTTATAACATGGGCGGTTTTAAGGGGGGTTATACCCGGAAAAAGATAACTTGTACTGAGGATTTTCTGCGGAAGGCGGAGGTAGGCTTTGGTTAGAGGCCTTGGTTAACATAATATCTATTATGGGTAAAAAATAATTTGGCCAGGCCCGCACCCTCCGGCGTAACCCTCCCCACTTCTCACTCGCTTGCCCCCCATTCCCCAGGTAAGCTTTTTGTAGAACTCAAATAAGTATTTTGTTCGGATAGCAGGATTTTTCCCCGGCTCGGTCGAAATAATACAACCTGGCCACTGGTGGCCTTTAGTCTTGGCAGACACTCAAACCAACAAGGATGTGCGACCCCAACTCAGGCTCCGAGAAGGGAATATTTATTGGGAGGGATAAGGTTGTTTGTCCGCAATCACATGTCGGCCAACCCCATAACCGTGCAGCCAGACGACAGCATTAACTACGCCGGAACTTTAATGAAGGAATACGGTATCCGTCATCTCCCTGTCGTCTCAGAAGGACAGTTAGTAGGCGTCGTGACCCAAACAGACATCTTCAAGGTTTCGGCCTCTCCCGCCACTTCCCTCAGTATCTGGGAATTGAACTATCTCATTGCCAAGCTTGCGGTTAAGGACGCCATGACCGCCAGGGTTATCTCAGTGCAGGAAGAAGCGCCGGTCGAGGAGGCAGCCCTGCTGATGCGGCAGAACAAGATAGGCTCCCTCCCTGTCCTGAACTCCACGGGCAAGCTGGTAGGCATCATTACCGAAACCGACCTCTTTGATGCCATACTAGACGCCATGGGCAGCAATACGGCCACCACCAGGGTAGTCATCGAATGTGATGACCGGCCGGGTGAACTCAGCAGGATTACCGGGGTAATAGCGGAATACGGGATAAATATCTGGAGCCTGGTGGTATTTCACCCGGCAGAAGGTATCGCCCATGTGGTTGTCCGCCTGCAGGGTGAAAACCTGGAGGGCGTATTTGAGAAATTAGCCAGCGAGGATTTGCGGCTGGTCAGGTAGTAACCCGGCGGCAATTTACCGGGGACCAGTATATGTTAATGAGGGCGTTGCAGAATCAGTCACGGGCTGCAGGGGCTCCAAACCGGTTGCTTCTTACAATCATGGGTGCGGTAGTAAGCCAGGGGCAGGTCATCTCCCCTGGCAATTTTATGACCTGCTTTTCGGGTACAGTTTTATGTTAACTACTCAGCCTGATAGAGACACCACTTATGTTAACTTGCGTTTTGCCATAGCTTAAGGCCGTCACGGAAAAAACTCACCGCCTCCCCCCTTCCCTCCAGACAGGCCAGAGCATCGGCCACGGCATTCACCGGGGCCATGAGCTGGCCGCATCCGGAGTAACCATAGGCAGAGGCGTATTCACAACTGGCCGTTTCCACGCTTTCAGGGTATTCAGCCCGCAGTTCGGCCAGGACTTGTTCCAGGGTCCTAGCCCTACCGTCAGAAAGGACATCGGCAATCACGGCGACCATCTCTTCCCGTACTTCCGACAGCAAGTAAATCCCCTCCCCTGGGCATTATGCCACTGACCAAACCTGGCGGGAGAGAGCTTTCATGCTCATCGTCCGCGATAATAACTAAGCCCCTATTTCACCGGTATAGTTTAGATCTGTCCCGCCAAGGTATTTTTGGGGATTATCCCAGGTAATAGCCGTGATTTCGTTTTCTGTCAACCCCATGGCGGAAAGCGTTTGTATACTTTGCCACAGAGTTTCGGCGGTCGAAGGGAGCAGCCAGTCGGATCCCCACAAGATGCGGTCCAGATGATCCCTGATAAAGCTTATATATCCGTCTCGTAACTACTCAGCCCACCAACGTAAAAGTTAGAGATCAGATATCATCAG